>CAZQIY010000009.1:0-43828 GCA_964593565.1 uncultured Anaerolineaceae bacterium
TTGCGGTGGCTAAAGCGGCGCACCGCCGTACCGATAAGCACCTCATCATACAGGCCCTGATACTCCGGGGCGGTCATCAGAGTCAGGTGAGTCGATGCGGTCAGAAAGCCGCCTTCGATCCACATCGAGGCCAGAATCCGGGCTTCATCTTCAGACCGGATCACGAGGCGTTCTTCTGTGCGCATGTTGAACCAGTCGCCAATGCGCATCAGCAGGGATTTGCGGAACAGGTCCGGGTGCAGCGGGCGCTGCCAGCCCATCCCGCCCCGTTCCTCCGGGCGCACCTGCTGCGCCAGGGCATATTCCGCCCGCCATTCGCCCGGCCGCCGGTACGAGACATGCACTGCCTGATCGGTCAGCGGTGCGGGCACGCGGATGCTGTGGCTGCGGCGCCAGGTGGTCCAGGTGCGCTCGACAACAAAGCCCAGCCGTTCGTACAACCGGCGCGCAACACTGTTGCTGGCATCGACCTGCAGGATGGCGCGCACTCCGCCCCGGGCGCGGATAGTCTCCATGCTGGCGCGCATCAATTGGGTGGCGATACCCCGCTGCTGGTAGTCCGGATGTACGCCGACATTGGCAATGATCCAGGTGTTGCGGTAGGGCTTGCTGGTGGGGTAAGTCGACACATTGCCGACCAGTTTGCCATCCGCGATCCAGACATAACCCAGATTAATCCCCTGGGTGAGGTCGCTCAGCCCGGGCAGCAGGCTGATGCCCACCCCGACACGGCTGAGGGTGCGCATCTCGCGCACGGCGGCGCGCCCTCCCTGGTCCATGCTGTCGGCAAAGACGAGTTCGATCAGGTCTGCCAGCGGGGCAAGGTCGGTGCGCAGGTTCACAGGGCGGGGGCCATCACTGATCCCGTCATCCTGTACTGAAGAAAGGCTGGTCACAGGCGTGTCCTGTAATCTTTCACGAAAAAACATTTTCCAAAGTATACAGGAAAGCCAGAAGGGAGTCACGAACCGGCTGTGGCGAAAAATTTACGCTTTCTAGTCAAATAAAATAAAATTGCCGTGTTATACTTGAAATGTATAACACCGTCCTTAAGTTCGAAGCCCGCTGCTGGCGGGCCTGGGGCGCATCAGTGCGGAAGGAGGCAGCACAGACACCAGTCAGTAACGCAGGTGGTTTTTCAGGTCGAATAAGCGGAGGTTTCTCATGTTGTCACATCTCATTTGGGGATGGTGGTCTGCGCTCTCTGTTCATCGAGCGAGACCCATGGAGGAACAGGGTCAGGGCCTGGTCGAATACGCCATCATTATTGTACTTGTGGCGGTCGTCGTCATCGTGATCCTGTCTGTCTTTGGTCAGGCAATCAAGGATAGCCTGTACCACGAAATTATCGATAGCATCTAAGTTATCATTTACCGCAACGCCATTATCTGCAGAAGCTCTGTCATGACAGAGCTTCTGTGCTTTATGCTGCCTGCCTTTGAAAACAGGCAGATTTGGGTTAACGCCCGGTGAGCGTCAGACAGCCGTATAAATCCGGTCTTGGCCTTCCTATGCCAGCGCGTTATGATATGCGCCGTTTAGCCCGGTCAAACCCTGGCTTGAGGAGAGACTTTTCATGGCACGAAAAAATTACGGCACGCTTGGCACGACAGGACGCCGGAGCGGTGGCGCCTGGCAGTGGGTGGTGATCGGGGTCATTCTCGGATTCGCCTGCTCCGTCACCATTGGGCTGGCTGGCATGGCAATCGGGCTGGTATCGCTCGATGTCGAAGGTCTGCCCGGCAGACCCACTACAACGCCGGTGGTGATGGTCATCACCGCGACTCCGCTGCCTGCCACCCCGACGCCCCTCGTGACGGATACGCCGGAACCCAGCGAGACTCCGCTGCAGATCGAGCAGATTACCGCCCCCACACCGACTCCGCTGCCGCCCACGCCGGACCCTGAAGAAACGGAAGAGGTAGAGATCAGCGCCAGCCCGACGACGTTTGTTCCGGCTGATGATGCGCAGGATGTCGCCGTCCAGACGGCAGGCGGTTCTGATACAGGGACGGTGCCGGATGCGCTGGTCGGCCTGCTGACGGAACTGGTCAGCGTGCCGGGCGGCACCTTTACCATGGGGACCAACCCGCAGGAAGTGCTGACGGCCGTCACGGAATGTCAGGACGAAGGCGGCAACTGTGATATCGCCTATGGCGAAGATTCCGCGCCGCAGCATCAGGTCACCCTGAACGCCTTCCAGATTGAACGCACCGAAGTGACCTACGAGCAGTATCTGGCCTTTCTGAACTGGATGGGACCGCGCAGCCACCTGAACGGCTGTGATGGCTTTGCCTGTCTGGCGACTCTGAACGAAACTGATGTCAGCAATGTCACCTTCGACAGCGCCAATTATCGCGTGCCACCCATCATCAACCGGCACCCGGTGGGGAATGTCACCTGGTATGGCGCACGCGCCTACTGCGAAGCGATTGGCCGCCGCCTGCCGACAGAGGCGGAATGGGAACGCGCCGCGCGCGGCAGTGATGGGCGGGTCTATCCCTGGGGTAACCAGCGTGACCTTAACCTGGCCAATACCAGCAGTCGCACGGATATCGCGCCGGAAGAACGCGGTGCGGTGGAAGTGGCCAGCTATCCCGCGACATCCGCCAGCCCTTATGGCGCACTTGATATGGCCGGGAATGTGGCAGAATGGGTGAGCGACTGGTATTCCCCCACCTACTACAGCCAGCCAGAAGCCGCCGGGCTGAACCCGCAGGGGCCGCCGGTGGGCACCCAGAAGGTGCTGCGCGGCGGGTCGTGGGATGCGCGTATGTTCTTTGCCCGCACGATCCACCGCCAGAGTCTGGAGCCTGACAGGTCCGTGATCTGGGCAGGGTTCCGCTGTGCAGCAGATGCCGACGCTACCGGCGAAGGCGGCATTGACCTGGATGCGACCGGGGCGCAGGGCATCACACCGGCAGCGCCGCTGACCAATGAGGATGCACCCACCAACAGCCAGCCGACTCTGCCGCCGCCCCCCAGCAGCGCTGGCTCGACAGACACAGGGACAGGGGAAGAACTGCCCACCCTGCCACCCAACTAGCCACTGACTTCTGCGGCAGGGGTACAGCTTGTGTGCCCCTGCCTGCTTATCTTCTACCCCCTTGGCACAGCCACACGCATCGCATCGGCCACGCTGCGCACCGGGATCAGCTCGATGCCCGGCGGCACATCGTCCGGCATGCGGCGTGTTTTTGGCAGCAGCGCCCGTTTGAACCCGATCTTGGCCGCTTCGTTAAGGCGTGTGTTGATCTGGCTGACGGTGCGCAGTTCGCCGCTGAGGCCCACCTCGCCGATGATCGCCAGGTCCGCCGGAATGGCCGTATCGTAATAACTGGACGCCATCGCCATCGCCATCGCCAGATCGGAGGCCGGTTCGCTGATTTTGAAGCCGCCGATGACGTTGACGAAAATATCCTGTTCGTGCAGTTTGAGTCCGACACGTTTGCTGAGCACGGCGCTGATGAGCAGCAGGCGGTTAAAATCGACGCCGTTGGGGGTGCGGCGCGGGTTGCCGAACGATGTCGGGCTGGTGAGGGCCTGAAGCTCGACCAGCAGCGGGCGCGTGCCTTCCATCGTCACGGCGATGGCCGACCCCGGCGCATTGACTACCCGCTCCGCCAGAAACGCCTCGCTGGGGTTGGGCACTTCGACCATGCCGCGCTGCTGCATTTCAAACACACCGACTTCATTGGTCGCGCCGAAACGATTCTTGACGCTGCGCAGCAGGCGGAACGACTGGAACTGATCGCCTTCCAGATACAACACCGTATCCACGATATGTTCCAGCACGCGCGGCCCGGCGATGCTGCCTTCTTTGGTCACATGGCCGATGAGGAAGATGCTCGTCCCGGTGGATTTGGCGAGGCTTTGCAGGCGGCTGGCACTTTCGCGCACCTGGGTGACGCTGCCGGGGGAGGATTCGATCTCGTCAATGTAGGTCGTCTGGATCGAATCAACCACCAGCACGGTTGGGTTCAACTGGCGCACATGCTCAAAGATGCTGCTCAGGTTGGTTTCCGTCAGCAGGTACAGGCTCTCTGCCTCCAGCCCCAGCCGGTCCGCACGCATCTTGATCTGCCGCGTGGATTCCTCGCCGCTGACATACAGCACCGTGCCCAGTTCCTGTGCCAGCAGCGCGCATATCTGGATCATGATGGTGGATTTGCCCGCGCCCGGTTCGCCCCCCAGCAGGATGATGCTGCCCGGCACGATGCCGCCGCCCAGCACGCGGCTGAATTCCTCTACCGGGACATACAGCCGCTCGCCCACATCGCTGCTGATCTCCGCCAGCGCCTGCGGGGTATTGCCGGGGACAGTCATGGCCGGGCGCGAACGGGCGCTGCTGGCCCGGCTGACCTCCTCGACTTCTTCCTGCATCGTGTTAAATTCGCCGCAGTTGGGGCAGCGGCCCATAAAGCGCGGCGTCTGGCGCCCGCAGTTGGTGCAGACGTATTTGGTACGTGTTTTCGCCATAATCAACTGGTCTCTGGAATGAACGTTTGTGCTATGGGTGATTATAGCAGACTTTGGGCCGGATGGCTTGCGGCTGCCATGCCTCTGGCTTTTTCTGGCGCAGATTCACAAACGCGGCGGCATCAACTTTGGTGAATCGCGCCGAATAACCACCGGGCAGCCCGCTGTATAATCATACGAATCAGTCAGCAGGAAGGAAGGATTCTATGCCTGTCGTTATCACAGCGGAGCGCCCCGATACGCCCGACGCCATCAACCTGATTGCCGAACTGGAAGCTGTACTGGAGCCGCTGTACCCGCAGGAAAGCCGGCATGGGCTGAGCGTCGAGCGTCTGCTGACGGAGAATGTGCCGTTTTTTGTGCTGCGCGTAGAGGGTACGCCGGTGGGCTGCGGCGGCGTGAAGCTGTTTGGCACCGAATACGGCGAGATCAAGCGGATGTATGTGCGGCCCCAGTTTCGCGGGCAGGGCTTCGCTAAGCTGATTCTGGATCATCTGGCGGATTATGCACAGGCACAGGGCGTGACGCTGCTGCGGCTGGAAACGGGCATTTATCAGCACGAGGCGATGCGTTTATACGAGCGCATGGGCTTTTACCAGATTCCCCCCTTTGGCGATTATCGCAACGACCCGCTGAGTGTGTTTTACGAAAAATCGCTCAGCTAACGCACGTCAGAACGGGCCGAAGGCGGTGCCATCCGCCAGCAGCACGTAGACCACATCGCTGCTGGTATCCAGAAACAGCGTGCCGCCTTCAAAACGCTGGAATGTCAGCGCCGCCTGCTGTTCATCTGTGCGGGCAAAGCCCAGCGTATCGCGTACACCAGCCACTCCAAACCACACCGCGCCAAACCCGAAAATCGGCACGCGCAGCCCTTCCGGCGGGCTGACGGAGGACGTATCCTCGACGGGCGGCAGGCTCTGCGTGATCGTCCAGTGCCGGTTGGGGAAGCCGTCATTGGTGGTTTCTATCGCCCAGATTGGCCCATCCGCCTGGAAATACATCACGCCACGTTCGAACACCTGCATTACGCCTGAAAAATCAACAGCGGGTTCAATCGGGCAGGCCATGGTCTGGGCGGCGGTAGGGGCTTCGGTGCGCCACATGTCGCCAAAACGCTCGTCAGGCGGGGTCTGGCAGCGGGAGGGGCGTTCGGTGGGCAGGCCAGGGATCAGGGCGAAAGCCTGTGTCGGGTCGAGGATGGGCGCTTCTGCGGCGGGGTCGCTGGCGGGTTCCAGAAACACCCCGACATACACTGTAGGCGAGGGCAGCGGGGTGGGTGGTGGGGCGGTCAGCGAGGGCTGCAGGGCCAGGCGGGTCGCCTGCTGGGCGGCGGCATCCGGTGTGGGCGAGATATAGACTGTCGCCAGCAGCTTGACCTGCACCGGGTCGATGGCTTCGGCAGCAGGGGCATTATCGCCCTGGCAGGCCGTCAGCAGCAGCATGAAGCCCAGAATCGCGCAAAGGCAGGCGCGGGATAAACCTCTCGCCCCTGCAGAGCGTCGCTTTGCCAATATGTTCAACGCCCCAGAATTCACGGAACCTCTGTGCCTGATTATGGATTGCTCAGTAACGATTGTACGTCGGTTCCGGCAATCACCGCCACTCCCTCCGCCATCAGGCCATCGGCCCCCGGCCGGATGCGATCAGACCCCAGGCCCATCAGCGAGGCGATGTAGCGCGCGGTCCAGATATGGTTGCCGCCGTAATCGCGGATGACGGTCACATCATTGGTGATTTCGGCAGTGTTGCCTACCTGATCTACCTGAAAACCCTTGCTGGCCAGCCAGTCGCGGGTCTGGCCGGCTAATCCCGCCACATCCGTATTGTTGAACACGGCAATCGTAGCGTCTTCGGCCAGGGCGCGGCTGCGCAGGTCGGCTTCCGACATATCAGCTTCGGGCGGGTTAAACACCTGCTGGATAAGCTGGCGGATGCTGTTGATGTTGGGGTACAGCACCTGATCGCCAGTGGCGGTGGTGCCAAAGGTGACGTACAGGTTGTCGATCTGGCCGAAGCGAATCTGGTCGCGGGGGATTTGCTGCACCAGCCGCCCCAGACTGATGATTTCCTCCAGGCTAAGATCGGTCTGGAAGCTGCCGCTCAGCTCATCCCACAGAGCCGGGGCCTGGGCGATCAGCGTGCCCACCCCTTCCAGGCTGACCAGCCGCTGCTGCATCGCCAGCAGCACTTCCTGCTGCCGCCGGGCGCGGTCAAAATCTGCCCCCTGGGTGGCGCGGGTGCGGGCATATTGCAGCAGTTGTTCCGCCTGCAGCATCTGGCAGCCCGGCTCGAAATGGACATGAATAAAACCATAACCGGAATCCGGGTAATCCGGATCGTCAATGGTTTCGCGCACGCAGATTTCGACGCCGTTGGGCGCCAGCAGATCCACAGCCGTGAGAAACACATCAAAGTTGACCATCAGGAAATGATCGACCCGCAGGCCAATGGTATTCTGGATCGTTTGGGCCGCCAGCGCCGGGCCGCCGCCAGGGTAGGCGTTGCTGTCGCCCCGGGCATAAGCGGTGTTGATGCGCGCCGCCGGGCCACCATCGGGGATATCCACCCACAGGTCGCGCGGGACCTGCAGCACGCCGATGGTTTCGCGCACCGGGTCGATATTGACCACCATGATGGTATCAGTCAGGAAAAAATTGTCGTTGTCCGGCACGCCGGAACGCTGGTCGATGCCCATCAGCAGGATACGCACCTGGCGCGGGTCATTCCACTGGTAATCTGCCAGCGGGTCCAGGGTGGGCGTGGGGCCAGCGGGAGCCGCTGTCTCGCTGGCGGCGCTGTCCGCCGTTACTGCTTCGGTGGCTGATTCGACAGGCAGCGGGGTTGCCTCTGCGACTGCGGCAGCGGTCTGGGTGGGCAGCGTGGTGGGCTGGCTGCCAAAGGAATCCGCAAAGGACCCTACGCTGATGCCGGCGGCTCCGGCATCCATCGCCAGTTGGCGCGCCCCAAAGAATGACGCTGCTGAGCATAATGCCGTCAGCCCAACCGCCGCCACAATGCCCCCGATAAACATCCAGCCTGGAATACGCATACGATCTAACCCCAAAACCTGAAAACAATACGCCATGCTGGGTCAGCATGTGCTTCTTACATCGCCGTGCATTATAAACAAAAACCAGCGGCTGAATAGGCTACGAGTGGCCTACGTTATTTGGGGAACGCCAGGATCGAATTGCCCGACAGCACATAAACAATCTGCTTGGTTTCATCCACCACCACATCAGACAGCAGGTCGAAACGGGTTTCATCGAAGGCGCGATAGCTGGCAAAGTGGGTGCCCGCCATTGAGGTTTCGTACACTGTGCGGCTGACTCTGTCGGAAATGTAGATGCCGGGGAAGGCGGAATTGATGCTGAGATACATGGCATGGGAACTTTCGATAGACTGGTTAGCCGGGAAACCGGCAAAACCAAAACGCAGTTCCTCGCCGCTGCGGAACATGGCGATCACGCCATCGGAGAACAGAATATAGACCCTGCCCGTATCATCAATACCAAAATCAATGGCGTTGGCCAGCGAAGGCCGCCGCGTACCTGTGAAATATTCCAGTGGCGCGCCGGGGAAGGTGCCGCCGGAAGGATCGTAACGCCAGATCTGATCTGCGCCTGCATCGAGGATATAGAGCCGCCCGCGCCATGCCACCACCTTCACCGGGTTGACCCACTGCTCTGTACCCAGCAGCCGCTGCACGCCCCGCGCCAGAAAAGTCGGGGAATATTCCACAATGACGCCATTTTTATCCAGCGCCAGCAGGACATTGCCCTGGCTGAGGCCGCTGCCATCTTCTGACCACGTAATATCCAGCAGGTCCCCCAGCGTATACTGGCCCACGCCTGCGCCGCGCCGCATGGTCGCAATCGGCTGGCGCGAATTGGGCACCATGCTCAGGCCATCCTCCGCCAGTGTCACCCGGTAGACCTGATCGTTGCCATCGTCCAGTACGTACAGGTCCTCACCCCGCAGGACAGCGGTGGTCAGGGTGGCGTTAGGGAAGGCTTCAATCGGGACGACTTCGCGCCGCTCAATTTCATTCAGATGATCGATGACAGACTGACCTTCCCGTGTCAGCGCGGCAAGCTGCGGGTCGCCTGTGCGAATCTCGTTGCAGCTTTCTACCTTCAGCAGCACGGCATTCCAGGCGGCCAGCGTGCCGGTGACATCGCTGGAAGCAATGCCACGTGCCAGGTCCGCATTGCGCGTGGCATCGGAGACACAGGCTTCGAACTCGCTTTCGCCAGTGCCGCCCAGCCACATCACAATCACCAGAATCACCAGCGCCACCGGGATCAGCAGGGAGCCGCTGCTGCTGAGGAAGCTGGCCAGCCGCCCTGGTTTGTCCGCCGTTTCCTCGTTGATGCGTTCAACCACATTGCCCAGTGTGTCGATGCCATCTGCCAGCCGGAGCGCGACAGCACTGGCGCCGCGCTGCACCCGATACCCCGCGCCGCTCAGGGCGGGCCGGCTGCGGCTGGTGGCGGTCGCTGCCGGGGCAGGTTCCGGGCTGGGTTCCGGGCTGCGAACAGTGGAAGCCTTGCCGGAGCGCGTGGACTGATCTTCGCGCACGGCGACACTGTCCGGCGTTTCCGGTGGGACAAACTCCACCGCCAGCAGCGTAAGATTGCTGCCGGTGACGAGCGCCTTGACCCCCAGCAGGACTTCGCCCAGGTTCGCGCGCGACATCGCCAGTTCCACCTGCGCCAGTTCCAGGTCCGCCAGGGCGGTATCCGCCAGCACCAGGCGCGCACCACTGCTCAGGTGATACTGGGTCATCTTGATTTCCGGTACGGGCTGCACCCCCAGAGGCGGGCCATAAAGGGCTTCGTCATTATCAAAACTGCCCGGGAAACAGCGCGATTCTGCGTGGGCCTGCAGCACGCCCACACCGCCCCCCACGCGCGCCAGAAACAGATCGCTGCCATGCAGAATGGCGCAGATCATGCTGGCTTCGTAAGGCCGGTTGGCGGCCGAATCGTTGTGTTCAAACAGGTTGGTATTGAGGGTATTAAACAGGGTGCGCACGCCGGAGGTGACACTGCCGGAGCTTTTGAAATATTCCTCGGCGGCAAGCTGCGCCATGCGTTCGTAGAAACTGGATGGGGCCGGGTTATGCCCGGAAGGCAGCACCAGCGTAAAGAAGGTGTCCATCTCGCGGCCCCGGGCCGCCTTGCGCGGGGCGACTTCTACCAGCAGGCCCGGCGGTGCCGCATTAATGGACCGCCCGCCCACAATATATAAGTGTCCAACCAGTGACTCGAAATCAAACACCATAAAAGTCTACCGACCCATCCATAATCCGGAGGATTGTACCTGCAATTATAAACGCTTCAAAATCAGGGTATGGCAATGACCTGATGCACGGCCGCCTGAATATCACGCGGGCGCACCGGCTTGAGCAAAAACAGATCATTGGCTGTTAAGGAGATCATCGACTGGTAGCGGCTGTGGGCCGTAATGATGATCGTCGCTGTATTGTGCAGATGGGGCGCTTTGTGAATATACTGAAGCACCTGGCTGCCATCCACTTTGGGCATCAGAATATCCAGAAAGACAAGCTGAGGGGTGATCTCGGCCAGCATACGAATGGCCTCTTCTCCATCTGCGGCCTGCAGCACCTCAAATCCCAGATCGTGCAGCACAGATTCGTAAATAATGCGGAGGGCATCTTCATCTTCAACAATCAGCGCGAGTTGAGACATTCGTTAAACACAAACCTCACGTCTTGTATTAGTGTCAATTATAATAAATAGTTACGTTTGCGCAAATAAGCAGCGTCCTGCTGTCTCAGGATGACTGCTGAAAATGCGCTTCTACAGTCTGCAGCAGCGGGTCGATCAGCCAGCGCTGGATATGATGCGGTGGGTCCCAGGGGAACCATTGATAATGGTCATGTTCTGTGACACGCACTTCAGCATCCGGCGCGACATAGCCCAAAAATATAACATAGGTTTTGTTGGCGGCCCCGCCGCGCAGATAGGCAGGGCGAACCAGATTCTGTGTGACAAACCGGAAGTCCGGGTCCAGTTCGATCCGGGCCTGGGCGATGCCGGTTTCCTCGTTCATTTCGCGCAGCGCACAGGCTCGTTCGTCCTCGCTGCGCCTGCAGTGCCCTTTGGGCAGGTCCCATCGCCGGGGATGTTTAAGCAGCAGGAACGACAAGGCCGGTTCCCGCCGAAAACACAGCACGCCGCAGGCTTTTATTTCCAGGCGATCTGCTCCCTGATTTCACCCTCCTTCTGCCAGATGACACTCAGATGGGTACCCTTGTCAATGATACTATCAATCTGAAAATCTGCGTTGATAGCGTCGGCCCGTTCTGGCATCGAGGACAGGCCAAACCCTGCTTCCGCCTGCCCGACATTGAAGCCGCGCCCATTGTCGCGAATATCCAGGCTGAGCTGGCCGGGCTGGTGCTGGAGATAAACCTGAAAATGAGTCGCGCCGCTGTGCTTGAGGATGTTGGTGATACCCTCCTGAGCAATGCGGTAAAAAGTCATAAACACTTCCGGGGGCAATGGTTCCTCGCTGCCCTCCACCTTGAACTGGGCATCAATCTGACGGCGCCCCCTGGATACTGTGACCAGATGCGCCAGCAGTTGGTTAAGCTGGCTGTTGGCAATCGTTTCTGGCCGCAGTTCCAGCAGCAGGGTGTGCATTTCTGCGACTGCTGTACGAAGGAGCACCGCAAGCTGGTCTAACTGCTGCATGGTCTGTTCAGAATCACGCTGCCAGGTGCGCGACAGCACCTCCGCGATCATCATGGCGGAAAACAGCACCTGACTGACAGCATCGTGCAGGTCGCGTGCCAGGCGCTGCCGTTCTTCTGCGGCGGCGGCGATACGTGCCTGTTCACTTAGTCGCGCTCGTTCCAGCGCCTGAACACAATGATGCGCCACCGCGGAAAGCAGGCTGGCATCTTCCTCTGCCATGCTGCGCGGCCCTTCAAAGATCAGCTTGAGGCAGCCCAGCACCTGATTTTTATGGACAAAGGGGACCACCGCAGCGGCCTGAATATCGACCAGTGGGAAGGTGTGTTCCAGTTCCGGGTAGTGGCTGGCAAAGCTGTCAAGATTCTCGACCCATATCGTTCGCCGGGTGCGGATGGCATCGGTCACGGGCAGATGATCCGCCAGCGGAACGTATGCCATGCGGGCGCGCTGTGCTTCCTTCAGGTTGAGATGATCCAGCATCCGCACGGCCTGCCCATCCGGGGTAACGACATACATGGCGCCGCCGTCACTGCCGAACAGGGCTGTCCCCGCTTTCAGGATGGTATGGGCGACCTGCTCCGTTGTCAGCGCCTGCGAAAGGCCGGAAGTCAGGTCCTGCAGCAGGGCCAGGCGGGCGGCGGTCTGCTGGGCATGGGTACGCGCCATCTGCTCTTTGGCCAGCAGCGCATCCTTCAGTTCGTTGGCTGCGCGCAGGTCCGCCAGCAGCTTCGCCTGCTGCAGCGCCGTCACCGCCTGGTTGGCCGCGACATTCAGCAGCAGATGATCGATCTCCGTAAAATAATCCAGAGATCGCGCCCCAGCCACTACAAATCCCTCGCTGCCGGCATGACCGACAGGAATCACTGCAAACTGGACCGGCGCGCTGGTGAAGGGGTGTGCTGTGGTGTGAATCTGATCTCCGGCATCCGGCGAAAGCCAGGGGGCGAAGATTTCGCCTGTCTGCCGGGCCTCCTGTCCGGTAAGCAGTGCGTCCGCCGTGCGCACCAGTTCGACAGGTTGGCCATCCGGCAGGCGGGTCAGGCAGATATAAATCAGGTCCAGATGCAGCGCCGTCATCAGGACATCCGCCAGACTCTCGGCAATATCTTCGGGCTGGCTGCCCGCCCAGATTGTTGGAAGCGCCGTCATAGCTACTAAATCTCGAATGCCCCGGCGCAAAGTGGGAAGATCACTCGCCTGTATATTCATAAAACAGAAAATCCGTTAATTAAAAGATGTCTGGCTGGCAGAGCGTGAGAGCCGTTCTTTTAGAAATTCGTCCGGAGACAGGTGGAGGGGGTTAGCCTGCAGCGTCCCGCCGATAAGTACCATAGGGTGCACACGCAGAATCTTAAGGATCATGCCAGCATCAAAGCAGGCAGGATCATAGACGCAGACGACCGGATCCTGAAAAACAGGGAAAGTATGATTGAGTCGGCATTCAGGCTGATTTTGCTGTTCGGGGTCGGTGGGTCGGTATTCTGCATCCTGACTGCGGCAAAAGGCACACACATGATTGTGCTTCAGGTTGACTCCGGCAATTTTTATACCGTCCTGATCATCCTGTGCCATTGGCTGCTCCATGTCAGGCCTGCGATTATCCAGGGTAAGGATACAAAAAACTCCTGGTCCCTCCTGAGTATATGCCAGAAAAGTTAAAATGCACGTTTGAAGAATATAATTTTTTCCGGCAGCGCTAAAACTACTGTCCGTATTGTCGCAGCAGCGCCCGCAGTCGGTCATGTGGCAGGGCATAAATGGTGCGGTTGTCGCGGCCGGTCATGGTCTGGGCTGCTACCAGCGAATTCAGGATTGCTTCCTCGACGCATTCCACCACCGCCAGGAAAAATTCATTGATCGAACGGCCGTCATCCACAAAACGCGGCGCGGTCTGGATCACTTCGTCAGGGTAATGAAGCTGGCGGTTGCTGGTGGAAAAGGCGATCACAAAATCGCCGCTCTGGTCGCTGGCGATGGCGCCGGTGCGCGCCAGGCCAAACGCGGCCCGTTTCGCCAGTCGTTCCAGTTGTCCGGGGCCAAAAGGCGCATCGGTAGCCAGTACGATCATGATCGACCCCGGCGGGGTCTGGGGCAGATATTCCTCGCGCAGGTGCATCCCGACAGGCACCCCCAGCACCATCAGTTCCTCGCGGCTGCCATGATTGGTCTGCACCAGCGCCCCGACCGTAAAGGCGCCATCCATCACCTCGCGAGAGGCGGTGCCGATGCCACCCTTGAACTGGTAACAGATCGTACCGGTGCCGCCGCCGACATTCCCCTCCGCCACCGGGCCATCCGCCGCCGAATCGATGGCCTGCCAGACGTGCTCTGGCTGGATATGCCGCCCGCGCGCGTCGTTCAGCAGCGCATCGTTGCATTCCCCAACCACACAGTTGACGGTGCCGGTGGTCAGGGCGATATCCGGGTTATGGCGCAGCATGTAGCTCATCAGGGCATCGCCTGCCCGCGCCACGCTCAGGTTGCTGGTGAGGATAATCGGGGTTTCCAGTGTGCCGCGTTCCCGAATCTGCTCGAAGCCCATCACCTTGCCAAAGCCGTTGATCGAATAGACCGCTGCCGCGACCTTTTCATGGAAGATATCGCCGGCATGGGGCAGAATGGCGGTGACGCCGGTGCGCACTGGCCCTACACCCTCGACCAGTGCGCCTTCGCCTTCAACCAGGGTCGTGTGCCCGACCTGTACATCAAACACATCGGTAATCGCGTTGTTGGGGCCTGCCGTCAGCCGCCCGGGTACGATGCCGAAATCACGCAGCCGTGCCATCATCACCTCTTCAGGGGTTCAACACAAAGACACTGTGCAGATTATAGACACGCTTTGCGGTCTTTGCAGCCTCAGGAGTTCAGGCCGTTGCCGCGCCGCGCCGGGGCCAGGCCAATGGGCGCGCGTTTGTGGGCGGTCAGGAAATCATCCTTCGCCTCGATCTGCTTCAGCAGCGACTGGAGCGATTCTTCCAGCACCACCAGCGGCAGTTCCTGCATATCCTGATAGGCGGCGACAGTCAGGGCAGACAGCGCCACTTCGCGAATAAACGCGGCGGGCTGGCCCAGCAGCCGGGGCACAATCGTCCGGTGTTCTTCGCGCCATTCCGCCCCCAGGTAAGCGCGCAGCATTTCCTCGGCGCTGGTTTCATCGTCCAGTTCGGGGATGATGAAGATGCGATCCAGGCGGCCAGGGCGCTTGAGCACGCGGTTATCGATGATCTCCGGATGGTTGGTCGTGGCGATCATCACCGTGCCTTTGGGGTTCACCGGCGTTTCGGAACCATCCAGCACGTTGAGAAGCTGCGCCTTGGATTCTTCATCCAGGTAGGCGTCCAGTTCCTCCACGATGACGATGGTCGGCAGGTTGGATTCTGCGGCCATGTCCAGCGCCTGATGAATCTTCCAGAATTTGGCGCCAAATTGGTTAGAGCCAGAGACGTAGATCACAAAACGATCCTTGCCCTGTGCCCACTTCGCCAGGGCAGAACACAGCATGGTTTTGCCGGTGCCGGGCACACCTGCCAGCAGCAGCTTGCGGAACGGGTTGATCTTCAGCCGCTGGTAGATGGCCACGCCCTTCTCGAAGAAGGCATCCACATCGCGCATGATGCTCTCCTTCAGGTCCGCCGGCAGGTACACATCCTCCCAGTCCACCGCAGCGTCGAAGGTATCTTCTGCGCCGCCGACGACGTAGACCTTCTCGCGAAAGGTGATAGCGGAACTGGCGATGCGGTGACATTCCTGCTCGAAGGCCAGCCACTGGCTGACATACTGCCGGGGCAGACAGGCCATCACCATCATCTGCACGCCGACATCCTCATCGCTGGTCCAGCCAGAAACCAGCAGCACCTCAAAAACAGGCTGGCTGTCCGCTTCGCGTACAAACCGGAACTTCAGCGCGCCGGTGCGGTGGGTCGGGTATTCCTTGCGGTACGTGACAAAGGCAGATACCACCGGGCAGTCCACTTCTTCATAGCCGTCATAAACCAGCCCATCCCCCACCGGGAACGCAGGCGCGATATCCGCCAGGGCGGTCAGGTTGCAGCAGGCCATGCGCGACAGAATCTTGAGCATGTCATCCGACTGCTCTGCAATATAGGCCGCGTCAATCCAGCGATTGATCGTTTCGTGCAGGGAAATCTGCGCCTGCTCAGAATTTCCGGTCATGGAAACTCTCCACATGTAATTATCCTTGGCAAAGACATTTCATTCTAAAAGGTGAACGCAGCCTCAGCTACCCCCGTTTTATGGGGTGACTTCTTTCGGGATTTGCCGGCGCTGTCTGCCCCAGATGCAGAATCCAAACACCCCCGGGGGGCGGAGGTGTCTGGCATTGGGGGAAAACTTGCTTGTGCCTGATGCACGGTGGGGGCAACCAGTACATCAGATGCCGCAGAAGATAGCATACAAATATGAGAACCAGATGACGCCAAACCTACGGAAACCCGACGCTTTCTCCACGCTGGCAGATTGTCAAAAATGCTAAAATAGGACAATATAGAAGATGCAGGCCCACTTTAAGGAGGAACATTTATGAACCGTCAGAGGTTGGCAATTCTGCCTTTGGTTATTTTGCTGCTGGCGCTGGCTTCGGGGGTACATGCCGCGTCCGGGGAGGTGGGGTTTACCCTGGACTGTCAGGGCTTCCAGAGCACCGGCGGCACCCTCTCGCTGGACCGGGATAATACCGGCGGGATGAGAGAAGCCTTTATCATCAGCGCGATTGATGGCGCTGGCAACACGATTTACGAACCGGATTATGACGTCTTTTTTGTGGGGACCACCGTCACCATTGAAGATGGCATTCGCGAAAGCTGGACCCAGGCGCCGCGTTACAACCCGTTGTTCCTGCAGATTGTCAGCCCGGCGGGCAACAACCACGAAGAGCAGATCATCACCCAGGTAGCAGGCACCTGTGCGGACCTGCCGTTTTTCGGGCGCATTGATGTCCTGACCTTCTTTGCTCGCGAGGCTGTGCGGCGTCTGACAGGCGAGGCATTTGTGCTGCAGCCAGCCGATGGCGGAACCGGCGATCCGGTCGAATTAAACGCCGTGCCGCCCCGCCCGGTCAATCCGGCAGGGCTGGCTACCGGACAGCCGGGTTATGCCATCGTCGATACAGACAACCTGTTCCTGCGCACTGGCGACAGCCCGCGTTATGAAGTGGTAGGCATCGTGGACGGGGGAACCGAACTGGTGGTGCTGGGCCGTAACGAAGATCGCTCCTGGTGGTATGTGCAGGTGGGGGGCCTGCGCGGGTGGGTGTCCTCAGAATTCCTGATTCTGCGCGGCGACCTGACCGGCGTGCCGGAAATTCCGGTGCTGGGCAGTTTTATCAGCCCCAGCCTGTATGTCGGTTTTGCCGGGAACCTGCTGTACACCCAGCCGCTGATCGGCGCAGAAGCGCAGTGTACGCTATCGGGCAACACCCAGTTTGAAGTCGTCGGGCGCACTTCAAATTCCGCATGGTATGAAATTGCGACCACCTGTGATGATGTGGAAACCACAGGCTGGCTTCCGTCAGAGCAGGGGATTCTGCGCAACCCGGCAGGGCTTGCCATCCCGGTCACCTACGGTTTCTAGTGGGCAGTATGCATTAATACAGAAGGGCGGCCCAGTGTCGCCCTTTTGAATCTGCTGCCTGTACCCTGAACGCTGGAGAAATGCCTCATGACCGTTGCCCTGGCGCTGCTGTATCACGACCCACAGGGGCAGTTATCTGAGCAGGTCCGGCAGGCTGCCCCGCTGCTGGCAGACCGCTTTAGCAATATCGCCATCTGTGCCAGCCCACAGGCCAACCCGCAGGCGCTGGCCCTGTGGCAGGCGGCAGGTGCGCTGGTCGAAACGGAATCACGGGGGGATGACCTGCCCGCGTACCGGCTGGGCGCGGCCCGGCGGACTGCGGTGCTGCTGGCGCTGCAGCAGGGCAGCGATCATGTTCTGTACTGCGATGGCGACCGCATCCTGCACTGGATAGCGCGCTATCCGGATGAACTGCGGCAGGTCGCGGACCAGATTCGCGCTTATGATTTTACCGTGCTGGGGCGCAGCGCACGCGCCTTTCAGTCTCATCCTGGCGTACAGCGCGATACCGAAGGTGTGGTCAACACCGTGTTTCGCCGCGTCACCGGGCTGGACTGGGATATGGGGTCCGGGGCGCGGGGGCTGTCGCGCCGGGCGGCTGAAGCGCTGCATGGCCACTGCGCGGACGATACTATCGCGGTGGATGTCACCTGGCCGCTGTGCCTGCGCCGCCTGCCGGGCTATACGCTGGGCTATGTCATCACCGAAGGGCTGGAATTCGAGACCGGGGATGGCTATGACCACGAGCGCGTTGATGCCGAGGAATATGCCCGCTGGCTGGATGCGCTGGATGACGACCCGCACCGCTGGGCTTACCGGCTGAAACTGGCGCAGCTCATGGTTGAGAAAATCATCGAATACACATGACGCACGAAGAAATGGTCACGCTGATTCAGGGCGGCGTGCCACACACTGGCGGCACGTGGGCAGATTTTGGCGCTGGTACAGGCAATTTCACCCGCGCCCTGCGCACACTGATCGGCCCGCAGGCCACGCTGTACGCCGTGGATCAGGATGCCGCCGCCCTGCGCGCCCAGCAGGATGCCATTCCCATCCATGCGGATTTCACCCAGCCGCTGGACCTGCCCCCGCTGGACGGGCTGCTGATCGCCAATGCGCTGCACTGGGTGCGCGGGCAAAGCGCCGCGATGACGCACCTTGTTTGCTGTCTGCGCCCCGGCGGGCGGCTGCTGCTGGTCGAGTATGAAGCGCAGAGGCCGCGCAGCTTCATTCCCTTCCCGGTGCCCTATACCCGCTTCGAGACGCTGGCTCAGGTGGCTGGATTAACCGGTATTCAGCGGGTAGGCACGCGCACCTCGCCCACCTCCGGCATGGCCATGTATGCGGCCTGCGGCATCCGCCCGGGCGCGTAAATTGATGGTTTGCACATTTCTTACGCACTGCTGATATGGCTCTTACGCAGCTTCTTTAACATGAAGTTGTAACCAGGAGACTACCTTCAGGAGATATGCAGTCATGATTGCAGTACGTCAGCCTTATTACATCACGCGCCGCCCGGTGTATCGTGCTGCCCGGACGGAAGCTGAACGAGTCTATCGTTTGCCCATTGATGCCTACATCACGGATGATGACCTGGTGCTGATCGCTTCGGTGCCCGGTCTGAAGGTGGATGATCTGCAAATCACCCTTGATGATGATGAACTGGTGATTCGCGGCGAAGTGAACGGCGCAGCAGAGGATGTTGAATATCTTCTGCGCGAACGGTTTTACGGTAAGTTCGAGCGTCGCCTGCGGTTGAATGTGCCGGTGGATGCCAGCAAGGCCGAAGCCACCTACGAACAGGGGGTGCTGCGGCTGGTGCTGCCCAAGGCCGAAGAAGCCAGACCGCGCCGTATCACCGTCAACAGCGTCCACTGATTTTGCTGATCTGTATGGCAATGCAGACAGGTGGCCCCGGGGCCACCTGTTTTGATTCCGCAGTTTTTTGTTTACGGGCTGACCCGCTGCTGGTCACCTGCTTCGCGCGCGGTGGTATCCGGGGCGAACAGCACCCACAGCCGGGTGATGATGCTGCGATGTTTGAGATTGGCGCTGAACACCACAATCGTCAGCAGCAGCAAGGCCACGATCAGCGCGATGACGCCCGGTGTCGGCGCGACAAATTCAAACAGGTCCGGCGCGGCATAAAAACCGACAATCACCATCAGCGTAAAGGCGATGCCCATAATGGTGACGATGGGGTTTTTCCGCAGGGTGCGCGGCCGCGACAGATCAATGCCGAAGGTGTTCCAGAACACCAGAATGCCAAAGAAGGTGATGAAAATGGACAGGGCGCTGCGGGCGGCATCCAGGTTCTGATCTGTGGCGAAGTAGGTGACGGAAAACAGAATCGCCATGACCGCCGAGGCGATAAACGCCCCGGTGATGACATACTCCAGCACATCACGCCGGAAATTCCCCATAAAGGCCGGGCGCATGATCTTGAATGCCACCAGGGTCGCCACAATGTTGACCGTCCCAAACGTGATCCAGTTGATCTGAATGGGGGTGATCGGAAATGGCAGCGACATAAAGCCTATATAGACGAACAGCAGCACATTGTAGAACGTCTTGGTCAGGAACAGCTTGACCGTGCCGAAAATCGTCTGGGTGATTTCCCGCCCTTCGGCAAAGGCCAGCGGCAGGGTGGACATGGCGTTGTTCAGCAGGATAATATCGCCAATTTCCTTGGTGATCTGCGCGCCGTCGTTCATCACAATCGCCAGATCGGCTTCCTTCAGGGCCGGGACATCGTTCACACCGTCGCCCACCATCGCCACATGCTCGCCCCGGTTCCGCAGCGCCTGAATAATGCGCCGCTTGGTATCCGGCTCGATGCGCGCAAAGACACTGCCCTGCACGACGGCGGTTTCAAATTCCTCGCTGCTGAGGGCTTCTAACTGGTCGCCAGTGTAGGCGCGCTCCACGCCCATGCCGGCCTGCTGCGCAATCGCCTGCACCGTTTCCATGTTGTCGCCGGAAATCACCTTCAGGCGGACATTCTGCTGCCGGAAGGAATCCAGCGTTTCCTGAATATCCGGGCGGATCTGGTCGCTGAGGGTCAGCAGCGCGATAGGCTCTGCATGGCCGTTTAGCTGGCCGTCCTGCGGGATATGAGAGGTGCGCGCAAAGGTCAGCACCCGCAGGCCCTGCTGCGCCAGTTCCCGCGCATGCTGCACGATGCTGCTGGACCCGTTGAGAATGCGTTCCGGCGCGCCCAGAATCAGGGTTTCCTCCGGCAGCACCACAGCGCCCCATTTGCGGGTGGAGTTAAACGGAATCTCGCGCACTTTGGCCACAAACTGCGGCGGCACATCCTCCTGCACATAGGCCGCGACGGCGGCGGCAGTGCCGTTTTTGTGGGCCAGATTAGTCGTGTAGGTGTGCAGACAGGCGCGCACTTCCTCCGCAGATGTGCCATTCAGCGGCAGCACGTTGTTGACAGCTAATCGGTTCTGGGTGATGGTGCCGGTCTTGTCAAAACACAACACCGTCACATTCGCCAGCGATTCAACCGCGTTGACGCGCCGGATAAGCGTACGGTGCCGCGTGATGCTGATCGCGCCGATGCTGAGCGAGATAATGACGATCAGCACCAGGCCATAGGGCACCAGACTGGTGACAAACACCACCGCGTTTTTGACCTTCGCCAGCACCGGCAGCCCTGCGATACTGTCCGAAACCCACAGCATCGGAGTCAGCAGGATCATCAGCAGAATAGCGATATCCACGATAATCATGACCCGGCGCTGGGTGGGCGTCAGCGGATTTTTGTAGATTTTGGCGGTGCGGGCCAACTGGTTGATGGTGCTGTTTTCGCCGACCTTCGTCACCCGCATCAGCCCGGTGCCCGCCACACAGAACGACCCGGAAAAGACCTGCTGCTGCGCATCCTTCAGCACAGAATCGGATTCGCCGGTCAGGTGCGATTCATCCATTTCCAGCGAGTCGCTGCTCAGCACGACGCCATCCACCACCAGACGATCCCCCGGTTCAATCGGGATGAGGTCATCCAGCACCACATCGCTGATTTCGATGGTCTTCAGTGCGCCGTCCCGATAGACGCGCACCTGCTGCTGCGCCATCGCCACCAGCCGGTCCAGCCGCCGCTTGGCGATCACTTCCTGTACGGTGCCCAGCAGCGCATTGCTGACGACGCTGAACCCGGCGAAAAACGCAACTGCATATTCCCCAAATGATATAATCACTGCCAGCAGGGGGAAAAGGATAAGGTTAAAGACATTAAAAATATTATCGCGTATGATGTCCCAGTAGGTGCGGCCCACACGCGGTTTATAGGCGTTGGTTTGCCCTCGTGCGACCCTCTCGGCAACTTCTGCGGTGGTCAGGCCCAGCGGGGACTGTGGATTCGATGCCAATATTCACTCCTGAGCGTCTTGTTGCATTGCATAATCAATATACCACATGGAACCTTGCGGCTGGCACAAATCTTTACCCACGAAACCGGCGGATAACCCACAGCAGGCTGCCGTGTGTTCCGCCCCTCCGGGCGCCGTGCCCTCTGAGATATAATACGTCTCTGGCGGTAAAAAGTCTCCTGTCAATTGCCCGGCCTTCAATCCTGCGCGCTGCACCTGTATGATGACAATAACACGTGACTAGCTGCTAAAGATGCATTCCATGAAACGTTCAACACTTTTGCTGGTGGGCAGTCTGTTTGTCCTCACCATCGCCGTCATCGTTATCGTGCTGCTGACTGCGGCCCTGACGCCCGAAAGCACCAACCCGGCATTTGCCGCCGCCGTCGAATTTACCCACGCCGCCGGGACCGGTGGCGACGACATGGCTTTTGACCTGCTGGCGCCGGCAGTGCAGGAATATGTCCGCCAGAACTGCCCGGATGGCCGCGTTTCCGGCTGTATCAGCGCCTATACCCCGCCAGAATGGGGCGATTTCCGCAGCGTGGTTTTCCGCCGTGCCGTGCCGGATGGCGACGCCGCCTGGGATGTGGAGCTGATTGCCACCTATGAGGAGGACAAAGGCTTTAGCGGTGTGTGCATTTACAACCGCGTGGAACAGGACGCCGCCGCAGACTGGCGCGTGACGGCGTGGGCCGGGTGGATTCACTGCGGCGACAGCGCCTCGCGCAATATGGCCGATAACCCCGCCGCGCCGAACCGCGTGCCATGAAGCGCCGTTGGGGTTTTGCACGATGGGGACTGTGGGCGGGCCTGTGCCTGTGGCTGTGCGCCGCCTGCATCCCCACGACGACCCCGCCGCAGCTTGCGGCATCCCCCGGCCCGGCAGTGCGCGTGATGGCTGATGAATACGATTCCGGCGTTTTCCGGGTGCGCTACCCTGCTGGCTGGCGCGTCATCACCAGCGCGGCGGAACAACCCGCCAGCGTAATTTTTGCCGCGCCAGAAGCTGACGCGCTGATCCTGCTGGGCACGCACCCGCAGGAAGCGCCCTCGCCTGCTGGCTACAGCGGCGAGATCCGCAGTGAACAGCGTGAAATTTTGCTCCACAACGATGTGGCCATTACCGCCGTGCTGATAGCACCGCCAGAAGACTGGCAGGCGCGGCTGGCCCTTTTTGAGGAGGTGCTGGCTTCCCTGACTGCCTCCACCCGTTCAGGCGCTGGTTAGCAGGTTGCGTACAGGCCGAACAGATTCAGCAGGTTGGAAATAACCGGCAGTTGATCCCACAGGCAGGCCTGATCAATGATGATCGTGCTGGCGACGCTGGCACAGCAGCAGAACAGCAGGATGCCCACACAGCCAATGGCGATCCAACGCATGGTGCTGCGCGGTTCTTCCTCGCGCGCCGCATACGGGTCATACTCGCTGCCATAAGGTGGCGCAGGGGCTTCATCATAGGATGGGCCATAGGCGGGTGGCTGTGGCTGGCGCTGAGGATAAGCCTGTCCCGCTGGCGCGAAGGGTGCTTCTGGTTCCGGCTCGTCATAGGCGGCGCGGGTGGGCTGGGGCGCATACGGGCTGGGCGCCTGGGCCTCCGCTGGTTCCTCACGCGCAGGCTGAATGCGCTCGTAACCCAGCGTCACTGTTTCGCCCATACCGATCATATCGCCCGGGTTAAGCGGCTTGGCCCCCGTCAGACGCTGCCCATTGATAAACGTACCGTTGGTCGAACCTAAATCCTCCAGGGTAAAACCGCCTGCGCCTCGAGTCAATCGCATGTGATGACGGCTGGCCTCGGGGTCATTGATCACGATGTCGTTGGTGATGTCGCGCCCAACTGTGATGATGTCCTTGGTCAGGTCGTAAGTCTGGTTGGGCTGCGGTCCCCGGCGAACAACCAGCCGGAAGCGGTCATTCCCCTGCATATTGGTCTCCCTCCTGGTATTACGAAGTCCCCCTCGTGTGTAACATGAGGGAGTATACGCTCATAAAGAATGGCTGTCAAACTGAACTGTACACCACGCCAGCGGCCCAATGCAAGTGCCGTTCAGTGAACGTGGGGCAGGCGTTGTGTTTAGGTTAACAGCTGGTGCAGGGCCTCTGTTTTTACGCCATAGCGTTCCAGAATGATGCTGCCTGCCGGGTCCAGCAGCAGCGACAGCAGCAGGTGTTCTGTGCCGGTGTAATGACTGCCTGCGCTGCTGGCGACTTCGCCGACCTGTTCCAGCACGATTTCAATCGTCACCAGCAGCGCCGGGTCGCCCTGGGCCAGCCCATTGTGCAGCCGGTTTTTGTCCAGCCCACACTCCATCAGAATCCGTGCGGTGGGGCTGCGGGTTTCCTGTGCCAGAATTAGCAGCAGATGGCCCAGGCCGACCTCCGCATGATCGAACGTGGCGGCCAGATGCTGGGCAGCATAAATAACGCGGCGCGAAAGTTCGCTGAGGCGGGCGTGATGGCTGTAATGGCTGAATGATGTCATCAGGGATCTACCGGGCGCAAGCATAGCGGCAGAATTGCATTTGATTATAATCCGGCTGCAAGCGGCGTCGCAAACCGGCCCGGGCCAAAAGAGGGGGATTCACCCCCTCTCAACGCAGATGCTAAAGGTTGTCAGGCGTAGGTATCAACCAGCGAATGCACCTGAATTTGTGCTTCCAGCGCCGCTGGCGTCAGGTCGGCTGGCAGGTTGGACAGGCGGATTTCAACCGGCTGGCCCGGCAGCAGGTGGACGAAATTATCCGAAAAGCGCGCCTCGCTGCCCGGCAGCGTCACCCAGGCCCACAGCGCCGGGTGCTGCGCTTCCAGCCGCACCGTCTGGCCATCATCGCTGATGCTGGCGCGGATTTGCGGGTCGTGCAGTTCCAGGTGTTTGGGCCGCACGAAGGTCACGAAGTTGGAGGACACCAGCGCTTCATCCTGATACAGCCCCAGCCACAGCAGCAGGCGGCGCGGCCCGTGCTGCGCGATATGCTCGGCCAGGTCCAGCGTGTGGATGCAGCGGCTCTGCTGCGCGCCGATTTCCGCCGCCAGATCGCCTTGTGCAATCACAGCCCCGGCGGTGTCCAGCAAACGCCAGCGCACCTGCCCGGCCTGGGGCTGGCGGTGGTCGTTGGTCAGATGCACCTCCACCGTGCCCTGGTCGATATCCTCCACCGCAGACAGCAGCAGCGGCTCGAAGAAATGCCGCGCCATGTAATGCAGCGCCTTCCAGCGGCCATAGTAATCCAGCGACGACCAGCTTGCCACCGGCCAGCAGTCGTTGAGCTGCCAGTAGAGCGTGCCCATGCCGTGCGGCATCGCCCGGCGCCAGTGTTCAACCGCATATTTGATGCCCATGCCCTGGAGTATCTGGCTCAGCCACAGGGTCATATCAAAGGACGTGGGCAGCCGGAACCAATCCAGCATGTAATGAATGATGGTGCTGTTGCCAATGCCGCTGCGCTGGTGATGTTCCATCACAAAGCTGGTGATGTTGCGATCCTGCGGCTCCGTATAGCCATAGGTGGTGGCGGGTTCCGGGAAGGACTGGAAGCCAAATTCGCTGTTAAAGCGGTGGGTGCAGGTGCGATACCACTCAAACGGCTCGCGGCCGTGCCACACTGACCACAGATGCGCGTCGCCGGAATCCGGGTTGTTAAAGTCGCGGCGGTTGCCCACTGGGGTATGCGGGCTGCCCGGCCAGTAATCCGTCTGCGGGTCGAGCGTGCGGATCACCTCTGGCAGCAGGGCATCGTACAAGCGGGAATAATCTTCCCAGCTCATCGCCCACAGGTTCCATTCATCGGCCACCAGCCCCTGCTCCAGTTCGTTGTTGCCGCACCACAGGGCCACACAGGCATGATGCCGGATGCGCCGCACGTTGTCTTCGGCTTCGGCTTTGACATTGGCCAGGAAATCGGCATCGAAGGCCGGGTAGGTGGAACAGGCAAACATGAAGTCCTGCCAGATGCAGATGCCCAGTTCGTCGCAGATGTCGTAAAAGGCGTCGTCCTCGTAAATGCCGCCGCCCCACACGCGCAGCATGTTCATGTTGGCGGCGGCAGCATCCACCAGCAGACGGCGGTAATCGTCGGCGGTCAGGCGCGTGACGAAGGTATCCGCAGGAATCCAGTTGGCGCCTTTGGCGAAGAACGGCACGCCGTTGACGGCGAACTGGAACGATTCGCCCCATTCGTCCGGGTGACGATCCAGCCGCAGAGTCCGCAGACCGACGCGCCTGCTGGTGCTGTCCAGTGCCGCGCCGCTGGCATCCAGCAGTTCCACTGCCACATCGTACAGCGGCTGATCGCCCAGCCCGTTGGGCCACCACAACTGCGGGCCGGCAATCGTCAGCATGATTTCCGCCGTTCCATCTGACAGCGCAGACAGCGCCGCGCGATCTTCCGCCACAATCTGCCCATTCAGCCGGACGGTGCAGGCGGCGGTCAGGGGGGTGTCGCCCTGCTGCTGCGCAGTGATGCGCACGGCCAGTCGAACCTGACCTTCGGTGGTGTGGTCCTGCAGGATATGCACATCGCGCAGCCGGGCCACATCATAGGCGACCAGTTCAATATCGCGCCAGATGCCGCAGGTCGCCAGCATCGGCCCCCAGTCCCAGCCAAAATTGCTGGGCTGTTTGCGAATCCAGCCGCCGCCGTTGAGCTTATGATCGCCCACACCCCAGGCCGGCAGCATACGCTCCTCCTGTTCGCGCCGCTGGGCATATTTCAGCGCGGAATCAAAGCGGATTTCGAGCGTGTTGGTCCCGGCCTGCAGGTACGGTTTGACATCAAATTCCCAGGTGCGAAACATATTGTCTGTGCGGGCGATTTCCTGCCCATTCAGCGTGATAGTGGCGATGGTATCCAGCCCTTTACAGCGCAGCAGCACCACCTCACGCTGCAAAAGGGCCGGTTCGACCTCGAAGGTGCGCCGGTACAGCCAGTCAGTTTCGCCGATCCACAGCAGGCGCAGTTCGTTATCGCGGTAAAACGGCTCTTCGATGGCCCCGGCCGCCAGCAGGTCCGTATGCACGCAGCCGGGCACCGTCGCCGCAACTGCCTGATCATCCCCCACCCGGTAAAGTTCCCAGCTTCCATTCAGGCTTAATCGCTGCATCTGTATGCTCTTTCTTTAAAGAACGCCTTATTCAGGGTGGAATCATAACAGCAGAAACCCCTGTCGCGCCACATCCCCGGCTGTGTGTGCAGCGATGAGGGCATTATTAAGCAAATGGTGAAATTTTTCGCAAACAGCTTGACAAATCTGAAAAGAATGTAATATGCTGTTTTCCAGAACATTAAATATCATCTTAGAGAGAAAGTTCACGCGCTGGGAAGCGCTGTTCAACTAGAAAGTGGTGTTATATGATCCCTCGGCATGTCTGGATTGAGATGCTTGACGACGCTGAACACGACGCCTGCGACATCATCGTCGAAATGGAAGATGAACAGGTGTTTACGGCATTGTTTGTCACGATGCCATACCTGAAGCGCCAGATGGAACTGAACTATCATATCGGCAAGCAGCTGGCGGATGTGCCCCCGGTACGGTATGCCACGCTGGAAACGCCGCACGTCCTGGTCGAAAACCTGGGACGCGACACCATCGAAGACACGATTGATAACATGCTGGCCCTGGATGTGTTCGAGGGCTTCTTCACCCTGGTCGCCGAAGACGAGGCAGCAGACGGGCGAACTACTAACAATGGCAAACGGACGACGGCGGAAGTCGCGGCGTTTGTCATTACGGAAGTACTCGCCGTCAACGGAGACTGATCAGGGTCATTCCCCCCTGAATGGACAACTTCATAGTTGCAATGCTCTGGCGAGGCGGGTTTAATTGTCGGTGATCTGCGAGTCCGGCTTGACGTGTTTTCCCAGCGGACTCCCCGTGCTGCCTGAAATCATCAATTCAAGGAATCAATCGTATGTTTGAGCCTCGTTACGAAGAAAGCCACCTGTACCGCATTCGCCATTCTGCCGCCCATGTGCTGGCCCAGGCGATGCTGGAACGTTTCCCGGATGCCAAAATCGCCATCGGCCCGCCAATTGAGGACGGGTTCTATTATGATTTTGACCTGCCGGATTCAATCACGGACGAAGACCTGGAGTGGGTCGAAGGCCGGATGCGCCAGATTCTGAAAGGCAATCATGCCTTTACCTATCGCGAAGTCAGCCCGGAAGAAGCGCGGGCCATGTTTGCCGACCAGCCCTACAAGCTGGAACTGATCGATGACCTGGTCAATGGCCGTGTCGATGACATGGGCCAGCAGATCGCGCAGCCAGCGGAGAAGATCACGATCTATACGCAGGACACGTTTACCGACCTGTGCCGGGGGCCGCATGTCGAAAGCACGAAGGAAATTCACCCCAGCGCGGTCAGCGTGACGTTCAAGCCGCCGGCGGGGGCCTACTGGCGCGGCGACGAGAAGAACAAACAGCTGACGCGCATTTATGGCACGGCCTGGGAAACGCCGGAAGATCTGGAAGATTATCTGCACCGGCTGGAAGAAGCCCGCAAGCGCGATCATCGCGTGCTGGGGGAAAAACTGGGCCTGTTTACGATCAGCCAGGTGGTGGGCAAGGGGCTGCCGCTGTGGAAGCCCAAAGGCGCCATCATGCGCGATACGCTGGAGCGCTGGCTGCGCGATGTGCAGCTTGAAAACGGCTATTCCCCGGTGGTGACGCCGCATATCGGCAGCCTGGAACTGTACAAAACATCCGGCCATTATCCCTACTATTCCGACAGCCAGTACACGCCTATCGACGTGGATGACGAACAGTTCCTGCTAAAACCGATGAACTGCCCGCATCACTGTATGATCTACAAAAGCGACCAGCATTCTTACCGCGATCTGCCGGTGCGGCTGGCGGAATTTGGCACGGTGTACCGCTACGAGCAGTCCGGCGAGCTGCACGGCCTGACGCGGGTGCGCGGTTTTACAGTGGATGATGCGCATCTGTACGTGCGGCCAGATCAACTGCTGGATGAATTCAAGGAAGTCGTGCGCCTGATCCAGTATGTGTTTAACACGCTCGGCCTGACAGATTTTCGGGCGCGGGTGGGCACGCGCGACCCGGAAAGCGACAAGTATGTCGGCGACGAGGCGGCCTGGGAAAGGGCGACAGCGGCGATTATCCAGGCGGCACAGGAACTTGGCCTGCCGCATCATGTGGAAGCAGGCGAGGCGGCGTTCTATGGCCCCAAGCTGGACTTCATCTTCCGCGATGCCCTCAAACGTGAGTGGCAGTTGGGCACGGTGCAGGTCGATTACAACCTGCCGGCCCGCTTTGAACTGGAATACATGGCGGAGGACAACAGCCGCCAGCGCCCGATCATGATCCATCGTGCGCCCTTTGGCAGTATGGAGCGTTTCGTCGGCATCCTGATTGAGCATTTCGCCGGAGCCTTCCCGGCCTGGCTGGCGCCGGTGCAGGCGGTGCTGATCCCGATTGCGGATCGTCATGAAGGCCCGGCCCACGAAATCGCCGCCCGCTTAAAAGCCGCCGGGCTGCGCGCCGAAGTCGATGACAGCCGCAACCGCATGGGCAACAAGATTCGCATCGCGCGCGACCAGCAGATTCCCTACATGCTCATTCTGGGGGATCGGGACCTGGAAAATGGTACGGTGAGCGTGCGTCTGCGCACGGATGACGACCTGGGCGCCATGCCGTTGGATGAATTTATCGCGCTGGCACAGAGCATCATCGAGTCTAAGTCGCTGGCGCTGCAATAAAACATCGCGCTGCTGTATATTGCAGGGGAGAGTTTGCGGACTCTCCCTTCGCGTTTATCGCCCCTGCTGCCCCAGGCAGGCACGCAGCACGGCGTCGGTCTGTTCTACCATACGGGCAAAGTCGAAGCGCTCCAGGCCGGCGGCGGTATTCGCGGCCAGCGAGTCGCGTTTGCCGGGCAGAAACGCAGTCTCCAGCGCAGCGGCCAGCGCCTCTGTATCCACATAGGGGACCAGCAGGCCGTTGACTTCGTGCGTCACGACTTCGGGGTTGCCGCCCTTGTCGCTGGCGATGACCGGCGTCCCGGCCTGAAGGCTTTCCAGCAGCACATGCGACAGGCCCTCATAACCGGAATACAGGGCGAAATAATCCGCTGCCTTCATATAGAGCGCGGTTTGCTGGCGGGGGATATGCCCCAGAAACGTCACCCGCGCCGCTACCCCCAGCGCCCGGGCCTGCTGCTCCAGCGCGCCGCGCTGCGGGCCATCCCCGGCCACCACCAGCCGCACATCCCGCACCCGCGCCAGCGCGGTCATCAGATGATCAATGCCTTTCCAGGGATACAGCCGCGCCGCCGTAAACACGATAGGGTCATCCGGCAGGCCAAGCTGTGCCCGCGCTTCTGCCTGAGTCTGTGGGGCCTGGGGTTCGCTGTGCGCCTGTGGCGGCAGCGCGTTGTAAATCACGCTGATTCTTTCCCCCGGCACGCCCCAGCCTTCCACCATGCGCCGCAGATACTGGCTGGGCACGATGACATGATCGGCGCCGCGCACTTCGCGGGAACGGGCCAGTTTTTGCAGCCGCACCAGCGGGCCATGATCGGCTGTCTGAAAATGATCGATGTCTTCTGTGATGGGAACCCAGCCGCGCCGGATGGCACGCTCCCAGGCCTGATCACCGACAATCTTGAGGATGCGCGGGGCAGCGCCGCCGATCAGCGGCAGGCCGAGCGTATGCACATAAATCAGGTCCGCCCGCCGCAGCAGGGGATAGGCTGTGCGGGCATACTGCGCCACCCGCAGCGGCAGCGCCCGGCGGGGGATGCGCGCCAGCGGGTAAGGATAACCAGCAGCGGGCGCATCCCCATAGGTGATGGCCTGCACATCCCAGCCGCGCTGCATCAGCACCGGCAGCAGTTCGTACAGATAGGTCGATGGACCGCCTGCTTCCGGGTGAAAAATGCCAGACGCGATCAGCAGATGCGGGGGCATAATCAGGCAGAGGCCGGCTGCTTCAGGTGGCTGCGCGCCGCTTCTACCGATTCCACAAAGAGGAAATCGAACGGAACGCCGCCTCTCAGCCGGACGAATAAACGGAACAACTGCTCGAACAGAACGTTGCTGGTCACAATCACGACCAGGCCCAGGTTTGGATGTACAGTTTGGGTCAGGTTCAGCATATTCTGGTTAAAATTGCCGGGCAGCCAGTTTTCAGTATCGCCGCACACCATTAAATCTACTTTGTAAGTTAAAGAATCCAGCATCGTATTGATCTGCGTTCTGGCGTTCTCGATATCGTCCCATTCCCAGCGGTGCTGAAGAGTCACACAAACGGTGCTCTGGGTGTCGTCCTCCCATGCCACGATAACGGCCATGGTATCCTGCTCCTTGCCAGCTAAACAATGCCCTCAGCTTAAAACCTTACAACTATTACATTCCTTGCAGAGTGGCTGGCCCGGGCAAAATTCACAGGAAATTCACGCGGCCTGGCTGAGATCGAGCAGGGTATAGGCATCCTCCAGCGAAGCGACAAACCGGTAGCTAAAACCCACCCGCATCGCGACCTTGTTAAACAGTTCGAACAGGGCGCGGAACAACGGGTTGGTGCTGACAATGACCATCAGGCCGGCATTGGGGTGGACCTCTGCCACAATGCCCCGCAGGTTTTCGAGGTAATTCGGCGGCATCCAGACTTCATGCGCGTTGTACAGCACAAAATTGACCGGTTCATTGGCTGTTTCCAGCATTTCCCACGCCAGATCACGCGCTTCGTTCAATTCCGGCCACTGCCACTGGCCGGAAAATTCCATCTGAATGGCTGTATGCTGTTCGTCAATCCACCGAACCGTTACCGGCATCCGTTTCCCTCACAACGCGCCTCTGTCTGATCACGCGGCAGTCATTCGGGCACTGCATCAGACATTAAAGCGGATATGCACAATATCACCGTCCTTAACGACGTAATCACGCCCTTCCAGCCGCAGCTTGCCCACCTGCTTCAGGGCGGCTTCGCTGCCCGCGCTGATCAGATCGTCGTAGGCCATCACCTCAGCACGGATGAAGCCTTTTTGCAGGTCAGAATGGATGGCCCCGGCGGCTTCTGGCGCAGTCGCGCCGACAGGGATGCTCCAGGCCCGCACTTCATCCTCGCCCACGGTGAAAAATGACTGAATCGTCAGCAGTTCATAGGACAGGCGGATCACCTTATCCGCGCCGCGCTCTGTGATACCGTATTCTTCCATAAACATGGCGGCGTCATCGGCGTCCAGTTGGGCGATTTCGGCTTCGATCTTGGCCTGCAGCGCGACGATCTGGCTGTCGCGGTGATCATACGTCAGCAGGCTGGCGGGGTCCTGCATTTCTTCGCCCATATTCAGCACGATCAGCACCGGCTTGAGCGTCAGGAAGCCGTACCCCCGCAGCGACTTCTCCTGCTCGTCGGTCAGGTCAAGATCGCGCAGCGGCTTTTCGTCTTCCAGATGCGCTTTTAACTGCTGCATCAGTTCGTATTCCGTGCTGACCGCCGGGCTGACATTGCGGCCTTTCACGCGCATTTCGGACTGGATGCGCTCCAGTTTTGCTTCGACAGCGACCAGGTCGGTCAGCAAAAATTCATTGTCGAGAATTTCTACATCGCGGGCCGGGTCAGTATCCACATAGGGATGCGGGACGGTATCATCCTCAAATACGCGCACCACATGCACAAAGCCATCGACCTGCGCCAGTTCGTTACGGAACTGGCCTTTGATGCCGCCTTCGCCCACGCCTTTATCCAACCCGGCAATATCCACATAGGTGACCTGCGCATAGGTGGTCTTTTTGGGCTGGTACATCGCGCTGAGCTGGTCTACACGCGGGTCTGGCACGCTGACCACCGCCGTATGAATCTCAAAACGCCCGCCGGCCGCCGCCACCGTTTCGATATCGCTGCCGGTCAGCGCGTTAAAAAGCGTGGTCTTGCCGCTGTTGGGCAAACCAATAATCCCCAATCGCATGGTGTTATTCTCGCTAGCTGCTGGTAGAAACTATGCTGCTCAGTATAACGAAAAAGGAGGAAAGCTTGTAGATACAACCCTCTACAGGTTGCGCAGGCGCGAAATCAGGCGCTGAACCATATTGCGGCTGGGCGGGGCATAGGGGGATTGCTCTCTGGCAAGGTCGCGCAGGCGGATGATTTCCGTCAGCAGGGTGACGCGGTGGACAGTTTCGCCGCCGACATAATACCACTGCCCGCCGACATGACGCACACGCGGCATCCGCCCATAGACTTTACGATAGGCGCTCTCGTAACTGCTGACGATGAGGTCCGGCGTAATCGTCGGGTCATTAGCAGGCAGGTCGTCCTGATCTGGAGTTCGGTATCCTACGCTCATTCGCTTATTGTCCGCTGTATGCCTAACAGCAACCTTGCCTGAGGTGATAAATTAAGGATAGCACGTTCTTAATTGTGCTACAACAAATATTACGAACCTACCAATAGGTAATTGTTCCTAATAGCTGTGGGTCAACTGGACTATGCGGACGTGTCCAGCGGCAGCAGACGCTCCACCCATTCTGCGGTGCCGCCCATCAGGTTATACACACCGCTGTACCCCGCCTGCGCCAGAAACTGCGCCGCCGCAATGCTGCGGATACCGTGTTCGCACACCACCACCACCGGCTTTTCCGGCGGAATTTCGTCCATGCGCTCCGCCAGCTCATCCAGCGGGATACTGACCGCGCCGGGGATGCGACCGCGTGCATATTCCCAGGTTTCGCGCACATCCACCAGTGTATGCTCGATCTGGTTTTCGCGGTGCTGCTGGTAAGTGGGAATATCCAGATTCTGTGGGGATGTTGTCTCTTCAGCCATGATCTGTCCTTCAGGAAATATCCGCGCGGTTAAAGTCTCTGGCACAGCGGAAGCCCCAGTAACTGCTGGCAGTGATGCCGGTGGTGTGGGGAGAGCGTGCCGCGCCGCGTGCTTCGTGAATCAGCCAGGTCCATGCGCCGCCCTTCAGCGTGCGCGAGGCATCGGGGTTGGCCGGGTCGGTATAGCCGCCGCCCGGTGTTGGGGTATAAATCGTGCTGGTCCATTCCCAGACATTGCCCGCCATATCCAGTGCGCCCACCCACGAAGCATTTTCCGGAAAGGTGCCGACAGGCGCAAGCTGCGCATAGCCATCGTCATGGACGGCATCGCGCCAGTTTTCGGTACAGGAGGCATCGCAGTAATTAAAGATGGCCCCGGGGAAGATGTTGCCAAACGGCCACACCAGCGAATCCGGCCCGCGAGCGGCATATTCCCATTCCGGTTCCGTCGGCAGGCGCGCGCCGCGTGCTTCGCAGTAATTCTGTGCGTCCCGCCAGGTGACATCAGTGCGCGGCAGGTTCACGCCCCCATAAGCACCCTGCGCCCCGTACTGCTCGTTGGTGACTTCATAGCGGTCAATCCAGAATGGCTGGTCAAACGTGACTTCGGCCACAGGCGATTCATCCCGGAAAAGATCGCTGCTGCGGCAGATATTGCCGTAAGGTTCGCATTCCTGATAAAAGGTTTCTATCGCCCGGGGGGAAGTGCCCATCACGAAGCTGCCCACCGGCACCAGCACCATTTCCACGCCGTTGAATGTCCGCATAATGGGAGTCCAGTCGCTGTTGCGTGTTACCGGGTTGTCGGCAGACAGCCCGCGAGTGGCTGCGGGGGTGGGGGTGTTGGCCACACAGGCGCTGCCCTGCTGCGTTTCGGTCTGGTCGTCGATGCCGTCAAAGTCCGTATCGCGCAGGGTTGGGTCGGTACAGCTTCCGACTTCTTCAGCATCGCTCAGGCCATCGTCATCAGTATCCGGTTTCAAGGGGTCCGTCCCCCATTGGCTCATCTCCGCGCCATCATCCAACCCGTCGCCATCTGTATCAGGGTTGTTCGGGTCTGTGCCCACCTCGACTTCAAAGCCATCCGTCAGGCTGTCGCCATCCGAATCTTCATTACCGAGATCAACCTGCGTGGTCTGGGTGGGCTGCTGAGGGCTGGTCGGGGAAGGCGGCGGGGTCTGATTCTGTGCGTCCAGGCCCTGCATCAGGACCAGGCCAACCAGCGCCATCACCACCACACCGGCAACCGCTGCCCCTGCCAGCCAGCGCCGCTGTGGATTTGCGGCACGCTGCGGCGGAGGCTGCTGTGGCTGGGGTACTGGTGTGGGTGCAGTCTGGGTAAACTGCTGGCGCCGCGCCTGGAGTTCAGCCAGCACGCGGTCAATTTCCTCCGGTGAGAGGTTGTCAAACCGGGGGACCTTGCCTGTATCGGCGGGCTGATCCGGGGCGCGAAGCTGTAACCCCTTGCGCCGCAGTTCAGCATAAAGCTGGTTGATGGCGATATCGTAAGGCTGCGTGTGGAAGTCGATATATTGCAGCCGGTTCAGTTGAAAATGGACTTTGGCCGGTTTCAGCAGCACCGGCACCACCGGCTTATTGTGGTCGAGATAATACTGCCACTCGTCCTCGACATTGCGCGACGCCATTGATTCCGGCGAGATAACCACAATCAGCAGTTCGCCGCTGTCCAGCCCCTGCTGGATGGCGCTGCTCCACTTCATGCCGGCGGGGATGTCTTCTACATCAATCCAGACATCCGCCCCCATATCGGACAGCGAAGCAGCCAGGCGGCGAGCCATGGCTTCATCAACCCGGCTGTAACTGATAAAAATGCGCGCCATAACCATCCTTATCGGATAATGTTTCAGGCAGTGACATCCCCCGCGACCAGATTAAGATTGCCCACCAGCAAACCAAACACGGCGATCTGTCGCAGGCCGCACTCGCCAAAGAAACCCTCGACCTGATTGTTGCTGTTGCGGTCGACACCTTCGATCAGGGCGGCCATCATCTCTTCGGATTTCCGGATTTCGCTCTGGGCAAATTCCTCAGTCGCTTCTGTTAACTCCGTCCATCCGGTTTCCAGCGCGTAAAATTCATCCAGGCGCTGGCGGGTGTTGCGGATGCAGGATTCCACCCGTTCCACATCGCTGCGCAGGTCTGGCCGGATTCCGTCCGCGCTGTAATCAAAGCTCAGCCGTTCCTCGATGGTGTCCAGCAGGTAGGGCAGGCCCAGCTTGTACCCCGGATTTTCCGCGATGCCGTTGCCATCATAGTCGATCTCGGTGTTCATCAGAATATTGATGGTATGTTCTGTGCGATTGTGCAGGCCAAACAGATCATGCGTGCCGTGATCGTAGCTGGTGTGGATGACCGCCAGTTCAGCTTCGGCCAGCGCGCCACCGTACAGGCTGCCGTTCGAGAACCCGGCATCTGACGCGACAAAAATTTCACTCAGGGCATCGCGCACAACATCCGGCGTGGTGCCGCTGTAAATGATCTCACCTGCTGGTTCATCGCCCTGTTCATCTTCCACCGTGATGAGGACCGTGTTATACAGTGCCGCCAGGGTGCGGCCTTCGGGGTCCACGTAACTATGGACGCCGTTGCCCAGGCCATCCAGCGAGATCATGCCGATGGGCAGCAGGCTGCCATCATTGGTGTTCTTCAGCCACACAGCATATTCCTTGCCCGCAGGCGGCTGAGACAGGCCGTTGGTTTGCAGGCTGATGCTATCGCCCAGCGTATCGGTGGTGGTGTAGCTCAGGCGCCCGAACGTCCTGACAGTAGGCCGGGTGGGGGCAGCGGCGGCGCTGGTGGCAGGCGGGGGGTCTGTCGCATCCGGCACAGAAGTAGCGGCTGTCGTGGCGGGTACGGTGGGGATCACCGCGACTTCGTTCTGCGGCTGGTTACCATTATTATTGACCACCAGCAGCACGATAATCACCGCCAGCAGTGCGATGATGGTAAATCCACCCAGCAGCACCAGCGGACTGCTGCCGCTGCGGCTGGAGGATTCTGGCACCGCACGGATTATCTGCGGCGCGGATGGCTGAGATGGGACTGGCTGCGGCGCAAGCTGGGACGGCACGGCGGGTGCAGCCGCCGGGGGCGGTGTGCCATAGGTGGGCGGTGCTTCTTTGGTGGAGGTGGCTTCGCGCAGCACAATCTCGGAAGCATCGCGATGAATGGCCCGCAGAAATTCCTGTGCGAACTCATTGGCGCTGCTGTAGCGCTCCTCCGGGTTTTTGGCCAGCACGCGCGTCATCACCGGTTCCAGCGCCGGCGGCAGGCTGCCACTGACTTCCAGCAGGCTGGGCACAGGGTCCGTGATGTGTTTGAGCATGACCTGCATGGGCGTATCCGCCTCATACGGCTGGCGTCCGGTCAGCATCTCGTAGACGATGACCCCCAGTGCATAAATATCTGTCTGGGGCGATACACCCAGCCCCTGGCTTTGTTCCGGCGCCATGTACGTAGGCGTGCCCAGCACCCCGCCGGTGGCCGTCAGGTTAGAGGTGGATTCGCCTTCCAGAATCTTGACGATGCCAAAATCCGCCAGCAGCGCGTTGCCTTCGCTGTCCAGCAGGACGTTATCCGGCTTGACATCGCGGTGGATCACGCCGCGCCGGTGCGCATAATCCAGCGCGGAGGCTAACTGCCGCAGGATGGATTCAGCCTCTCCTAATGGCAGGGCGCCCTTTTCGATGCGATCCTTTAAGGACCCCCCGCTGATATAGGCCATCGCCAGGAAGAGCGTTTCGCCTTCGCTGCCATAATCATAGACCGGCAGGATGTGCGGGTGCTGTAACTGCGCGATAATGCGGGCTTCCAGCCGAAAACGTTCATGGAACAGCCTGTCCTGGCCGGGGTGGGTCGGCAGGACCTTCACGGCAACAAAACGATCAAAATCGGGCTGATACCCTTTATAGACCGTTGCCATGCCCCCCTGGCCTAACAACTCAATGATTTCGTACTTGCCTAACTTTCGACCAATTAATGAGGATGACACGAGATTTTCCCCTTTGACTCATCCCACCCACCGTGTCCATCTATTGTTGACCTGTGGTGTGTCCTGTTTGACTGTGGTGTGTGCTGTGGTGATAGATAATACTGTCAGCCTGCTTCCATTATAGTCGACTATAAACACACTGGCGAACTTATTACGTATACAGGGTCCCTATCCGTTTTCACGATAGGAAAAACGTAGGGAACTGGTAGGTTAAAGCGTCTGTAAGACAGGTGAATGCTTAGCAGAGAGGAACGATCATGGCTGTGTTTGATACTCCCATCACCACTGATGACCAGGGCCTGAAGAAAGTGATGACCCTGCCGCTGCCGGTGCTGCTGTATCTGTATGACGGGACCAGCCCGGCGCTGGATGAAGCACTGAACCGGGCGGCGCGGGAACATGCCGGCAAGCTGCTGGTGGCGCGGGTGAATATCAGTGAGAACCCCCAGACTCACGCGCAGTATAACCGGCCCGGGCTGCCGGCCCTGCTTACGCTCGATGAAGGCGAGGTGGAATCGCGCGCGGAGCATATTCGTCCGGCAGATATCGATGAGCATGTGGATTTTCTGCTGGGGCACGGCCCTAAACCGACAGAAACCACCGCCCAGGCAGAGGCGCGTGCTGCCAGCGGCGCGGCCCCGTTTGCTGTAAGTGATGGCACATTCCAGCACGAGGTGCTGCAAAGTGAGGTGCCGGTGCTGGTCGATTTCTGGGCGCCCTGGTGCGGGCCGTGCCATATGGTCGCGCCGACTCTGGAACGGTTGGCACAGCAGTACGCCGGGCAGATCAGAATCGCCAAGCTGAACGTCGATCAGAACCCGATGTCGGCCCGGCAGTACCAGGCGACGAGTATTCCGCTGCTGGTGATGTTTAAAAATGGTAAACCTGTGGGCAAACTGGTGGGGGCACACCCGCAGCAGAATATCGAGCAGCTTATCCAGCAGGCGTTGTGAATCTGTCAGGGTGCTGTTTAAAGCAGGTTAAGCAGCCCCTGGATTTTTAGTTATGGCCTTGCAGTGGGCGTCGTAACCTAACAGGAAATAAAGTGTATCTGAATTTTGTGTTAGGGTTTCGTAACCTCACTAACACTAGAATCGGAGAAAGGTAAAAAATGCCACAGTAGTTTGTGAAAGGCATCCCGACGTGTTCAGGAAAATCGTAATCATCATCACCGTCTTCCTTTTCTCCCTGATTTTAGGGTCGGTTGCATCCGCTGGAACCACCGATTTCAGCGCCGACATCACCCCATCTGATCCTACAATGTTAAGTTGTGATCAGACTCAGCAGTTTTATTACGAAACCTATTCGTTTACTGCGACAGTCTCGGGCAGCCATATGCTGCAGATCTTCAACGACAACAGCAGCGGGGGCGTCATCATTCCTTATGTGCAGGGGAACTTTAACCCTGCATGCATCGAAAGCAACGCTCTCGGCGTGGTCTATCCATCGCTCTCGATAAACATGACCAGTGGTGTGACTTATACGCTGGTTGCCGCAGTGGGTACTTCCCCCTTCACCGGCGATTTTGATTTCCGGGTGATGTGGACGGATCCTTTGATTGTGCCGGATTCCAGCTTCACCTACAGCGCCAACGGGCTGACGGTGGACTTCACCGATACCTCGACAGAGGATCCGACCTCATGGGCCTGGACCTTTGGCGATGGCGGTACCAGCAGCAATCAGCACCCCACGCACACCTACACCAGCGATGGCAGCTATGAGGTCTGCCTGACGGCCAGCAACGATGATGGGAACGATGAATACTGCGATACGATCGTGGTCAGCGCGCCGCCACAGCTGGAGCCGCCGGATGCCAGCTTCACCTACATCGCCAACGGGCTGACGGTGGACTTCACCGATACCTCATCAGGCGGCCCGACCGTATGGGCCTGGACCTTTGGCGATGGCGGTACCAGCAGCAATCAGCACCCCACGCACACCTACACCAGCGATGGCAGCTATGAGGTCTGCCTGACGGCCAGCAACGATGATGGGAACGATGAATACTGCGATACGATCGTGGTCAGCGCGCCGCCACAGCTGGAGCCGCCGGATGCCAGCTTCACCTACATCGCCAACGGGCTGACGGTGGACTTCACCGATACCTCATCAGGCGGCCCGACCGTATGGGCCTGGACCTTTGGCGATGGCGGTACCAGCAGCAATCAGCACCCTACACACACGTATGGCTACCACGACAGCTTTGAAGTCTGCCTGACGGTGAGCAACAACGATGGCGATGATACCGACTGCCAGACGGTCCAGTTGGATGGACCGCCGCCACTGGTGCCGATAGCCAACTTCACGTACAGCACCAACGGGCTGACGGTGGACTTCATGGATGGCTCAGCAGGCATCCCGACCGTATGGGCCTGGACCTTTGGCGATGGCGGTACCAGCAGCGATCAGCACCCCACACACACCTACACCAGCGATGGCAGCTATGAGGTCTGCCTGATGGTCAGCAACGGCGGCGGCAATGATACCAACTGCAAGACGATTAATGTCGCAGATGGCCAGAATTCGGGCGGCGGCTCCGAACCGAAAGCCGCGCCGCAGCGCAACTCTGACCCGGATGGCGATGGCATCCCCTCCAGCCAGGACAACTGCCCGGATGTGTACAATCCCGGCCAGGAAGATGGCTGGGGCACCGGCGCAGGCGATGCCTGTGATACGGACTGGTACAACATGAGCGGCATCGGCGTCGCTGGCTTCCCGCAGAAGGACCACAGTGCCTTCCATCTGCATGGTAACTGTGCCTATATGCCGGATGGCGACCCGCGCTGCCCCGAAATCGCGATCCTGAACCCGGCCAGCTTCTCGCCGGAAGCGATGCCGGTGGAAGTGACAACCGGGCAGGCCGGAACCTGGAGCGTGTGGGTGCATTACCTGCACAGCAGCAACGGGGTGGATGTGTATCAGGTCAATGTCTACAGCACCAACCCGCCCCAGCCAGATACGCTGGTGGATGACCGGCTGGAAATTCACGTCAGCGGCAGTTCATGGCGTTGGTACCAGCGCGGCGGCAGACCGGAATTTAACGGCATCTGAGGACGCACCCCATACAACTGAATAACGCAAAGGCCGGAGCATGTGCGCTCCGGCCTTTTTGATTGCCAGACTGTTTCTGCTGGTGCTGTCTAGACCTGTGGCAGCGCCGACATGGCCTGTTCGATGGCTTCCTGAGGATATTCGTAATCTTCCAGATTGCCGGCGAAATAGGCGTCGTAGGCGGTCATGTCGAAGTGCCCATGCCCGCACAGGTCCACCAGAATCACGCGGCTGTCGCCGGATTCCTTTGCGGCCAGTGCCTCGCGGATGGCCCCGGCGATGCCATGCGCCGCTTCCGGCGCGGGGATAATGCCCTCTGCGCGGGCGAAGGTGATGGCCGCCTGGAAGGTTTCCAACTGCGGGATCGCCATTGCTTCCATCAGCCCCTGATCGTACATTTCGCACACGATGCTCGCCATGCCATGATAGCGCAGCCCGCCCGCGTGCAGCGGCGCCGGCACAAAATCATGGCCCAGGGTGTACATCTTCACCAGCGGGGTCATGCCGGCCGTATCGCCAAAGTCATAGGCATAGCGGCCGCGTGTCAGGCTGGGGCAGGCCGCCGGTTCCACCCCCAGCAGCCGGGTTTGCTTGCCTGCGGTCAGGTTCTGGTGCAGGAACGGCAGGCTGATGCCCGCGAAGTTGCTGCCGCCGCCAATCGGGGCGACCACCACATCCGGATATTCGCCCGCCAGTTCCATCTGCTTCAGACATTCCTGCCCGATCACGGTCTGATGCATCAGCACATGGTTGAGCACGGAGCCAAGGGCGTACTTGTATTTGCCGCCGCTGGTGGCCGCTGCTTCGACAGCCTCGCTGATGGCAATGCCGAGCGAGCCGGTGCTGTCCGGGTCTTTGGCCAGAATACCGCGCCCGGCCTGCGTTTTGTCGCTGGGGCTGGGGGTGACATCTGCGCCAAAGGCCTGCATGATGGCGCGGCGGTACGGCTTTTGCTGGTAGCTGATCCTGACCATGTAGACGTAGCATTCCATATCAAAGAAGCTGCACGCCTGCGCCAGCGCCGTGCCCCACTGGCCCGCGCCGGTTTCGGTGGTCAGCCCGCTGATGCCTTCCTGCTTGTTGTAATAAGCCTGGGGTGTGGCGGTGTTCAGCTTGTGGCTGCCGCTGGGCGACACCCCTTCATACTTGTAGTAGATATGGGCCGGGGTATCCAGCGCCTTTTCCAGACGCCGGGCGCGCAGCAGCGGGGTTGGGCGCCACAGCTTGTAAATCTCGCGCACTTCTTCAGGAATATCGATGTAACGTTCCTGGCTCACTTCCTGCATAATCAACGCCATGGGGAACAGCGGCGCCAGATCATCCGGGCCGACTGGCTGTTTGGTGCCGGGGTGCAGCACCGGCGGCAGAGGGCGGGGCAAATCTGCCTGGATGTTGTACCACTGCTGAGGAATTTCTGATTGAGGGAGGTCAAAGCGTACAATTTCACTGCTCATAGTAAGGCCATACTCCTGGTGATAAGATTTTTGAGCCAGCGGTAGTGTAACGATTGCAACAGTTTTGTGCTATAGGGCCGCTTTAAATAGCGACCTGACCTAGTGTAAATTCGTCCCGGTGGGCAGGGCATAAATGCTTCTGAAGATACATTCTGCCGTATTCAACCCCCTCTAGAATGAAGATGAGGGAAATTTCGCGGAATAATTCAGGAGCAGACCGATGTCGAGTTATGCCATTTTGATCGTACCTTCCGAATGGGAACCGGACCAGGCCCCCGGCCTCAGTGCAGCAGGCCGCCAGCAGTGGCTGGATCAGATGCCAATCAGCACCCGCGTGCTGATTTACAAGTCGGAACCTGTTAACGCTATTGTGGCTGAAGGGGAATATGTGGGCCTGATTGAGAATATCGCGGAATGGCCGGATAGAAATGTGAGCGAACAGCCCACCGCTGGCGCCAACGCCACCGGCCAGCATGTCATGCCGCTGCGCATTCTGTACACGCGTGACAGATCGCAGTATGTCTCGCTGGAAAGAATACGCGAATATGTACCGGATTTTTCGCCCGGGCAGACAGAATGGCAGCCCATTGCCACAGAGGCGTATCAGGAGCTGGCGGACTGGCCAGGGCCGGAACTGCCCTAGCTAGCCCAGAGCCACATCCAGGGTCATCATCACCGCGAAACCGACCAGCAGGCCCGCTGTCGCCAGATCAACATGCCCTGCGCGGTGCGATTCCGGAATTACATCTTCGACCACGACAAACACCATCGCGCCAGCAGCAAAACTGAGCGCATAGGGCAGCAGAGGACGCGCCAGCAGCGCCGCAGATGCCCCCAGCACCCCGGCCAGCGGCTCTACCACTGCCGAAAGCTGGCCATAGGCAAAGCTTTTCCAGCGCGACATGCCCTCGCGCCGCAGCGGCATCGCTACCGCGATTCCTTCCGGGAAATTCTGCAACCCGATGCCCACCGCCAGCACGACCGCACCGGCCAGGGTGGCGCCTTCCAGCCCGGCCGCCGCCGCGCCAAAAGCCACCCCCACCGCCAGGCCTTCGGGGATATTATGCAGGGTGATCGCCAGGATGAGCAGGAGCGAGCGCCGCCAGGTGGTGTGCATGCCTTCGGTTTCTGCCTCTGGCGCGCCCATGTGCAGGTGCGGCAGGATTCTATCCACCAGATGCAGAGTCAGCCCACCCGCCAGAAATCCCGTGACTGCCGGCAGCCACTCCGGCACACCGGATTCCGCCGCCAGTTCGATGGCCGGGGCCAGCAGTGACCAGAAACTTGCCGCCAGCATGACTCCGCCGGCAAAACCCAGCATCACATCCAGCAGTTTCTGGTTAAAGCCGCGCAGCACAAATACAGAAGCGGCCCCCAGCGCGGTCACGCCCCAGGTAAACAGAGTCGCCAGCAGGGCCTGTACAGGAGGAGAGAACTGGGCGAGGCTGTTGACAGGGTCGAACATTCGTATCCCCTGGTTCGTTCGATAAAGCGCGGATGTGCTGGCAGATGATTATACTCTGGATCTGGCATGCTGCCTGTTATGCGGTTAACGATCCGGCATAAGCTGTTCTGTGGCCTGCCGAAGCAGGGTGCGCACTTCTTCATCAGAGGTCTGCTCGAACTGTTCGTACCACAGGCCGACTGCCCCGAAATTTTCTGGCGTGATGACGCATACAATCTGATCTACATCCTCGGCAAAGTCGGCACATACCGCAGATGACGCCGCCGGGACACCAATCATCAGCCGGGCTGGCTGCATCTGCCGCACTGCGGTCACTGCCGCCCACATGGTCGCGCCGGTGGCCAGTCCGTCATCCACCAGAATCACCGTGCGCCCGGTCAGGTCCGGGAAGGGGCGATCATCGCGGTACAGGGTTTCGCGCCGCACCAGTTCCTGATTTTCGCGCTCAGTCACACGCTGGATCATTGCTTCGGGGATACCCAGGCCCTTTACAATTTCCTGGTTCATCACACGCACTCCACCGGAAGCAATCGCGCCCATTGCCATTTCCTCATGGCCCGGCACGCCCAGCTTACGCACGATCAGCACATCCAGCGGCGCCCGCAGCGCGGCTGCCACTTCATAGGCCACCGGTACGCCGCCGCGTGGCAGTGCCAGAACAAGCGTATCCGGCAGATTGGCATAGGCTTTCAGCTTTTCAGCCAGCATCTGACCGGCCTGACGTCTGTTTTTGAATTGCATGATGGCACCTTTTCACTCTACCTGACCTTTATTATAAACCTGGGTCGCGGCTCATCTACGGCTAGCAGGTGGGACTTATCATCAGCCACCTGCCCGATGTCTGCGGGCCATATGGACTAGTAAACCCTGGTCTTGCCAC
>CAZQIY010000009.1:43928-99238 GCA_964593565.1 uncultured Anaerolineaceae bacterium
GCCACCTGCCCGATGTCTGCGGGCCATATGGACTAGTAAACCCTGGTCTTGCCACTCCGGCGGCCTGGCCCGGTATGCGCTGCGGCATCTTCGCAGCTTCACTCTGCCCACCTGACCTGCGCAGCAGCTCTTCTGAGGGTTCGCGCCTCCATTTTTGAGGGCTGGTGGCTTTTTCCTGCCTGCACAGGCACATAATCTGCCATGCTGTTCGTCCGAAAATAATACATTCCAAATATGTCAATCACCTATTGCTGCGCGGGTCATATGGCCTACTAAAATACCCACTTGCAGGAGGATTAAATTTCGTTCCTGCCGCATTACCCTTTAGCAGGAGGATGATGATCCTTCACAGGTTAGCGATTCTTATTTGCAGGGGGTTGTGATGCATCAGTGCGGAGGACTTCATGAAAAGTCGGTGCTGCCTCATCATAAAAAAGTGGAGCGCTGGCTTGACTGGGCCGCCAGACGACCCCAATGCTGAACGTGCAGCGCTGGCCCACCAGCGGGCAGGACGTTTCGGGCTGACAGGAGCCTGTCTGCGCGCTTATCAGACTTTGATGAGAGAGACTGCTTATGCATATCGTAATGTTCTACCACTCGCTGATCTCCGACTGGAATCATGGTAACGCGCACTTTTTACGCGGCGTTGTCGCAGAATTGTTAGAGCGCGGGTACACGGTTGATCTGTACGAACCCCGCGACGCGTGGAGCCTGCAAATGCTGTGCGAGGAGCATGGCGACTGGCCCGTGCGCGCATTCCGGCGCTTTTTCCCGCATCTGCGCAGCAACCGCTATACACTGGCGCAGCTGGACCTGGACGAGGTGCTTCAGGATGCGGACCTGGTGCTGGTGCACGAATGGAACGATCATGATCTGGTGCGGCGCATTGGCCACCACCGGGCACGGCACCAGCATTACCGCCTGCTGTTCCATGATACGCACCATCGCAGCGTCAGCGACCCCAAAGCTATCGCCCGCTACAACCTTAGCCATTACGATGGCGTGCTGGCCTTTGGCGAGACGATCCGCGCCCGCTATCTGGAGAATAACTGGATCGAACGCGCCTGGACCTGGCACGAAGCGGCGGATACCCGCATTTTTTATCCGCGCCCTGCTGATGAATACGAAGGCGATCTGGTCTGGATTGGCAACTGGGGCGACGACGAACGCGACGCGGAACTGAAGGAATTCCTGCTGGAGCCGATTAATGAACTGGGCCTGGATGCCTGTTTTCATGGAGTGCGCTATCCGGATCATGTGCGCGCAGCGCTGGAAGATGCCGGGGTGCAATATCAGGGCTGGCTGGCGAATTATCTGGTGCCAGAGGCCTTTGCCCGCTACCGCATGACGGCCCATGTGCCCCGCCGCCCCTACAGTCGCATGCTGCCCGGCATCCCCACCATCCGCCCCTTCGAGGCGATGGCCTGCCGGATTCCGCTGGTATGTTCGCCCTGGCAGGATACCGAAGACCTGTTTACCGCTGGCAAGGATTATCTGCTGGCGCGCAACGGCAGCGAGATGAAACAGCATTTTCGGGATTTGCTGCACGATGACGGGCTGGTCAGCGAACTGACCGAACAGGCCTGCCAGACCATCCACGAACGGCATACCTGCGCCCACCGCGTCGATGAACTGCTGGCCATCTGCGACACGCTGGATCTGCCGGTTAATCTGCCGGTGGCGGCCACAGGGGATTAAGGCACATAAGAGCGCTGGAGATCGCCTGGTTTGGTTCCAGTCAGGTGTCATCTGCTGGCTGGCAATAACCTGAGTTAAGGGGCTGGGCGCACGAACTGCACCACCCGGCGCGCGATGATTCCCGCCAGCGCCGCCCATACCGGAGTCAGCGCGATCAGCCCGTGCATGCCGCCCCACAGCAGCACCGCCACCACCGTTCCCACCGCCAGTAGCTGTCCGGCCCGGACGCGCTGATGATTGAGTGGTGTGCCGGTCCAGTCGCCCACAGAACGCAGCCGGTCCTTATCGCGGATGACGATGATCAGATAGCCCAGCGCCATCAGAATCAGCGCGGCATTCAGCGGGGTGTCGATCCTCACCGTTTCCGGCGCAGGGTCAAACAGCAGGGCCGCGCCCAGTGTAGTAAATATCGCCGCCAGGGCATAGCCGGGGCTGTCTGGCCGGTTAGGCTGCGGCAGCAGTGCATCGAACAGAAACGCCAGGCTGATCGCTATGCCGATCATCCAGTAACCCGTAACCGCCGTGGTCAGCCCGGCCAGCACCACCAGCGCCAGCGCATCGGTCAGGCGGGGGGGCAGCCCGGTGGTGCGGTTGACCACCCGCAGCAGTGGAATAAAACTGAATGTAGCCAGCAGGTCCGGCAGGCCCCGGTTGAAAATCGCCAGCACAGCCAGCACCGCCGCTACATAGGCTGTCAGGTTGTGGTCCGGGTCGATTTCCCGCCCGATTGACCACGCCAGAAAGGTAAATACACCCGCCCCCAGGCCGAAAATGACGCTGTCCAGCAGGGACTGCTCGCTGGCAAGCTGGTAACCCCCGGCGCCCAGAGTCACTACCACCGAAAAAATCAGAATCAGCAGATTAGAGGGAACACGCGGGTCCAGTACGCGGCTGAGGTTGGAGGGCAGTGGGGGAGATTGAGGCTGTGATGTCATTTCCATAGATCAATGCAGGAGTCTGATAAGCGAACATTACCCCTTTATTGTGCAGATTGGCGCTAAGCGTGGCATGATCGTCGTATAAGCAGTCACTGAGAGCGATTCTGCATATAGCGCAGCGCGCCGCCGGTAATGATACCGAACAGCGGCGGCCCCGGCGAACACAACAGCGGCAGCCCTGCAGGCGTCAGGGTCATGGTCAGGCAGCCACACAGCCCGCCGGCCAGCAGATTGGCAGCGATCCACAACCCGGCCCATTCATCATGAGCATCACGCAGGACCAGCCACTGCGCCGCCCCAAAGATGCCGCCGTACACCGCGCCCACCACAAAATAGCCAATGTGTGGCCCGGCCACCAGCGCGACCCCGGCCAGGTACGCCGGCAGGAATGCCAGGCCCCCGCCCAGCGCGCTCCACCACACCCAGCGCAGGCTGATCCAGCTTACCTGCTGGCGCAGCACCAGCCACTGTGCGCCGCCCACGACCAGCCCGGCCAGTACGCCGCTGATCGCCGCGCCTGCCAGCCCGCCCAACAGGGCCAGCAGCGCCGCCCCCAGCCATAACCCCAGCGCCCAGCCTGCCACATTGGCCAGCACCCAGCGCGGCAGGAAATGTGTGCCTAACCAGAGCAGGATGTCCTGCCTCATGCCGCCATTACCCCCTGAACCACCCGCACATCCAAAAAAACTGACACTGGTTGTCAGTCATTATGCGTTAAAGTATCCTTCCGCAAGGGTTTTTGCACCAGTAAGCACCCATAGATATTACGAGGAGAAGGATCATGTCTGAACAGCACCAACTCGTCATTCCTCAGGCCCAGCGGCCAGTCCCGCTGGAAGACTACGGTGTCCCGGACAGCGAAGAAGGCCTGCTGTCGTGGGATTTTGTCGTGGAACAGATGCAGCGCACCAAAAATTACTGGATCGTCACCCTGTCGCCGGATAGCCGCCCACATGCCCGGCCCGTGTGGGGCGTGTGGCTGGATAATCGTGTCCATTTTGGCGGTGGACCGCACACCCGCTGGTCGCGCAATCTGGAAAAGAACCCGGAAGTCACCGTCCATTCCGAAAGTGGCGCAGAGGTAGTCATCATCGAAGGCACCGTCACCCGCATCACGGACCCCAACGACCCGCGCATGACTCGCATCGACGATGCGTACGAAGCCAAGTACGACATGCGGCACGGCATCCCGATCTGGATCGTGCAGCCGCGCAAGGTCCTCGCCTGGAATGATTATCCCGTCAGTGTCACGCGCTGGGTGTTCAATAATTGAACGCGAAGGGGCCTGCGCACCGGAATATCCTACAGTATTCACAGTGTAAATAGGCCATGTGGCCCTGATAATCTGCCTGGAAAAACCGTAAGATAGATCATGATGCACATGAACGCAAGGCAACCCGTCCCCCCTGGGTATCTAAACGTGTTCATGTGCTTTGCTTTTCCCCTCCTGGCTAAGACCACTGAAATAGTTCGACTGTCCTACACCTGTTCCCCCACAACGGGTCATTTTTCATCAACAGAAGCGTGCTAAAGTGTATCGCAGGTCTTATGACCGTTTCCGTAGGTAAGTCGAAAGGAATGGAATAATGCAGAGTTGGGCATTATTCTTCTTCCTGATGGCGCTGGTGCTGGCCATCTTCGGTTTTGGTGGCTTCTTCGGTGCAGTATCAGGAATAGCCCAACTGCTGTTTGCGGGTTTCCTTCTGCTGGCGGTGCTGGTAGCGATCATTGATCGGGACGACGGAACTTTTGCATAAACCTGTCACATCGTCGGGGAACCCTTCGCTGTCTCATAAGTAATTCATTGTAGTCACAGGCCATATACACACAGAATGTTTTCTCCCGCAGACAGCGCAGCGGAGACGGGCAAGCGGTATCCGACCACGATACCGCTTATTTTTTGTCATTCGACCTGCCGCCGCAGCAGAAAAGTGCTGGACTCCGACCCGCTGAAGCGATAAACTCCTCACAGATGTTCTACATGACGTTTGCCTTGACGAGTTTATTCCTATGCTGCCGATTCGTCTGGAATTAAAAAATTTCCTGCCCTACAGCACCATCGACCCGCTGCGGCTGGAAGGCGTGCACCTGGCCTGCCTGACCGGCCCCAACGGCGCGGGTAAATCGTCGCTGCTGGATGCCATCACCTGGGCCTTGTGGGGCAAGTCGCGCGCCCGGCACGACGAAGACCTGATCCACCTGGGCCAGCAGGATATGTATGTACAGCTCGATTTTGAGCAGGAAGGGCTGATCTATCGCGTGATCCGGCGGCGCACCCGCAAACAGCGCGGTTCCGGCACGCTTGACCTGCTGGTACAGGACGAACACGGGCAGTTTAACCTCATCAGCGAGGCGACCATGCGCGCCACCCAGGAGCGCATCAACCACCTGCTGCGGCTCGATTACGAAACCTTCGTCAATTCAGCCTTTTTGCAGCAGGGCAAAGCCGACGCCTTTACTACCAAAACCCCAAAGGAACGCAAACAGATTCTGGCGGATATTCTGGGGCTGGCCCAGTGGGAACACTACGAGGAAGCCGCCCGCGAACATCTGCGCCAGATCACCACGCAGCTCGAAGTCTATACCATGCGCGTGCAGGAAATCGAGGAGGAGCTGGCCCAGGAGCCGGCGCTGCTGGCCGCGCTGGAAGAAGCGGAGCAGATCGAAGCCGAGGCCCAGGCCGCGCTGAAGGACGCCGAAGCGCAGCTTGCCGAGGTCGAGCATGTGCCGCACGATCTGGCCAATGCCCGCGCCCGTCTGGATGAAGTGGAACGGCGCCTGCGCGAACATGAAAGCAGCATCGAACTGACTCGCAAGGACATCCAGCGGCACGAGGAACGCATCGCGGGCTATAACGCGCTGATCGCCATGCAGGCGGAGATCGAAGCCGGTTATGCCACGCTTCAGGCCGCCCGCGCCGCCAGCGAGGAACTGGCGGACAAGCTCAGCCAGTTAAGCGACTTTGATGCCCGCAGACATGCTCTGGAAAATCAACTGCGCGAGGCCCAGGCCGAACTCGAACAGGAAGCCAGCGGCCATCAGGCGCGCATTGCGGAACTGGAGCGCAGCCTGGCGCAGGACACAGCGGACGATATAACCGCTGTGCAGGCGGAGGTGCTGGCCTTACAGGCCATGGAAACCCAGCGGCAGGAGTTACAGCAGCAGACGATGGTGCTGGGCGAGGAACGCGCTGATCTGGAAGCGACCAACCGCGGCCTGCGCACAGAGATGTTCAACCTGAAGGACCGGCTCGACAAATTATCGCAGGTCAGCGGCGCGGTCTGTCCGCTGTGTGGTCAGCCGCTGGATGAGCAGCACCGTGCCGAACTGGTGGGCCAGCTTGAGGCCGAAGGGCGGCAGTATGGCGATACCTACCGCGCCAACGAGACACGCATGAAACAGGTGACAGATGAACTGGCGGCCCATAAACAGCGCATCAGCGAAATGGACCTCGACTTGCGGCGGCTTCAGCCCCTGATGGAACGCGCCGGGCTGCTGCAGGCCCAGGCAGACCGCGCCAGCGAAGCCCGGACCCGCCTTCAGGAAGAATGCGCCCGGCTGGACGCGGTGCGGAAGCTGCTGGAAGAAGGCCAGTTCGGGCTGGAGATTCGCGAGCAGATTGCCGCGCTGGAAGCCCAGCGGCAGGCCATCGGCTATGATCGGGAAAGCCACGAAACCGCCCGCGAACAACTGGCTACCTATCAGGAATATGAACGGCGCCAGTTTGACCTGGAAAATGCGCGCCAGTCCTTACCCGCCGCACAGACTGATCTGGAAGCGGCCCAGGCCCGACTGGAACGCACCCAGCAGGCGCTGGATGCAGACGGCCAGCAGGCCGACGAACTGCAAGCCGAGATTACGCGGCTGGAAGCATTGCAGGCGGAATACGAAACGCGCCAGCAGGTGGTCGGCGAACTGCGCCTGAAGGCCAACCGCGCCCAGGAAAAGCTGGTTGGCGCAAAGCAGGCTGTCGTGGCGCTGGAAAGCCAGAAGGCGCGCATGGCGGACCTGGAAAAACGCGCAGAAGCGGCCCGGCATGAGAAGGGCGTTTATGAAGAACTGCGGCTGGCGTTCGGCCAGAACGGCATCCCGGCCATGATTATCGAAACGGCCATCCCGGAACTGGAAGCGGCGGCCAACGAACTGCTGCGCCGCATGACGGATGGGCGCATGGCTGTCACGTTCAGCACCCAGCGCGAGAAGAAAACCGGCGGCATGGCGGAAACGCTGGATATCCACATCGCGGACGAATTAGGCACGCGCGATTATGATCTGTACAGCGGCGGCGAGGCTTTCCGCATTAACTTTGCCATCCGCGTGGCGCTGTCGCAGATGCTGGCGCGCCGGGCCGGGGCACACCTGCGCACGCTGTTTATTGATGAAGGCTTCGGCACACAGGATTCTGAAGGCCGTGACCGGCTGATTGAGGCCATCACCGCCATTCAGGACGACTTCAGCCTGATTCTGGTCATCACGCACATCGACGAACTGCGCGACAGCTTCCCGGTGCATATCGTGGTGGAAAAACTGCCGGGCGGCAGCCGGGTGACGGTGCGTTAAGCGCCTGTCAGATGCGGAACGGTGCTAGATCCGTTCTGCGATGACGACGAATCGTTCGTGATACGTATCCTGCAGGAAGTCATAATCGGTACAGGTAATCAGTGTCAGCCGTTCCCGGTCCGTCGGGTACACCACCGACAGGTCGCTGGGGGAGGTAGTGAATTTCTGCTTGACCTGATACACATGCTCACTGCCATCCTGCGACAGCAGAATAGCGTCGCCAATCTGAAGGTTATCCAGCCGGGCGAAGATGCCTTTGCGCCCATCCGCCATTTCGACATGCCCGGCCAGCACGATGTTGCCCGGCGACCCCAGCCAGCCGGTCCCTTCCAGGTGGCCGACATTGGTGCCCAGGTCAGATACATCCCAACTGGTCCCATCCAGGTACGTCTGCACGATGCTGCCGGAGATTCCGGCGGTGGGGGCATAAAAACTGGCCCCCTGTGTAATTTCCCGCGCAGCGGCGACAGCCTGCGGGGCGGCTGCCTCTGGCGCGGTGGGGGGCAGTTTTTCCTGCACAGGGTCTGATTCAGGGGCCGGGGTGACAATTGGTGTTTGCGGTAGGGCAGCCTGCTGGTTGTTATAAATCAGGTAGCCGACGCCCGCTGCACAACCCAGTAAGATCACAACAAGAAAGGTAGAGATTCCGCCGGACTGCTGACGACGATACATATGGCCTCAGTTTAGAAATAAAATCATTAACGAAAGAATTGTTATGTTTCAGACTTGCAACAAACTAACAACCTGGCTGCTGGACAACAGGCTTTTCAACACAGTTATGTTGACAGAAGAAATGGCAACATTTGTAATATAGCCTGTTTTTCACCTGTTTATCAAGAGGGTCATGTGAAGAAGTCGGAAACCGGGCAGAATCTGCCGCGAAGGTCAGTGGTGTGGGATTCAGTCCTGCCGGGGGTGCTGCGCGGCCAGTTGTTCCAGAAGCTGTGTGACCGCCGCCAGCCATTCGCTCATGCCCAGGCGTTCCGCCAGCCGCTGTGCCCCCTGCAGCCAGCGCCGCGCGGCTGCTTCATCGCCCAGGAAGATCAGCGTTTCGCCCACACGGGCCAGCAGTTCCACCTCCGCCACCCGATCCGTCAGGCTGCGGGCCAGCACCAGCGCATGCCGGTAATATTCCAGCGCGTTCTGGTCAAACAACTGTGCCTGGCCCTCGCTCTGTGCCTCGCGCGCCAGGGTATGATGAATCTGCGCCCCGGCCATCAGCCCGCCCAGCAGTTCGCGCTGGTCGCCCAGCGACGTATAAATCGTCAGCGCCTCCCCCAGGCATTTCAGCGCTTCGATCGGGTTGCCCGCCGCGACAAACGAATCGCTCAGCTTGCGCAGGCGGGTGGCCAGCCCGCGCTGGTCGTACAACTGGCGCGCCACGCCAATGGACTGGCTGTGATATTCAATCGCGCGTTCTGGCTGCTGCATATTGTCGTATACCAGTCCCAGGTTGCTCAGCCAGATTCCGCGCCCGCGCACATCGCCAATCTCCTGCGCGATCTGCAAGGCGGCGTGCAGATATTCCCGCGCTTCTTCGTAACGTTCGGTTTCGCGCAGCACATTACCCATGTTGCCCAGCAGGCCATCCTCGGTCACGCGGTCACCTTCGGCACGCACCAGCGCCAGGGCCTGCTCAAAACAGCGCAGCGCTTCTTCTGGCTGGCCCAGGCGGTTGTACATCAGGGCCAGGTTGCCCAGATGCCGCCCTTCCGCGGCCCGGTCCCCCGCCTGGCGCGCCTGCTCCACCGCTTCCGTCAGACACGCGAAGGCCGCTTCGTAATCCTCGTTTTGCAGCGCCATACGCAGCCGCCGCTGCAGCTGCAACGCATCACTCATTAGGCTTTGCTGCGCCTCCCCAGCAGGCTCATCATCACCAGCACCAGCGCCAGCACCGGCCACACCCATTTCAAATCCGGTTCGACGGTGGGCGGCCCCACAATATCCACCGACGGCTCCAGCCGCACGATGGTAAATTTATCTGACACTTCTGGCAGAGTCCGCGAATTGACGGACTTGTGATCGCTCAGGTAGGCCAGCAGCGGATCATAAATGAACGGGGCACGCTTGCGAAACAGATACAGCACCCGCAGCGCTTCGCTGGGGTCATCCACCCGCTGCGCCCGCGCACTCAGCACCTGACTGCCAGCACGCACCCGCACCACTGGCTGGGCGATCAGGTTGGCGTACCAGTTGGGCCGCCGTCCCCAGCCAGACACGACGTAAATCTTGCTGCCGTGAACCCGGTATTCAATGGCGGTGTGGCGCGGCAGGCCGCTTTTGCGCCCCCAGGTGGTCAGCACCATCAGCCCCATGCGACCTATCAGACGGCCCAGGCCCAGCCGGTACATCCAGATCGGAAGCTGCACCAGCCAGCGCGAAAACCCCACCGGATAGGGCAGACGACCAGCGGGCCGCAGCCCGGCAGTCTGGGGCAATTTCCAGTTTCTGTCGTTCAGACGTTCCATAATTCAGACAACAATCTTATCTGCACTGATTTGTTAACATGCTATAACCCGCACAGGAGCGAATCGAAACATTTTTCTATCTCAAGTATAGTATAGGCAGGCCAACGAACAAAGGTTGTTCCGGATAATTCATGAAACCTGACACTGATAATTCCCGTGAGCCGGTCCGGTTTGGTACGGTGGGCGCGCCGCAGACCACCCCCGCCAGCGGCACTGTCGCCGCCATCCGGCATATCCGGCAGTTGGGGCTGGATCATCTGGAAATCGCCTGGGTGCGCAGCGTGCGCATCAGCGATGCTTCGTGCGAAGCTATCCGCGCTGTGGCGGTGGCGCATGGGGTGACGCTCAGCGTTCACGCGCCCTACTTCATCAACCTCAACAGCCAGACCGCCGACCTGATGGCTGCCAGCGACCAGCGCCTGCTGAATGCCGCCCGGCGTGGCTGTCTGGCCGGGGCAGGGGATATTATCTTTCACCCCGGCAGCTATCACGGGCAGCCGCCGGAGCAGGTCTACGAACGCGCGCGGCAAAAGCTGCTGGAAATTACCGGCATCCTGCGTGAGGAAAACCTTGAGGTCACGCTGCGCCCGGAAACGATGGGCAAAGGCGCCATGTTCGGCAGCCTGGACGAAGTGCTCCAGCTCAGCCGGGATGTGCCCGGCGTGGCGCCCTGCATCGACTGGGCGCATCTGCACGCCCGCGCCGGGGATGGCAGCTTTAATACCTATGCCGAATTTGCCGATTCGCTGAAGGCCGTGCGCGACATGCTGGGCGAGGCTGGCCTGCGCAACCTGCATTTTCATCTCAGCGGCATTGCCTATGGCCCCAAAGGTGAAAAGGCGCATCTGCCCCTTAACGAAGCGGATCTGCGCTATCAGGAACTGCTGCAGGCGTGGCTGGATTTTGGCGTAGCGGGTACCTGCGCGGTAGAGGCGCCCTGGCCCTTCCATACTGCCGACGCGCTGACAATCCAGGCGACCTACCGCCGCCTGCGCGATCTGTCTGCCAGTTCTGGTAAGGACAAAGATTAACCGCAGCACTTGGTATTATCTGTAGATAGTGTTATACAGGTTAATGTCGCACACAGGCAGTAAAAAGCGGCTGTCCGATACTTACATTACGGCCATCGACAGGAGGCCACTTTGACAGAGTTTATTTCTTATTCGCGGCTGGATATTGCTTTTGTGCGCCGCCTGCACGAACGGCTGGCGCAGCAGGATCGGGACATCTGGGTAGACTGGGAAGACATCCCCCTGACGGCAGACTGGTGGCAGGAGATTCAGGCCGGCATCAACCAGTCTGATTCATTTCTGTTCATCATCTCGCCGGATTCGGTGCAGTCCGTCGTGTGCCGCGACGAGATCGAATATGCGGTGGCGAATCATAAACGCATTGTCCCGATTCTGTTCCGGGAACTGCACACGCAGGAAGACAAAAACGCCCTGCACCCCAGCATCAGCTCGCACAACTGGATTTTCTTTCGCGAAAGCGACGATTTTGACACCGCCTTCGAGAATCTGGTGCGGGCGTTGGATACGGACCTGGAGCATGTGCGCGAACATACCCGCCTGCTGGTGCGGGCGCTGGAATGGGACGCCGCAGGCCGCAACCCCAGCCTGCTGCTGAACGGTATCGAGATTACCCGGGCAGAAGCCTGGCTGACCAATGGGATGAGCCTGCACCCGGAACCCACCGACCTGCAGACGCAGTTCATCCTCGCCAGCCGCAAGGCGGCCACCCATCGCCAGCGTAACCTGCTGCTGGGGGTGTCGTTCGCGCTGGTGGTGGCGGTAGGGCTGGCGGTGGCGGCGCTCTTTCTGGCGCAGCTTGCAGAAAGCCGCCGCCGCGAAGCGGAACGTTTGCGCGTGGTGGCGGAACAGCGCGGCCAGGAATCCAGCAGCCTGGCGCTGGCGGCCAACGCTCGCAACCAGATCAACGATGCTCATAATAACCTGGGGCTGGCGCTGGCGATTGCCGCCTACGAAGCCAACCCGCAGCCGCTGGCAGATGTGCAGCAAACCCTGGCCCGGGCGATTTACGGCCCGGGGGCGCGCTGGCGGCTGGAAGATCATGAAAAATCGGTGGTGGATGTCGCCTTTAGTCCGGATGGTGCGCTGGCTTATTCCGCCTCGTTTGATGGCACGCTGTCGGTCTGGAATGTGGCGGCGGGCGGCATACTGCAAAACCAGTTCGCGCTGGAAAATGCCCTGCCGCACAGCATCGCGGTCAGCCCGGATGGCGACCTGCTGGCGGTGGGCATGACGGATGGGACGATCCGCATGCTGGATGCCGCCAGCGGCGACCTGCGCGCCAGCCTGACAGGGCACGAAGGGCTGGTGACACGCCTTGCCTTCAGCCCGGATGGCCTTCAGGTGCTGTCTGGTGCGCTGGATCGCACCCTGCGCCTGTGGGATGTGGAAACCGGCGAGCAGGTGATGAGCATCCTCAACCCGGGCGCAATCCTCAATGTGGCGTTTTCGCCGGATGGCCTGCGGGCTGTTTCCAGTTCCGGCGATAATGACCTGACCGGCAAGGCCGATCCGCTGATTCGCGACCGGACGGTGCGGGTCTGGGACCTGGAAACCGGCGCGGAACTCCAGCGATTCCAGCCCAATTCCGGCTTTGTGCGGGCGGTGGCCTTCAGCCCGGATGGCCGCCGGGTGGCCGCCGGGACCTGGAATCAGGAGGATGGCGGGCGCATTCACCTGTGGGACGTGGCGACTGGCGATATTGTCAACACGTTTTACGGCCATACCGACATCATCACCGCCGTGACCTTCAGCCCGGATGGCCGGACGCTCCTTTCTGCGTCGTGGGATCGCACCCTGCGCGTGTGGAACGTCGCCACCGCACTGGAAGTACAGCGCTTCCAGGGCCATCGTGATCGCGTCCTCGCCATGCAGATCAGCCCGGATGGTGAATACGTCGTGACCGGCACTGGCAATGTGGGCAACGATGTGCCGGATACGCAGATTGACCGCGCTTCTGACGCGGTGGTATGGGTGTGGGACCTGAAAAGCCGGGCACAGGTGCGCATGCTGGAAGGGCACGACGACTGGGTATGGACTGCCGCCCTCAGCCCGGATAACCAGCTGGCAGCGACAGGCTCCGGCCCGCTGAATCTGCCGGCGCTGGATACCAGCGTGCGCCTGTGGGATGTAAACACCGGCCAGCAGCTTATGCGGCTGGATGGGCATACCCACACTGTGCAGACCGTTACCTTCAGCCCGGATGGCCAGACCGTCGCCTCTGCCAGCTGGGATGGTACGGTGCGGCTGTGGAATGTCACCACCGGCGAGGGGCGCATGGGGTACAGCGGGCATACGGACAGGGTCCTCAGCGTGCTGTTCAACCACGACGGCCAGACGGCCTTTTCTACCTCAACGGATAAGACTATCCACCTGTGGAATGTGGAAACGGGGCAGGAAATCCGGCGCTACGAGGGTCACACCGCCCCGGTGAATCATGCCGCCCTCAGCCCGGATGGCCGCTGGCTGCTGACGGCTTCGGATGATCGCACGGTGCGCCTGTGGGATGTGGAAACCGGGCAGGAAGTGCGCCAGTTTATCGGCCATAGTGACCGTGTGAACAACGTGGCTTTCAGCCCGGACGGCCTGACCGCGCTTTCGACCTCGTGGGATACCAGCGTGCGGCTGTGGGATGTCGCCACTGGCGAGCAGATTCGCCAGTTTGTCGGCCACAATCGGGCGACATTCGGGGTTGATTTCAGCCCGGATGGCCGCAACGCCCTGACGGCCTCGGCAGACCTGACGCTGCGCCTGTGGGATGTGGAAACCGGGCAGGAAATCCGCCGCTTTGAAGGCCATACAAGCTGGGTGCTGAGCGTGGTGTTTACCTCGGATGGCCGCTTCGCGCTTTCCGGCGCAGAAGATAATACGGCGCGGCTGTGGCGCGTGGAAAGCTCACTGGATGGGCTGGTGGCGTGGGCGCACAGCAACCGCTATGTGCCGGAACTGACCTGTGCGGAACGTGAACAGTACAACGTGCCGCCGCTGTGCAATGAGGAGGGGGTGCTGCCCACGCAGACACCCCCGGCCTAGTGCTCAGGCTATCACATCGCGCAGGGCGGTGACGGCCTGCTGCTCAGCATCGTGCACAGCAAGGACTCTTTCGCGCAGCTTTTCCCGCAGGCGGGCTGCCGCTGCTTCAGCGTCGTTCTGCGAGAACAGGCCATCGACGCTGTTTTCAATCTCCGCCAGCCGCTGCCGGATTTTCTCGCGTTCATCCGGCGCTGCGCCCTGTTCCAGAAAAAGCACCCGGTCACGCTCCATCAGCTCCCGTGTTTCCTGCAGCAGCGGGATATCCTCCGGCAGCAGAGTCTGCATCAGGTCATCCCAGCGCCGGGCTGCCTTGCGGAACGGCGCGGCGGCCTGGCTGAGCGACGGTTTGTTCAGGATGGCGGCGGCTTCTTCCAGAAAATCGGCGTATTCCCGGCGCGACTGCGCCCCGCCTGCATCCCACACCTGCACATACTCATAGACGGATGTTAACCCGGCGTACATGCGCACCCCCGGGGCGAACTGCCTGGCCCAGCCCTGTTTGCTGCGCGAATCCACCAGCAGTTCTGCCCACTTTTCATAAGCCGCCAGCCCGAATTTGCCTTCCATGGGCTTCTTCGGCGGCTTTTCCGTCATGCTGCGGATGCAGGCGTGAATGCCCTGCTCAACCGCCCCGGGCAGCCTGTCCAGATCAACTGCGTCAATGGTCATCATCTGATACTTATTGCTTTTGACGCGGGCACGGGCGGCGGCGAAAGCATCCGCATCGACGGCCAGCGGTACCCGCGCCCGGTCCGCAATCTGCACGGTGCTGCCATCAAAGCCAAAGACGACCACCGGTTCCATCATGTATACATCCTGCTGCGACTGCAGGTCGTGGCTGTAGGGCAGGCTGAATATATCCACCCACACCAGCGCCGGTTTGCCCGCGTCCAGGGCATCGGTCAGGTTGGTGACCGCCTTGTCCGGGTTGTCTGTGCGGCGGACGGTGGTCTGAATGCCCAACTGCTCCAGGATGGTATTCAGCGGGTCGAAGGTGTTACGGGTGATGAAGTGCAGTGTCGGCAGATGGCCCTGATACTCGAATGTGAAATAACCTGCAACGATCCCTCCACTGATCCCGAACAGCAGCGCCTCCGTGATCGGCTGGCCGGTGTGGGGCGCCCGGATGCCCTGGTAAGCCAGCACATTGCGCAGTGGGCCGGTCACGCGCTGCTGCCCGTCGAACTCGCGATAATCTGCCAGTGTGGTCACAGGTAGAACCTCTCTTGCAGTCAAAGCTGCACTCAGAAATCAGAACTGGGTGCCAGAACGTACAGACTCCGGCTGTAAAGCGCATCGATCAGCCCGCGGAAACCGGCGCTGCTGGGGGGTGTTCCGTCTGCTTCGGGGCCTTCCGGAAAGACAGGGTAACGCATTGACCAGACGGCGACGGCAATATCTGTGTCCGGGTGGCTGTAGACGATGGGGTCCTGTGGCACCGCGTCCAGCCTTTCCATAAACTCCTGAAACGGCCGATTGCCGTTCATGACGTAATTTTCAAAGCGCTGTGCCAGTTCGTCCGCGGCCATTTCTGCCCACTGCGGGTTCGCATAGGGCAGCAGCACCAGTGTTACATAGTCGTCACCATCCCAGACATCGGCAAAGGCGGCCTGGGCATACAGGGGCAGCGGGCCATAATCCGCTGTCAGTTCCGCCAGGTCGGGCGCATCGTCACCGCCACCCGGCAGCATCGCACTCAGATTGTCCACCAGGAAGTGGGTCGGGCTGACAAGCTGAAGCTGGATCACCTCGCCCTGTTCGCTGGCGGCATCCACAATGGCGCGGATTTCGGGCGCATCCGCCAGCGCTGGCTGTTCGCCCTGGTGCGCCGCCAGCATGGCCTGAAACACCTCATATGATGCTGAATTGGCCAGCAGGTCCCCTTCCGGCAGCAGCGCCAGCGGTTCCTGCCGCCCCAGATGGCCGCCAAACAGGTTGGCCGGGTTGAGAGTGCTGAAATCGGCGCGCTGGCCTTCGTCGCAGCCCGCCGGGCCACACCAGACGGTGACGCCCTCTACTGTGCTGCTGGAATAATCGCGGGCCTCGTAGGCGTCGGCGATGCGCTCTGCGTCAAAATCGGCGGAAAGGATCAGGCCCTGGGATGGCGGATCCCCAAAGGTCAGGGAACTGTCGAGGTCGAAAAAGGAAAAGCCCATCAACTGCTCGGTTTCGTCCGGCGCGATTAGCACATAATTCAGCGGCATGCCGCTGGCCAGCCGCATCGTGGCGCGAACCCAGTGACGCATGTTCTCTGTGCTGCTGGCAATATCGTCTGCGGTGGGGGTTTGGATGCCCTGCGACTGTTCCAGCGCCCGGTAATTGGCGTAGGAAATGATCGAATCGCGCGTGTCGGTGCTGTCCGGCACCAGGGCCAGCATCCTCAGCAGGGTGAGGTCTTCGGGTTGGGCACTGGCCGCAGTCCCTAACACAAGCAGCAGCAGTCCCCAGATGATCTTCAACATGACAGTCTCCTGTACAATCTGCGATGACAAAGTCCGCGCTTTTAGCTGATGGCGGCTCGAAGAGTCTCCAGCGCGGCGTTTTCGGCGTCGTAAATGGCCTCCAGCCGGTCCTGCATGGTGGCAAACAATGTGTTTACGGCGGCATCATCCAGCGGGAAATTGCGATTCTGGTCGTTTTGCAGCGCTTCCATCCGCTGGCTGACCTGCTTCAACCCCTCCAGATTATGCGTGCGATAATGTGTGTAGCGCTGGTGCATCAGGTCGCGGGTTTCCTGAAAATGAGCTTCTGGCAGGGCGGCATCGGCAAGCTGTGACCACAGCCCGGCGACCTCTCGGTAATGGGCCGCGGCTTCCTGCAGGGCTGGGCGGCTGATGGCCCCGGCGGCTTCATCCAGAAAATCGGCGTACATACTGCGCAGGCCCTGCCCTTCGGTGCCATCCAGCACAATGCCTTCATAGACCGAACGCAGCGTGCTGTACAGCCCGGCCCGATCCTTAAACACCACCGGCCAGCCCTTTTTGTTTCTGGTATCGGTCATGGTCCTGGCCCATTTGCGATACACCGGCAGCGCGAACGATTCTGAACTGCGCCCCAGGTGTTCCACGCAGTCGCGGATTCCGTCCAGCACCGCCGCCTGAAGATCAACGGAGTCCGGTGGCAGCACCTGCATCAGCCGGTTTTTATCGGAGGAGATGCGTGCGCGGGCATCTGAGAAATCCTTTACGGGCACGGCGAACGGTTCCGGCGACAGATCGCTGACCTTCACCGCGCCATCCGAAATGGTGTGGGCGGCCACCTGATGCGACACGTAACCTTTCAGCGCTTCTGGCAGATGCTGGTAAGGCAGGTGCGCCTTATCGACCCAGGCGATCACCGGACCACTGCGCAGGGCTTCATCCAGGCTTTGCGCCGCTTTTTTGGCCCCGCTGGTCTCCTGCACCTCCACAGGTGCGCCCAGCCGCTGGCCCAGGGTGGTTAAAAACTCTGTGGTATAGTTCCAGCGGTTGCGGAAGCCCTGCACAATAATGGCATACTCCTCTGCCTTAAACTCCCACAGGATATACCCCGCGCCCAGCCCTCCGCCAATCCCCAGCAGCATGGCCTCTGTAAAGGGCTGGCCGGTATGCGGCGCTTTGACATCCTGTGCGGCCAGCACATTCTGCATCGCGGCGACAGCCGGATCACCGATTCCATCGTAAATCATGGCTGATTGCCTCCGTGATACCTGACGTACAATGACGTACAATACGGAAAGTACCGCCCCTATACCTCGCCCAACTGCTCGACGGTGCGTTCGTTGTGGATGTTGCCGGTGTTCAGGGTGCCTTCTGGCTCCAGCAGCATCACATGACATTCTTCTTCGGCCACAGGCTGATGCTCTACGCCGTGCGGGATAATGACGAATTCGCCTTCGTTCAGCACAATGGAGTCCTGGTCGCGCAGGTTGATCTGTAACTGGCCTTTGACCACCAGAAACAGCTCGTCCTCAACATCGTGATGATGCCAGACAAACTCACCTTTCAGCTTGACCAGCCGCACCTGGAAATTGTTGATTTTGCCCGCCACGCGCGGATTCCAGTAATCGCTGAACAGGCTGAACTTCTCTTGCAGATTGACCTTTTCAGGCATTCGGCCTCTCCTCCTGTGCGCTCCTGTGCCAGAACGAAATAGAACAAATATTCAGTTTGTTGTCTCATTATATGAATAATTGCTGCTGCATGGCAAGAGCAGCCGCCGGTCCGGTTACGCTGTCGGGCCGATTACTTCCCCCCCCAGGCGGATCACCGGCTGATCCAGCGGCGTCAGCCAGCGATTCCAAGTGCCGGTTTCGACAAAAGTGCTGGCGTCCGGCGGGAACTTGCCGATAAATTCATCCACCATCGTCTGTGGCATAAGCAGAAACGGGTTGATGATGTAGCGGTCGCGGTAGCGCACCTCGATATGCAGGTGTATCTGCGTGTTTTCGATCACGCCCATCACTGTATCCGGCGAAACCGGGGCGCGGCGCGGCAGGCTGGCCGGCCGGCCGAGATGCCCATAGATGATGCGATACTGCCCGACCAGCACATCGACCCGGTTAGGGCCGTACTTCTGGCCACGCCCATCAAACAGGCCATCCACCGCCGCGAACACCGGCGGGTTGGCCGGGTTTTGCAGCAGCTTGCCAAAATCCAGCCCGCTGTGCAGCCCCTGCGAGAAGGTATCGTAACTGTTGCGCTTGCCATAACGGAAGGCGAAGCTGGTATTGCCAAAATACTGCACCCACTGCGTTTCCTCGATGCGCACCGGCATGCGCTGGAACAACTGGCCCAGCAGCGGCAGCATGTCGATATTCAGCATGAGTTCTTCGGTGCCGTCCAGCCCGCGCACCGCGCTCCAGCCGCGTTCATGCCTGGCCCATACATACCCATCAGCCTCGACCAGCTGCGCCGGGTCGATCAGCAGTTCGTCCCCCTGACGCAGCCGCCCGGTGCGGATGGCGTTGGTGTGAGGGTCGTCGCGAATGGTCACGCCCAGCGCCACCACCCGGTAACGGTGCGGGCCATCCGGCGAGGGGGGCACCGGGGGCGGGGGCGGCACCGGGACGGGTCTGGTCCCGTTGGGGTCCATCCGCTCCACCTCCGGGGTCAGGTCCTCCATAAAGCGCTGGAGATTATCCAGACGGCGTTCCGCGCTCCAGCCGCTGCCATGCTGCCACCACACATAGCCATCCAGCTCGCGCCAGGAGTCGGCCCGGGTTTCGATTTCATCGCCCAGGCGCAGCACCCCATTAACGGCACGCTGAGTCAGGCCCGGCTCGCTGCGGACATTGAGGGTACGGGCAATGATCCGAAAGCGCTTGAGGGGAATCGCAGGCTGGGCCGGGGCGGGCGCTGGTTCTGTGGCTGGTTCTGTAACGGAGTCTGGTTTTCCTGCTGGCTCCGGGGCGTCCGGCGCGGGTTCCGTGACAGGCTCCGGTGCTGGTGCCGGTGCGGCGGGTTCCTCAGCCGATTCTGCCGGGGTGGGCGGTGGTTCCGGCGCGGGCTGAACATCTTCCACGGCCGCCGCTTCTATCCGGGGGATATGGGGGGTTAGATCTTCCATGAAGTGCAGGTTGCTGCCCAGCGCTTTTTCTGCGCTCCATCCGCTGCCATGAAACCACCAGATAAAACCGTTCTTTTCCGTCCATGCGTCGGCATTCACCAGAACTTCATCGCCATAGTGCAGGGCGGTATCCAACTGGAATTCGCGGCGCAGTTCTGGCTGGCGGCGCACGTTGAGCGTATTGGTAACGACGCGAAAACGCTTGCGCGGCACCTCTGGCCCGGCGCTTTCGCTCTCCGGCGCGGTGTCATCCAGCAGCGCCAGCCCATAGGGCGGCACACCGGGCGTCAGTTCGATCATCAGCACCTGGCGATGATCGAGGCGCCCCTGCGCCAGCCAGCCCTGGGCGCTGCGCCACCATATATAACCATCCGCCTCTGTACGAGACTCCGCCTGGACTTCGATCACGGCCCCGGCTTCGCGGCGCGCGATTGTCTGCGTATTGAGGCCGGGCGCACTGCGCACCCGCAGCGCCGCCGCCTGCACCTGAAAAACTCGCTTTGCCGGGTTGGTGACCGGGGGCTGCCGCCGGGCATTGATGCGCTGCAGGCCGGTCAGGATGGCGGGGGCGGAGCAATCACCACCGTAACGGAAAAAAGTAACACCTACCGCGCCTTTGGCAAAGGCATATTCCGCCGCATGAAAGACCTGATCGCCGGGAACGGGCGTGGGGGTGGGATAGGTTTGCAGCATGGGCACCACCGGCAGGCCGAAGCGCACCAGCAGCCCAAAGGCTTCGTTCAGGTAGGATTCCGGCCCTTCGCGCCCGGCGCCAAAGTCCCAGTGGTAGATCATGGGGTGCAGGCTCTGGACATGGGGCAGCCATTCCTGAAGATGAATGCTGCCGGGGTGCCCCTCGCGCACATCGAAGTTGAGGCCCAGGTGAAAATCCGGGCGGATACCAGCGCGCACTCGGGTAATCAGACGGCGGACATCGGCGGCGCTGCGGCCCGCAAAATACTCTGGCCCGGTATCCACACACAGCAGCATGGACCGCACCCCCTCGACATTGCAGGCCGCCACAATCAGATCACTCTCGCGCCCGATATCCTGCCCCTGCACTGCACACCACAGATGCGCTTCCAGGCCGTGTTCCGTCAGCGTGTGTACCCAGCGCAGCACATCGCCCGGTCCGTTGATCGCCAGGGCGTGCCGCTGGTCGAGCGCACCCTGCCATTGGGCGCCGTGGCTGGTCTTGACGATCACCCCGGCCACGTTGGGTGTTTCGCGTTTGATGTTGTCCGCCAGCGCTTCGATACTGCTTTCGCGAACGGCCTCGCCTTCCCAATGCACCCACAGGATGCGACGATCAAACGGTGTGCTCATGGTCAACCCCTGCGTTGTTGGCAAAAATCACCCTCATTGTGTTGCATCTTGGGGGGATTGGCAACTGTATGGTCTGTTCAGGGGTGGCCGCGCTGTGCTGCACACAAATACCCGGCTCTGGCCGCACCGGGCCAGAGCGCGGAATCAAACAGGGCGCAATGGCTGCGCCCTGTTTGTGCTGTCAGATGCGGAATACTAGAAGTAGCTGCTGATGATTTCCAGCACCTGCAGGATATTCTCCGGATCGCCCGCCTGTACGGAGGTATTGCTGGAACGGGCGATGCTGTTGAGCGCGTTAATGTCGGCATCTGCGCCATAGGCCACCGGAATGACGATGACCGGGTTGAGCGTTTCGCGGCTGGCGCTGATAGCGCGCAGCGCGTCGTTGAGTGTGGCGCCGCCGCTGGTATCCGCGCCATCGCTGAGCAGCACCACCGCGCGGATGCGGTCCCCGGTATCCTCCTCATTCATCATTTCGACTACTTCCTGCAGCGAAGCGTACAACGCCGTACCGCCTATTGCCCGCAGGCCGGTAATGTTGTTGATCACCCGCTGCTGGTTGGTTTCCATGTTATCCAACGGCACGCGCACTTCCATATTTTCGTTGAATATAGCCAGCCCGACCCGGTTGGTGGGTTCCATGTTCTGGATAAAAGCCTGCGCCGCCTGTTTGGCCTGTTCCAGCTTGCTGCTGGATTCCATACTGCCGGAAATATCGATCAGCAGCATGATATCCGCCTGCTTCTTGACGAAGGACCAGCTTTGCTGGATCGCGGCGATCACTTCCGGCGCGGGCACATCCAGCACGGTGGGCGGGCCTTCTGGCGTGACGCCGTTTTCTTCCACAAACGGATAATCCAGCGGCACATCCGGGTTGGCCGGGCGGAAGCCATTCTCCATGATCAGGGTCTGCACTTCCGGCGTCAGCACGTAATCGGCAAACACACGGGCGGCCTCACGCTGTTCCGGGGTGGCCCAGTCTGCATTAACGATGCCGATAGGATGTTCGTGCCAGAAGGTGCCTTCCTTGGGATACAGCGCCACCAGTTTTTCTGGCGGGGTGGTATCCGTCTTGCCCTGGTTGATGAAGATCAGATCGTTTTCTTCCAGCGCCACAAAGTCCAGATATTCCGGCCCCTGGGCGATGTAATAAATAAATTCGGTGGTGCGGCTGGAATAGTGGCGGATGAGCTGTTCGATCTGGCGCACGCCTTCCTGCACCTCCTCATCGTTGACCTGGGCCAGTTCCAGGCGCCGCCCGGTAAAGCCGTTGCTGCGCGCCGATGCATAAAATTCTGCGATGAGGGTGGAAAGCGCGGTTGAACTGATGTAAGGATCGGTATGGCCGTAATAGACGGTGCGCCGCCCGCCGGGGATGCCGTAATCCTGCCAGCCGTTTTCGCTGTTCAGCACGCCCATCAGTTCTTCCCAGCCGATTTCATCAGAGCCGACGGTGCTGCGGATCGCCTCCAGGCGGCTTTCCCAGATCGCCATCACGACCGGAGCCAGCGCTGTCGGGCGGATATCGGACAGGTCGAAAATATCGCGTCCGGCCTGATAATTCGCCAGCGCCAGCCAGTGACTCACGGAGGGCTGGAAGATGACCGGCCGTTCCACATTGGCGTTATTAGGGGCGATGATGGCATTCACGATGCCCTGCATCACGGTGCCGGATGAACCGGGGCCGCCCTCGACCCAGATGGGCCGTTCGCCGCTGTCCAGATTTTCGCCGGTCAGGGGATTCCTGCCGTTGGCATAGGCGCGGTTAAAATCCGCGATCACCTGTGGCATGTACAGGTCGCTTTCCGGCGCATAGATGATGGATACTTCAATGGCATTGTTGGGGCGCGATACGCCGCCAGAGTTGTTGGTCTGTGTTTCTGGCTCGCATGCCACCAGTGCCAGCAGCAGCAGAAAAAGGCCAAAACGCAGCAGCGATACCCCAGAATGACGACGCCTTTTCATTTGTGAGTATAAGTTCAGCATAGGTACTCCTCAGTAAGAACCAGTGTGTCAGGCTTCGGGCAATCAAAAACACCGCCGGAAGACAGCACTCTTTGTATTGTAGTGTAATCCTCAGCGCAGTAAAACCAAAGAATTGGGGCTTTTTCGTGAACGAGGCTGCGGCCGCCTTTTATACGCCCGGCACATGGGCTATCATTGCAGCACATGAAAAACCTGTTGTTTGCTTCCAGTTATACCAACCTGGGCGGCGGCGAAACCGCGCTGCTGACCCTGGCACAGCATCTCGACCCGGCGCGATTCCTGCCGCATCTGCTGGTGCCGCGCGAAGGCCAGCTCAGCGCACGCTGGCAGGAACAGGGCTGGCCGGTGCATGTGACCCCCTGGCGCGGCGCGACGGTGTATTTTATTCCGGGATTGTGGGCGCGCCTGCCGGCTTCCCGCCGTATGGAACGCATCCTGCGCGAGCATCGTATCGACGCGGCCCACAGCGATTACCACACCCTGCCCATGCTGCTGCCTGCGGCGGAACGCGCGGGAATCCCGGCGCTGTGGACGTGTATGGGCTGGTGGTTCCGCCCCCGGCCCTGGCAGCGCAGTTTTTTTCAGCGCAGCGCCGCCACCTTCGCCCATTCAGAAGCGATCCGGCGCGGTTTTCTGGGCGATCCGCCGTTTATGCCGCCGGAGCAGATCGAGGTGCTGTACCCCGGGGTGGATACCACCCGGTTTCATCCCGGGCTGGATGGCCTCCGGTTCCGTTTTGAGCACAACCTGACGCCGGATACGCCGGTGGTCGCCCTCATTGCCCGGTTTCAGGATGTCAAGGGGCACGATGTCTTTCAGGACATGGCGAAGCAGGTGGCGCTGCAAATCCCGCAGGCGCGGTTTTTTGTCGCCGGGGAAAATACCCAGAGCCAGGCCGACGATACCTATAAACAGCGCATCCTCCAGCAGGCCCGCACTGACCCGCTGCTGCGCAAACGACTGGTGTATCTGGGGTTCCGCCCGGATGTGGAGCAGCTTATCGGTGCGGCGGATGTGGTGGTGTGCAGCTCGCACTTTGAGGGATACGGTATGGTCAATATCGAGGCGATGGCCTGTGGCAAACCTGTGGTCAGCACCCGGTATGGCGGCCCTTCAGAAACGGTGGTCGATGGCGAGACAGGTTATCTGGTGCCGCCGGGCGATCCTGCCGCGCTTGCCAGCCGCGTGATTACCCTGCTGCACGACCCGCACCTGCGCCAGCAGATGGGCAAGGCGGGCCGGGCGCGGGTAGAAGCGCAGTTTTCCGGCATGGCCAACGGCCAGCAGTTTATGCGCGTGCTGGACAGGCTGCTGTAGAATCAGCCTGCATCTGTAACATCTGAATCTGCAAGTCATAACGGCAGCGCAGATGTCACGCTTTTTCCTGCCTGGCGGTGTCTGCTCAATTGTCTGCCAGTCTGATGGCGACCTCTGTGTCCCAGTTGGCCGGGTCGGGGTCGTCCTCTGGCCCATCGAGCATGTATTCCACCCGCCCGCCAAACGCATCGCCGATCGCAACCTGCCACTGATCCCAGCGGATGCCCTGGGCTTTTGCCCACTCGATCAGCGCGCCATTCCCTTTGATTCCGTTTTCAACGCCAGTAAAAATCAGCGATGCATAACGGCCTGCCGGGAGTGTATCAGCGGTGATGCGGCGATCGCCTGTCATGTGGCTGGCAACGGGCCAGCCAATAGCGATATCGAGCATCGCGTTCGCCGCAACAGTGGGTGGGCAGGCATGGTAGCGGATCAGCGGTGGGCCGTTCTGTGCAATGCCCTGCTGCTCCAGCCACTCCGCCACCTCGTCGATGTACTGTGGGATTACATCAGGCAGCTCGTGCATGGCTACCTGGGCGCGAATCGCCACATAAGGCTGTTCAGTGCGTTCCTCGATTTTTGGTGCTGTGATTTTCATCAATGCTCCTCCTCCGTATTTGAATAGATGCACTTGCTATCTACTGTGGCTGATCGTCGGCTAGTCTGATAGCCAGATCGACATCCCACTGCATTTTTCGAGGCTCAGTTCTGGGGTCGGTCAGATAGGCCTCGTAGCGGCAGCGAAAGGCATCACCTCTGGGGTCCTTCCACCGATCCCAGATGAGACTGTTTTCTCTGGCCCAATCGAGAAGGGCCTTATTCGGTTTGAGGCCGGGTCCGCGATAGATCAGGTGCGCGTAGCGGCCCGCTGGCAGCATCCCCGGTTTCACTCGCTCATCACCGGGCAGCGGCTCCCTGATCTGAATGCCAAATTCAATGTCCATCTCCCCCTCCATGTCAATCACGTGGTAGCGCAGGAAGGATGGCCCCGGTGGCGCTGCATCCTGCGCCTTAAGCCAGGTATAAAGCTCCTTGCGCAGTTGATCTACCACCGCGAACATTCCTCGAAAGGGCGTTCGCGTACGTATCCCCAGGTAAGGTTGTTCTGTTCGATACTCAATCGATGGTTTACCAATAACTGCTGGCATCGCGCTTCCCTTTCTTCTAAACGACTTTTTCAACCGGATACTGAAGTTCTGTAATATAGGAGGGATCATCCCGGCGGATGGGATGCGCATTGTAAAGATAAATTTCCCGATCCGGGCCGGCGATGCGGTAGCCATTGGCATCAACCCATGTAATGATCGCCTCATGAGCTTCCGCGATCGTGTTATAGGAACCATGATGAATCGTGGAGGCTACTGTTGCGGCGGGCAGTTCATGCACGCGCATGCGCCCCCTGTCTGGCACGCGGCACCGCAGCATAAATGCCGCAGCCCCATCGATGTCATCGTCCCTGAATTCGCTGTCATACCACAGCACCAATGTAGTGCCACCTTCGCCAGGGTTCGGCCCCAGTGCTTCGGCGACATGAGGTGTGATCGCCTCGTACACCTCGGCAAACAGCGCGCCTACCGCCTGATGATCCGGCAGAATCGCCCGTACAGAAGCCACCAGCAGGGGCGCTACCGGTTTTAAAATCACATCGTAAGCAGAAAGGCCGGCCTCTCGTTCGATCTGCTGCAGCCGCGTTTCGACCTCAAGCAGCTGATTTTCCATCTTGTCAATCTGCTGGCTGATCTGGGCGTGGCGCAGGCGCAGCATACCGCGCATTTGCTCAACAGTGAGTCCTTCATCCAGCACTGCGCCGATCTGCTCCAGCGAGAGACCAAGCCCTTTCAGCGCAAGGATGCGATGCAGGCGCGGTAGTTGGCTGATGTTGTAGTAGCGGTAGCCGGTAAATCGATCTACTTCGACCGGCTTCAGCAGGCCAACCTGATCGTAATAACGCAGGGTAGCCACCGGCACCCGCGCCATTTTTGATAATTCCCCGATTTTCAGCATGGCCACCTGCTTTGATTTTTGCTGCGATTTACAGCAATGATAAACCCTCAAGCAGCTTGAGAGTCAAGACGTTTGTTCTATGAACTGCGGGAGCCTGAGAGCACACTTCGATTTGCAGCGCACCCGATGATGTGGATCAGGTAGCAGGATGCCTTCCAGCACGAGGATGATTCAACGTGCGGTGCGGATTGCTGCATGCAGGGGGAGCTTTGTTCGCTGCTCCGGAAAATTCTGTGCCCGAAGATGTATGTGAAAATCTGCGCTGGAATGATGCTAACGCTGTCAGGCTTCCACTTCCATTTCAAACCCATAGGCCGCCGCGCCCATGATCGCGGCCCGGGTGTTGAGGATGACCTGTACCGGGATGCGCTTTAATAATTCAGAAAAACGGCCCTTGTGAGTGAACTTCTGCATAAACTGGCTGGCGCGCAGCACAGGCAGCAGGCGCGGTGGAATGCCCCCGCCCAGGTAAATGCCGCCGGTCGCCATCACTTTAAGAGCCAGGTTGCCCGCCTCTGCCGCCAGAATCGAGATGAACGTATCCAGTGTGGCATCGCAAAGCGGTTCATGTTCCCGCAGCGCGACATTGACGATCACCGGTGTGATGTCTTCCACTGCGGCCAGTTCCCGCGCCAGCCAGTCTGGTTCTGGCGCATAGCCGGTTTCCTTAAAAAACTGGTAGATATGGCCGATGCCGATGCCGGAACAGACCCACTCATAGCTGACATGGCCCTGGCGTGCCTGCCAGAAGCGCAGCAGATCGACTTCGGTTTCGGTAGTGGGCGCAAAATCCGTATGGCCACCCTCTGAAGGATGCGCCTGATAGCGCCTGCCGTTCCACGTCAGAAAGCCTTCGCCCAGGCCAGTCCCCGGCGCGATCACTCCGACTGCGCCGCCCGCTTCTGTCTGGCCTTCGTTCAGCACGGCCAGATCATCCGGGTGCAGACGGGGCAGAGCGTTGGCTACAGATTCCAGATCGTTGAGCAGGTATACCCGTTCGATCCCCAGCGCCTCGCGCAGTTCGGCCTCGTCCATTTCCCAGGGCAGATTGGTGGTTTTGACATGTCCGTTGACCACTGGCCCGGCCACCCCAAAACTGGCCGACTGCACCGGATACTCCACACTGCCCAGAAACTGCTGCGCCAGCGTTTGCAGGCTAGGATAATCATCGCTGGGGAAAGTGGCTTCCACCAGGGGGTCATGCAGCCCTCTTTCAGCGGAATAGATGGCAAGTTTGGTTTTGGTTCCGCCAATATCACCGGCAAGCAGCATCGTTTATCCTCCACAGCATCAGTCAGGGCATGATTGATTGTACCGAAAAGCCGCCCGCAAGCCTATGCCCGGGCGGGGTGGCACAGGCCGGATATTTCATTATCGACTTTGTGAACCATGTGTATCATAATGGCTTGCGTGACTGCGGTCTGCCGCATGATTATGACGCTATGTAACCCGGTACAGGGCCTGTACGTATCTGTATCCACACGCCGTATAGCTGCTTATTGTCGAATAACAGAGGCCAGGACAACAAGGTTATGCCATCCCAAAGCATCATTCCGACTTACAAACTCCTCATGACCTACGACATCCGCCCGGAGGTGGTCGAGAAGTATTACTATTTCGTGCTTAAGGAGTTTGTGCCGGAACTGGAAACGATGGGGCTGTACATGTTTAAGGTGTGGCATGTGGCGTATGGTGATTACCCCATTCGCCAGCTTGAGTTTGTGGTAGAAGAACTGGAAACCCTGCAGGATGTGTTCGACAGCGACCGCTGGATTGACCTGGAGGGTCAGCTGCGGGAACTGACGACCAATTATGCGCGCAAGGTGGTTCATTTCCGGAAAGGGTACCAGTTCTAGACCGCCTGTACAGGGGGCAGGCGCATCGCTACAATGGCACCTATGACTGCTCGTGATATTGCCACACTGCTTTCTTATATTATCCCCGCCCTGTTTGTGATGGCGCTGGCGATGTTTCTGCTGGCGCTGCAGCAGCTTCGGCGAGGCCGGCGCGGGCCATACTGGCGGTTGCGGCGGCAGGCCAGCCAGCGCGGCGGCGTGCTGTTTCTGGCATCGGTAGGGCTGTTTGTGATTGCTTCTGCGCTGGCCTTTTACAGCGGGCTGGCGGCAGTGGCGTTCCGGGGGGTGGATGCTTTTTTCCGGCAGCAGCGCGAAGGGCTGGTCGGGGTGGTGGTGCCTACCATCACCCCCACTCTGGACGACACCCTGACGCCCACGATTACCGCCACCGCCACCGCGACAGCCTCCGTGATGCCCACAGAAACCGCGCTGCCGACAGACACCGCGACGCTGACCGCCACGCCCACCGCCACCCTCACCAGCACCCCCACGCCCACCCTGACGCTCACGCCGTCGCTGACGTGGACGCCTTCGCCAACGGTGGAAATCGCCCTCAACCTGACTCCGCCGGGCGCAGGCATTCCGGCGCGGGCCGGGGCCGCCATTGAAATCACGGCGGCGGGCGAAAGCGTATCATCCGCCGGCCAGCCACCAGAGCCGCGCCTGTCCTTCCCGGCTGGCATCAAACGGGTGTACCTGTTTATCGCTTACCAGCGGATGCGCGACGGCAGCGCCTGGTCGCGGGTGCTGTATCGCAATGGGGAGCCAGTGCAGGGGCAGGCTTACCTGTGGAGCCAGGGAGAAGCAGGACAGAGCTACTTTTTCTTTGGCAACGAGTCTGGCTATCCCCCTGGCGAATACGAAGCGCGGGTCTATGTCGGCGCGGATGAAGTCAGCCGCTTCGGGTTTACCATCGAGGACACGGGTACCTAATCGCTGATGGCACGGATATAACGTTCTGCAGAGCGCCGGACGACGTTTTTGGCATCCTGCTGCACCACCTTGGGCCACCAGGCGCTGTACAGTCGGTCAAATGCGTAGGGTTCCACCGCATCAACAATCTTCTGCACTGCCGTCCTGTTCAGCGGGATGTCGTTGGGATAGCTGTACATAAACGTCACCCAGTTGGTATCCGCCACCACCATGATCGTATCCCCGGTCATCAGGACGCCTTTGCCGTCTGCGCCATCCGCCCAGTGCAGCACTGTCGAGCCGGGGAAATGCCCGCCACATCGAATGAGCGTGATGCCCGGCAGCAGGGTGTGGGTTTCGCTTTCCCAGTAGACGATGCTTTTGTCTGGCCGCATCACCCAGGGTTCGTTATCGCGGTGCAGGTAGATGGGCGCATCATGAAAGGCGCGGCTCCATTCCACCATCGTGTCGTAAAAATGCGGGTGCGAAATGGCGATGGCATCCACCCCGCCCAGGGCATTGAGCACCGCTACCGTAACATCATCAACCAGGGTGATGCAGTCCCACAGGACGTTGCCCGCCGGGGTCTGGATGAGCAGGGGCCGCTGGCCGATGGTGAAGCCGGGTACGGTGGCGATCCCTGTCAGGCCCGGTTCGACGGTGCGGAATTCGTTGTGATGCGTCTGGCGCAGGTCGTCCAGCGTGGTCCAGCCCTGGCCGCTGGGCAGGACGTACTGCCGGTCTTCAGCACAGATTTTGCAGATCTCGACGGGATAGCCGTCGCTTTCGGCATACTGTATGCCGCAGGTAGTACAGATGTAGTGGGGCATTATGTCTCCTCGCTATGAACAGAATCAGGCACGATACGATCCGGGCGGGTGGCGCCGGGCACAATGTCTGCCAGCGCAGCATCATCGATACATTATAGCCTTGTGCAATCAGGGGTGCTTCCGCCTTTGGAAGGTGCGCGAGTTTGACCTTTTGGACAGGTGGGCGCGCTGTATCTGCCCCAAAAAATGCGGTAACATACGGGCTGCTGTATCTGACTGAACGGAAAGACACATTATGCCGCCTGCACCCGCCCAACTGCGCGAACGCACCCTGTCGATCATCACCCACACCTGCCAGGTTTACGGGCACGTCATCAGCACCATCACCCAGGAACAGGCCCGCACCTGGCGCGACCAGAACGATGCCCCGCATGGCTGGACCGCGCTGGAAGTGCTGTGCCATATGGCGGATTACGACGACATCTTTTACCAGCGTGCCTGCATGATCCTGCAGGAAGATGACCCGCATCTGCCAAATTACGATCATAACGCGCTGGCGGTGGAACATGCCTATAACCAGCAGGACAAGGACGAAGTGTATGCTCGGCTGACACAGTCGCGGGCGCGGTTTATCGACTTTTTCCAGAATCTGACCGATGAGCAGTACGAACGTGCCGGGGTGCACCCGGAACGCGGGCACTTTACCCTGTGGGACGCGCTGATGCAGGTCAGCACCCACGATGCCCGCCATCTGGAGCAGCTTACGCGCATTATCCGCGATGCCACCCCCTGAGCCTGTGTTGTAAAATCGGGACGTGATGCCGGGGTATTTCGCAAAGGTGAGCCGAAAGGTGATGCCGGTATGTATCAGACAGCGCCCCTTATCTCTCGCCGGATGATGATGTTGTGGGTGGGCTGTTCAGCCGCGCTGGTGGCTGGCTGTCTGCTGCTGATCGGCGTGGCGCGGGCATGGCCAGCACCCGCGCCGGATTTAAGCGACTATAACCGCCTGTTCCAGGTATCTGAAACCTGCGCGACGCCGTGCCTGATGGGGATTCAGCCGGGGATGCCGCTGAGCGCGGCCATGGCGCAGTTGTGGGAACATGACTGGGTGCAGGGGGTAACGACACCCAATACTTTTGAATCCGAGGTGATCGTCGCCTGGAACTGGAACGGCAGACAGCCGGATTTTATCGACAGCACCCTGCCCGGCCTGATGATGGCGCGCTCTTATACCGGCGACCTGGGGCATCAGGTGGTGTTTGTGACGGTGGAGACTCATCTGCGGTTTCATGATCTGCACGATGCGCTGGGGGCACCGCCCACCGGCAGTGCTTCCTACTGGCCGCAAAGCCGCCAGATCAACTACGATATCAGCTACTATGACGAAGCCACACGCATTCGCACCACGCTCAGCACCCGGCTGACCTGCCCGATCCGGCTGATGGCGTATTTCTGGCATGCGCACGCCCAGATCAGCCAGCGCGAAGGGCCGATGCTGTTCGATTATGTGCCGCCCGCCGCCCTGCCGGCGCTGTGTGATACACGGGGAGCAGTCTATGTCCCGTCCTGATGCTGCACGACGGGGGATCAATCCGCTCTGGCTGCTGATTATGCTGATGCCGCTGTCGGCGGTGCTGCTGGCGCTGGCGGTCTATCTGTATACCGAAGATCGTGCAGCCTCGCCCCAGCCTGTAATGCGGCTGATCACGCCGACGCCCTACGAGCATCCGCTGGTGGGGCAGATGGCTCCTAATTTTGAGCTGCCCGCGCTGGATGGGGGAACAATGCGCCTGTCCAGCCTGCGCGGGCGGGTGGTGTTCGTCAACCTGTGGGCGACCTGGTGCGAACCCTGCCGCCGCGAATTCCCCGCCTTTGAAGCCTTCAGCGCGCAGCAGGACGAGGCCATGATTCTGGCGGTTAATCAGGGAGAAACGCCGGAACAGGTGCGCAGGTTTCTGAATGAATTGGGCGTGCAGCAGGTGCCCACGCTGCTGGATGCCGGCCTGACCACCAGCGCCGCTTATGACATTGACCTTTTCCCCTCCACCTTCGTCATCAGCCCGGCGGGCACAGTGGCGGCGTTCCATCTGGGCGAAATCACGCTGGACGAGCTGCACCAGTACACGGCGGCATATCAGCGCGGCGGCTGAATTCTGGCCTTCGTAAGCCAGAAAACGGCCTGCTTTTTGTAGAAATTCACCCTTGAGCCTGTGCGCAGACCCGTTATCGTGGTGTATCTGTACGGGATATTGTAGAATTTCCATATTCCTATTCCCGCATTTCACCATCACAGTTTGTGTTTATAAAGATAAGAACAGGATGAAGGATGGAACAACCTTTTACCGCTGCGCCACATCATGACGTGCTGGTATTTTTAGTACAGGTATCAGTCCTTCTGTTCAGTGCGCGCCTGCTGGGAGAACTGGCCCGGCGGCTGGGGCAGCCCACCGTCGTGGGGGAGATTCTGGCAGGCATTATTCTCGGCCCATCGCTGTTAAGCGGGTTCGTGCCGTTTATCGAGGAATGGGTCATCCCGCATAACGCCGTGCAGGGCTATCTGCTGGAACTGGTCAGCCTGATGGGCGTGATGTTCCTGCTGCTCATCACCGGGCTGGAAACCGACCTGGCCCTGATCCGCAGCCGCGCCCGCTCCGCCATCAGTGTTTCATTAGGCGGGCTGAGCGTGACGCTGACAGTGGGCTTCATTATCGGCCAGCTGCTGCCGGATTCTCTGCTGGCGAATCCGGGGGACCGGCTGGTATTCGCGCTGTTTCTGGCGGTCGGCATGGCTATCTCCGCGATCCCGGTGGTAGCCAAGGTGCTCATGGACCTGAATCTGATGCGCCGCGACATTGGCCAGACGATTATCGCGGCGGCCATGATCGACGATACCACCGGCTGGATTATTCTGTCTGTGGTGATAGGCCTGGCCAGCGGCGCAGCCGTCACCGCTGGCAGCGTGGCGCAGTCGATTGTGACGGTGCTGGCCTTCATGATTCTGAGCCTGACGGTGGGCCGCTGGCTGATCAGCCGCCTGCTGGGCTTTGTGCAGAATCATGTGCAGGTGCGCGATAAAGTGCTGTCGCTGGTGGTAGTGCTGATGTTCGTGTGGGGTGCCATCGGGCAGGCGCTGGAAATCGAGGCGCTGCTGGGCGCGTTTGTCGTCGGCATTGTCTTCAGCCAGATTCCCCGGCTCAGCCCGGAGGTGATCCACCGGCTGGAAAGTATCACGATGGGCATCTTCGCCCCCATCTTCTTCGCCGTGGCCGGCCTGAAGGTGGACGCACGGCGCCTGCTGGAGCCGGAACTGCTGCTCATCAGCCTGGTGATTATCGCGCTGGCGATTATTTTCAAGTCCGCCGGGGTCTATTTAGGGGCGCGGCTGATTGGCCGCAGTGACCACTGGACCGCGCTGTTTTTTGGGGCCGGGCTGAACGCACGCGGCTCGATGGGCATTATTGTGGCGAATATCGGCCTGACGCTGGGCATTCTGAATCAGGATATGTTCTCCATCATCGTGGTGATGGCTATCATCACGTCGCTGATGGCCCCGGCCGTCATGCGGTGGGCGGTCAGCAATATCCAGCCGGAGCAGGCCGAAATCGAGCGGCTGCGGCGCGAGGAACTACGCCAGACCAGCCTGATTGCCAATGTTGGCCGGGTGCTGGTGCCGGTGCGCCTGCGCGAAGACAGCAGTCCTTCGCAGCTGCTCGAGGCGCGGGTGCTGGAGCGTATCAACGTGAATTCGGATATTTCGCTCACGCTGATGACGGTGACGGATGCTGAAAACCGGGCCAGGAGCGTCGAATTTCTGAACCGGGTGGCCGAAGTCTTTGCGGCAGAAGATGTAAACACCAAAGTCGTCGTCGCAGAGGATGCCGGCAGCGCCATTCTTAGCGAGGCCCAGAAGGATTATGATCTGATGATCCTGGGAGCATCTGAAGGGCGCACCAATTCAGAAGTGCTGTTCACACCGCTGGTCGATTACCTGGTGCGCCTGTCGCCCTGCCCGACCATGCTGGTGCAGGGGGAACGCCTGCAGCAGGACTGGACTCCCTCGCGCATCCTCGTGCCGTCGAACGGTTCGCAGGCAGCGCGGCGGGCGGCGGAAGTGGCCTTTGCACTGGTGGCCAATGAGGATGAAGAGGTGACGATCCTTCAGGTGGTCGAGGAAAACCGGTCCAATTACCTGCTGGATGCGGGCGGCACCCTGGTGGCGCGGCAGAAACAGACGGCGCAGCTCAGCGTCGAACAACTGCGCGAGCTGGCCGCTTTCCAGGGTGTGACGGCCCATGCCGAAGTGCAGGTCGGCGCGGAGCCAGAGACGGTTATCCTGAGCATGGCCAAAGAGCGCCGGATGGATCTGATTATTCTGGGTACCAGCATCAGCGCCGGTTCAGATCGCCTGTACCTGGGGCCGCGGGTAGAGCGTATTTTAAATAACGCGCCGTGCCCGGTCATTGTGGTCAATTCCTGAGAATTGGGGCCATAATGGAATAACACATTGAAGTAAGTCCTGAACCGGGTTCTTTTCTTTAGGGGGAACAGTGCTGTGGATATAGCACGCGCATTCACATACGTATTCGATGATGAAGACTGGGTAGCCAAACTGGTCATGATGGTGGTGTGGGCGCTGGTTTCGCTCATCCCGCTGGTGGGCTTTTTCGGTTGGGCGGCGCTGGCAGGCTATGTCGTGCAGCTGCTGCGGAACATGCAGCGCGGCGATGAACACCCCCTGCCGCGCTGGGATGATATGGGCCAGAAGATTACCGACGGCGCCAACGTGCTGATTGCTGCGTTTGTTTATAATCTGGGTAACCTGTTCGTGATCTGCGGGTTTGCGCTGCTGCCTGCCTTTGGGGTGGTGGACCCCAGCGGCGCATCATCCGCAGCCGATGGCGCGATGCTGGCCATTGCCTGCTGCCTCAGCCTGATCCTGCTGGCCTATAACCTGGTGATCTGGCCGCTGCTGGCAGTGGGGACCGCCTATTACAGCCGCAGCCGCCAGATTAATGCCTTTTTCCAGTTGGGGCGCATCTACAGCACCATCAACCGCCACATGGGTCTGACGATCCAGTGGATGATCTTTTCCATCCTGGTCAGCATCGTTCTGGGGCTGATCAACGGCGTGCCCTGCATCGGCTGGCTGGTGTCGCTGGGCCTGACGGTGCCGGTGCAGGGGCATCTGCTGGGGCAGTATGCGCTGCAGATTGCCGATAAGCCGAAGAACAAGCCCAAGCGGGTGCAGGTGCGTCCATGACGATCCGGCGTATTCATCATGTCCAGATCACCATCCCTGCCGGAGAGGAGGCCGCCGCGCGCGCCTTCTACTGCGATGTGCTGGGGCTGGCAGAGATGGATAAGCCGGAAGCGCTGCGGCATCGGGGCGGCTTCTGGCTTCAGGTGGGCGATTTGCAGGTGCACGTCGGCACAGAAACAGGCGTGGATCGTTTCCAGACTAAGGCCCACATCGCCTATCAGGTGGATGATCTGGACGGCTGGCGGGCGCGTCTGGCGGCTGCCGGGGTGCGGATTGACGAGTCGATTGTCATCCCTGGCTATGCGCGTTTTGAATGCCGGGACCCGTTTGGCAACCGTATCGAGCTGATTCAACCGGATGGGCCGGGCCTATGAAATTCGTCCTGCGCACAGCGACAGCGGCAGATTGCGACCTGCTGGCCTCGATGAATGACCATCTGATTCAGGATGAAGGCGGCCAGAACACCATGTCGCAGCTTCAACTGGCAGAACGTATGCGGCGCTGGCTGGATGAAGGCTGGGTGGCGGTGCTGGTCATGTTCGGCGGCAAGCTGGTTATTGGCTATGCCCTGTTTCAGCAGCGGCAGGACGAGCAGGAACCGCAGCAGCACGTCATCTACCTGCGGCAGTATTTCATTCAGTCGATGTTTCGTGGCAAGGGCTATGGCCAGGCGGTCTTTGAGCAGTTGGAGGCAGATTATTTTCCGCCGGGGGCAAAGGTGGTGGTCGATGTGCTGGCATCCAACCCGGCCGGGCGCCGCTTCTGGGAAAAAATCGGCTTCCGCAGTTACGCCATACCGTCACGCCTGGAAAAGCGAGGGTGAACCATAATGGATGTGATTCAGCAGCAGATTGAATATTACCGGGCGCGGGCCGGGGAATATGACGAATGGTTTTATCGTGTAGGCCGTTACGATCATGGGCCGGAACTGAACGAGCAGTGGTTTGACGAAGCGCGGCAGGTGATGAAGGCGCTGCACGGCATCGGCCCGGTGGGGGATGTGCTGGAACTGGCCTGTGGCACTGGCATCTGGACGGAGCAGCTACTGCGGGTGGGGCAGCATATCACCGCGCTGGATGCTTCTGCGGAGGTGATCGAAATTAACCGCGCCAAGCTGAAGGCGGATAACGTCACTTACGAGCAGGCGGACCTGTTCCAGTGGGAGCCAGCCCGGCAGTACGATCTGGTGTTCTTCAGCTTCTGGCTGTCGCACGTGCCGCCGGATAAACTGGCGGGGTTTCTGCAAACGGTGGCCCGGGCTGTCCGGCCCGGTGGACAGGTCTTTATCGTGGATTCTCGCCCGGCGCCCACATCCAGCGCCCAGAACCACGCGCCTTATGAGGAAGGCAGCGTCTATCATACCCGTAAGCTCAATGATGGGCGCGAATTTATGATTTACAAGGTGTTCTATACGCCGGATACGCTGCGCGCTGCGCTGGCAGATGCCGGGTTGAATGCGACGGTGCAGACCACCGCGAATTACTTCATTTATGCCCATGCCACCCGAAGCTGAACTGATCCGGCCTGTGGCACGCCTCAAACGCAGCTTTATTGAGGCTGTCGCAGAAATTCAGCAGGTTGACCAGCGCGGGCCTGAATATGATGTGCCCTGGCTGGAGGCGCATTTTGATGAGTTTGTACGCGCTCTGCTGCGGCGCGAGACTCAGCCGCCGCCGGGCCGCGTGACTGAAAGCATCTTCTGGCTGGTGCAGGGGGATGACTATATCGGGCGGACATCGGTACGGCACACGCTCAACGACAGTCTGCGCCAGTTCGGCGGGCACATCGGCTATGAAATCCGGCCTTCGCGGCGGCAGCAGGGCTATGGCACGCACATCTGCCGGCTGGCGCTGGAAGAAGCGCGCAGGCTGGGACTGCGGCGGGTGCTGATCACCTGTGACGAGCACAACACCGCGTCCCGCCGGATTATCGAGGCCAATGGCGGGCAGTTCACCCAGGCGCTGAAGCTGCCCTATCATCCGGCGGTGGTGCTGCATTTCTGGGTGACGCTGGAAACAGAATTGCTGGAAAGAGGATCAGATCATGGCATGGACCCCCTATGAGGGCGGAAAAACGATCAACACCACCGGGCGCGAAGGTGGGCTGATTAAGGTGGACGAGGAATATGCCGGGGCTGCGCGCATTATCCTTGAGGAAGGCTGTCTGCGCGCCCCTTATGCCATCACCGCCAGCGTATATGGCTATCTGCTGCATACGCGCTTTCTGGCGGATGACGAAACCGCCTATCATGCGGTGGACGAAATGAAAACGGCGCTGGCCGAAATCGCGAACCTGACCCCCGGCGACGATGACACCGAAGAAGCCGCACAGGCTGACATGCTCGATGAGGCGCTGGAAGCCTTTACGCGCCGTTTCCCGTAAATTTTTCTGTTGGCCCGTAACTGGATATCGAGAATTGAGACAGTAAGTTGTATAATAATTCACAACCCTGGGTGCTCAACTATTTCTGTTGTGGATTGTTAATAGTCGTGGGTGACAGTATTGTTTTACTATAGAGAGCAGACAGCCGGGCAGGGTGTTACTGAGTGACCAAAAGAAAGGCAGACCTCATCTTTGTGGCCATCTATACGATGGCTGTAATCGGTGCGCTGGTATTTGACTGGCGCGCCGGGGTTGTGGTCGCCCTGGTGCTGGCGCTGGCTGGCTTCATTATCAATCGTCTGGTTCTGGAACGTTACCGGCAGGCGCTGGAAAATTCCCCTAATTCCATTTTTGTCGTCAATCGCAGCGGCCATATCACCATGTGGAATCCGGCCAGCGCTGCGCTGTTCCAGCGCGATGCCGGCGCTGCGCTGGGCCAGCATTTCGACTTTCTGATGGCGGATGCTGCCGAAACAGCCCATATCAACCAGATGCTGAACAGGGTATTTACGGACGAAGAGCCGCTGATCAACGTGGATCTGCGCTTTCAGACACGAGAGGGCAGAATCCATGAGATGGTTTCCAGCATGTACCCGTTGTTTGATTCCCGGCAGCGGGTGGCGGAATGTATCATCTCCAACATGGAGTTTACCGAACGCAAGCAGATGGAAGCCGCACTGAAGGAAAGCGAAGAACGCTTCCGGCAGATTGTTGAGAACATTGAAGAAGTTTTTTACGTCATCGATGTCTTTAACAGAAAAGTGGATTACATCAGCCCGGTGTTCGAGCGCTACCGGCACTGGCTCCCTGCCGGTATTCTGTCTGATCCGCAGGCTTTTGTCGCGATAATCCATCCGGATGACAGGGATCACGTGCACCAGGCGATTTTTGTGACCGGAGAGGATCGGGAACTGGAATTTCGGCTGCTGAATAATGGGGAAACGTATTGGGCGCGGGTTAGCCACAGCCGCCTGTACAATGATGAAGGCCGTCTGGTGCGCATTGTCGGCATTGCCGAGGATGTGACAGCCCAGCGGCAGGCCGGCAAGCTGGCGCTGGAACGGGAGCGGATGCGCATTCTGACAGACTTTATCCGCGATGCGTCCCACGAATTTCGCACGCCGCTGTCGATTATCAACACCAAACTTTATCTCATCAACCATACGCCGGACCGGGCACGCGCTCAGGAACTGATGCGGCAGATTAACGAGCAGGTCAGCCAGATTGACCGGCTGCTGGAATCGCTGGTGCTGATGTCGCGGCTGGACAGCGGCATCGCGTTTGCCAACCAGTCTGTCAATCTCAATGCGATCCTGACCACACTTGTAGAGGACAGCCAGCCTGCCGCCAGTGATCACCATATTACGCTGACGCTGAAGACCACCCCTTCGCTGCCAGCCATACGCGGCGATGTGGACCTGATGGAGCAGGCTTTTTATCACCTGATTGATAATGCGCTGCGCTATACCTCTGCCGGTGGGCAGGTGGTGATCCGCACTTATACCTATGACGGGCAGGCGGTGGTTGAGATTCAGGATACCGGCTCCGGCATCGATCCGGCTGATCTGCCCCGCATTTTTGAGCGTTTTTATCGTTCGGATACCGCCCATTCCACACGCGGCTTTGGCCTGGGGCTGCCTATCGCCCAGAAGGTGATCGAAGGGCATGGCGGCCTGATCGAAATCGAAAGCCAGCCCGGCGAAGGCACCTGTTTTCGGGTGGTCGTGCCGCTGGATAATGCCGCCATGCTGTCGCGCACGCGCCAGCTTTAACCCTTTCTGCCTGCAAAGCTTATTTTTAAAGTCCTGCGGCTGATCAGGCTTTTGGCTCTCACGCCGCAGAACGAGCACAAATGCGGGCTTGCCACCAGAGTCCAAAGTTGGGGTTTTGCCCTGGGCCAATACTATAATAGATCAGCCATCCAGGTGTCTGTGACGGGTAATACCCACAGCGCCGCCTGATGGGGTTGATATTAATTTATGTGGAGAATATTCAATGAGTAAGGGCCGCATTTATCATGACCAGCAGTTTCGTTACACAGATGCCTTTAGCGGGCGGGAGATTACGCAGCTAACCAACTATCTGGGCCACTCCAATCACCTCTACTTTACTGATCCGTGCTGGTTCAACGATGGCCGGTCCTTTGTCTTTGCGTCAGATCGCGAAGGCCAGAGCAACCTGTTCCGCTATGATCTGGATACGGGGGCCGTCACCCAGATGACTGACCTGGAGGGCCGTTCGCATGCAGGGGGATGCTTCAGCGCGGCCAACAACTGCCATTATTTCTGGTGGCAGCGGGAACTGCATGAACTGAATGTTGATACGTTTGAGGAGCGGGTCATCTATACCGCGCCGGAAGGCACGCTGCAGGACCGCCCCAGCCCCACCGCCGACGGCAAATACATCTGCTCCAAGCTCATGCGGGAAGTCCCCCAGGACAAGCCCGCGATTGCTTTTGCCTATTCGCGCTTTCGCGAATATTTCCACGCCCGGCCCTTTACGCAGATTATCCGTATCGAAGTTGCCACCGGCAATATGGAAGTCATCCACGAGGATTACTGTTATATGGGGCACATCAACGCCTCGCCCACGCTGCCCAACATCATGACCTTCTGCCACGAAGGTCCCTGGCGTCTGGTCGATCAGCGCATCTGGGGATTAAATATCGACACCGGGGAGACATGGAAAATCCGCCCGCAGGATGACGGGGAATATGCGGTGGGGCATGAATACTGGTTCGCGGATGGCGAGCACATTGGCTATCATGGCATGCCGCGTGACGAGCGGGGCATCAGCGCGCCGATCTTCGGGCGCATCAGGTGGGATAACACCGACGCCTTCGAGGCGCACTTCCCCTATCATTCCACCCATTTTTGCAGTCTGGACGAGCAGATGATTGTCGGCGATGGCACGCCAGGGGCGATCTTCAGCAGCCAGGGCAAGGCGCTGCCGTTTATTCAGGTGTTTAAGTGGGATGGCGAGCAGTATGTCGGCCCGCGCGCGCTGGCCTATCATCGCAGCACCTTTAACGACCAGCACGCGCACCCGCACCCGCGTTTTACGCCGGACGGCAAATATATCATGTATGCCTCTGATCTGACCCGCTACGCCAACATCTATCTGGTAGAAATCGGAGACTTTGAGACGCTGCCGGAACTGACAGACGATATTCTGACCGTCCAGACCTGAACGGTTCTGGTGGCGGGCAGGGCTGTCTACTGCCGCATCTTCCGCTGTACAAAGACGGTGAACGGGTAGGCCAGCGTTTTTGAATCGAGGTGGCCCTGGTTGAGCAGCGATGCGTTGGCGGTTTCAAAATCCTGATGCAGCCGCTGAATTTCGCGAATCTGCAGCGGCGACGGTTCGTTGCGAAACAGGGTCACCACAGTCGTGCAGGGCTGGGCCGCATACAGCAGCCAGCGCCGGTCTTCCAGCCGTTCGGCACGCGGGCGCACAATTTTGTCATTGGCGACTAACTGCCGGAATTCTGCCAGCACGGGCGAAATGGCAAAGGCCGATACATCAAACGTGCCCAGGGTTTCGATAGCGGCGCCGGTTTTGTGGTGGTAGATGCGCATCCCCAGCGCCTTGCCCATATGTGCGTCCTTGAGGGCAATGGTGGACTGGTCACCCTTTGCGCCGTGCAGCACCTTTTCATCCCCCGTCAGCATGGCCTGCTGGGCGATCAGCCGCTGGTTGGAATAGCGCTCGTACAGCAGATGAAACTGCTCGCTGTTCAACCTGCCCTCTGAATATTCCCGCAGCAGCGCCCGGATTTTGCTTTCCACCTCTGCCATAAAATTTTCTGCTCGCTGGGTCGCGTTCACTGGTGTTCCTTCCTTCCTCCATCTAAAACATGGTCCACCTGCTTTACTGTTTTCATCATATAACGAGAATAGAAAGCGCGGAGATTGAGACGGCAGGTTAACCGTTTTTTCAGAATTAATTCAGTTTATAATGGGCATAACATTTGAATGTGGTATTATTGTGCTGCCTTTCACAAACAACAGCCCCGCTGAGGAGACATGAACCATGCCAAAAAACGGCCATCAAAGATTAGTCATTCCTGGCCCTGTCGAAGTGCGCCCGGAAATTCTGCAAGCCCAGACCGAATGGATGATCGGCCATCGTTCGGCCGCCTTTGCAGAGCTTTTTGCCCGCCTGCAAACCAAGCTGCGGCAGGTCTTTTTAACAGAAAGCCGCGTTCTTGTCAGCGGGTCGTCTGGCACTGGCCTGTGGGAAGGCGCATCGCGCAACTGTATCCGCGATGATCGTAAGGCCCTGCATCTGGTGGGCGGCGCCTTTAGCGAACGCTGGGCCGAAATCAGCCAGTTTAACGGCAAGCAGGTGGATGTGATCGAGGTGGCATGGGGCCAGGCGCACACCCCGGAAATGGTCGAGGAGGCGCTGAAAAAAGCGCAGTACGATGCGGTGTGTGTGGTGCATAACGAAACCAGCACCGGGGTGACCAACCCGATCCGGGAAATTGCGGAGGTGGTGCGCCGTTATGACGATACACTGCTGCTGGTCGATACCGTCAGTGGTGTGCTGGGTATCGAACTGCGGGTCGATGAATGGGGCGTGGATGTGGCCCTGACTTCCTCGCAGAAGGCCTTTGCCCTGCCGCCGGGGGTGGCCTTTGCCGCCGTCAGCGACCGGGTGCTGGACCGCGCCCGCCAGATCACCCACCGGGGCTATTATTTTGACTTCCTGGAACTGGACAAGAGCCTGCAGAAGAACAATACGCCCTCTACCCCGCCGGTTTCGCTGATGTTCGCGGCGGATAAGCAGCTGGAGGATGTGCTGGCTGAAGGGCTGGAAAGCCGCTGGGCGCGTCACCAGCAGATGCGCGATATGACGCATCATTGGGCGCTGGAACGCGATTTTGGCCTGTTCGCGCAGGAAGGCTACCGGTCCAATACCGTCACGACGGTGGAAAACACCCGCCAGATTGATGTCAATGAGATGGCAAAGTTCATGAAGGGCAAGGGTTTCGAGATGGACAAGGGCTACGGCCAGATCAAGGGCAGGACCTTCCGTATCGCGCATATGGGCGATATGCAGCCCGCGACCCTGGAAGAAGTCCTTGCCGGCCTGGATGAATTTCTGGGTGTGTAATTAATCTCGAAGACCTGAAATCATAAACTGGAGCATTCTTTATGACCTATCATGTACTCGTTCCCGATAATGTCGATCAGGCGGCGTTGGACGTGCTGCAAAAATCCGATGCGCTGCGGGTGACCGCCCCCGGCCAGATGAAACGCGAGGAAACCCTGGCGGCGGTGGCCGATGCGGATGCGCTGGTGATCCGCAGTGCGACCAAAGCCGATGCGGAGCTGCTGAACGCGGCGAAAAACCTGAAGGTGATTGCCCGTGCCGGGGTGGGCGTCGATAATGTTGACCTGGAAGTGGCGACACAGCGCGGTATCGTGGTGATGAACACCCCCGGCGGCAACACCATTTCCACCGCAGAATTTACCTTTGGGCTGATGCTGGCTCTGGCTCGCTTTATCCCGCAGGGTGATGCTTCGCTGCGCGGCGGCGCGTGGGATCGTAAATCGTATACCGGTGTCGAGCTGCGGGGCAAGACGCTGGGTATTGTCGGCCTGGGGCGCATCGGGCGCGAAGTGGCTAAACGCGCTGTCGCCTTTGAAATGACGGTCATCGGTTATGACCCGTATGTCGAAGCGGATGCAGTCGCGCCGCTGGGCATCGAGAAAGTCAGCCTGGACGAACTGTACCGCCGGGCAGATTTTATCACCCTGCACAGCCTGGTAACGGATGAAACCCGCCACATGATTAATGCCGAAAGCATCGCGAAGATGAAGCGGGGGGTGCGCATCGTCAACGCGGCACGCGGCGCGCTGATTCAGGAACATGATCTGGCAGAAGCGATCAAAAGCGGGCAGGTGGCCGGGGCCGCGCTGGATGTGTACGAATCCGAACCTCCGCCGGCCGATCATCCGCTGGTGGGCCTGCCCAACGTGATTGACACGCCACATCTGGCGGCCAGCACTTCGGATGCACAGATCAACGTGGGGGTCGAGGCAGCCCAACTGGTGCTGGATGCGCTGACGAAGGGCACCTATCAGAACGTATGTAACGTGGCGGTGCTGGACAAAGTGCAGCAGTAAGCCCGGCTAGCACGGCACGCGGCGGCGCAGGTTACAGAAGAGATACTGCGGTTCTTCTGTCCGGGCATACCGCAGCAGGTGTTCCGTCGTGTACAGAAAATCTGTCCCGGACATGGTTTGATGACAGTTGAAACAGGCGGCCAGGTCTTCATCGAATGGCGCGCCTGTTTTTGTATCAAACGACCCAAAGTTCCACCGCCCGGCACGCGCCACACTGGGATAATCCCCCTCGGCCCAGCCTGAACGGCGGTGGGCCACATGCAGCATCTCCAGCGGCTCTGCGCGCAGGTAGCGCCCATCCGGCCCCGCCAGGGGCTGGCCCGCGGCGTCCACCTGGGCGGCATAACCTTCGATCACGATGACGGTATTTTCCGGCAGGGGCTGGCCCAGGCGCAGCGCGGTGATGGCTTCCGGGCTGATGTAAATATCGCGCACGGTGGCATCCGGGCGATCCACCGTCAGGTAATGCACGAACGCGGCGCGATAGCCTTCAGGATAGGGGACGGCTGAATCCGGGAAGCGATCCGACTCTGCTGCCGCCAGCACAGCGCCCTGCGCAGTCTGTGGGAGATGATCCGCAGGCGCACAGGCAGTCAGCAGCGCCATAAGCAGCAGGAAAAGGAGCAGGTATCTGTTTATCATGGGGCGGATTGTCTCATGGATTCCTTACAATTTTGTGAAAATAGTCACCTGACCCTATGGTTTGCTCGCCTGAACAGTCATCTTCTCTATCATGATTTTAGCAGATTCATGTCGCCGGCCGGAAAGAAATCCGTAAGATTCGGGGCTTACTCTAGGAGGTAACCGGTGGGTCAGACTGCGGCTCGCTGCGGACCACCGGGGATTCCTGCGTTTTGGCCTTGTCCGGGGTGACTTCGGGCGGAGGCGCGGCGGGGGCAGGCTTCTGCTGTGGCGGGGCAGCGGCGGGTTTTTGCTGCCGGGCCTGCTGGCTGGCGAAGGTCCTGGCGGCTTCCAGCGCGCGCGGCGTGCCAATGCGCTGGAGCGCGGCATAGGCGGTGCGCTGCACCAGGGCATGGTCGTCGCGCAGGCGGTCCACCAGCCGCTCTACCGCCCAATCGGCGTTCATGAGGCCGAGCATAGCGGCGGCGTTGCGCCGTGCCTGCCACGAAGGGCTTTTGAGCGCGGCCACCAGCGTGACCACCGCAGGCGCACTTTCCATTTCGATCAGGGCTTCGGCCGCCGCCAGGCGAACGTTGGCGGGCAGCAGCGCGTTATGAAAGACAAGCACCAGCGCTTCGACAGCGGTTTTGTCCTTCAGCCGGCCCAACGCCTGTGCCGCCCGGATGATGATGTCCGGGTCGCTGCTTTTAAGCTGGGCAATAAGCTGGAAGGTCTGGGTGGAGCGGGCCGCTTCGGTTTCCTGGCGTTCTGCCAGCAGGGTTTCCAGCACCATATCAAGGTGGGTGTGTGTCAGGGCGTCCTGTTCTGAAGCCAGGGCGCGTCGCAGCGCCGGGATCGCTTCGACAGCGCCAATAACACGCAGCGCAGCAGCAGCCTGGCGGCGGACTTCGGGGGCTTCGTTTTGCAGCGCATTGATCAGTCCTTTAGAATCGCGCTGCGCTTGCAGTTGCCAGATGTTCGGTCTCAGGTTACTCACTGGTTGTTGAGCGCCTTCGATGAACGCACAATTCTAAGCATAGCATCATTCGGCGAGGTCGCAAAATAAGATGACATTAAAAATACGTGCTTTAGAGTCTCAGACAGGCCGGATGCTCCAACTGCTGGTCAGCATCTGGATATTCGATGTGCTGCTGGTGCTGCTGCTGGCTCCGCCGCTGCTGGCCCCACCGCCAGAAGCCACGCAGGAGCTGATTCTGCTGATGGGTGTTTCTGGCAGCGCCAGCCTGCTGGTGGCCTGGCTGATTTACCGGCTGGGTCTCATTCGCTGGTTCCGCAGCCTGCGCTATGGCCTGCTGGTGCTGTCGATTCTGATTATCGGCGTGGTCTTTTTTAACGTGTGGTTTCTGGCGCAGGCCATGTTTTTTGAAGCACACGATTTTAATCTGACGGTGCTGGTGCTCATCTTCGCGGCATGGACGGCGCTGGGCTGCGGTTATTTTATCGCGTTCGCCTTCATCCGACGCATCATGACGGTGGCCGGGGGCGCGGGGAGTCTGGCCGGGGGCGATTTCAGCACGCGGGTTCCGGTAGAGGGCAACGACGAACTGGCGGCGCTGGCGGCGGCGTTCAACATGATGGCCCAGCGCCTGCAGGAAGCGGCAGAGCAGAAAGAGCGTCTGGAACAGAGCCGCCGCGATCTGATCGCCTGGGCCAGCCACGACCTGCGCACGCCGCTGGCATCGCTTCAATTGGTGATTGATGCGCTGGTGGATGGTGTGGCGGATGACGAAGCCACCCGCCAGCGTTACCTGCACACCGCACAGAAGGAAACCAGCAATCTGAAGGAGCTGATCAACGACCTGTTTGAACTGTCGCAGCTCGAAAGCGGCCATATCGACCTGAAACTGCAGCGCGCTTCGCTGACGGATCTGCTGTCGGATACGCTCAGCGCCATGCGGGCGATGGCGGAACGGCGCGGTGTGCGGCTGGATGGGCATGTCAGCCACGATATCGACCCGGTGCAGATCGACCCGGAGAAGATTCAGCGGGTGCTGTATAACCTGCTGTCCAACGCGATTCGTCACACGCCCGCCGGGGGCGATGTGCTGCTGACCGCCGAGGCGGTGGGTGATGGCGTCCGGGTGACGGTGAAGGACAGCGGCGAGGGAATCGCGTCGGAGGACCTGCCGCACATCTTCGAGCGTTTTTACCGGGGCGAACGAGCGCGCACCCGCGACTCGCATGGCGAACGCGGCGCTGGGCTGGGGCTGGCGGTGGCGCGCGGGCTGATCGAGGCGCACCGGGGCACCATCACCGTAGACAGCCAGCCAGGGCAGGGCGCGCGCTTTGTGTTCACCCTGCCGCGCAGCGCCCCGGCCTGATACTGCTGATGGCTCGTCATCTGCAGGAAAAAGGGTGATCCGTAGGCTAAACGTCTCAAGGCCGTATGTCGCATATCCCCGTCCCGGCCCCTATAATAGGGAGGAGTTCATGGGGAGAATCTTGTGCGACGACAGGCCGTTTACTTCATCGCAGCACTGATCCTGGCTGCCTGTAACCTGAGTGTGCCCCAGGTCACGCCGACGGTGGCGCCATCGCGCACGCCCAGCCAGACTCCGAATGTCACGGCCACCCCTTCGATCACACCCAGCCAGACGCAGACTCCCACGCCGGACCAGACCCGCATCGCTGAACTGCTGGCCAGCGATACGCCGGCACCGACTCTGACACCGACGATCACCAGCACGCCCACCCAGACCCAGACCGCCACCAGCACCCACACGCCGACGGCATCGGATACGCCGCTGCCGGAGGTTTCTGCCACGTGGACGCCCACGCAGACGGAATTTCCGACTGACACCGCCACGCCGACTCTGACGCCGACGTTTTCTGCCACACCCAGCGATACCCCCACCGCGACAGACACGCCGCTGCCCACCGCCACCGATACACCCGTGCCTTCGCCCACGCCGCTGCCAACCATCGGGCCGAGCGATACCCCCACCGCCACCCAGGCCCCCACAGAAACGCCGCTGCCTACGGTGACGTTTACACCGACCAACACGCCGCGCCCATCGCCCACGCCGACGCGCACCCTCTCGCCGGAGGAGATCGCGATTCTGCTGGGGACGACGATTCCGACCTTTACGCCCGTGCCCACCGGCACGCCGACCAACACGCTGACTCCGCCGCCCACCCTGGATGCCACACCCACTTTTATTACCGATATCGCCCCGGCGGCCAGCATCACGCCGCTGATTGTGACGACCACGCCGTTTATCCTGCCGACGGCTACCCCACAGCCGCTGCCCACAGTCACCGCCCTGCCGCCGCTGCTGCCGACTCCGTTCCCGGCGCTGCCACCCATCGACCCACGCACCCGCGCCTTTGTCCTCAGCCCGGAAGGTGTGCGCGGGGCGGTCAGCCTGCTGCCGGATGTCACCCTGTTCGAGCGCAACCCGGTCAACCCGGCCCAGTACGCGGTGACGGATTCTTCTGGCCTGCTGTACTTCACCGGCCTCAGCGGCGAAAATGCCGCGCGCGTCGATGTCTCGCCGTTTTCGCAGTTTATCCCACAGTCCGCCGAAGAGAATAACGCCTTCGTGCAGGACATCGCCTGGTCGCCGGATGGCCAGTACCTGGCGTTCCTCATCAACGGCGACAAGCTGGCGGCAGATGGCGTGTGGTTCTTCGGGCCGGGCCAGCTGGACCCGATCCAACTGCTGGTGGACTGCCCGGGGCCGGGACATCCTGGCTGCGGCATCGTGCTCAATCCGTTCGGGCCGGATACGTGGGAAAGCCTGGTGCTGGAGTGGTCGCCAAACAGTGACGCGCTGCTGGTGCGCACCTGGATTCCCACGCAAAGCCGCGCCGGGCTGATGGTGCTGCCGGTAACCCGCGACGAGCGCGCCCGCGAAACCCGGCCGCCGGTGTTCGAGCACGAATATGGCACGTGGGCAAATGATGGCAGCCGCATCCTCGTCAGCGGCAGCGCGCCGGATGGCAATGTCTATATTGGCTGGATCAACCGCGATGGCAGCTTCAGCGAACTGGTTTTTGCCGCGCGCGATGCCGGGTTGTGGGTGCAGCACGCGGCACAGCGCCCGGATGGCTCGATTGTGGCGCTGGGTGCACCCTACAGCGAAGGCGGCCCCGGCGCGGCACAGCGCATTTACGATGCGGTGGGGCGTGCCCTCACCGGCCCAATTGGCAGCGGCCCGCCCCAGCGTGTGGAATGGAGTCCGGATCGCAGCGCGGCGCTGGTCATCGTGGCGGATCGTGCCTATCTGGCGCATCTCGACGGCACGATCACCGATATCACGGCAGAGGTGGCGGGCGCACAGGCCATTAACTGGGTCAGCGGCAGTGTGCCGGTGGTCGACAGCCCGCAGCAGGGGGCCGGAAGTCCTATTGCGCCGGTAGGCGAGCGCGATCAGAATCCTTCTTCATCAGGGACATCTACGCCATCAGGCACCCCGGTGCAGGTGATCGCGCCGGATGGCCTGTTCATCCGCACGCAGCCCAACGCAACGGCCGAGATCATCGCTTCTGTGCTGCCGGGCGACAGTGTCATTATGCTGCCAACCAGCCCTGTACGGGACGGGACGATTGTATGGTATGAGGTTCAGACGGAAGATGGCGGAATCAGGGGTTGGCTGGCTGGTGAAATCGACGGTCAGGCGATGATCAGCTTCTGATATGAGGTTTGAATCGCGTTCATGTGTTACAATAATGATAAGTAGGATTGGGGGAGAATCTTTTTCAATGAAAAAACCCAGAAAAACAACGATGGCGGATTCACCTACCGGTATAATCCCTCGTCCGCGTTTCGATGAACATATTTCACAACTGAAAGAACCACCTCAGCCGCCGCCGCTGATCCCGGATGCGGATGCAGATGAAACCCTGCCGGGCATGATCAATGTTGAAGCGGAAGGCGAAGACGCAGCCAAGCATGCTGATGACGGTCCCACCAAAAGCGCCACCCACAGTTAAAGACGGGTTGATGTTCGGTTTTTTTGTACTGGCGGCAAAAAAACAGAGAAGGGCGGCAGGGGCCACCCTCTCTGCTTCACCAGGAGGTAGGAGTATTTAAGTCCAGGGTGCTGTAACTAGACAGCCTCAGGGTTCAACTGCATCGCCAGCTTGGTCAGCTTTTCATCGGTCTGGCTTTCTTCATCCAGGGTCTGCTGCAGCAGATCAGCGGCCTTATCGTGGCCCATGAGGCGGGCATAGGTGCGCACCGTGCCATAACCCGCGATCTCGTAATGCTCCACTTTCTGGGCCGCAGCAATCAGCGCCGCATCCAGCGCAGTCGATTTGTCATTTTCCTCGATGATCTCCTCGCCTTCCTGAATCAGCCCTTCCATCGCGACACAGTGTTCGCGCTCCGGCTTTTCATCCAGCGATTCAAACACCTGCTCCAGCCGTTTGATCTGGTTTTTGGTCTGTTCCAGGTGCTGCTCAAAGGCATTCTTGAGATCATTGGAGGAGGCCGCCTGTTTCATCTTCGGCAGCGCTTTGCTGATCTGATTTTCTGCGTCGTACAGGTCCTTAAGTTCACCGAGAAACAGTTCGTGAAGGTTCTCGAATTTCATCTCTCTGATCCTTTCCAGTGGTTAGACAACTTACAACAGAGACCATGAGTTGAATTTCCATACTCATCTGATTTCTACCATACCCAGGTTCAGGGAAAGAAAAATGAGCCACCCAGTGGATATTCGGGTGGCTAGGTTGCCTATTGTCTTCTGGTTGTGTTATCAGGCGGGTGACATATTTGGCCACAGCCTATGTGGGGCGCTTACTGGCGCGTTTCCGTACCGATCACTTCCGCAACCTGCGTGCCATCCTTATTTACCCAGATTCCGCAGGGGCCGCCGCGTTCGCTGGTCTCAAAGTCTACCGGGGTGCCATCCATGCGCAGCACCGGGTGATACCATTCGCCCACCGCGCGCGCTTCGCCCACCACATAATGCCCAATCAGGGAGCGGCGGAAACGATCCTTGCTGGTGTTGGCAAAGCTGCCATGCACCACCTGACCGTTAAAAAACAGCACATCGCCGGCTTTCATAATCACCGGCACAGGGGCATAGCCTTCTGGCAGGTCCACCGTATCATTGGTGAAGCTCTCCGTCAGGTCGGCATCCTTCGTGCACAGCACAGGGATATTCTGTGTGCCGGGCACCACCTGCAAACAGCCATTTTCCGGGTCGCAATCATCCAGGGCCATCCACGCCGCGATGCAGGTGCCGGGCTGTGCCCGCAGGTAAAACTGATCCTGATGCAGTGCCTGCCCGCGCGACCCCGCCGGTTTGTAGTACACCATCGTCTGCACGGCATAGGGTTCGCTGCCTTCCAGCGCCGTGATCCAGGTGTTGATGCGCGCATCAATCAGCCAGTTGAGGGCCACCTCGTCAGAGCGGTGCGGCATCATCAGGCGCGAATACAGCTTCAGCGGGTCATCCGTTTTCTGGATATTCTTCGTGCGGACATCAGCCTCGTTCGGGTCTGCCGGGCGGTACGTCATGAAGTGATCGAGCAGGCTGGCCGTTTCCTGCGGCGAATACAACCCCTCCGCCACCACGTAGCCTTCCCGCTGGTATTGTTCAATGTAATGCTGTGCGATCATGGTTTTGCCCTTCTACTCCCTGTTCTGCCTCCATCATAACACCGGATGCGGGCGGCACGGTAGAACCACTGTGCCGGCACGGTTATAGGTTAAAGATGAACCGGATGCCGATAATCAGCAGGGAAATGCCATACAGACGCTTCACGATCTTGGTGGGTAGGTTGAGGGCCAGGCGTGCCCCAAAAAACGCCGTCAGCAGCAGAAGCACCGCCAGCGGCACGGCAATCTCCAGATTCACATCGCCCACCTCGTAATACTGAAGCACGCCGATCAACCCTACCGGGGGAAGCTGCGCCGCCAGCGAGGTGCCGGTGGCCAGCTTCTGGTCAAAATTGAGCAGCAGCATCAGGGCCGGGACGATGACCGCGCCGCCGCCGATGCCAAACATGCCGGAGGCCACCCCGGCCACCAGCCCGATCAGCAGGGTGATGACCAGCACGCGCGGGTTTTCCACTTCATCCGTATCTTCCTGCACGTTTTCAATCGTCAGCCCGCGATATTCTGACCACCACTTGCGCGGGGCGATATAGCGCCAGGCCAGAAACACCAGAAACAAACCATACGCCAGGCGCAGGGCTGTCGGGTCCAGATCCAGCGCGATGCTGACGCCCAGCCATGTGCCGACGACCAGCCCGACTGCCACCGCCACTGCCGGCCTGATCTTCAGCTTGCCCTGGCGGTAGTAGGCGACACAGGCGAAGATTCCCACCGGCATGAGCAGCGCCGCCAGCGATGTTCCGTTAGCCAGAGTCTGGCTGAACCCCATAAAAATTATCAGGGCTGGCACAATGACCGCGCCGCCGCCGATGCCAAACATGCCGGACATGACGCCCGCCAGCAAACCAATGATGAGCAGCAGAGGCAGTTGTTCCATATTGTAACTCTTATCGTTATTATGCTACACTGATTTTTAAGCGTAACACCACAGCAGCAGTGAAGATAGTGCCAGGTCCGAAGTTGGTGTGTTCAGCACCGCACCACGCTGGACAACCAGGTGTCACCGGCAGGTGGCAGAACCTGGGGGGAGAAGCGCATTCACATTACTGACAGTACGCGCTGGCTGGAACTGCATATCTGTTATGGCGTTTCTGGTGGCTCTATCGCCCTATCGACATAGATACCAGAGGCTACATAAACCCATGCAACCAGAAAACGCAACAGAGCTTGGCAAAGGGTTAATTTTTCTGCACATCCCCAAAACGGCGGGCATGACCATGCATCAGGTGGTCAGCCGCCAGTACCCCAGCGACACCATTTACTGGGTCGATGGGCATCGTAACCGGGAGGATATCGAGCGTTTTATGCGCCTGCCCCCGGAACAGCGCCAGCACATTCAATGCATGATCGGCCATGTCGGCTTCGGACTGCACCGCTATTTCCAGCAGCCTGTGGATTACCTGACTCTGCTGCGCGACCCGGTAGAGCGGGTTATTTCGCATTACTTTTATGTCAAACGCTCGCCGGATAATTATCTTCATGACTGGGTAGTATCCAGAAACATCACGCTTAAGCAGTATGTCAGCAGCGAACGTGTGGCCGAACTCAACAACGGGCAGACGCGCCTGCTGTGCGGTATGCCGCAGATGGATACGATCTTTGGTCACGATCCCCTGACGGACGCCGCCTTTGAAGCTGCCTGCCGCAACCTGGAAAGTATGAGCTGTATAGGGCTGGTGGAGCGCTTCGATGAATCGCTGCTGATGTTCAGGAAAATCCTGGGCTGGGGGCAGATTTTTTACGCCAGGGCCAATGTCACCCGGTCGCGGGCGGGCAGGGATGCCCTGCCGGAAGATGTGCTGGACGCTATCCGGGCGCATAACCAGTATGATCTTGAATTGTACGCGCTGGGGCGCCGGCTGGTCGAGGAGCGTTTGCAGATGTACGAAATCACACCAAACGAGCTGCAAAGCTTCCTTCAGCAAAACGCGGTGTATGGTCAGCTTCGTTCCATCAAAAACACCGTGACGGGCGGCATGAGGACCCTGCTGGAAAATGTCCGCAGGCCGCAGCCCCGCGCCACAGACCTGTCATAATCAAGCGACAGCCTATAAAAAAATCGCCTGTCGTGGTGGCAGGCGATTTCTGTTTATGTGTTGTGTTAACGTTCCGCCAGTCGTTTCTGGGCTTCGTGGGCCACCATGGCGACAATGCCCATCAGGCCCTGGCCTTTGCCCATCGAAATCTCCTTGCCGAAGATCCGGAAGACAATGTCTGTCGGCACAGCGGCCACCTGTTCCAGCGGGGCGCCAGAGCAGCATTCATCCAGTATGACGGACATGGCCATGGCGGATAACCCCTGCGGGTTAATCACGTCAAAGCGGTAGGTCAGGGTGCCATCCGGGTTATCCAGCGCCCACACATAGGCCTCGCTTTCGCAGGCAGGCACTTTATGCGCCTCGTCGTAGGGCTGCTGTGCGATTTCGGGCGATACCCTGACTTCGGGAAAGCGATCCGCCATCTCGATCAGATAATCCGCGCGTTCGTTGCGGTCTGTGATGAACGAAAAGTCTTCCAGCACTTCCTGAAGTTTCTGCGGAATCATCAGCTATTTCTCGTCAGCTATTTCTCAATTGGCACGTTAACCAGATTGCCCCATTCCGTCCAGCTTCCGTCGTAATTACGCACCTGAGGATAGCCCAGCAGGTAAGTCAGCACGAACCAGGTATGACTGCTGCGCTCGCCGATGCGGCAGTAGGCGATAATGTCATCCTGCGGGTTGAGTCCCTGCTGCTGTTCATAGATGGCCCGCAGCTCGTCGGCAGATTTGAAGGTGCCATCTTCAGTGTTGACTGCCTGGCTCCAGGGGACGTTCTTCGCGCCGGGGATATGACCACCGCGCAGCGCCCCTTCCTGGGGATAATTGGGCATGTGCAGCAGTTCACCGCTGAATTCCTGCGGGCTGCGCACATCGACCAGCGGCTTGCCCGCGTTGACATGCGACAGCACTTCATCGCGGAAGGCCCGGATTTTCTCGTCGTCGCGTTCCTGCGCGCTGTACTGCGTGGACGGATACGACGGCACCTCGCGGGTCATCTCGCGGCCTTCTTTTTCCCACTTCAGCCGCCCGCCATCCATAATACGGGCGTTTTTGTGCCCGAATAACTGGAACACCCAGAAGGCATAGCTGGCCCACCAGTTGTTCTTGTCGCCATAAAACACCACGGTGGTTTCCGGCGTCACACCGATACGCGACATCAGGCTTTCAAAGCCGTCGCGGTGCAGATAATCGCGCCGCAGCGGATCGTTCAGGTCTGTGGTCCAGTCCACCTGTACCGCGCCGGGGATATGGCCGGAGGGATACAGCAGGGGGTCTTCGTTAGATTCCACAATGCGCACATCAGGGTCGTCCAGGTGCTGGGCTACCCAGTCTGTGGAAACCAGCATCTCGGGGTGGGCGTAGCCTCGGTTATTGATCTCTGTCATAGTGCTTTCCTCAGCCGAATAAAGAAGATGAATATCATCATAACTATAGCGCGACAGCGCGACAGCGACAAGGCTCTTTCAACCCTGCACCTGCTCCCCCTGATATTAGGGGTACACAGCAGTGGATTTCGGTTATCCTCAAGACAATATAGTTATTAAAAATAAACATAAGAAAGGGGGTGCAGCATGCCAACAATAATGAATGTTCTCGGTTTTATCGTTTGTGTTGTGTTGTCCGGCATCTTCCTGACCACCCTGCGGCAGAGCTTCAGCAGCGGCTATGATTATGCGGCCGTGCTCAGCCTGTTTTTTTTCAGCGGTTTTTTCGCCCTGCTCTTCTTTATCCTGATCACGATCCAGGTCAGTCAGGCGGTGATCCGCAGGGGACGCGTGATGCTGCGCCCCGTTGCCCGTCTGCCAGATTACCCTACAGCCTATCCCCGGCAGGCAGGTGGGGCGAAGCCTGTGACGCGCACTGCAAGGCGCCCAATGCTGCCCCAGTCCGAATTTGCTCGGCGGTGGATGAAGCGCAAGGCGATGACGTATGAAGACAGCCTGTATGAGAGCCGCAGAATGGGCGAACAGCGCCCACACCGTCTGAAGTGCCGGCAGCTTGATATGTTCAGAAGCCAGCATCTGTGGCCGCATGACTGGCGCCGGCGTATCAGGCTGCATCGCCAGCGTTAGGGGCCATCATGCAGAGGAAAAGGGGCGAGTCTGTACTCGCCCCTGATCATAACGCGCGGTGGCAGGCCACAAAATGACCGGGGGTCACCTCGACCAGCGCCGGGTCAGGTTCTTCGTAGCACAGATCAAACCGCACCGGGCAGCGCGTGTTGAAGTTGCAGCCGGGCGGCGGGTTGGCCGGGCTGGGCACATCACCCGTCAGAATAATGCGCTGTGCCTTCTTTTCCTTGATCGGGTCTGGCACGGGAACCGCAGAAAGCAGTGCCTGTGTGTAAGGATGCAGCGGATTTTCGTACAGCTCATCCGAAGGGGCCAGTTCCACGATTTTACCCAGGTACATCACCGCCACACGATCACAGATCTGGCGCACCATGCTCAGGTCGTGGGCAATAAACAGGTAAGTCAGGTTCAGTTCTTCCTGAAGGTCTTCCAGCAGATTGACCACCTGCGCCTGAATCGAAACATCCAGGGCGGAGATAGGTTCATCCGCGACGATGAAGCTCGGTTCCAGGGCCAGGGCGCGGGCAATGCCGATACGCTGGCGCTGCCCACCGGAAAATTCGTGCGGGTAACGGTTGATGTAGAACGGGTTCAGGCCCACACGTTCCAGCAGCGAAGCCACAAATTCTTCCTGCTCTTTTCTGCCCATGATATTGTGGATGCGAAGCGGTTCGCTGATGATGCGCCCGACAGACATACGCGGGTTGAGCGAAGCATAGGGGTCCTGGAAGATCATCTGCATCCGGCGGCGCATCCGGCGCAGGTCTT
>CAZQIY010000010.1:0-76593 GCA_964593565.1 uncultured Anaerolineaceae bacterium
AAGGCCGCATGGACGGCATCCACGTCCTCCACATCGGCGCACATCATCACGCGGCGGCCTGCGCTCTGCTGAAGCACCTCCTCATTAAGCATCTACATGCCTGTGGACAGCCTGACCAGCGCAAAATCCTGCCCTTCCAGATGAAAGGCGAACGACACCTCATCGCTGAAGACGACGTCGAGGCCCAGCTTGTCCCGGTAGAACTGCATCGCCCGGTCCAGGTCTTCCACGAACAGCACCACCGCGTTGACGTTGCGAATCATCGCTGATCCTTCCTGAGGATGTGCAATAGAATGTGCAGATAAATAATAGCACAAACGATCTTTATTGCGAGCAGGGTCGTGGGCTGCGCGGCAAAACAAAAAGGGACGCACGGCGGCGTCCCTTAGGGTATACGGATTTACTGATCTGCGGTGGGTCAGTCCTGGCTGGTATCGCCGGCCAGGCTGAGCAGGCCCGTGTTCAGGCGCGGCTGACGGGTTTTCTCGTCTTCCTTGCCAAACCGGATCACCTCGCCGCCTTCGGCAATGGCCTCGACGGCCAGCCCCAGGCTTTGCAGTTCCTTCACCAGCACGCGGAAGCTGGTCGGGATGCCCGGTTCCTCAATCGGCTCACCTTTGACAATCGCCTCGTAGGTCTTCACACGGCCCTGAACATCGTCAGATTTGACCGTGAGCATTTCCTGAAGCGTATAGGCTGCGCCATAGGCTTCCAGCGCCCACACTTCCATTTCGCCGAAGCGCTGGCCGCCGAACTGTGCCTTACCGCCCAGCGGCTGCTGGGTCACCAGGCTGTACGGGCCGGTGGAGCGGGCGTGGACCTTGTCTTCGACCAGATGCGCCAGCTTGAGCATGTGCATCAGACCGACAGTCACCGGGCGATCAAAGGGTTCGCCGGTGCGGCCATCATACAGGACCTGCTTGCCATACTGCGGCACCACTTTGCCGGTGCGGAACATGGCACGATCAGCATATTTCAGCAGGTCTTTGCCGGTCACATCTTCCGGCACGTTTATTTCAGGATCCGCCCACTGTATCCACAGCCGCAGGGAGACATCAAAGGCTTTGGTATCGCGCTCGGCGCGTTCGTCCAGGGTCATGCCCTCGGTTTCAAACAAGACCACGTCATCCGGGTAAAAGCCTTTTTCGCGCAGCCATTCGCGCAGCACGGCGCGGCGGGCATACACTTCGTCCGTAATCAGCAGTTCGACTTCATAGTCGCTGCGCTGCCCCAGCCATTCATGGATGTACAGGCGGCGGACTTCGTTTTCGTCTTCCAGTTCTTCCGGATCATAGTTGAACTGCTTGATCCATTCCCAGGCCCGTTCGGTGATTTCGTCCCAGGCCCGGTCGATCATCCAGGCGCGGCCCAGCTCTGCCTGAATTTCAAGCTCGCGGGCGCCGTCGAACACTGGCGTCAGGGCGCGGAAGCCAAGCTTTTCTGCGGCCCAGCCCAGGTGCATTTCCAGTACCTGACCGATATTCATACGGCCCGGCACGCCCAGCGGGTTCAGGATGATCTCAATCGGGCGGCCATCTTCCAGGTAAGGCATGTCCTCAATCGGCACGATCTTGGAAATAACGCCCTTGTTCCCGTGACGCCCGGCCATTTTATCGCCGACGGTCAGCTTGCGTTTTTGCGCCACACTGACCCGCACCATTTTTTCCACCCCGGCGGGCAGGTCGCGATGTTCTTCGCGTGTGAACACCTTCACATCGACCACCTTACCGGAATCGCCATGGGGCAGGCGCAGCGAGGAGTCTTTCACTTCCCGCGCCTTTTCGCCAAAGATGGCACGCAGCAGTTTTTCTTCCGGGCTGAGTTCCTTTTCGCCCTTAGGTGTGATCTTACCGACCAGAATATCATTCGGGCCGACTTCCGCACCGATGCGGACGATACCGAATTCGTCCAGGTCCTTCAGCGCGTCTTCACCAACGTTAGGGATATCGTAGGTGATTTCTTCCGGCCCCAGCTTGGTATCACGTGCTTCGATTTCGTGCTTCTCGATATGGATGCTGGTGAACTTATCCTGACGCAGCAGGTCTTCGCTGATGAGCAGCGCGTCTTCGTAGTTGCCGCCATCCCAGGACAGGAACGCCCCCAGAACATCGTGGCCCAGGGCCAGGTTGCCATGATCTGTGGATGAACTATCCGCAATGATTTCACCCTTGCGGATATGCTGGCCCTTGAAGACTACCGGGCGCTGGTCGATACAGGTCGACTGGTTAGAGCGGTTGTATTTACGCAGGCGGTAAACCCGCTCGTCGCCCTGGTCCGTGCGCACGGTGATACGATCACCCTGCACGCCGATCACTTCGCCGTTTTCATCTGCCACCAGCACCTGACCGCTGTCATAGGCGGCCTGGTTTTCCATACCGGTGCTGACAATCGGTACATCCGGCTTCAGCAGGGGTACGGCCTGGCGCTGCATGTTGGACCCCATCAGGGCGCGGTTGGCGTCGTCATGTTCCAGGAAGGGAATGAGCGCCGCGCTGATGCCGACGATCTGCCGGGGGGCCACATCCATATAATCAATACGCTGCACGGGTACAACCGCGAAATGCTGGTTATAGCGGGCAGAAACGCGCCGGTTGACAAACTGCATCATGTCATCCAGCTTGGCGTTGGCCTGTGCGATAACGAAGTTATCCTCTTCGTCTGCAGACAGATACACAAACTTATCTGTCACAAACGGCATGATCGGCACTTTTTCAATGCCGGCCTTGCTGAATTTGCCGGCCAGTTCGCGGTCAATGACATCGCCTTCTTCGGCCAGCAGGTTGCCCTTGTCGTCCTCAACATCATCGCGCACCATGCGCCCGATAATCTCATCATCACCCGGCGACAGGAACTTGATGACCTCGCGGTAAGGCGTTTCGATGAAACCGTACTCATTGACGCGCCCATAGCTTGCCAGACGCCCGATCAGCCCGATATTGGGGCCTTCCGGGGTTTCAATCGGGCAGATGCGCCCGTAATGGCTGTGATGCACGTCGCGCACATCAAACCCGGCACGCTCGCGGCGCAGGCCGCCAGGGCCAAGGGCAGAAAGGGTGCGCTTGTGGGTCAGTTCCGCCAGCGGGTTGGTCTGTTCCATGAACTGCGAAAGCTGCGAGGACCCGAAGAATTCGCGGATGGCCGCCACCACCGGGCGGATGTTGATCAGCGCGACAGGCGACAGATTTTCGGATTCGCGAATGGACATGCGTTCCTTGACCACACGCTCAGTCCGGCGCAGGCCAATACGCAGCTTGTTCTGGATCAGTTCGCCCACCGTCTTGACGCGGCGGTTGCCCAGGTGGTCGATGTCGTTGGGATTGGCCTGGTTGTTGTTAATCGCAATCATGCGCTCGACCAGCTTGACGATGTCCAGCTTGGTGACGGTGCGCACGGTGCGCGGCACGGTACGATCAATCTGCAGGCGCTGGTTCAGTTTATAGCGCCCCACACGCTCCAGATCATAACGGCGCTGGTCGAAAAGCTGGCTTTCCAGATATTCGCGCGCGTTTTCCAGCGTGGGCGGGTCGCCCGGGCGCATGCGGCGGTAGAATTCCAGCAGCGCGGCTTCTGCAATGGTCTGGTCTTTTTTCAGATCCCAGACTGGTTCGGCCCGGATGGAACTGGCGATAAACTGACGATCCGGGTCGGTGTCGATATCAGCATACAGCGCCAGCAGTTCTTCGTCGCTGCCGGTGTGGACGGGCCACTCTTCCTCTGATCTGCCATCATCGACGGCGGCCAGCGCACGCAGAAGAATCGTGATCGGCACCGTACGTTTACGGTTAAATTTAATGGTGAGGTAATCGTTTTTGCGCGTTTCAAACTCCATCCACGCGCCACGATCCGGAATCAGCTTGGCGGTTGCCAGACGGCGCCCGGTGGTGCGGTCTTCTTCGGCATCGAAGTAAACGCCGGGCGAGCGAATAAGCTGGCTGACCACCACGCGCTCTGTACCGTTGATAATGAAGGTGCCTTTTTCGGTCATCAGCGGGAAGTCGCCCATAAAGATGTCCGAAATCATCACCTCTTCGCCGGCTTCCCGGTTGACCAGCGCCACCCGCACATACAGGGGCGCGGCATAGGACATATCGCGCTCCAGGCAGATTTCCTCGCTGTATTTGGGTTCTTCAAACCAGTAGCTCAGGCCAAATTCCTGAGCCTCCGGGCTGTTGCCGGGCAGATAAAGTTTCAGCTGTCCGTTAAAGCTCTCGATCGGGCTGATTTCATCAAACAGCTCCGCCAACCCTTGCTCACAGAACCACTGGAAAGATGCAAGCTGCACTTCGATGAGTGATGGCAACTCCAGCACATGTGGAGTTCGGGCGTAATTTTTAATACGATCTCTCAGTTGCACAGGGCGCCGCTCCTCAATTTACTATAACGAGCTGGATTGACAACAGACCGACAGGAGTATGGCAACTCTCTGCGGAATAGGGGTTTAGGGTATGATATTGAGTACTCAATCCCATTAGAGTAGAGACAGTTTATAGAGGTTTGCGAACAAGCATTATATACAAACCTGGACCACTTTGTCAACAGTGGTTCAGCGGCGGCTCGGCATGAACACAGGCCAGCCCTCATGGGAAGGCGGCCTGACGAGACAGCTTACTGGGCGGCGGCGCGTTTGTGCTGCTTTTCCTGACGGGCATCGCTGTTAAAATGACGCCGCGAGAAGAACATAAAACCAGCCACCAGCGCCAGGCCCGCGGCAATCTGCACCCTGGGCGGCAGGCGCCGCACCCGCACCAGCACATTGGTGCCATCTGTGGCCAGCAAATCCTGATGCAGGCGCTGTGCAAAGCGGTCAGAAGGCTGTACCGGAACCAGCACCTTATCCAGCTGGTTCAGCAGCTTCACAATCTCCTGCATATCCCCCGAACTGAGGCTGTACTGTTCAAGCAGCGCGTCCAGATCACCTTCACCCGTCAGCAGGATGTCGGTCATCTCGGTAAGAAGATTTTGCATTTTCACATCAGACAGGTTCGGGTCGGTCATGGCGATAGGTTAACCTTTTTGATTGGTGATCTGGCTCTGGTGCAGGCGAAGATTCAGTTCTTCCCGCAGGGCACTAAGGGTGCGATGATAGAGCGATTTGACCGCGCCTTCGGTGCGTCCCATAATCTGGCCAATTTCAGCGTTGGGCATTTTTTCAATAAATTTCAAAATCAATAACTGCTGGCGTTCTGCCGGCAGGCGGCGGATGGTTTCCAGCAGAATTTCCCGCTCTTCTTCAGTTTCTGTGTACTGGTCCGGTGCTTCCATCTGAGGGCCGGGGCCAATATATTCCTCCAGGGGGATAATCTTGCGCCGCCCCCGGTCCCGGTGCCAGTTGGCGACCAGATTATGCGCGATGCGATACAACCAGGCCTGAAAAGGGATGCCGCGTTCCGTATAATTCTGGATATGGCCCATCGCCCGGTAAAAGACCATCGCGGTCAGGTCTTCGGCATCATGATGATTGCCGGTGCGATAGTAGATGTAGTTGTAAATCTTTTGCAGATAGCGTTCGTAAAGGATTCCGAATGCTTCCTGATTGCTTTTCGCCAGTTCGACCAGTTCGGTATCTGCCAGGGCGGTCAGGTCCTGAGATTTGTTATCGCGCTTCCAGGGTGTTCGCATCACAATCCAATTCTCTCGTACACCAGTTAAAACCCTTAAATCGTACCCACGTTACGAGGAACGATGTTAAGATTTCTGCACGCTTTTTAGCGGCGGCTGTGAGGGGCCTGTTGTTTGCGCGGGGTAAATACGCCCCTCGATAATCGTGCCCCATCCTTTATAATACAGGCCATGACCGCCAGAGTACACACTGATCGGGACGGAAAATGTCGAAACCTCTAAGTTTTCAGGATGTGATTCTAAAGCTCAATGAATTCTGGGCCGCCCAGGACTGCGTGCTGTGGAATCCTTATAATATCCAGGTAGGCGCCGGGACCAACAACCCCGCGACCCTGCTGCGCGTGCTGGGGCCGGAACCCTGGCGTGTGGCCTATGTCGAGCCGAGCATCCGGCCAGATGATGGGCGTTATGGCGAGAACCCGAACCGGATGCAGATGTTCTACCAGTATCAGGTCATCCTCAAGCCGGACCCCGGCAACCCCCAGGAGATTTATCTGGATTCGCTGCGGGCGCTGGGCCTCAACCCGGAGGAGCAGGACATCCGCTTTGTCGAGGATAACTGGGAAAGCCCGGCATTGGGGGCCTGGGGCCTTGGCTGGGAAGTGTGGCTGAACGGGCAGGAGATTACCCAGTTCACCTACTTTCAGCAGGCTGGCGGGCTGGAACTGAACCCGGTGTCTGTCGAAATTACCTATGGCATCGAACGAATCGTGCTGGCCCTGCAGGACAAGGATGCGGTGTGGGATATCGACTGGGTGGGCGACCTGAGCTATGGCGATGTGTACCTGCAAAGCGAGATTGAACACTGCCGCTACTATTTTGAAATTGGCGATGTCGAGGGCCTCAAGCAGACCTTCAACTTTTACGAAAACGAAAGCAGGCGCGCACTGGCCGCCGGGGCGGTCATCCCGGCTTATGATTATGTGCTGAAGTGCAGCCACCTGTTTAATGTGCTGGATACACGCGGCGCCATTGGCGTGACGGAACGTGCCAGTTATTTCCGCCGCATGCGCAACCAGACGCGCGATGTCGCCCAGGCCTTTGCCGCCCAGCGTGAGGAAAAGGGCCACCCGATCAAAAATCACCTATGGGATGCGCCACCCGTGCCCGCGCTGTCCGCTATGCCCGAACCACCCACCGCCCCGGCAGATTTTCTGCTGGAAATCGGGGTGGAGGAACTGCCCGCCGGCGATGTGGATGGTGCGCTGTCGCAGCTTCAGCAATCGGCTGGCAGGCTGCTGGATGAGCTGCGTTTGTCGCATGATGAGATCAGGGTCTATGCCACGCCGCGCCGGTTGGTGGTACATGTCCACAATCTGGCGCCCCGGCAGACCGATGTGGAACAGATTGAGAAAGGACCGCCTGCCAACCGCGCCTTTGATGCCGATGGCAAGCCAACCCAGGCCGCCCAGGGTTTTGCACGGGGCAAGGGCGTCAGCGTTGAGGATTTGCGGGTGGAGCAGATCGATGGCGGTGAGTATGTGGTCGCGCTGGTGCGCACCGCAGGCCGCCCGGCCACAGAGGTGCTGGCGGAGGCGCTGCCGGGTTTGATCGCCGGTATTTCCTTTGGTAAATCCATGCGCTGGAACGCCAGCGGCATCGCTTTCTCGCGGCCTATCCGCTGGATTGTGGCGCTGTTCGGCAAGCTGGTGATTCCCTTTGAATATGCCGGGCTGGTCAGCGGTAACCGGACACGCGGCACGCGGCAGTACAGATCGCCAGAACGGGAAGTGATCGACGCGGCGCATTATTTCCGGCATATGCAGGATCAGAAAATCCTGCTGGACCACGAGGCGCGGCGGGCGGCAATTGTCGAACAGATTACCGCGCTGGCGGCTGAGGTGGGGGCGCGCATTCCGGATGATCCCGGCCTGCTGGCGGAAGTCACCAATCTGGTCGAAGTACCGACGGCCCTGCGCGGGACCTTCCAGGAGACGTACCTGGCGCTGCCGCGCGATGTGCTGGTGACGGTGATGCGCAAGCACCAGCGTTATTTCGCCCTGGAAGATCAGAACGGGCGGCTAATGCCGTACTTTATCGCCGTGCGTAACGGCGATGACCAGCATCTGGAGAATGTGATCGCAGGCAACGAGCATGTGCTGGGGGCGCGCTTTGCAGATGCAGACTTCTTCTATAAGGAAGACATCAAACAGCCGCTGGAGGAATATCTGCCCCAACTGGCGACGCTGACATTTCAGGAAAAGCTGGGGTCGATGCTGGACAAGAACCAGCGAGTAACCTCGATGGTGGAGATGATCGGCAGTGCGCTGGGGGTCAGCGCGACGGCTGTGGCGGTGGCACAGCGGGCGGCGCATCTGGCCAAGGCCGACCTTGCCACCCATATGGTGGTGGAAATGACCTCGCTGCAGGGGGTGATGGGCCGCGAATATGCCCTGCTGAACGGGTATCCGCCGGATGTCGCTGATGCGATTTTTGAACACTGGCAGCCACGCGGCGCAGACGATGCCCTGCCTGCCAGTACGCCCGGCGCACTGCTGGCGCTGACGGACCGGCTGGACAGCCTGGTTGGTCTGTTTGGGGTAGGGCTGGCGCCAAAATCGACGGCCGACCCGTATGGCCTGCGGCGCGCGGCATTGGGCATTATCCAGATCATGATTGACCGCCAGTGGGATGCTGACCTGACTCTGCTGGTCGATCAGGTGGCGGCGGCGCAGCCTGTCGAGGTATCCGATCAGGCGCGCCGGCAGGTGCTGGAATTTATCGGCGGGCGTTTGCAGGTGTGGCTGGCGGATCAGGGATGGGCGGCGGATGTGCTGGCGGCGGTGCTGGCAGAACAATCGGCCAACCCTTACCGGGCGCTGGTGGCAGCGCAGGAACTGACCGAATGGGTGAAGCGGCCAGACTGGGCGAGTATTCTGGACAGCTTTGCCCGTTGTGTGCGCATCACGCGCGGGGAATCTGCGCAGCATGAAGTTGCCCCGGCGGCGTTGGCAGAGCCACAGGAAAAGGCGCTTTACGAAGTCTATCAGAACGCGGCGGCGCAATTGGATAATACCGGCAGCGTGGATGCTTTCCTCAGCGCATTCGAGCCAATCATCCCGCAGGTGACGGACTTCTTCGATCATGTGATGGTCAACGTGGAGGATGAAACCGTACGGCATAACCGCCTGGGGCTGCTGCAGGCCATCAGCCGGATGCAGCAGGGGCGAGCCGACCTCAGCCAGTTGAGTGGGTTCTGATTCTTCAGACATTCTGCAAGGACTATCGCGCAGAGCATCCTGCATCATTTCGTGTGCAGGATGCTCCGCTGCTTACCAGCCCGGGGGATGCTCTGAGTTGCATGTCTGGCGGCGCATCCTTATAATTCACGCATAAAGAGCGAGGTTGGGGGCACATGTCGGTTACCGACGAAGTTAAATCCCGGCTGGATATCATCAGTTATATACAGCAGTTTGTGCCGCTCAAGCGGGCCGGGCGCACCTATAAAGCCCTGTGCCCGTTCCACAGCGAAAAGACGCCTTCCTTTGTTGTCAACCCGGATACACAGACCTGGCGCTGTTTTGGAAGCTGCGCCGAAGGTGGCGATATTTTCAGCTTCGCCCAGAAGTATCATGGCTGGAACTTTGCCGAGGCGCTGCAGGAACTGGGCAAACTGGCGGGGGTGCAGGTCCAGCAGCAGACCGCAGAGCAGCAGCGGCAGGCGGAACGGCTGGATGCGCTGCGCGGGCTGGCTCAGGCGGCAACCGATTTTTTCCACGAGCAGCTTCTGCATCATCAGGATGTGCTGAGTTATGTACACGATCAGCGCGGCTTTACTGAGGAGACGATCCTGACCTACGGCATTGGCTATGCGCCGGATGGCTGGCAGGTGACGCTGGAACACCTGACGCAGTTGGGCTATGCCGAAGACGACCTGCTTGAGGTGGGGCTGGTGCGCCGCAGCGATGCGGGCCGGGTTTATGATTACTTCCGCAACCGCCTGATTATCCCGATCCGCGACGAACGGGGTCGGGTGATCGGCTATGGAGCACGGGCGCTTTCTGCAGACGACAACCCCAAATATCTCAATTCCCCCCAGACCGCGCTGTTCGATAAAAGCCGGGTGCTGTTCGGGCTGGACCGGGCCAAACGCGCGATTCGTGACGAAGGCACAGCGATCATCGTTGAAGGCTATATGGATGCGATCCAGGCGCATCAGGCCGGTTTTCTGAACGTCGTGGCGCAGATGGGCACCTCCATGACGGAACCTCAGCTCAGGATGCTGGCGCCGCGCTGGGCGAAGAAGATCATTCTGGCGCTGGATGCGGACGCCGCCGGACAGAACGCCACCATGCGCAGCCTGGAGGTGGCACGGGCCGCGCTGCAGGCCGACTACACCGGCAAGCTGGCAGTGGATATCCGCATTTTGCAGATTCCGGGCGCGAAGGACCCCGACGATCTGATCCGCGAAGCGCCGGAGGAATGGCCCGCGCTGGTAGAATCTGCGGTGCCAGTGGCGGATTTTGTGATCGACATGGAAGCGGCGGCGCTGCCTGCAAACCCGAGTGTGCAGGAACGCGAGGCGGCGGCCCGGCGGCTGCTGCCAATTCTGGTGGCTTCTGAAAACAACCTGTACACCCAGGATAACATCCAGAAGCTGGCGATGCGGCTGCGGATTCCTGAAAACGCGCTGATGGCGCTGGCGGCGGAACAGCAGCGCATCGAACAGGCCCGCCCGCCGCGCCGCTTTCGCGATGAAGCCCCGCCAGAACTGCCGCCGCTGGAATATCAGGACGCTGATGCTCCGCCCGACGAACCTGACGACCTGATGCCTGCTGCACCAGCCCGGCCCGCCGCGCCGCCGCGCTCTGTGCGCGATGCCGCCCGCTGGGAGGCGGACTGTCTGGGCGGGCTGCTGCAGGAACCGGATCTGATTTACCAGATCAACCGTAAGTTTCGGGAACTGGCACAGGGGGAGGCTGTCCTTCTGAATGGACCGCTGGCAGATTTTGGCGCAGCGGATTTTAGCCACAGCGATTACCGTATGCTGATGATAGTGCTGCTGGCTGCGCTGGATCAGGATGAATTTATGCCGATTGATTACCTGAGGCTGAATCTGGATGATACGCTGTGGCAGGTGCTGGAGCAGGATATCCTGCTGTCGGATATGGAGCGTCTGCGCCCGCGTCTGCGGCATGGTCTTTCTGCGGACCTGGCTACTATGCTGAAACAGGCCGCGCCGGTTGATCGTGGGCCGGAACTGGTGAAGAATGCGCTGCGCCTGCGCCTCCAGCGCATCGAGCAGGAACGTGAGGAACTCTACTTTCTGATGATGGAGGCTGATGCCGACCAGCAGGTGGCCCTGCGCGATAAAATTCGTTTATCCATTGTTGCCAAGCGATTGATCGATTCGGAATTGCAGCTTCAGATCAGACAGGTATACTGAAAGACACACATCCATCGGTTTATTTTCCGCGCACCCAATTTCCGGATTTTAGTCGAGTTGATTGTGAATAAACATGGCACGAAAACGAAAAGCAGCCGAAACACGTCCGCCAAAGAAGCTCGCGGTGAATGACAGCGCGGACGAATATGAAGAAGACGAAGAATACGAAGAAGACGACGAGGACGATACGGTCCCGAGCGTGAGCAAGGGCAGCAGTCGCTCCGAAATGCTGGATGTTCTGGAGCCGGACGAAGACGAACTGGAAGACCTCGAAGATGACTTTGACGAGGACGAGGGCTTCGAGGCGCTGTCGATGGCGGATGACCCGGTGCGGATGTACCTGAAGGAAATCGGACAGGTGCCGCTGCTGGATACTAACCGCGAAACCTGGCTGAGCATCCATATCGCTGCGGAGCATCAGCTTCAGAACGTGATTGATTCGCTTTCCAGCCTGAGCGATGAAAACGACGACCCGGGCCTGCCGGCGCCCGACCGCGTGATTGAGCTTGTCTATGAGGAATTGGGCCGGGACTGGCAGGACGTGCTGGAAGGTGTGGATGCCTTTCATGCGCAGGTGCCGGAATTTACCAAAGTCGTGGACGAAGTGATGCTGATTCAGGATACGTGGGATGTCAACGGCGTGTCCTACATCCGCGAATATCTGCACCAGCGCGACTGGGGCCGCGATGAACCCTGGACCGAACTGGCCCGGCGGCTGTTCGGGGTGATGCAGGGCGTTTATCTGCTGCCCTTTGAGGAGCAGATTTACATCCGCCAGTATTACAAACAGCATGGGGTGCTGCCCTCTGCTAAGGAATTCCGGGCCAAGCTGGCCGAAGACCAGGAGGCGCTGGAAGACCTGCCGGATCGTTTTGACATGATCGAGCAGAAGGCCATCCTGGCGACTGAAGCCCTGACCCGGGCTAACCTGCGGCTGGTGGTCAGTGTGGCCAAGCGCTATATGGGCCGGGGGATCAATTTCCTGGATCTGATTCAGGAAGGCAATATCGGCCTGCTGCGCGCCGTGGAGAAGTTTGACCACACCAAAGGCTACAAGTTCAGCACCTATGCCACATGGTGGATCCGGCAGGCGATCAGCCGGGCGATTGCCGACCAGGCGCGCACGATCCGTATCCCGGTGCATATGGTCGAAACGATCAACCGCCTGATGCGCGTGCAGCGCAATCTGATTCAGGAACTGGGCGGCGAACCCAGCGCCGAGCAGATCGCGCTGGAAATGGATTTCCTGACGCCGGAAGAAACAGCGGCGATCAAGCAGATTCGTAAAGAGGGGATTCGCATGGACGCCGGCCTGCAGCGCAAGCTGCGCCGCGCCGCCCAGAAGGTCCGCAAGATCATGCGCATCAGCCAGGAACCCATGAGCCTGGAAATGCCGATTGGGCAGGAGGACAGCAGCCTGCTGGGTGACTTTATCCCGGATGATAACGTCATGGGGCCGGTGGATGCTGCCAGCCGCCAACTTCTGAAGGAACAGATTCGCTCTGCGCTGGGTGTGCTTAGCGAGCGTGAGCGCGAGGTGCTGGAAATGCGCTTCGGCCTGCAGGATGGGCAGGATCATACGCTGGAGGAAGTCGGCAAACATTTCGGCGTAACGCGGGAGCGTATCCGTCAGATCGAGGCCAAGGCGCTGCGTAAACTGCGGCATCCGACCCGAAGCCGCCAACTGCGCGACTACCTTGAAATGTAGCGGTCACTGATTGAATAAAGAAGCAAGGGCGACTATCCGACTTGCTTCTTTTTATACTTTGCGCGGTGCACAATCCGTATATTCGTAAGAACGGCATGAGAGTCTGTGTAATCCTACTTAAGGCATAGAAGGGCAAACTTAACGCCTGTAAAATAGGAACATAACAGGTGAAAATCTGGTGTTTCATTTCCGAAATTCCAGGCATAGGTTATATTTGACACTGGGTTTGAGATATGCTAATCTTTGGTCATTCTTATTTGCTCCAAATTGAACAATCGGGTGGAGAAAGTTATGGCGCTTGAAGCCTTCGCACCTATCACGGCGCTGTTTGTTATATCCCTCCTTGTTTCGCTCCTCATCCTTTTTATCTCGCGCATTTTTGGGCCACAACGTCCGTCAGCGCGCAAGGCGGCCCCTTACGAGAGTGGGATGAAGCCGATCGGACCAGGGACACGCCGTCTGCCAGTCCATTTTTACCTTGTGGCGGTGCTGTTTATCCTGTTCGATATCGAAGTGATCTTCTTTCTCCCCTGGGCCGTCATCTTTAGAGATCTTGCGGTTTATGGTCTTGTAACCATGGGCGTGTTTACGCTTATCCTTACTGTTGGTCTTATCTACGAGTGGAAGTCTGGAGCGTTAGAATGGGAGTAACTTCTAAACTCGGTAATCTGGGTGTTGTCACCACGACGCTCGATCAGGCAGTGAACTGGGCGCGTACAGGGGCCATGTGGCCGCTGCTGTTCGGGTTGGCCTGCTGCGCCATCGAATATATGAGCACGCAGGCGTCGAACTATGATATGGCTCGCTTTGGCATGGAGTTAAATCGTGCGACCCCACGTCAGGCGGATTTGCTGATTGTTTCCGGACGAGTGGTGCGCAAGATGGCGCCAGTCGTGCGCCAGCTTTACGACCAGATGGCATCACCCAAATGGGTGATCGCGATGGGCGACTGTGCCTCCTGCGGCGGCGTGTACAACAATTATGCCGTGGTGCAGGGCGTCGATGAAATTATCCCGGTGGATGTTTACGTGGCGGGGTGCCCGCCGCGCCCGGAGCAGCTTCTGCATGGTATCATCACTCTGCACCAGAAGGTTCAGAGCGAAACCATCGCGGACTGGGCATAGAAGGGCACAGCAACCATGCAAATTCCTCCTGCACAAGACCCGGTAGAAGCCGTGCAGGCGGCGATACCGGACGCGCTGCTGAACGTTAAACTGTTCCGTAACGAAACCACGCTGATCATTGACCGGGCGAAGATCGCGCAGGTGGCTCAATACCTGCGCGATACCACAGGCCTGGTATACAACTTCCTGTCAGATATCAGCGCGGTGGATTATTATCCGGAATACAACCGGCCAGAACGCTTTGGCGTGTCGTATCATCTGTATTCGATGCTGTATAACCGCCGCCTGCGTTTGAAGGTATTCGTGCCGGAAGAGGAACCGGAGGTTCCCACCGTGACGACAATCTGGCCGGCGGCAAACTGGCTGGAACGTGAAATCTTCGACATGATGGGCATCAACTTCAGCGGCCACCCGGACATGCGGCGCCTGCTGCTGGCGGATGACTGGGATGGGCACCCGCACCGCCGCGATTACCCGCTGGGGTACGAGCAGGTGCAGTTCTCGTTTAATGTCGAAGAAATTCTTAAGCACAAGCCCAAAGCAGAAGAGTAGATGGAGCAAAATATGGCACTGGTACAACCGCCAGACAGCACCATTGAAGAAGGTAGATGGGAAGGCAATATCGAGCAGCTAAAAGGGCTTGTTTCTGAACGGGCCTTTCGTGGCGAGACGATGCTGCTGAATATGGGGCCGCATCACCCCAGTACACATGGCGTGCTGCGCGTGCTGCTCGAACTCGATGGCGAACGGATTGTTTCGGCTGTGCCGGATATTGGCTTTCTGCATACCGGCATCGAGAAAAATATCGAGGCCAAGACCTACGAAAAAGCAGTGACCCTGACGGACCGCACGGATTATCTTTCGCCCTTGTCGAACAACATGGTTTTCTGCTCTGCGGTGGAAAAACTGACCGGGCTGGATGTCCCGGAGCGGGCGCAGTTGATCCGGGTGATTGTGCTGGAACTACAGCGCATTTCCAGCCACATGGTCTGGCTGGGCACCCATGCCATTGATCTTGGCGCGATGAGCGTGCTGCTGTACTGTTTCCGCGAGCGCGAGAAAATCCTGGAAATGCTGGAAATGCTGTCCGGCCAGCGGATGATGGGCAGCTATATTCGCCCTGGCGGTGTCTGGCGCGATATCACACCGGATTTTAAGCCGGCGCTGCGCCGTTTTCTGGATACTTTCCCGCCGGTCATCGACGATTTTGAAGCACTGCTGGAGAAAAACCCGCTGTGGCTGGACCGCACACAGGGTGTGGGCGTGATCGAACCGGATGTCGCCCTGGCATGGGGTGTGACTGGCCCCAGCCTGCGCGGCAGCGGGGTCAACTGGGACATCCGCAAGGCGGAACCCTACAGCGGCTACGAAACCTTTGATTTTAACGTGCCGCTGGGCGAACATGGCGATGTTTATGATCGTTTTCTGTGCCGCATCCGTGAGCTGCGCGAGAGTGTCAAAATTCTGGAACAGGGCCTGTCTCGCCTGACGGATTCGGGGCCGTTCCGTTCGGACAATCGTAAATTTGTCCCACCGCCCCGCAGCGAACTGGGCCGCAGCATGGAAGCGGTTATTCATCACTTCAAGCTCTGGACAGAGGGTTTTTCTGTGCCGGATGAAGAAGTTTACGTCACCGTCGAAAGCCCGCGTGGCGAAATTGGCTGCTATCTGCACGGGACCGGCGGGACAAAGCCGCGCCGTATGCATTTCAAGACCCCGTCGTTTATGCATATCAGCGCCCTGCCGATTATGACCCAGGGGCATTTTATCGCAGATCTCGTCGCGATCATTGGCAGCGTCGATATCGTGCTGGGCGACTGCGATCGTTAAGGAAAAGCCATGTCGATTAAGGATCAGAAATACCAGGCGCGCATCCAGAAGCACTTTGACAAATATCCCGATAAGCGCTCTGCGGTGATGCCGCTGCTGTATATCGCCCAGGAAGAATACGGCTGGATCAGCCCGGAGGCGGTGCTGGAAGTGGCGGAACTGTGCGAGATGGACCCGACTCAGGTCAAATCCATCGCCGGTTTTTATACCATGTACTCCGAAAAGCCTAAGGGCAAATACTGGCTGCAGGTCTGTACAGACCTGCCCTGTGCACTCAAAGGCGCAGATGAATTCCACAAGGAACTAAAGGCTTACCTGGGGATCGAAGAAGGCGAGACCACCGACGACGGGCTGTTTACTGTCGAGCATGTGATGTGTCTTGCGGCCTGCGATAAAGCCCCTATGCTCCAGTGCAATTTCCATTACATGGAAAACCTGGATATGGAAAAGATGAAGGCTTTCATCGAAGAAAAACGCGCCGAAATTGAACAAGCAACGAGTAAAAAGTAGGGCTTGCCTATGCATATTTTGCTGAGGGGCCGCGAAATCCCCGATATTCATAAGTACGATGTCTATGTCGAAAACGGCGGTTACGAAGGCCTGAAAAAAGCGCTGAGCATGACGCCTGCTGAAGTAATTGATGAGGTCAAGGCGTCTAACCTGCGCGGGCGCGGCGGTGCAGGCTTTCCTACGGGTGTAAAGTGGAGCTTTATCCCGCAGAACGAGCCGGTGAAGTATGTCACCGTCAATGCCGATGAAAGTGAAACCGGCACCTTTAAGGACCGCGAAATTCTGGAAACCAACCCGCACCAGTTGATCGAAGGCGCGCTGATCTGTGCCTATGCGATTCAGGCCACAGCGGTTTATATCTACCTGCGTGGCGAATTCTGGGACCTCGCCCATGCCCTGGACGAGCGTATTCAGGAAGCCTACGACGCCGGGTTTATCGGCCAGAATATTCTGGGGTCGGGCTGGAACTGCAACATATATACCCACCTGGGGGCCGGGGCGTATATCTGTGGTGAGGAAAGCGCGCTGTTAAACAGCCTGGAAGGGCTGCTGGGGCAGCCGCGTGTGCGCCCGCCGTTCCCGGCACAGAAGGGCGGCGGTCTGTATAAGGAACCGACGGTGGTGAACAACGTCGAAACGCTGACGAATGTCCCCTGGATTATCGTCAACGGCGCCGACGAATTCAAGAAGTTCGGGACGGAGCAGAGCGCCGGCACGAAAATTTTCTGTGTCAGCGGGCATGTGCCCCGGCCCGGCAACTACGAGCTGCCGCTGGGGATCACATTCCGCGAACTGCTGGTCGATCATGCCGGATGCGATCCGGATAACATTAAGGCGATCCTGCCTTCGGGGGGGTCCGGGCCGGTGGTGCCGGGCACGCCGGAAGTGCTGGATACACCACTGACTTATGAGGACATGCTCAAGATCGACACGATTCTGGGGTCTGCCTCCGTGATCGTGATGGATAACAGCGTGGATATTGCCTGGGCAGCGTCTAAGGTCGCCAAGTTCTTCAGGCACGAAAGCTGCGGCAAATGCACGCCCTGCCGCGAAGGGACGTACTGGCTGGAAAAGGTGATGGATCGTATTCTGGCGGGCGATGCCCGGCCGGAGGATATCAACCTGATTGATAACGTGGCGAAGAATATGGCCGGCAAGACGTTGTGCGCCTTTGGCGATTTTGCGGCCAATCCGATCATCCATACGGTCAAGCATTTCCGGGCAGATTTTGAAGCGCATGTTGCGCCGAAGGAAGTTGAGGAGAAGAAGCCAGCAGCCAGAGCCGGTGCGGCGAAGGGCCGCGCAGGACGTGCTCGGGCAACGGCTGGAGATTAGCGCATGTCGACGTTTTCTGATGAGGAAAACGCCGTCATGACCGATGATGCGCAGATCGAGCAGGTCGAGTCGGCAGACGATGACCTGCTTGACGAAGCGTACGAGGCGCATTCGCCACAGGGTTCGTTCTGGTCATGGCTGAGGGCCTGGTTTGCTGGCTCATCCGCCGCGCAGCTGGAAGAACTGACGGAGGCGATTGCACAGGACCCGGAAGTGCCCTCTCATTATGTCCTGCGGGGCGAGTTGTATATGCAGGGGGGCGAATACGAACTGGCGGCGATAGATTTTGAACAGGCGCTTCAGCTTGCCGCCGCCCGGTTTGAAACAGACGATTGGGGACTGTTGTCGCAGGTGCTGCGGGATCAGGCGGAGTATGGCCTGGAACGGGCCGAACGCCGGCTGGCCCGCAAACAAAAGCGGCAGTCCTGACCCATAAAGAAAAGCTTAGGGTATGCGCCCGGCTATTGTGGAGGCGTGAATGGCTGATAGCGTAAAAATTGTCATTGATGAGGTCGAATACGAGGTGCCTGCCGGGCTGAATCTGGTAGACGCAGCCAAGCGATTTGGCAACGATATTCCTGTATTCTGTTATCATCCGAAGCTGGACCCGGTCGGCATGTGCCGGATGTGTCTGGTCGAAATAGGCACCATCCAGAAAGATCGTGCTACTGGCGAAGTGCTGCTGGATGAACAGGGGAAACCACAGGTGCGGTGGTTCCCTAAACTACAAACCGCCTGTACGTTCACTACCAGCGATGGGCTGGTGATCCGCACGGATACCCCACAGGTGGACGAGGCGCGGGAAAGTGTGCTTGAATTTCTGCTGACGAGCCACCCGCTGGATTGTCCGATCTGCGACAAGGGCGGTGAATGTCCGCTGCAGAACCTGACGATGGAGCATGGGCCGGGCAAATCGCGCATGCGGTATGACGATAAGATGCGCCTGGATAAGCATGTGCCGCTGGGCGATCTGATCTTTCTGGATGAAGAACGCTGCATCCAGTGCGCCCGCTGCATCCGCTTTCAGGATGAAATTGTCGGCGATGATGTGCTGGCGTTCCACGAGCGCGGCCGCCGCTTACAGATTATCACCAACAGCGATCCCGGCTTCGACAGCTACTTTTCCGGCAATACCACCGATATCTGCCCGGTGGGTGCGCTGACGACTACCGATTTTCGCTTTGGGGCGCGCCCCTGGGAACTGACCGAAGTGCCCAGCATCTGCCCCTGGGATGCCGCAGGCTCGAATATCAGCCTGAGCACGCGCCTTGACCGCGATCATGGCGGGCGCACGGCCATCAAGCGGGTGATGCCGCGCCAGAACGAATATGTCAACGAAATCTGGATTTCGGACAAGACCCGTTTCGGCCACCACTTCTCGATGAGCGAGGACCGGCAGCAGCATCCGATGATCGGGCATACACGCGCCACATGGGCCGAAGCCCTGCAGGCCGCGGCGGACAAACTGAACGCGGCGGGCGGCGATGTGGCCGCTATTGCCGGCAGCGGCATGAGCAACGAAGACCTGTACACGCTGCGCCAGCTTCTGGCTGGCCTGGGCAGCGACAAACTGGGCGCCTGGCCGCCGACTCATGCCGGGGCAGACCTGGTGGCTCAGGTCGGCGTGGGTAAAGGCACTAACCTGAGCAAACTGGGCAAAGGTGACGCGGTGCTCGTGATCGCGACGGACCTCGAAGAAGAGGTGCCGATGTGGCGGCTGCATCTGAAGCAGGCGGCGAACCGGGGCGCCTATGTGGTGGTGGCCAATGCGCGCAGCACCCGCATGGACGACTTCGCCAGCTCGCATCTCCGCTATGCCACTGGCGCCGCTGCGCAGGTCATGGCGAACCTGAGAACCGAAAACCCGGCCATGGCCGATAAGCTGGCCCAGCACGAGAACCTGATTATTGTGGCCGGGGCAGAAGGGCTGACTCTGGAAGGCAGCCGGGCGCTGATGCAGGCGGCGGCGAACTTCCTGATCGAAACCGGACATGTGGGCAAGCCGAATAACGGCCTGCTGTCGCCGTTCCCTGGCCCCAACGGCATGGGACAGTATTACATGGGCTTCACGCCGGAAAACACCCAGGCGATTGTTGCCAGCCCGCCGAAAGTCCTGATTGTGGCGCAGGCGGACGTGTTGTTTGATGACCCGGCAGCGGCGCAGTGGCTGGATCAGGCCGAAACGGTGATTAACCTGACTCTGTTCCAGGACGAACTGGGCGATCATGCCGACATCGTCCTGCCGATCCAGAGCTTTGCAGAACGTGATGGCACCTTCACCAACGGCGAGCGCCGGGTGCAGCGTTTCTATATGGGGCATGGCCCGGTGGGCGAAGCTCTGCCAGCGTGGCAGGCGCTGATGGGTCTGGCGGAACGCGCCGGGCAGGGCAAAGCCAAAATCTCTGCTGCGGCCACCATGCTGGATATCACCCGCAACATCCCGGCGTTTGAAGGCTGCCGCTATCAGGAGCTGGCCCGCACAGAAGTTCAGTATCCGCTTATTGGGGATGATGTCTACTATGGCGGCACCGCCTACCAGAACAGGGGCGGCCTGGGGGTACAGATCCCCTCGGCGGCTGATCTGGGCGAGGCTGTCAGTGCCGGGCAGGCGGCAGTCCCGCAGGCTGTTAAAGCCGGACGCGGGAAAATGCTGGTGGTTCCGGTGACGAGGTTATACAATCGGGAACGGGCTTTCCGGCCCAGCGCGCTGGTGCATCCGCGTGTGGCGGCCCCGTATGTGGGCCTGAGCGCAGAAGATGCGGATCGACTCAAAGTACGCACCGGCGATTACGTCGAGGTCGAGGTAGACCAGGGGCCGGCGGTGCAGGTGCAGGTGCGGGTCGATGAAGGTATTCCGGCTGGCACCGCGACGCTGCCGCGTCATCTGACGACGACAGCCGTTCCGCTGGCGCTGGCCGCCGGGAAAATTTCTAAAGTGACTGTGGCAGAACGCAGTAAGGTTGGAAGTTAGATGGCAATAGACATCAGACGGTTACTGACCACTGTAGCACTGATCTTCGTCGGGGTGCTGTCGCTCCTGACATTTATAGGGACACTGGTCGCACCGATTGACATCGTCAGCAAGGTTCTGATCCTGCTGCCGCTGGTGCTGCTGGTTGCCTGGGTCGCCAGCCGGCGTTTCCTGGCAATCGCCCTGCTGGTGCTGCTTCTTTATAACGGCCTGGCCTTTGTGCTGGTCAACTGGCAGGCGATTTTCGCCTTTGGCGACAGCGCGCTGCGGTTCATCTTTGAACCAGCCAGCCGCACCATGAACGTCGTCAGCTGTGCAGATGATGCCGGCTGTCAGGCGATCTGGCCGATTGTATTCGCGCTGCTGTTTTTCTTCATCGTGCTGACCAGCTTCGCCTATACGACGCTGCTGGAACGCCGCCTGATCGCTTTCTTTCAGCAGCGTGTTGGCCCCAACCGCGTTGGGCCGCTGGGCTTCCTTCAGCCAGCGGCGGACGGTGTGAAGCTGATCTTCAAGGAAGATATCACGCCTTCCGGGGCGTACAAAGGCATTTACACCCTGGCGCCGCTGCTCAAGACTCTGCCGGTGCTGCTGCTGTTCGGGGTGATCCCGATTGGCCCGTCCATTCTGGTGCCCTGGTTCGCGCCGTCGCTGGGTGATGTGTGGTACCGGGTTCCGCTCGGGCTGGCAGATCCTAACGTGGGCGTCCTGTGGCTGCTGGGCATTACCAGCCTGGGCACCTATGGGATGGTGCTGGCAGGATGGGCCAGTAACAATAAGTACGCCATGCTGGGCGGGCTGCGCGCTTCGGCACAGATGATCAGCTATGAACTGAGCTTTGGTCTGTCGCTGGCAGTGCCGATTATGCTGGCTGGCAGCATGAGCCTGGGCGATATCATGAACAGTCAGGTGATGATCTGGGAATGGTACGTGTTCCAGAATCCGCTGGCAGCCGTCATCCTGCTGATTGCCGTGTTTGCGGAAACGAGCCGCGCTCCCTTCGACCTGCCAGAAGCCGAACAGGAACTGACGCAGGGGTATCAGACCGAATACAGCGGCATGAAGTTCGCCATGTTTATGATGGCGGAGTATCTGTCGATGATCGCCGTGAGCGCCCTGGTTGCAGCCACCTTCTTCGGAGGCTATCAGGACGGCTTTGGGCTGGTCCAGACCGCACCCATTCTGGGGCCGCTGGTCATGATCGGCAAGATTGTCCTGCTGCTGGCGCTGATGATCTGGGTGCGGGCCACGCTGCCGCGCATTCGTTATGACCGCCTGATGCAGTTCGGCTGGAAGATCATGCTGCCGCTGGCGCTGCTGGCGGTGGTGTGGACGGCGGTTTCGGTGGTGATCAGCGATCAGTTTGGCAGCCCGGTTGCCTATGGGATTGCCGGGGCGATCTTCTTCATAGTGGTCGTAGGGGGTGCATACCTGCTGTTCGGGCGTGGGGTATCTGCTGAGGATGACGCCGAAGAGCTTGATCCCATCATCACGGGCGAACGGCGTGGCATTGGCTATGCCGCGCTCAACGTGGTGGGCGGCCTGCTGGCAGTACCGTTCATTCTGTATGAGTTCACCTTAAAGGTGCTGGACAGGCTGGCCACGTTAAACCCTGAAGCCTCAGACGAAACAGCCATCGAGCCGGTAGAGACAGAAAGCAAACCGGCCCGCACGTCCGGCGCAGACTGAAGTTGGAAAGGGTAGTACTGGTATGAATCTGATTCGTGGTTTTCAGACAACCTTCAAACATGTGCTCGAAGAACCGGTGACTATTCAGTACCCGGAGGAAATGAAACCTTTCCAGGAGCGCTTTAAGGGACGTCACGAACTGAAGCGTTACGAGAACGGCCTGGAAAAATGTATCGGATGCTCGCTGTGCGCGGCATCCTGCCCGGCTGATGCTATCTGGGTGGAGGCGGCCGAGAATTCGGACGAAGAACGTTACAGCCCTGGCGAACGTTATGCCAAGACCTATGAAATCAACATGATTCGCTGCATCTTTTGTGGCTACTGCGAAGATGCCTGCCCGACTGAGGCGATTGTCCTGACGGGCGAGCACCGCCTGAGCTTTACAGATCGGCGCGATGCCATCTATACCAAAGAGATGCTGATCGAGCCTGCGCCGGAAGGGGTGCCTGGGACGCCGCAGCGGGTTGAACCGGGCGAGTTTAACCGGTCGATCCCGGACATGGAGGACCCCAAATAGGTGGTGGGGCCGTTTCTGCAAGGGGATTTTAAGCGCCAGAGCGTTTGACTCTGGCGCTCTTTGCGATAAAATCCACAAAGTCATTTTCCAGCTAGGATACTGACCAATGACAACAGAGTTCTGGTTATTTTTAATCGTGGGCGCGATAGCTGTTGTATCGGCCATGATGATGCTGTTGAGCGATACTGCGGTGCATAGTGCCCTGTTTCTGATTCTGGTGATGGGCTGCATCGCCTTCATGTTCCTCATGCTCAATGCACCGTTTCTGGCGATGGTGCAGATCATCGTATACGCCGGTGCGATTATGGTGCTTTTCCTGTTCGTAATCATGCTCCTGGGAGTCCAGCGATTATCCGGCGGAACACCCTTTCGCTGGATAGCACCGGGCGCAGTGGTGCTGTCACTGCTGCTGCTGGGGGTTATCGGGCTGGCGCTGGGGTCTGGCGCGGTTTCAGAATTTACACCGCCACCGGCACAGCCACAGGTGCGGATTGCTCACTTCGCGCCGGATGCCGGGATCGTGGATGTGCATATCGGTGATACTGTTGTAGAAGATGCTGTAAGCTTTGGCGATTCTATCGGTTATGTGTCGCTGCCTGCCGGCGAATACGATCTGTCGCTGGTCGAAACAGGTACGGATAACGTCCTTATCACCCAGGATCTGACCCTGGAAGAAGGTCTGGTCGGCACGGTCATCGCCTATGGGGATGGCGAACAGCCGACTCTGGCTTTTGTGCCGGATGATCTGTCTGTGGTGGACGAGCGCAGCGCGCGCGTGACCCTCTTTAATGCCTATACCGAGGTGCCAGCGGTCAGCCTTGTTGATCTGGGGAACGAGTTTGACGACGAGGATACGCAGGTGCTGCTGGAGCGCGTGCCTTCGGGCGAGCAGTCGCCAGTCGTGCAGCTTCCGGAAACCACCGATATGCGGACCTGGGCACTGGTCGAGGCTGGCAACGAGGCCAACGAGCTGGCTCGCCTGAACAACGCGGACGTGTTTGATGTCGAACGGGATACCTCGACGCTGCTGGTGGTTGGTACAGACCGCCGTTTTGAGGGATCAACCCGCCCAGTGGTGATTCCCCTGGTGGCCGCCGCTGCGCCTGCCTTTGGCAGCCCGGTGGATGTCGGCCAGTTGTTGTTCAGCCGCTATATGCTGCCGATGCAGGCCGTGGCGGTGCTGCTGCTGGTGGCGATGGTGGGGGCCATTGTGCTGACTCACAAACCCAGCCCGTCGGCAGCGCTGGCGCGTGCGCGCATGGGCCGGCGCCGCGTCAGCCGCCCGCTGACGAGCGTGATTGCTTCGCAGGTGGGGCAGGATATCAGCCGCACCACCGGCAATGGCCCTGCAGAACTGCCGGGACCCAACGAAGAACCTGCAGGGGATTAAGACCGGGAGGCGATGAATCATGGTACAGACCGAAGCCTACATCATGTTGAGTGCGGTACTCTTTATTCTGGGCGCGATGGGTGTGCTGCTGCGTCGCAATGCCATCCTGGTGTTTATGTCCGTAGAGTTGATGCTGAACGCGGCCAACCTGGCGCTGGTAGCTTTTGCGCGTCAGTGGGGCAATACTGACGGCCATCTGTTCGTTTTCTTTGTGATTACAGTGGCCGCCGCAGAAGTCGCGGTGGGGCTGGCGCTGATCGTGGCGATCTTCCGCACCAAACAGAGCATCAACATCGACGATCTGAACCAGCTCGAAGGCTAACGAGCACGCTCTAATTGTGAAAGAGGTTCTATGGAAAGTTATGCGCAGCTCGTACCGTTAATGATCCTGATCCCTTCGATCGGGGCATTCATTAACTTCTTCTGGGGCGCCAGGTTGGGCGAGGGCGGGTCGAGCCGTGTGGCGATTGTCGCATCTGCCCTGACCTTTGTGGTCGCCCTCCTGCTGTTTTCCTTCCTGAATTACAATCACGGCATGGGGGTGATCGTCGATCCGCCCATCTTTGATGGCTGGATCCGCATCGGCGATAGTGTGGAAATCCCCTGGCAGATGCGGGTGGATACCCTCAGCGTCACGATGATGATGTTTGTGTCGTTCGTCGCCACGCTGATTCATATCTACGCATCGGGCTACATGCACGGCGATTCCCGCTTCCCGCGTTTCTTCGCCTACCTCAATATGTTCCTGGCGTTCATGTTTATCCTGGTGACGGGCAACAACTTCCTGATGATGTTCGTCGGCTGGGAAGGCGTGGGGTTGTGTTCGTTCCTGCTCATCGGCTTCTGGTTCGACAAAACCGGGGGCGTGGGCTGGAAAAACAGCAACGCTGCCAAGAAGGCCATGATCGCCAACCGTGTAGGCGATTTTGGCATGCTGATGGCCATCTTCCTGATGTTCTGGACCTTTGGCACGCTGGATTACTTCAAACCCGGCGAAATCGCCAATGTGCATTATCTGGAAGAATATCTGCATGAGGAAGAGGCTGCCCACGAAGAGGGCGCTGCCGAAGGTGAAGAAGCTGCCCCTGCTGCGGACGAACACGGCAGCCTGATGCTGGCCAGCTTTAGCGCGCAGGAAGGCGAGGCCGAAGCGGTGGAAGGTGAAGCCGCAGATGATCATGGCGCTGCTTCCCACTGGCCGCCGGAATTCACCAACAACGACCATATCGCCACCGAGCGCCTGGGCGTGTTTGGTCAGGCGGAGCGCATGCTGGAAGCCAACGCACAGGTCAATATTGGCCCGCTGACTCTGTCGATTGAAACCGTCATCGTGCTGATTACCCTGTTCCTGCTGCTGGGGGCGACGGGTAAATCTGCGCAGATTCCGCTGTTTGTCTGGCTGCCAGACGCGATGGCCGGCCCGACCCCTGTCAGCGCGCTCATTCACGCGGCGACCATGGTCACGGCGGGCGTTTATATGATGGTGCGCTCTAACGTGCTGTTTGTGAACGCGGAACTGACCTCGTTCATCGTGACGATTATCGGCGTGGCAACCGCCATGGTGGCCGGGTATATCGCCCTGGGCGCGTGGGATATCAAGCGCGTGCTGGCCTACAGTACCATCAGCCAGCTTGGCTTTATGGTGGCGGCGGTGGGTGTCGGCGCGTTTGGCGCGGCTATCTTCCACATGGTGACGCATGCCTTCTTCAAGGCGCTGCTGTTCCTGGGCAGCGGTTCGGTCATTCATGGGGTCGAACACGGCCATCATCACGCGATGGAGCATGTGCATCATGGAGATGAACATCGCGACGCGCCACAGATGCGGGCGACGCACCGCGCAGAGGCGGAGGCTTCCGCCGAGGAACTGGAGGTCGGTGGGCATGTGGTCGAGGTAGACCCGTTTGACCCGCAGGATATGCGCAACATGGGCGGCCTGCGCCACCGGATGCGCATTACCTACTGGACCTATCTGATCGGGACGCTGGCGCTGGCGGGTATCTTCCCGTTTGCCGGGTTCTGGTCGAAGGATGAAATTCTGGCGGATTCCTGGCTGGCTGGCCTGTTTGGCCAGACTGGGCTGCAGCAGGTCAGCGGATATATCGCGCTGGCGGTGCTGCTGGTGGCGGCTGGTTTTACCGCATTTTACATGTGGCGGCAGATCGAAATGGTGTTCCATGGCGAAGCGCGCACCGAAGCCGCCCGGCAGGCGCCCGAAAGCGTGCCGTCGATGACGATCCCGCTGGTGATCCTGGCCTTTTTCAGCATCTTTGTCGGGTTTATCAACACACCTTCCGGGTTCATCATCCTGTCTGATCTGTTCGGGTCTGGCGGGCTGGTGCATTTCCTGGAATGGTCCGTCGCCAATGTGCACCCGTACCTGCCGCAGGGTGGCGTGTTCAACCCGCTGATTGCAATCCCGGCGCTGGCTATTGGCCTGGGAGGCATTTTCCTGGCGCGGTCCATTTACGGGCATGGCAAGGCGCTGACCGCCAACCGCCGCGATCCGCTGGCTGTGCGGCCTTCAACCGGCGCTATCTGGAATCTGGCGAACGCCCGCATGTATTGGGACGAAGTGTATTTCCGCTTCTTTGAAAATCCCTTCAACCGCATCGGCGCCTTTATGGCGAATCAACTGGACTGGAACTTCTGGCACGATTATTTCCACGATACAGTGCTGGTGCGTGGGTTTAATGCCCTGGGCACGTTCCTCAGCCAGCCGGTTGATCTGGGGTTGATTGATGGTGTCGTCAACGGCATCGGACGCGCAACGCGCTGGGTTGGCGGGCGGCTGCGCCGGACGCAGACCGGTTATGTGCGAACCTATGCGATTACCGTGTTGATTGGCGTTGTCTTTGTGATTGTCATTATCCTGCTGCCGATGATTCAGGCCGGGTAATCCGAGGGGAGAAGGTATGGAATCAAGTGCCCTTTCACTCATCACGGTAGTGCTGTTCCTGCCGCTGATCGGGATGTTTATTCTGCTTTTCATGAAGAATGAACAGCGCGAAAATATACAATGGACAGCCTTTGGCTTCAGTATCGCGACTTTTGTCGGGACACTGCTGCTGTGGGTCGCGTTTGACCATGAAAACCCTGCCCTGCAGATGGTGCAGCGCCTGAACTGGCTGCCACAGTACAACATCAGCTATTACGTCGGCATTGACGGGCTGAGCCTGCTGCTGGTGGTGCTGACCGGGTTTATCATGCCGCTGGCGATCCTTAGCTCGTTCCGCTCTCACGTGATCGAGGAGCGCGGGCGGGTGAAGCTGTATTACATGTTCATGCTGCTGCTCGAATGGGCGATGATCGGCGTGTTTGTGGCGCAGGACCTGTTCCTGTTCTACATCTTCTGGGAAGTCACCCTGGTGCCGATGTATTTCCTGATTGGTATCTGGGGCGCAGAGCAGCGCGTCTATGCAGCGGTCAAGTTCTTCCTGTATACGATGGCCGGGTCTATCCTCATGCTGCTGGCGATCCTGTTTCTGGGCAATGCCGCCGGCACGTTTGCCCTGCCGGATATCATCGCGGCTGTCAACAGCGGCGAACTGGTGCTGCCGTTTAACGGCCTGCTGAACCCCGACAGTGTGCAGTCGCTGCTGTTCCTGGGCTTTCTGGTGGCGTTCGCCGTCAAGGTGCCGGTGTGGCCGCTGCACAGCTGGCTGCCGGATGCTCACGTACAGGCGCCGACGGCCGGTTCCGTGATCCTGGCGGGCGTCATGCTGAAGATGGGGACCTATGGTATGGTGCGCTTTAACCTGCCGCTGTTCCCGGAAGCCAGTGTCGCCTGGGCGCCCATTATCGCTGTGCTGGCGGTGATCGGCATCATCTATGGCGCGTGGGTCAGCTATGCGCAGAAGGACGTGAAGAAGCTGGTCGCCTATTCCTCCGTCAGCCATCTGGGTTTTGTGGTGCTGGGCATCTTCGCCCTTAATTCACAGGGTATCCAGGGCGGCATCCTGCAGATGGTCAATCATGGTATCAGCACGGGCGGGCTGTTCCTTCTCGTCGGCATGCTGTATGAACGCCGCCACACTAAAGCGCTGGATGCCTTTGGCGGCGTCTGGAAGGTCATGCCGCTGTTTGGTGGCATCAGCCTGATTATCGTGCTCAGCAGCATGGGCCTGCCGGGGCTGAACGGCTTCGTCGGTGAGTTTACCATTCTGCTGGGGTCGATGGGCAGCCAGGTGCTGGGCTTTGTTTTTACCCTGTTTGCCACACTGGGCGTGATTCTGGCGGCAGTTTACATGCTGTACATGTTCCAGAAGGTCTTTATGGGCGAGGTGGACAAGGAAGAGAACCGCAACCTGCCGCAGCTTCACTGGCAGGAGATCGCGGTGCTTGTGCCCATCCTCATCGCCATTATCTGGATCGGCCTGCAGCCTGCGCCGTTCTTCGACACCATGGATTCCACAGTGAATGATCTGGTGGAGGATGTGCAGGTGTATCTGCCGGAGCCGAGCGATACGGTGGTTTATAGTCCTGCGGACAATGCCGTTGTCCTGAACGCGGACGAGTAGGGGGGGCGAATGCTGTTTGAAGCACCGACTCTCGCAGACCTGAATCTGGCTTATACCTGGCCGGTGGCCAGCCTTGCCCTGGGTGCAACCATTCTGCTGCTGGCGGATCTGTTTGTGCCCAAGGATCGCAAGGAGATCACCGCCTGGCTGGCGATTGCCGGGGTGGTGGTCAGCTTTGTGCTGAACCTGGGGGCCTATAACGTCGTGGATGATGCCTTCTTTGGCATGTTTCGCGTGGACCCCTTCAGTGCGTTCCTGAACGTGATCGCCCTGCTGTCCGCCTTTATCAGTATTCTGATCAGTGTGGACTACATCAAGCGTACCGGCCTGGAGCGTGGCGAATTTTACGCGCTGATTCTGTTTACGACCAGCGGCGTGATGCTGATGGGCCACGCCAATGATCTGGTGGTGGTGTTTGTCGCGCTGGAGCTGCTCAGTATCCCGCTGTATATCATGGCGGCGCTGCGCACCCCGGACCCAAAATCTGAAGAAAGCGGCATGAAATACCTGATTCTGGGGGCCTTTTCCAGCGCCTTTCTGGTGTTTGGTTCCGCGCTGGTTTATGGCGCGACGGGCACGACCAGCTTTGAAGGTATTTTCGCAGCCGTAGAAAATGGCGTGGTCGCGGCCAATGCATCCGAACCCCTGCTGCTGATAGGGGCCGGGCTGGTGCTGGTGGGCCTGGGCTTTAAGGTCGCCGTGGTGCCCTTCCATATGTGGACGCCGGATGTCTATGAAGGCGCACCCACGCCGGTCACCGCGTTTATGAGCGTGGGGGCGAAGGTCGGCGGGTTCGCGGCGCTGCTGCGGCTGATGATGGTGGCGCTGCCGACTCTGGTCGTGGGCAATGCGGATGCGCCTGCATGGCAGGCCGCTGTTGCATTGATTGCGGCGGCGACGCTCATCCTGGGGAATGTGGTGGCGATTGTCCAGACCAACATCAAGCGCCTGCTGGCGTATTCCTCGATTGCCCACGCCGGTTATGTGATGATGGCGGTTGCAGCGGGGGGGGCCAGCGGCATGGCTGACCAGGCGACCCGCGCGGCGCTGGTGTACCTGATGGCCTATATGTTTACCAACCTGGGCGCGTTTGCTATCGCGCTGGCGATTGAGCGCGATGACGGCACCGGCACCGAACTGGATCGGTTTACCGGGCTGGCGCGCAGCAAGCCTCTGCTAGCGGCGATCATGGCTGTGTTTATGCTCAGCCTGACAGGTATTCCCCTGACTGCTGGATTTATGGGGAAATGGCTGGTTTTCCAGGCCACGCTTGAATCTGGTCTGGTGTGGCTGGCCGTGATCGGTGTGCTGACCAGTGTGGTAAGCGCGTTCTACTATGTGGGCATTATCGTCCGCATGTATCTGCAGGATGGCGAGGGCGACCCGGCAGTTGGCGCGACTCCGTATGTCAACTGGGCGATCTATATCACCTTTGCCGGGACGCTGCTGTTAGGCATCTTCCCCTTCCTGATGACAAACCTGGCCCAGCCGATTGTGATCGCGCTGGTGCCCTGACCTGCTGCTGAAGTGGCAGCCAGAAAAGACGCGGCATCGCGTCTTTTTTGTTCTCTGCTGTGCGGGCAGGTGCTGTGCCTGTGGCCCGCCTGCCTGTTATAATCTGTGGGTGATGGCAAAGAGGCAAAGCGCATTGGAGATCGTATGAATCGTCTGTGGCAGGGTGGCGCAATTTTTGTTCTGATCGGCATTGCAGGCTATGCGACTCTGCCGGTATGGGCGAAGTTTCTTCAGGCTTCCGGGCTGGACCCGATGGATGTGGTCACGTGGCGCTTTCTGTTTGCCATGCCGCTGATGTGGCTGGTGCTGCTGGGATTGCGTATCCCTGCTGCTCAAAAACCGCTGCCGCATGTCGGGCTGCTGGGGCTGGGGCTGCTGCTGGCGGTGGCGGCGCTGACGGCGTTTTTTGGCCTGGAGCGTTTGCCAGCCAGCACCTATATTCTGCTGTTTTATACCTATCCGGCCATGGTGGCGCTGCTGAATCTGACGCTGGGCGAACGGATGCCGCTGCAAAGCTGGCTGGCGCTGGGGCTGACTCTGGTCGGAGTCGCGCTGACCGTGCCGGATTTCAGTGTCGGGCTGAGCGGCGACCTGTGGGCCGGTGTGCTGATCGCCTTTGGCAATGCGCTGGCGGTAGCGGTCTACTTTATCCTGAGTAACCGCCTGCTGCGTGGGCATGAAGCCAGCGTGCGGGCCAGCGCCTGGGCTATCACCGGGGCCTTTCTGACGATGGTGGCGATCATGGTGGTGCGCGGCGGTGTGGCGGTGCCGTCGGATGGCCGGACGTGGCTGCTGCTGCTGGCACTGGCGCTGATCAGCACAGTGCTGCCGGTGATCATGTTTATGGTCGGCATTCACCGGATGGGCGCATCCAAAGCCGCTATTCTGAGCACGCTGGAACCTATCGGCACGATGACCCTGGCGACGCTGCTGCTGGATGAGATCATCGAGCCAGTGCAGCTTGTGGGCGGTGGGTTGATTATCGCCAGCGTGCTGCTGCTGCAGGTGCGACTGCGCAGGCGTTCCGGACTGGCGGCTGTGACAGGCACCGAAGAAATGATCATCGAAAATTAGGGGACAGGCGCTATGGTTTCCGGGTTTCGTGAAGAAGTAACTGCCGAAATGCGCGCCCGGCTGGCGGTAAACCGGCATGGAAGGCTGACGGCTGACCAGTGGAAGGACATGGTTACGGAGCCGCTGGTGATTTTGCTGCTGCTGATGGTGCCGCTGATTTTGTTCCTGGGGCCGCGCCTGGTCGTGCTGACGATTCGGGGTATTCTGGTCATCAGCCTGGTGATTGTGGTGGTGGTGGTCGTGCCGATGCTGTTCCGGGCTTACCGCTATTCAAGAGCGCCGGTGCATTTCTCTGTGCTTTATGCCGGGGCAGACCCGGTGCGCGGCTTTGTCTTCTGGCGCCCGCAGGTGCTGTATACGCGGGAAGGGCAGGAAATCCGCTTTCGCAAGCGCCTGGCGCCGTTTGTTCGCCTGCGCCCTAACCGGTCGTATCTGGTGTATTATCTGAAGGATGGCAAACAGGATGTGCTGCTCAGCCTGGCCCCGGCAGATCACCCGGAAGCGGACCGCTGGCAGCCTGATTCTGCTTTTCATGAACGATTTGCGCGGCGCACAGGGGCCTGAATCCAGGCCCTTTTGAATCGTGCTATCTGCATAAAATTCTCACTCGTTTTATATGTAAAAACAATAATACGTTGATAGCATATGCCTGAGTTTGATTGGCGTCCGGCTTCTGATGAGTGTTTCATAAGATTGTGGTAGACTGGATTTTTTGGTCTGTTATTTGATATTTTTTATGGAATAATAGAGTATCGAGTAAAGTAACAATGAATAGCACCGGGTATTTCGAACTACAGATAAAAGAAGATGGCCGGGTGGTGCAGCAGTTCGCTTCACCAGATGCAGAGGGGTATGTTCTGGGACGCTCAGACACAAACAACCCCTATGTACCGGATATTGATCTGGCCAGCTTTGGTGCATTGGAACATGGGATTTCCCGGCGGCATGCTGCGCTGGTGCGCTTCAGGAACAACCTCTGCGTGCTCGATCTTGGCTCTGCCAATGGCACCTTCCTGAATGGGCAGCGCATCCAGCCAGAAAGACCCTATCCTGTTCAGGAAAATGCACAGATAAAGTTAGGCTCACTGGTTCTGACCCTGGTGAAAATAGGATGATATTGTATTAAGTTTATATGGGGTGGTTTGTAAGAAGGTTAAGAGAGTTGCGAATCTAATGAATGCAAACAAAAACGTCAAAACACTCCGTTTTAACGGATCACTCTGGTGTAATCTCGATATCGCCCTGCGCAACCTGGATCAGGTGTATGGGCAGGTGGTTCAGCCGTTGGGGCTGACGGTGATTGAATGGTATATCCTGCGGGCGCTGTACGATCAGGACGGCCAGCATGCTTCTGAACTGGCGCGTGCTGTCGGGCGTGCGGCTACTTCATTTACACCCAACCTGGACAAGCTCCAGAAGAAGGGGCTGATCGAGCGCCGTGCAGACCCGGCAGACCGCCGCGCCGTGCGCATTTACCTGACCGAGAGCGGGCGTAACTGCAAAAAAGCTGTCATGGACAGTGCCAGGGACATCGACAAACGTCTGGCCCAGCAGTTCCCGGAGGATGAGTACGAAAGCTTTCAGAACATCCTCGCCAGTCTGCAAACACTCGTGCTGGACTAGTCCGCAAGATTCAGGTCGGGCATGTCCCTCGCCCGGTCTTCCAGGCTCCTTTCATACGCTGCTTTTGTGGCGCTATCAAACAGTACAAAGCGGATTAATGCCACCTGGTCATGGTTGCGTGCAAAATCGCATACCGTGACCAGGGCGATTTCTGCGGCTGGCTGTAAGGGATAGCCATAAGCACCTGTGCTGATGGAGGGGAACGCGATGGTGCGTACCTCGTTTTCAAGCGCGACCATCAGGCTGCGGCGGTAGGCGCTGGCGAGCAGGCCCGGTACTTCGGGGTTGTTTCGCTGGTAGATGGGACCAACCGCATGAATGACGTAGCGCGCCTTGAGGTTATAGCCTTCTGTGATGCGTGCATCCCCGGTGGGGCAGCCACCCAGTTTGACCGTTGCTTTCAGAAGCTGTGGACCCGCCGCCCGGTGAATAGCGCCATCGACCCCGCCGCCGCCCAGTAACGATGAGTTGGCCGCGTTGACAATGGCGTCCGTGTCCTGCTGGGTGATATCCCCCTGAACCAGTTCGATCACTGTCTGATTGATACGTGCTCTGGTATGCACTGGATTTTCCCTGTATCTTTATGCCTGTTTTGTGGGTGCTATTGTAGCCAGGGGGAGAGACACCATGCAAACACTGACACCCGCGCACGTGCAGGCAGAACTGGATCGTCTGAATACCGGCATCATCATTCAGTTTTTCGAGAATTCCACTGCCACATCGCAGCAGGCGGCGGATAATATCGGCTGTGAACTGGGCCAGATCGTCAAAAGCATCGCGTTTGTGGTGGATGGCCAGCCGATTGTCGTGCTGACCAGCGGCGATCAACTGGTGGATGACCGCAAGATCGCTGCCATGTATGGGGTGGGGCGCAAGAAGGTTAAAATCGCCACGCCGGATCAACTGGTCAGCATTTACGGCTATGCGCCGGGCAGCATGCCGCCGCTGGCCTACCGTACACCGGACATCCGGGTGCATCTGGATGGCATGCTGCGGCGTTACGAGATGGTCTATGCGGCGGGGGGCGCGCACAACGCCATTTTTCCCATCCGGCTGACCCTGCTGTCGGAAATCACCGGCGCACAGTTTGCCGATGTCGCCAAAACGGAGCAGCGCGCTGAATCTTAAATGCCGGCGGTATCGGTGGTGGGGATGACCGCCTGCGCCAGCTTTTCCAGCACGCTCAGCAGTTGAAGCTGCCACGTATCGCGTTCCGTTAGCGGAAATTCGACGGCGGTGCGCGTTACGGTGATGTCATCCCCCAGCTTTTGTTCCAGGTCTTCGCGGTTGATTTCCGGCAGGTAGGGGAGTCGAATCATCAGCTTGCCGTCCTGCGCGGCGACAGCGGTGGCCCCTGCCGCCTGTGCCAGCAGCTTGACATCGATCTGGTACAGCAGGTTTTCGACTGCGGCAGGCAGCGGGCCAAAACGATCCCGCAGTTCCTCGCGCATCAGGCTGACATCTTCGGCGTCTGTCAGGTTGGCGATGCGGCGGTAGATTTGCAGGCGCAGCTCCATTTCCGGTATCCAGGCGGTGGGCAGGTATGCCGGGATCGGCAGCTCGATGGGGATGTTGTTCTGCATCGCGGCAGGCAGCACCTCCTGTTTGCTATCGCCTTTCAGCCGGTGCACCGCATCCGAAAGTAACTGCGTGTACAGATGCAGGCCGATGGCCGCCACATGCCCGGTCTGCCGCGTGCTGAGGATATCCCCCGCGCCGCGCAGTTCCAGGTCGCGCATGGCGATCTGAAAACCTGCGCCAAGGTGGGTATTTTCCGCCAGCGTTTCCAGCCGTGCCCGCGCCTCATCAGTCAGGCGGCCCGCGCCCGGATGAAAGAAGTAGGCATAAGCCTGCTGGGCGCTGCGCCCCACACGCCCACGAAGCTGGTAAAGCTGCGCCATGCCAAACCAGTCTGCCCGGTCCACAATCAGGGTGTTGGCATTGGGAATATCAATGCCGCTTTCGATAATGGACGTGCTGATGAGCGCATCGTAATCGCCCCGGCCAAAGGCGTTCATCACCTTTTCCAGCGTGCGCTCGTGCATTTGTCCGTGCCCGACGATGGTGCGCAGTTCCGGCACAATCCGTTCCAGCCGTTCTCGCGCCATCTCGATAGACTGCACCCGGTTATGGACAAAAAAGATCTGCCCGCCCCGTTCCAGTTCGCGCAGCACGGCCTGCCGCACAAGCTGCTCATCAAACGGCCCTACGTGGGTAATCACGGGCAGGCGTTCCTCCGGTGGCGTTTGAATCATGCTGATGTCGCGCACCCCGGCCAGGCTCATGTACAGCGTGCGCGGGATGGGCGTTGCCGTCAGCGTCAGCACATCGACCTGGGTACGCAGCTTCTTAAAATGCTCCTTGTGCGTCACCCCAAAACGCTGTTCCTCATCGATAATCACCAGCCCCAGATTCTTAAAGGTGACATCTGAACTGAGCAGGCGATGCGTGCCGATGATGATGTCGATCTCGCCAGAGGCTATCTTCGGCAGCAGGCGGCTCTGTTCCTCTTTGGTGCGAAAGCGCGACAGCATCTCCACCCTGACCGGGAAGGACGCCAGCCGTGTGCTGAAGGTCTCGTAATGCTGCTGTGCCAGCACGGTGGTGGGCACCAGCACAGCGACCTGCCGGCCATCCAGCACCGCCTTGAACGCTGCACGCAGGGCGACTTCCGTTTTGCCATAACCCACATCACCACAGATCAGGCGATCCATTGGGAAATCGCGCTGCATATCGGCTTTGACCTCGCGCACGGCGCGCAGTTGGTCTTCCGTTTCGACATAGGGGAAACCGGCTTCCAGTTCGTGCTGCCAGTGATTATCCCCGTCAAACGGCGGGCGATAGGCCTGCGCCCGCTGCGCATACAGTTCCAGCAGTTCGCGCGCTTCTTCCTCAACTGCCTGCCGTGCCTTGCTGCGGGTGCGAATCCAGTCCGGTTTGCCCAGGCGGCTGAGCTGCGGCGGCGTATCATCGGCCCCGATATACCGGGTCAGGCGGTCTGCCTGATGCACCGGGACAAAGACCATATCCGTCCCGGCATATTCCACCAGCAGATATTCGCGTTCGTTGCCCTCGATAGTGCGGCGGCGCATGCCACCAAAACGCCCGATGCCGTAATCGACATGGACGACATAATCGCCTTCCTGCAGGTCAGCATAGCTGGTTTCTGGCAGTCTTGCGCGCCGGGTGACCTTGCGGCGGCGCGGTTCCGGACGGCTCCAGCCAAAAATTTCATGATCGGACAGCAGATGAACGGTGCTGTTTTCCGTGCGCAGGGTCCAGCCTTCCTGCAGCGCGCCGTTGACAAACCACAGCGACCCCGGGGGCGGGGTTTCGGTAATGTCCTTAGCCGTCGGGATATGCGAATCCTGCTCGTGCCACAGTTCGCTCAGGCGTGGGGCCTGGGCCGTGACAGCGATCACGCGGCTGTTTGCTTCATCCCGCATTTTGCGCAATTCATCCAGCATCAGGCGCAGTTGACCGCCGAACAGCCTGCCCGGGGCGAACAGGGCCGGGAATCCATCCTCTGCGGCGGCCAGCGCATGCCCCAGATGCACGGTGGTCCGGTGATTAAGCTCCTCAATCAGTGCGTCCCAGGTGATGTAGGGCAGGGGATAATCCGGCGGCAGCAGCCGGGCCGCGATCTTCTCCTCGCGGTTGCGGATGGCGCTTTCCTCGATAGCGGCGATGGTATCGCGCAGTTCGGACCAGTCCTCGATGACGATGAGGGCATTATCCGGCGCGTAATCGAGCAGGCTGACCGGGTTGGCGTACAGATAGGGGATATAGTGTTCCAGATAGGGGAACACGTCGCCCGTTTGCAGCGGTTCCAGGTCTGCGCCGGGGCTGGCGGCGTCCTGTTCTGCCGGTGGCAGTTCGGCAAACCAGGGCTGCAAGTGCTGGGCCAGCGGCGGGGTCAGGTCTGGCAGGGCTTCGCGCGCCGGGGTGATGACCACCATCGGCAGATGCTCCTGCGAGCGCTGGGTCGCCGGGTCGAAGGCGCGAATCTGGTCAATCTCATCATCAAAAAAGTCGATGCGTACAGGCATCTGGGCCGCCAGCGGGAAAATATCCACCAGACCACCCCGGCGGCTGAACGTGCCCGGTTCCACCACCACAGACGCTGGCGAATAGCCCAGCCGCAGGCAGCGTTCCAGCAGCCGGTCAATCAGGTGACGATCTCCGGGCCGCAGCACCAGCGTTTCGCGCCGGAACGTGCTGACCGGCAGCGTGCGCTGCATAATGGCGCGGGCGGAGGTGACAATCAGCGGGTTGGGCTGGCTGGATTCCAGTTCGTCCGGCGGCATCAGCGCGGCCAGAGTGCTGATGCGGCTGCGCTGGACTGTATCGCCCCAGGGGGCGCGGTCATAAAACACGGGCGTCGGCTCAGCAAAGCGATGAATGGCGCTTTCCGGCAGCCACACCGGCAGTTGTTCAGAGACGTTATAGGCCCGGTCCACCCGCGCTGTCAGGTACAGCACCGGGCCATCCCAGTCGCTGGCCAGCGCCGCCAGCACAAACGGGCGCGCCGCGCGGATAATACGCAGGTCGTCCGCTGGTTCGCTGGCTTTCAGGTGTTTGAGTACGGCGCGATAGTGGCTGCTTTCGCGTAAGAGATCAAGTAAACCGCTGAGCTGCATCGTGGCTGGCATCCTGTGATACTAAAACCTAACTATGATAGCGCATTCACACAAGAATCGGGTTGGAATAGAGTGGGATGGACATAAGGGCTGCCTGATAACGCGGTACAATCGGCCCTGCGCCATTGCGGATTCATACAGGAGGGCATGATGGATTATCGTTTTATGGGCGGAACCGGCCTGCGTGTCAGTGAACTATGCCTGGGGGCGATGACCTTCGGACGCGAAACCAGCGAAGCGGACAGCCACGCGATTCTGGATCGTTTTGTCGAAGCCGGGGGCAACTTTATCGACACCGCAGATGTGTATTCACGCGGCATTTCAGAGGAAATTCTGGGGCGCTGGCTGAAGCAGCAGAACCGGGATGATCTGGTGATTGCCACGAAGGTTCGTTTCCCGATGGGCGAAGGGCCAAATGACCTGGGCCTCAGCCGCAAACATATCCTGCAAGGGGTGGAGGCCAGCCTGCGCCGCCTGAACACCGATTATATTGACCTGTACCAGGTGCACTGCTGGGATCATATCACCCCGCTGGAGGAAACCCTGAGCACGCTGGATACCCTCGTCAAAAGTGGCAGGGTGCGCTATACCGGCGTCAGCAATTATACTGGCTGGCAGCTTCAGAAAGCCATCGACATGAGCCGCCACAACGGCTGGGAACCGTATACCTGTTTGCAGCCACAGTACAACCTGCTGGAGCGCACGATGGAATGGGAACTGACCGATGTCTGCCTGAACGAAGGACTCGGCATCATCCCCTGGAGTCCGCTGCGTGGCGGCTGGCTCAGTGGCAAGTTCCGCCGGGGCATGAGCGAACCCCCGGCCGGGACGCGGATCGAGAAGGCGCAGCAGCAGGGCTGGGGCGAATCGTGGAACCGCTACAACACCGAAGCCACCTGGAAGGTGATTGATGCGCTGCTGGAAGTGGCCGAAGAAACGGAAAAATCCGCCGCACAGGTGGCAATCAACTGGCTTCTGCAGCGGCCCGGCGTCACCGCGCCGATTATCGGGGCGCGCACCATGCAGCAGCTTGAGGATAACCTGGGGGCTGCTGGCTGGGCGCTGGATGACGCGCAGATGCAGAAGCTCAACGAGGCCAGCGAGCCGGAAATGGTCTATCCTTACAGCCACGTCGCCGGGGCGAAGAACCGCCGCTAGCGCAGGCTGACATTCAGGTGGGATACCGCGCCGGCATGCCACCAGCCGGTATCCCGCTGTTTTAGACAGCCGCTGTGTGCGCTTAGTCCCACACCACAGGCACAGGCTGCCCCGTTTCTGCGCTTTTGATGGCGGCGAAACACATCGCCAGGCTTTTGATGTTGTCCGTCGCCAGATTTTCCGGCTGTGTGCCGCTGCGCACTGCCTCCACAAAGTTTCTGATCATCCCCGCGTGGCCGCCTGTCTTTTCCGGCGGGACATCAGCAGGGATGGCAAGCTCCTCTACCGGCAGAAACAGCCCTTCAGGGGTGCCGCTGGCGACCTGTGCCTGGATGTGTTCATCGCCCAGCCAGCGGGCGCTGCCGCACTGGCCGACCACGCGCCAGTCGCTTTCCCAGGTGGTGCGCAGCCCTTCGGCGCACCAGCTCCCGCGATAGTTGTAGACCGCGCCGTTGCTCATCTCGAAGATGGCGATGGCGGCGGCGTCCTGACTGTACCACGACCCGGCCGGATTCCATTCCTTGCAGTAGACCGACACCGCATCTGCCCCGGCGATGAAACGGGCAGCATCAAAGGTGTGGATGGCCATATCCAGCAGCAGAATGTGCGGCATGGTGTCGCGGAAGTCGCCAAAGTGCGCGCCGACGAAAAAATCGCTGTTGAGCATGGTCAGCTGCCCCAGCTTTTCGGACTCCACCAGCGCCCGCAGGCGGCGGATGTTGGGGTCGAAGCGCCGCTGCTGCATGACGGCATACAGTCTGTCCGCTTGCTGCGCTGCCTCAATCATGCGGCGGGCGTTATCCAGCGAATCCGCCAGCGGTTTTTCGCCCAGCACATGCGCGCCATGGCGGAAGGCGGTTAACACAACGTCCTTGTGCGCCTGTGGCACAGTGCAGTCAAAGACAATATCCGGCTGAAGTGTTTCCAGCGCGGCTTCCAGATCCGTGCTGATGAGCGCTTCCGGGTTGCCATAATCTGCGGCGCGGGCCTGGGCGGCGCTCTCGTTAAGATCAACAAACCCCATCAGGTCAAAATCCTCAATTTCGGCGGCGGCGCGCACCCAGGCGCGACTGATCGAACCACACCCTACCAGTACAGCTTTCAGATACTGCGGCATACCTTTCCCTCCTGTGTATTCCTGAACCATCGTCACATCATACCGCCCTGGCAAATTGTCGGGTAGCACCTGCCCATATTTCCGATAGTACCACCGGTTGCTGATGGGGTATGCTAGAAGTAAGAAACGATGGGATAGTGACGAGGTGAAGTATGGGTTTTGGTGGCGGCGGTTGGCGCGGTGGCTGGTCGGTGTACTGGCGCGGCGGCGATGATGAAGCACAGAAGGCGCAGCTCACATGGCCATTGCTGAAGCGTGTGATGGCCTATGCACAGCCTTACCGGTGGGGGATCGTGTTCATGCTGGTCCTGATTCTGATCACGACAGGACTAGGCCTGCTGACGCCCCTGATTTTTCGGGACCTGATTGATCGCACGCTGCCAGAAGCCGATATGCAGCGGCTGAACGTGCTGGCGGTGCTGCTGGTGCTCATTCCGGTGGTCAGCGGGGCCTTAAGGGTGGTGCAGCGCAAAATCAACGCCCGCATTGGTGAGGGGGTGATTTATGATCTGCGGGCCAGCCTGTACACGCATCTGCAAAAAATGTCGCTGCGCTTTTTTACCAACACGCGCACCGGCGAACTAATGAGCCGCCTGAATAACGATGTCGTGGGCGCGCAGACCGCCATCAGCAACACGATTGTCGAGATTGTCACCAATGTGGTTACGGTAATCGCGACGCTGGCGGTGATGCTGGCGATGGAATGGCGTCTGACGATTTTAGGGGTGGCGGTGCTGCCGGTGTTTGTGCTGATCGCGCGCCGGGTGGGGACCCGCCTACGCGATATTTCCCGCGAGCAGATGGAACACAATGCCCGCATGAATGCCATGATGAACGAAACGCTGAACATCAGCGGGGCGCTGCTGGTCAAGCTGTTTGGCCGGCGCGATAACGAAGTGGCGCGCTTTAGCGAACGAGCCGCGCTGGTGCGTGATAAAGGGATTGAACGGGCGGTGGTCGGCAGCCAGTTTTTTGTCCTGATCGGTCTGGTCGGGGCGGTGGGCACGGCGCTGGTTTTCTGGCTGGGCGGCCATCTTGTGATTCAGGGGGTGTTTACCGTCGGCACGATTGTGGCCTTTGGGTCCTACCTGGCCCAGCTTTATGGCCCGCTGCAGGCCCTGACCAACGCGCCGGTGGCCTTTGCGCAGTCGATGGTCAGCTTCGAGCGCGTGTTTGAGGTGGTTGATCTGCCGCTGGAAATTGAGGAAACAGCGGACGCGACGACGCTGGCGGCAGTGCGCGGCGAACTGGTTTTCGACAATGTCACCTTTGATTATCATGTAGACCCCCGGCTGCTGCTGCGGGAAGTATCGCGGCGCGGCATGGACAGCGTGGGTGCGGTGCTTTCCGGCGATGATGTGCGCCAGCGGCGCAACGGCAGCCAGCGCGAAGAAGGGGAAACCGTCTACAGCCAGGCCCGCGAAAAGGCACTGGAGAACGTATCGTTTACGATCCAGCCCGGCCAGCTTGCGGCTCTGGTTGGCCCCAGCGGCGCGGGCAAGACCACCCTCACCTATCTGATTCCGCGCCTGTATGACCCGACGGAGGGGCGGATTCTGCTGGATGGGCATGATCTGCGCGACCTGAAGCTGGATTCGCTGGCGGAGCATATCGGCATGGTGACGCAGGAAACCTACCTGTTCCACGATACAATTCGCACTAATCTGCAATATGCCCGTCTGGATGCGACGGATGCGGAACTGGAAGCCGCCTGTCGGGCTGCCAACATCCACGATTTTATTATGGGCCTGCCGGACGGTTATGATACGATTGTAGGCGAACGGGGCTACCGGCTGAGCGGCGGCGAAAAACAGCGAATCGCCATCGCCCGGGTGATCCTGAAAGACCCGCGTATCCTGGTGCTGGACGAAGCTACCAGCCACCTCGACAGCCAGTCCGAAGCGCTGATTCAGGAGGCGCTGCGGACGGTGCAGCAGGGACGTACCTCGATTATCATTGCCCACCGCCTGAGCACGATTCTCGCGGCGGATCAGATTCTGGTGATGGACCGGGGGCAGGTGGTCGAGCGGGGGACGCACGATGCACTGATGGCTATGGGGGGTTTGTATGCGCGGCTGTACGAAACCCAGTTCAGCCGGGAACGCGAAACGATCTGAGGCGGTCATGTTTGAAAAATCCGCGCATTTCTACGACCTGATCTACCGGTGGAAGGACTACGCCGCCGAATCCGAACAGGTGCACCAGTTGATCCAGCAGCACAAGCGGTCAGCGGGCCGGGCGCTGCTGGATGTGGCCTGTGGCACGGGCGGGCATATCCCGTACCTGCGCGAGCATTACGTGGTTGAAGGGCTGGACCTCGACGAAAAGATGCTCAAAGTCGCGCGCGAACGCCACCCGGACCTGACGTTTCATCATGGCGATATGCGCAGCTTTGACCTGGGCCGCCGTTATGATGCTGTTGTTTGCCTGTTCAGCTCGATTGCCTATGTCCGCACGCTGGACAATCTGCACCGGGCGATGCGCGCCTTTTATGAGCATCTGGAACCGGGCGGCGTGGCGCTGGTGGAGGGATTTATCCAGCCGGAGAAGTGGCGGCCTCATCATGTCGGCGCGCTGTTTGTGGACGAGCCGGAACTGAAAATCGCCCGCATGAATGTCAGCCAGCGCGATGTCAGCCTGCTGGATATCGACTTTTCCTACCTGGTCGGCACGCCGGAAGGCATCTCGCACTTTACGGAACGGCACGAAATGGCCTTGTTCAGCGATGACGATTATACCGGCGCCATGCGCAGCACCGGGTTCGAGGTGATTGCCCATGAGGTGCAGTTGATGCAGGATCGCGGCCTGTTCCTGGGGCGGCGTCCGTCAGACTAGCGTATTGCAAACAGTGGCGAAGCACTATAGGTTTTCGCATCAAACGAATAGATAATAAGATTATCTGTTCAACAGGTTTGCAATGAGCGGCTTATGGAAATCAGCCCTGAAACAATCAACGCCTTTCTGGAACTGGGTGGGCAGTACGCGCTGCCAGTCGCCGCGCTGCTGCGGGCGCTTTATGCCGGTGCGCGTGGCAGGCTGCCGGAAGGTCTGACGGAAATTGCGGCGGCCAGCGCGGTTGCCGGGGTGACGGCGGTCATCGACCCTAACCAGCCGTTTGACTGGCGGTCGGCGATTTTGGAACTGCTGGGCAATACGACCTTTGTGGCCGGCATCCTGACCTTTATTGTGCTGTATCTGCTGCGTTTGCAGTTTCGCAGCCTTATCGTCGATGGCATTGTCGGCGCGGTGCTGGGCCTGGTGTTCTGGCTGGGGTGGACACAGATTTTGCAGAATGACTGGCCCTGGTGGACGATCCCGTTTGCGATTGCCGCCGGCGCAGTTGGTTTTATTGTGCTGCGATTCAGCCTGCGCCAGCTAATCAGGCTGGTGAAAATCGCTACCTATTTTATAATCATCGGGCTGGTGCTGGTGATCGGCGCCGGGGGGTATCTGGCTTACCAGTGGGTGACGACCCAGCTTGCAGGCGTATTCTGAGAGCGTAACATGGCGAATCTGTTCCTGATTGTCGGGTTGGGCAACCCCGGCAGACAATACGAAAACAACCGCCACAACGTCGGCTGGAAAGTGCTGGACGAACTGGCGCGGCGGCATAACCTGACATTTGATAAAACCGAGAAGAAGGCCATCACGGCCAGCGGGATGATCCGGGAAAAGCGGGTGCTGCTGGCCAGGCCGCAGACCTATATGAACCTGAGCGGCGAGGCGGTGCGCGGGCTGGTGGATTTTTATAAGGTCGATCTGTCTCAGCTTCTGCTGATTTCGGATGATCTGGATATTCCGCTGGGCACGCTGCGCCTGCGCCAGTCTGGCGGGGCGGGCGGGCAGGGCGGCCTGAAGAATGTGATCCAGCACCTGGGGACGAATGCCTTTAACCGGGTGCGTTTTGGCATCGGACGACCGCCGGGCAGGATGAACCCCAGAGATTATGTCCTGCAGGATTTTAAGGGCGATGAGGCTATTCTGGCCCGTGAAGTGGTGGACAAAGCCGCTGATGCGGTTGAGATGTGGCTGCAGGAAGGCATCGATGTGGCGATGACGCGCTTTAATGGCGATGTGCAGAAGATGCAGCCAGAATCGCAGTCTGACCCGGAAGCCGACCTTGCCATGTACCTGCGCATTCAGGAACTGAACCCGCGCGACCCCGGCCCCATCGAAAAGATTATCGGCGTGCTGAAGCGGCTGGGGCGCACTGACGAAGCCGCCACATGGCATCTAAAGGCGGCAGACCTGTTTGAGGCGCGTGGCAAAAAGGGACAGGCGATCACCCAACGTGAACGCGCCGCCAGCCTGAGGCCGGACCTGGTAGAGGTTCACCGGCAGATTGCCAGCGGGTATCTGGACAATGGCAACCCCAAAAAGGCGGTGCAGCGCCTGCTGATTCTGGCGGAATATTTCGAGGGTGCGGGCCAGTGGGATGAGTCGCTAAAGGCTGTTGAAGAAGCCCTGGCGATTAACCCGCAGCACCCCAAAGCGCTGGAACTGCGCGAGAAACTGCTGGAACGCACTGCCAGCTAGCTGCCGCTCAGCGCCCGGTACAGCATGGCTTTCCAGCGCGGGACATCAATTTCCCAGCAGACCGTGACGTTGGCCCGTTCCAGCACCGGCCCCCACAGCGGGCGGTTGCGTGCATCCCCGGCGTTGTCCAGTTGATCGACCACCGTCATGCCGCGTGTCAGTTCGCTCTGTGTTTCCACATCGACCGCGTGTTTGCTCTTGCGGGTGCAGATGTCCGGTTCCAGGGCGACGGCCATCGCCACCGGGTCGGCCAGTTCCAGGCAGTCTGTGCCGGATTGTACGGCGACGGCCTCCAGGGCGCTGCGGTTACAATCCATCGCGAAGCGTGCCAGTTCCGTGTTAAAGCCAAGGATATGCTCTCTTTCTTCCGGCGTCAGGCCCGCGCTGAACCGGCATAATTCCCAGCCCACCATCTCTATGGGCAGGCCGGAAAGAAAGACGATGCGTGCTGCTTCCGGGTCCTGCCAGACATTAAACTCCGCAGCGGGCGTCACATTGCCGACTGCCCAGGCCGCCCCGCCCATCACCACGCAGCGGCTCACCAGCGAGACGATTTCCGGCGCTCGACTGACGGCCAGCGCGATATTGGTCAGCGGCCCCAGCGTGACCAGCTCGATACCGGGGTTCGCCCTGATCGTCTCGATGATCGCATCGACGGCATGGCCCGGCGCAGGGCTGCCCTGTGGGGCGGGGTAACCCATATTGCCCATGCCGTCGTCACCATGAAACCATTCCGCCCGGTCCGGCTCGCGCAGCAGCGGGCGCTGTGCGCCACAGTACACCGGGATATGCCCGGCGCCGCACAGTTCCAATGTATACAGGGCGTTGCGGGCACCCTGCTCCACAGTTACATTGCCAGAAACGATGGTGACTGCTTTAATGTCCAGATCAGGCTGGCGCGCGGCCATGACCAGCGCAACAGCATCATCAGAAGCGGTATCCGTATCAATCAGAAAGGGGCGTGGCATTCTGGGTTCTCCTTGCAGCAGCGCCACAGACAGCGCCCGAAGTTTAGCAGGGTCAGCGATAAAACGCTACAGATGCGCCGGGCAGGCGTAGGGAGAACGAAATCCCCAGGGCGGCGTTGTCGGGCTACAATCAGATCAGGTATACAGGAGGAGCAGGCATGATTACTGCTGAGGTTAACGGCACGCTGTCACGCTGGATATATGATGTAGGCGCGATGATCGAGCAGGGCGAGGCCATTGCCGAAATTGAAACGCCGGAGGGGCCTGCCCTGGTGTATGCGCCAGCCAGGGGGCGCTTTACCGAGATGATCGCGCTGGCGGGCGATGCGGTTGAGGCGGGAAAGGTCATCGGCTGGATTGACGCGGTTGAAACTGAGGAAACGCCCCAGCCGCTTTATTCGCTGCTGGATGAACCGGATGAGCGCAAACTAAAGGCGCGGCGCAAAACGCAGTCTGCGGGCCGCCCGCTGCCGTTGCGCTGGCTGATGGTGGGTTTGCTGAGTACGGTAGGGCTGGGCGGCCTGCTGATCTGGGTGGCGCTGGCCCCGGTTCAGTCAGAGGTTACAGCGGAAACCGCTGTCCCGGCAACAATTGCGCTGCCCGATGGCCCTCAGCCGACGCCCTTTTTTCTCCTTGGGGAATGGGTCTATCTGAGGGAACCTGTCGGCGATGTGCAGGCTGGTACGCAGGGGATAGTTCAGAGCAGCACCTATGAGCCGGGCAGCGGCACCCTGTACGATGTCAGGTTCGGGGATATGGTGCTGCAGGTATCGGAATACCAGATTGGTACTAGGGAGGACCCGGCCCCGATCCCAACCACGCGTTTTAAGGCCTATGTTGGGGACCGGACGAAATGGCTGGTGCTGAAGGAGCCTGTGGCGGATTTCCCAGCAGACATATGGGTACAGATACTAGAAGATTGGTTTAATGGCGTCGAATGGGAAGCAGAGATTGTGACGGAAAACTGCAACCCCCTGACAGTGCGGGAGGCCGTGCTTGCCGAACCTTCGGAAGCAACACCTGCGCCACAATCAGCCTGCTAAGGTTAAGAAAGTGTAAGCCTGCTGCAAGCTGTACGCGTTATGCTTTCAATCAGGAGATATATGTTTTTTTGTGCGGAGGCATTACGTGAAAAGCAAACTGCTTGCTGGCGGGTATATGTTGCTGAATTTGTTCCTTGTGGGGGCGGTCAGCGCGCAGAATACAACGATTAGCTGTCAGGCACTGCTGAAGGTGGCGGTAGACACCGCCCGCGAAAGCTGTGCCGGCACCGGGCCGGATCAGATCTGTTTTGGCAGTGCCATGGTCAGCGGCGTGCCGGTGGAGGGAGTCACCGATTTTCAGTTTGATGGGCCGGGCAGCGTGGCATCTGTAGACCGGATGCAGTCGCTGCAGGTGCGCACTGGCGATTTTGCGGCTTCTGAATATGGCATTGCACAGATGAACCTGCGCATCCGGCCAGATATGGATGACAGCGCCACGCTGGTGATGTTTGGCGATGTGGACCTGGCCGACGCGGTCGAGGCGGTGCCCACCTTGCAAATGACTGTCAACCAGGGCATTAACATCCGTGTGGGGCCGGGGGATTATGAAGGGCTGATCGGTTCGCTGACCCCGGGCACGACAGTTACGGCGACCGGGCGCGCCCTGGATGCCACCGGACAGCAATGGATCCGCATCCACTTTGCGGACCATCTGGATGGGATGGGATGGGTGGTTAGCTGGGCGCTCAACAGCAGCGATGATCGCTCTGTGCTCAACGTCGTCCAGCGCGGAGATCGTATTTTCCAGCCCATGCAGGTCGTCACGCTGCGCACCGGCTATTCGGATGCCCCCTGCCAGCCCGCCCCGGACAGCGGCCTGCTGATCCAGACACCGCCGCAGTACTCATTTTCCATTATCATCAACGGCGTTGAGGTGATTCTGAACGGGACGACCTTTCTGCAGACGGTCAATGGCGTCATGCAGCTCAACAACCTGGAAGGCAGCCTGACGGCACGCGCCGCAGGGCGAGAGCAGCTTGTGCCCACAGGCACGCTCACCCAGGTGCCGCTGGATGATGCCGGACAGGCGGCAGGCACCCCATCCTTCCCGGACCCTTATATGTTTGTGACGCTGGAACGTCTGCCCTATGACCTGCTGCCATCGCCGGTACAGCTTGACGCGCCGCTGACGGTCGCGGAAATTCTGGAGTTTTTCACGCCGCCAGAAGAAGAATTGTTACAGGCAGGTATCTGGATGGTTAGCGGAGAACCGGCAGGGTGTTTCCCTGGCCCAACCCAGGCACCGGTGTTCAGCAGCGATTATTTTCTGGGGACAGGCGTGCTGACCATCGCGGAGGATTATTCCAGCCTCACGTTTACCGGCGGCCCTGGCGGGACCAGCACGCACAGGCTGACCGAAGCCGGCACCTACACCTTCAGGACGGAAACCTTTGTTTCTGAAACGGTGTTCACCACACGCATCCTGGACCCTCAGCGCATGACGACGGATGTCTTTTACAGTTATGTTTCTGGTGATGGTAACTGCGTCAGCAGCGCCGTCTGGACATGGCAGCGGATAGGGGATTTGCCCACTCCCGAGGCTGGCTGACGGCTGTACCGCACATGAAAACCCCTCATCAGGAACCTGCTGCCCGATGAGGGGTTTGTTTTATGGCTGAAGCGACTTTGCCCGGACTCTAGACAGCCTGTTTATGGCGCGTGCCCAGGTGATCGCGCAGGAACGCCTTGACGACATGAACCGGAATGGCGACCCCCACCTCCGGGCCGTTCATGATGGTGTTGACTCCCACCAGCCGCCCCTGTGCATCGACCAGCGGACCGCCGGAATGACCGGGCCGCAGCTTCAGGTTGACGGCCAGCCAGTCTACGCCGTTGCGGAACTCAATATCGCCCAGCCGCTGACCCATGCCAATGACGATGCCTCCGGTGGCGGCATTGAGCACCCCAAAGGGATGCCCCAGCGCCATGACCCACTGGCCGGGCCGCAGCTTCTGCGAATCGCCCGGTTCGATCACAGGCAGATCAGAGGCGGCAATCGACAGCGCCGCAAGGTCGAGTTCCGGGGCGTGTGCCAGCACCTGTGCGCGGTAGGTTTCGCCATCCTGCAGGGTGACGTGCAGATCACCCCGCCCGGCGATGACATGCGCATTGGTGATAATCAGCCCGCCCGGGTGCCAGATCGTCCCCGCACCGGCGCCGCCGTGCCCGTTGGTGATCTGTACCAGACTGCGACATACCTGGTCGATCAGGCTGCTCATGTCCTCGTTAAGCTGCTGGATGAAGGCGCTCATTATTCACGCTCGCCCACCGTGACCGCGACTTCCACAGGCTGGCCGCCGCGAATCACCCGGACAGTAACCTGCGTGCCGACTCGTTCGCTGCCAAGCAGCATCAGCAGTTCGTCGACGGTCTGCACACTGTCACCGTTGACGCCCACCAGAATATCGCCCTGCAGCAGGCCACCGCTTTCTGCCGGGCTGCCTGCCTCAACAGAAACGATCATCAGCCCGACTTCCTGATCAAGCTGTTCTGCGGCAGAAGGCGCGAGCCGGACAGGCTGGGTGCCAATGCCCAGGTAGCCCCGGCGTACTTTGCCATGCGAAAGCAGCGCCTCGACCACCTGACGCACCGTCGCGGTGGGGATCGTCACGCTGCTGCCACGCGAGAGGGCAGAGGTGTTCATGCCGCGCACCGCGCCGCTGGCATCCACCAGTGGGCCGCCGGAAAAGCCGGGGTACATTACCACATCGGTCTGGATGATGGGGCCAGCGCTGCCGCCAAACATGTCGCCCTCAAAACCCTGCCACATCCACTGCTGCCGGCCATGCCCATGATGACCTTCGCGCATGCGTTTGCGTTTGCGCCGGCCTGCGCCCGCTTCGGATATCTTGCTGACGACCCCCAGCGTGGCCTGTACATGAGCACCGGGCCGCCCCAGTGCCAGCACCAGGTGGCCGACCTTCAGTTCGCTGCCGTCTGCGCCATCCGCCCAGACCGGCGGCGTGGTATCTGCCTCGACTTTTAGGACGGCCAGGTCTGTATTCGGGTCGCGTCCGATCAGCCGCGCTGGTGTGATGACATCCCCCGGCAGCCCGATGCTGATGTTCTCATTGCGCTCCACAATGTGATGCGCTGTGACGATGACGCCATCGGATGACCAGACGATGCCGGTGCCTGCCAGACGGCGGCGGCCTTCGACCCGTACTATACCGGGGCTGGTCTGTTCTACCACGCTGGCGAGCGCATCTGACAAATTCTGCAATGCTTCTGACATGACAATAAACCTCCTGTACCGTTTGCGTATCTTAGTTTCGCACAGAAGGCACAGGCGGCACATCCATCTTCCAGCGAGATGACACCTGGAAAAAAGGTTAGGTAATTTTTATGCGCGGCACTGCTTGAACTGAAAGCTGTGGAAGTGGTTCTGACTTTTGAAGCGAGGATAACCAGCCTTTTTACCTTCCCTCAATCGCCGGAAAAATGACTTGAAGGCCTCATCCACACGCTTGACCACACTCTGTCCTGTCTGGCTGAACATCTGATCAGCATAGGGGAAGGTGGCGCGATAGCGTTTGGCCAACACTCCGGCAACCTTTACGCCTTACATCCACATAGCTAAAGCAAGAGGCTTTACGGCGCTTTTTTTTGGTAATTATTTGCGTATAGCTATAAACTAGTAAGTGAAAATACACCATTGTGAAACAGATTTTAAATCATCGGGGTCCGGCAATGAGGATCTTTATCAGTCACAGCGGGAAGGATGACCGCTTTACCGACAGGCTAAGCATGGCGCTGCGCCAGCGTGGTTATCTGACGTGGGTCGATCATGAGGATGTGCCAGCAGGCACGATCTGGCATAAGGTGGTGGATCAGATTCTGAGCCGCGCAGAATTGATGATTCTGGTGCTGTCTCATGCGTCTGTCGCTTCGGATGCCGTCATGGCAGAATGGTACGAATTTAAGGAGATGGGCAAGCCGATCATCCCGATCACCATCGAAAAGTGCCGCCCGCCGCTGCTGATCCGCCATTTGCAGCGCATCGACTTTGCCGATGCCACGCAGTTTGAGGACAACCTGGAACGCCTGATGCGCTTTTTGCCCGCGCCCAAAATCCCGCGCAACACCCAGGAAGTGGACGAAGTGCGCGCCAGTTATTATCAAATGTCCACCATGCGCCTGTGGGCCAACCAGCACGATGCCAAAATCCAGGAACGGCTTCAGGAAAATCAGATTATGCTGGTGTTCCCGGAACAGCAGCAGACGCGGATGCTGTCGATCACGAAGGAAAAATATCTGGTGGGGTGGTTCGACAAGGAAACCAACCTCAAACCGGATATTGATCTGAGCCAGTATGGCGCTGTGCAGAAGGGGGTTTCGCGGCAGCATGCCATGCTGGATTTTGCGTCGCCTGCGCTGCCCAAAATCATCGACCTGAGTTCGCGGCACGGCACGCGCATCAACGGCATTCCGCTGCCTTCAGAAAAGGCGATGCCCATCAAAAACAAGACGATCCTGCATCTGGCGGACCTGGGGATGATCGTCTTCGTCAAGCAGTAGACTGATCAACCAGCCGCAGCGCTTCATCCAGGCTGGAGGCGAACAGAAAAGGCCGGTCTGCAAGCTGTGCGCCATAGACGGCGGTCAGGCTGTGATATGCCGCCCGGATCAGCCTGCCCGCGCCTACAATCACGCGCTGCCCTTCGTTCGAGCGTGCTTCGCCCTGGGCAAAAAGCTGCCCCGCCGCTTTGAGGAAATCGCCAGGAATGCCGCCCCCATTACGGATATCGATCACCAGATGAACGGTGTGCGCCGCCCGTGCGATCATGCTGTCTGCCTGGCGAATGGCCTGTTCCAGATCGTGCCACGTCCAGCCGCGCTCCAGCACCACATGAATGGTGCGCTGTTCCGGGTCTAACCAGCCAACGCGAATGCCCATCGTGTATCCTCCTGTTTCACGAGTATGTACGTGTTCATCAGGAAAAAGGTTGCGCTCAGGGCGTCATCTCGGCTGCTGGTGCGTCTGCCGAGAAATCTGCAGTCGTATCCTCGCCGGTGATGGTGAATGGAATCGGCGGGCTGGCGGGGGCACCGTTCAGCTCAAGCTGCACGCTCCAGGTGCCGGGCCGGAATTCCAGGTCAGTCTGATCAATAAAAAACCACAGACAGGCGCCATCAATGGCAAAATCCGGCGTGAAGTCGTGGCGGATCTCCTGCCCGGCGACTGAAAAGCTGGCCGCGATGTTGGTGCCAGGAGAGATATTGACCCCGGTGGCCACCACGTAGATTTCTGCGGTGTCTGTCGTAAAGCTGGTAGTCGGGCTGAGCGCGCAGTCGTCGCTGCCCACGCCTGGGGCCATCATGAGATCAACCAGCGCGGGCTGGCTCGGTGTCGGGGCGACGGCCTCGGTTGAGTCTGCGGCGGGCGGTGTAGGCACAAAGCCATCCGGGTTGTCGCCGTTGGGTGGCGGAAACGGCGTGTTTAACTGGGATGCCGCGCTCTCGATACTGGCGGGTTCTGTCCCACGGGAAACCAGGGTCGCCTGCAGTTGAACGCGGTCTTCCTGAGCGCGGCCCGCCAGGGTGCTGACATAATCCACTGTGATCTGGAGTCGCTCGGCATCGACGGTGGCTGTTTCCCGGACGTTGCCAATCTCTGCCTGTAAGGTCGCATTCTGTGCGATGAGTGTCAGTTGAATTTCGTTCTGCCGCTGGCAGGCCGCCAGCAGACAGGTGGCCAGCAGTAGAACAATGAGTGGATATTTGCCCAAGTGGATTTCTCACCTCATGTCTTACGTGCATATCCTTGCGCCAGTTTATCAGAGTCTGAGCGTGTGACAAGGTGGGCATAACAAAACCGCCCGGCGGTGATGCTGCCGGACGGTTCTGTCTTTTTATGGAGGTGAGCGGAATCGAACCGCTGTCCAAGAGATTCGACTATACGCATCTACAAGCTTAGTTCGCTGTTTGTTTTCGCCGTCAGTAGCCCCAGCGAACGCGGTACACTGACGACTAGCCGATGTACTCTTTGATCCCGCCGTATCGGCGTCAGCAGGACCGCACGCCACCTTTGGTCACGCCCGCCAATCCAACCGGGTGGCGCCGGTCGGGGCGGACGGCCAGCCTCGCAAGGCTGGCTACGCTACCGCATTACTTAAGCAGCAACGGGGAGCGCGTAGTTGTTTTCGTTGGCATTTATAGCCGTGCCCGTTGTTCACGCGGCTTCGGGCGCCGCGGCTTGCAACGCATACCCAGCCTCCCCTGTCGAAGCCATGTCACCCCCAGGAGATTACGTTCATTGTAACAAAAAGCCGGGGCATTGTACAGGCTAACTGTCTGACAGATCGCGAATCAGAGCGGCCAGTTTTTCAAAATTAGGTGGTTTGCGCAGGTAATGGATGTTATGCTGCCGCAGCAGGGCCGGGTCCGGGTTTTCTGCCGCCGTCAGCAGGAAAATCGGGCGCTGGTCGCCCTGGGTTCTCAGTTCACGCGCCAGTTCTACCCCATTCTGCCCGGATAACAGCGCGTCAAAAATGATCGCTGCTGCCTCATCATAGGGTGGGGCCTGCAACTGCGAGATGGTTTCCGGGGCGATATCCGGGATATGGAAAATCCTGATATTCTGCCGGCGCATGCCGACCTGCATGATGAAGGCTTCCTGTTCATCATCTTCTACATAAACGGTGGCGAGTGTGTCCATGAGTACAAGCATTACAAAGAGTTAAGGTAATCTCTAATTATGCAGGCCTTTGGGATATTTGTCACTATTTCGCCCGTTACTATTTGAATAAACTAACGGGTAGGGAACTTAAGGCTAACCAGTAAGTCCCCTACTTTTAATTTTATTTGCCGAGCCGGCGCTTTAATTCAGCCGTCAGGGCGGGGATCACCTGGTACAGATCGCCCACGATGCCATAACGCGCCAGCCTGAAAATGGGGGCGTCGGCATCCTTGTTGATGGCGACAATCACCTTGCTGGTACGCATGCCGGCCTGATGCTGGATCGCGCCGGAGATGCCGCAGGCGATATACAGGTCCGGGCTGACCGTTTTGCCTGTTTGCCCAACCTGATGCGCATAGTCAATATAGCCCGCATCGACAGCAGCGCGGCTGGCGCCTACGGCGGCACCCAGAACCTCTGCCAGCGGCTTGAGCGTATGCTCAAAGCCATCCTGCGCTTTCCAGACAGCGGCATCGGTGGCGCCGGCAGGCGGGTCCTTGGGGTTGTTGGCCATGCCGCGCCCGCCGGAGACGATGATGGCGGCATCGGTCAGGCTGACGGTTTCCGCCGCTTCCTCAAAGCCTTCCACCTTCGTGAGGATGTCCTCTTCCTTCAGCGCCGGTTCCACCGCTGTGATATTGGCGGTGGCGCCGTCTTTGGGGGCAATGGGCTGGAAAGCGCGCCCTCTCAGGGCGATAAACTGCGTGCCGGATGGGCTGCCCACCGCTTCGCTGAGGATTTTGCCGGCATATACCGGGCGGCTGACTTTGATCGCGCCGTCGTCCTGAAGGCTGAATTCAATCACCTCTGCCAGCAGGCCGCTGTCCGTATCGGCGGCGGATGCCGCCAGCAGTTCACGGGCGCGGCTGGTGCCAACCGCCAGCACAGCGCGGGGCTGGTGCTGCTGCACAAGCTGGGTCAGCAGGGCGGCATAAGGTTCCAGACGAAAAACATGCAGGGTGGCATCGGCACACACATACGCGGCATCCGCGCCATAGGTAGCGGCCTGCTGCGCGACTGCTTCCGCATTTTCCCCAAAAACCAGCGCCGTCAGCGGAACATCATAGGCATCTGCCAGCGTGCGGCCAGCGCCCAGCGCTTCCCAGCTCATGGCGTTGGGCTGGCCTTTGAATGTTTCGACCCATACAAATACAGCGCTCATAGGATTTTTTCCTCCAGCAGCCGATCCACCAGCTTCGCGGCCTGTTCTTCCGGCGTGCCTTCCAGCATCTCGACCTGAACCTCGCGCACCGGGGGATTGCTGACGCTGAGGGTGCGCACCTGCGCTTGCGGCAGGCTGATGTCCAGGTCCGCCAGCGACCACACCGGAATCTGCGCTTTAGATGCCTTGCGAATGCCGATGAAGTTGGGGTAACGCGGCTCGTTGATGTCCTTCATGACGTTGATAACGGCGGGCAGTTTGCTGGAAATAACCTGCTTGCCCTGTTCGCGCAGGCATTCCACGCGGATAGTCCCGGCGTTGTAGTCGATTTCCAGAATGCGCGAGACGTAACTGAGCATCGGCCAGCCCAGTTTGCGGGCGGTCTGGTAGGTGTGCTGGTCGGTGCCGACATCAATACTTTCCTTGCCGAAGATGACCAGCTTTACATCGTCCAGCTTGCGCACAGCGGCCGCTGCGGCGGTGGCATAAGCCAGGCTGTCGGCTGCATCCAGCGCGTCATCATGAATGCGGACAGCCTCCTTGATGCCCATTGCCAGGCTGTGTTTTAACGCCTCGTTGTGCATCTCCGGCCCGATGGCGATCACGGTGGAGGTGCCGCTGCTGGCTTCTGCCTGAAGAATGGCTTCCTCCAGGGCATATTCATCCCAGGGGTTGACCACCGTAGCGGCATCGCCCCAGGTGACACTGCCATCATCACCGGCGACCACGCGCGCGGCGGTATCCGGTGTGCTGCGGGTAAAGGTTACGATATGCAAGGGTTGTTCCCTCCTGTATGACGTACGCTACTGTTAAACACGACTCTAGCTCAGGAATCTGTCTGCGACGAGACAAAAAGCGACAGGTCCACATCTGCGGACCAGCGCCGGCCATCCGGCAGAATCGTATCCTCATCAAATTGTGTGCCTGACAGATTGGCGCTGCGCAGGTCTGCGCCGGTCAGGTTGGCGCCGCGCAGGTCCGTTTGCCACAGATTGGCCTCCCGAAAATCTGCGCCGGTCAGGTTGGCACCGCGCAGGTCAGCCGCCGCCAGATGGCATTCCTGCAGCACCGCCCCGGCCAGATTGGTGCCTTGCAGGTGCGCATCGCCCAGGTTGGCCCGCTGAAGATTGGCGTTTTCAAGGTTGGCCTCGCCCAGGCGGGTGGCCCCAAAGTAGGCGCCGGTCAGGTTGGCGCCGCGCAGCACGACTCCGGTCATTTCTGCACGGGCCAGCCGCGCATTCTGAAGCTGCGCGCCGCTTAAATCCAGCCCGGCCAGGGTGCCATCCTGCGTACTGCCATTTTCCTGCAGCCGGCGCAGCGCATCGAGCGCGCCTTTGTTATCGGCGGTCTGTACCTGTTCAATCAGGGCTTCTTTGGACTGCGGCAGTTTGTTCAGTAATGCGCGGAGCATGAGCTTTCCTCCGGGATTATGCGGGCAGGTCCAGAAACTGGATGATCTTTTCCGCCACCTGGCGGGCGCTGTCCGGGGTCAGGTGCAGGCCATCAAAGGTGAAGGTGAACCCCCCGGCGGCCTGGTCGCTGGCATAATCTGACCAGCCGGTGCGGGTGCGCTCGCCAATGCGCAGAATATCCTTCATCGCCAGCGGCGGGCTGTCTGGCACTGTGTCTGGCTGGAGCGCCGCCAGCAGGTCGATGACGGGGATGTTCAGCCGTTCTGCGGTCTCTCGCGCCAGCGCGTTATACTGCCGCAGCATTTCCACCAGGGCCGGGCTGTGTTCTATGGGCGGCAGGCCCACCCAGGCGAGGGTATGATTCGACTGAATCTGCGTGAGCAGGTCCCTGTACGCCTGGACGAACTGCTCCGGCGTGACCTGGCCCTCCGGGATTTTCTGGACCTGTTTGTAATAAGAGCGGGTTTCCGGGAACAGGTTGGAAATGGCATCGTTGCCGCCCACCATGACGAAGATGCCATCCGGTGCCTGCGCCAGCACATCCTCAAGGCGGCGCAGCAGGTTAATGGCCATATTGCCACCCTCTCCGGCGTTGATGATCTCGTGGTCTGGCAGGCGCTGCTGGATTTCCGCAACAAAATTCCCGCCGTATCCGCCCCAGGTCAGGCTGTCGCCCAGAAACACAATCTTCATCCATTGACTCCCTGAGTGCGCAGAAACTGGACAATATGGTCGGCCATCTGCTGCGCTCCCGCCTCTGTCAGGTGGACGCCATCGAAGGTATAGGTGAAATTTCCGGCTGATTTAAGCTGCTCATCGCCGCGCAGCCGCAGCAGCAGGCGGCCCGTCAGGTTGCGCCACAGGCCGGGCAGGGTTTTGACCGGCGGGCGTTCCGGCACAGCGTCCGGCGTCATGACGGCCATCAGATCAAGCGTGGGGACGTGCAGCTCCGCGCAGACCTCAGCCGCATACTGGTTGATCTCGCGCAGGGCGCGCACCGTCTCCGGGCGATACTCCACCGGCGGCAGGGCCACCCACACCGGAATCTGTGCATAGATCAGGCGAGTCAGCACGGCGCGCAGGTTTTCGCGAAAGCTGATCGGTGTCACCCGGCCGCCGCGCACCCCTTTGACATAGCGGAAATAGGGCGCTGTGCCCGGTTCGCTGCATGACAGCGCATCGTTGATGCCAATCATGATAAAGACAGCATTGGGCTGGTGGGCCAGCACATCGGCATCCAGCCTGCGGAACAGATTAAGGCTGGTATCGCCGTTAACGCCTTCGTTGACGAAGTGATGACCATGCAGCGCCGCCGCCACCCTGTTGACGTAGCTGGCGCCATAGGTGCCCTGTGTCAGGCTGTCGCCCAGGAATACGATCTTCATATGTCTATTATAACAAGCAGACCTGTAGAAATGTCGCCCCGCCTGCACACTCACCGAAGTCTAAAACAGCGGGGCCGTATACCAGCCCTGCTGCATAACAATGGCTGCTTCAGCCCGGGTTTGTGCCTGCGCTCAGGCGGTTTACGCTTCGCTCTGCCAGTATTCCTCGTCGTAGGCCGGCAGTTCACAGCGCAGCGGGCGGTCTTCGCGATAGCCCAGCGCGTAATCAGCCTGCATCAACTGGTGAATCTCGCTGGTGCCTTCATAGATCACCGCGCCCTTGCTGTTGCGCAGGTAACGCTCTACCGGGTACTCATCGCTGAAGCCGTAGGCGCCGTGCACCTGCACCGCTTCCAGCGCGGCCTGAACGCTGTAATCTGTGGCGTACCACTTGGCCATGCTGGTTTCGCGGGTATTGCGCAGGCCCTGGTTTTTCATCCACCCGGCGCGCAGACACAACAGCGAGGCGGTATCGTACCACTGCTGCATGTAGGCGATCTTCTGCTTGACAAGCTGGTGCTGGCCGATGGGCCTGCCGAAGGTCTCGCGCTCGTGGGCATATTTGACGCTGGCTTCCAGACAGGCGCGGATCAGCCCGGTGGCGCCGCTGGCGACGGTATAACGGCCGTTGTCCAGGCACGACATCGCGATTTTGAAGCCCTCGCCTTCTTCGCCCAGCCGGTTTTCGACAGGCACCTCGACATCCTGCATGGCGATCCATCCGGTAGACCCGGCGCGCACGCCCAGCTTGCCATGAATGTCGCCAGAAGTCACGCCCGGCATATCGCTGGTGACGATGAAGGCGGACATGCCGCGATGCCCGGCTTCCGGGTCGTGCTTGGCCACCACCAGGAAATGATGGGCTTTGGTTGCCAGGCTGATCCACATTTTTTCGCCATTGAGGATGTATTTATCGCCAGCGCGGCGGGCAGTGGTGGACATATTGGCGACATCGCTGCCTGCGCCGGATTCGGTCAGGCAGAAGGCGGCATACTTTTCGCCCTGGGCCTGGGGAACAAGGAATTTCTGTTTTTGCTCCTCCGTGCCCCACTGCAGCAGCGCCAGGCTGTTTAACCCCATGTGCACCGACATCACCACCCGCAGTGTGGTATCGGCCCGTTCCAGTTCTTCGCACACCAGGCCCAGGGTGATGTAATCAAAGCCCTGGCCGCCATAGCGCACGGGGATACAAATCCCCATGATGCCCAGTTCGGCCATGCGCGGCAGCACCGCCGGGTTCATTTCCTGTTTACGATCCCATTCTCCGATAGTAGGAATGACCTCGCGCTCTGCAAAATCACGCACCATTTTCTGTGCCTGAATATGCTCTTCAGTTAACGAAAAATCCATGACGACCTCATTGCATAACAACCTAGCTAAATTGTGATGCAGATTATAACATCCTGTCGGGCGTGATAACATGCAGGCCTGACCATACAAAGAGGAAGAACGTCATGCAATCGATCCCGCAGGTGCTGATCACCACCTACCTGGAGATGACCAGCCCGGATGAGTTTCGCCCGGGGTTTCTACCGGATTCTGAGGCGCGGCGTGTGCTGCGTCTGGGGGCGGTGGATGTGCCGTTTTACAAGTTTCTGTATCAGGCGGTGGGCGAAGCATGGCGCTGGCGGGACCGTCTGCTGATGCCGGATGCAAAACTGGAGCAGATTCTGGCACAGCCGGGATGCAGCGTGGATGTGTTGTATGTGGAGGGCGTCCCCGCTGGCTATATCGAGCTTGACCGGCAGGGTGGGGATACGGAAATCGCCTACTTTGGCCTGCGTCCGGCCTTTATCGGGCACGGGCTGGGCAAACATCTGCTGAGCTGGGGCATCCAGCAGGCCTGGCAGGATGGCGCGCAGCGGGTATGGGTGCATACCTGCAACCTGGATGGCCCCCACGCCCTGGAAAATTATCGCAGGCGCGGCTTTGGCATCTACAAGGTGGATGAACAGCCCATGCCAGACCGCTACCTCTGATCAGCGCCGGGGCATGGCTGATGAGCTGGCTCAGCCATCAAGCTCCATGTCCGCTTCCAGCGTGAAGATTTCGTCGGCAATGGTGGTGCAGTTGACCACACTCACCGGCTCCACTTCGTAATAAGGCGCGTCGTTCCAGAAGGCATGCAGCCTGCGCGGGAGCATGATGTCATCTACTGGCGCCTGTTCTTCAGAAAGCCGCAGGCTGAAGCGCTGAACCTCGCCTGCATCCGGGTTCAGACACTGCACCTGCACCTTTTCCAGCGTGTTATCTGGCCGCAGGAACAACTGCACCGTGTCGCCCAGGGTGGTATTGGTGGCTTCAAAGCTGGCCTCGCCGGTGGTCTGCACGCGGACGAAATGCTCGCCCAGCGGCGTGAGGAGCACCGCCGCCATAGCCCACAGCCGGTGGCGCAGCGAATGAATCATTTCCGCGTCTTCGATTATTTCGGCCCGCCGCCCGCGTTTCTGCCGGTACACGGTGCCGTCAAAGGCTTCGATGCCGTGCCGCACAGGCACGCCCACCGGACGCACGGAGAAATCCCAGCGGACGGCCGTCGGGAAACGAAAACGGGCGCGAATCCGTACCGGAACCCATGCCATGACCGGCCCGACTTTGCCACGTACCCGCCCGATCATATCCAGCTGAAGGCTGTCGATGGCTGGAGGGCTGAGCGCATACCGCGCTTCTATGGTTCGGCGAAGTAAATCTTTTGCATCAGGGTCGCCCTGAGCAAGCAGCAGCACGGGCACAGCGGTACCTCCGGGAGATGTTACAAAAGCTAATGTCAGCGTACAATGCCTGCCGTGTGATTGCAACAGACAACCTGCTTAACGCTGACATTATTCACACAAATTTAGGGAGTTGGTGTTGTTGGCAGTGGACGGCGGACTGAGGCCAGCCCGCCGTCCGTCCTGTGTCTAATAGGTGGCCATGGTGGGGTCGATTTCATCAGCCCAGGCGTTGATGCCACCCTTCAGGTTGAGCAGCGTATTTTTGTAACCTGCGGCGCGCAGCGCCTCGATCACACTGGTGCTGCGTACGCCGGTGCGGCACATCACAACAACTTCCGCGTTATCCGGAATATCCTTCAGCAGCGTTTGCTCCCGCGTTTTAGTGCCGGAAACCACATCGTTGATGGCTGTGTCGATCTGCGGTTTGGGGATATAAAGTGTGGTGTTGTCCAGCGTGCTGATCTCCAGTTCAACCGGGTTGCGCACATCCAGAATCACCAGATTGTCACCCGCATCCAGCCGCGACTTCAGCTCCTGGACGGTAATATCACTCACTGCGACCTGCTCCTCCTGCACATGCCCATTCGTCTGTCCAAAGTCGCTGCGGTCGTGGGCAGGCATGCCGCAGAACTGTTCATAATCAATGAGTTCGACCTGTTCTGCCGGAATACTGCAAACGGGGCAGTCCGGATTCTTGCGAATTTTGATGGTGCTAAAGCTCATTTCCAGCGCATCGTACAGCAGCATCCGCCCGATCATCGGCTCGCCGATGCCTAGCAGCAGTTTGATGCCCTCTGTGGCCTGAAGTGTGCCGATGGTCCCCGGCAGAATGCCCAGCACGCCGCCTTCGGCGCAGCTTGGCACCAGCCCCGGCGGGGGTGGCGAGGGGAACATGCAGCGGTAGCAAGGCCCTTCCTTGGCATAAAAGACGCTCAACTGGCCTTCAAACCGGAAGATGCTGCCATAGACGTTTGGCTTACCCAGCTTGACGCAGGCATCGTTGACCAGATAGCGAGTCGGGAAATTGTCGGTGCCGTCGATGATAACGTCGTACGGCTCGAAAATTTCCAGCGCGTTATCCGACATCAGCGGTACTTCGTGTTTGTCGATCTGCACGAAGGGGTTAATATCGCGAATGCGGGCTTCGGCGCTGTCGAGCTTGGATTTACCCAGCGAACTCTGCCCGTGAATGATCTGGCGATGCAGGTTGCTCTCGTCCACCACGTCATAATCCACCAGGCCAATGCGCCCGACGCCTGCCGCCGCCAGATACAGCGCCAGCGGGCTGCCCAGGCCGCCCGTGCCGATCAGCAGGACGCTGCTGGCCTTCAGCTTGCGCTGCCCTTCGATACCGACTTCCGGCATGATGAGATGGCGGCTGTAGCGTGCAATCTCTTCATGGCTGAGTGTGCCCTGTTCTGAAACCAGTGCTTGCATGCTTCGTTCCTTTTCCTTTACTTTAACCTGCCTGTAGTGCCTGTCTGAGCCTGTCTAACCCCACGACGCCGTTGAAGACCTGCCGGAGCTGCCCCTGCTGATCCAGCACGAATAAGGTCGGCACAGAAAATACCCCCCAGCGTGTCGCTGCTTCCGGGTCCTCGGTGGCATCGACCCGCACCAACCGCAGCAGGTCATTCCCCATTTCCTGCTGAAGCTGGTTCAGCACTGGCGTTTGCTGCAGGCGACAGGGGGCGCAGGTTGGCGTTGTAAAATAGACGATGGTCGGGATTCCGCATCTGCCGCCCTGCAGCAGCGGATCCACCACAGCCGTGACCGCAGCCCGACATGTCTGCCGCCACAGGCATAACCGGTAAAGCGCGAAGGCCGCCCCCAGGAACACAATGACCAGCAGTACGCGCTCGATCATGACAGGGGCGCTTTCGTAAAGCCAGGGATGCCCCGGCGGCTGAGCTGGTAATAGAACCAGCACCCCATACAGAAATTCGCCCAGAAGTTGAGATTGGCCAGCACCACCACCACGCCGCACAGCGCCCAGCCCAGCAGCGCCGCGCCATTGAGCAGGGCAATCGTGGCCACGGTGTTGAACACGGCCCCCAGCAGCATGGCGAAACGATGCGGCTCCGGGTTATCCGGCTCCGGACGCGGCTGTACCAGCCCGCTGGGCCGCACAAGATACTGATAAATCAGCCGCCAGGGCGCGAATGGTACATCGAGCGCCCCCAGCAGTTGTGCCAGCGCCACAAAAGCCACCAGCACCCACGAATTTATAATAAAGGCCACAATCAGCAGGCCGATGGTTAGCGCCTGCCCGGTTTTCAGCCCTGTCTGATCAACTCTGCGAACCTTTTCGCCTGCCATATGCTTCTACCTCGTTACCGGCAGTCCTGCTGCCAGCTGCTATGCGTCCTGCACGTCTGGTCAGAGTCCCCCGGCAATGCTGGGGATAATACGTACACTGGCGTCATCATCAATTTCTGTGTCCAGGCCATCCAGAAAGCGCACATCCTCGTCGCCAAGGAATACATTGACGAAGTTACGCAGTTGGTCGCCTTCGTACAGGTGCTGGCGCAGGTCAGGATACTGGCTGGTCAGGTTATCCAGCGCCGCGCCGATGGTGCTGCCGCTGACTTCCACACTTGCCTCGTTGTTGGTGTAGGCGCGCAGCGGACTGGGGATACGAATGGTCGCCATGCTGTAGATCTCTCCTTCTATTCGCTAAACTTCCAGAGGTGCGAGCGGGAGTCGAACCCGCTTAAAACGCATTTGCAGTGCGTTGCCTTGCCGTCCAGCCCTCGCACCAAGCCGGGACGAACCCGGGCTTTCTGTGTCTGTCTTATGGCTGCTCGCCCTTGCGAATCGGGTTACCCACCAGATTGCCCCATTCGGTCCAGGAGCCATCGTAGTTACGGACGTTGTTGTAACCCAGCAGGTACTTGAGCACGAACCAGCTATGCGATGAGCGCTCGCCGATGCGGCAGTAGGCGACAATCTCCTGATTGCTTTCGTCAATGCCCTTGCTGCCATACAGCTCCCGCAGTTCCTCGACACTCTTGAAGGTGCCATCTTCTGCGACGGCCTGGCTCCAGGGGATATTGGCGGCCCCGGGGATGTGCCCGGCGCGCTGCGCGGTTTCGCTCATGCCGGGCGGTGCGATGATATCGCCCACATACTCTGCTGGCGAGCGAACATCCACCAGCCCGAAGCCCCCTTGCTCCAGCCGCTGCTTGATGTAGTCGCGGTCTGCCCGCAGTTCCTCGTTGATGTGAGAAACCTTGTAGCTGGTGGGTTCATAGCTGGGGACCTCGGTGGTAACTTCGCGGTTTTCGTCCAGCCATTTTTTGCGCCCGCCGTTCATCAGGCTGACGTTTTCGTGCCCATAATACTTAAACAGCCAGAAGGCATACGCCGCGAACCAGTTGTTGTTATCGCCATACAGTACGACGTGGGTGTCGTTGCTGACCCCCGCCTGGCTCAGCAGATTTTCAAACTCTTCTTTGGAAATAATGTCCCGCAGGACCTGATCCTGAAGCTGCGACTGCCAGTTAAAGGCTACCGCGCCGGGAATGTGGTCGCTTTCGTACTGGGTGGTATCCACATCCACTTCGATCAGGCGAACCTTGTCGCGGTTGTCTGCCACCCACTGTGTAGAAACCAGAGCGTCAACCATTTCTTCCTCCTTGTGTGTTTTAATCCTGTATCTTTAATATGTCGGCGTCGAACTGCGACCGGTCTGGTCTCAGCCGCCACACGCGCATATCCACTGCCTGGGCATTCTGAACTGAGGTGATAATGTAAACAAAGTTGGGCAGGGCATGATCGCGGTCATAGGTCGAGGGAATGGCGGGGGAATCCGGGTGGCTGTGATAATAACCCACCAGACTCAGCCCGCGCGCCTCGGCCTCATCTTCCAGCCGCATCCAGTCCTGCGGGGTCATGGCATAACGATGATACTGCTCTTCTTCCTCAAACACGTTATCGACCTGGATCGTGTCTGTGATATGCACCTCTGTCCCGCTGACACTGCCAAACAGAAACCCGCCGCCTTCGTTGGGATAGGTGGCCTGCAGGTTATCGAAAATCCGCTGCTGCAGCGCTTGCGCCATAATCACTGTCATAGGAATGCCCTTTGAGAGAAATTAAAAAGAGCCAGCCGGGACGGGCTAGCTCTTGACGATGATGCCAGTTAATTGGCCTCGACCGCGTTACACGCCCCGGAATCCAATGACAACGCACCGACAGGTACAGGTCATCATCATCGAGGGGGAAGTGGTCAAGGTTGACATGGACAAAAGGTTAACATGGTTGACGCTGGAAAGCAAGGGAAAAAACAAATCAAAGTCAGAAAAATGTCCCGCCTTTGATGTTTGCCAGTCCAGCGACATTGATTCGCCTATTCCACAATGTTATACTTGCTACAAATCTCACATATGTCATTTCTGCCTTCCATTGGAAAGCATGGCTACCTCTGGCGTCAAGCATCCATAAACATAATCTGGATAATGTTCGATCGTACATGTCGCGCCAGATACCGCACTTATTTAAGGAGAACAAACATGGTAGAACAGGTTCAAAAAGGCCTTGAGGGCGTGGTCGTGGCCGATACTACGACCAGCCTGGTGAATGGGGCTGAGGGAAAACTTATTTATAGTGGCTATCGAATTGAAGAGCTGGCGGCACACGCCTTATTTGAAGAAGTTGTTTATCTTTTGTGGCACAACCGTCTGCCCAAAGCGGACGAACTGGAACAGATACGTCAGTCGATTGCAGAAAGTGCGGTGCTGCCAGAAGGACTGCTGACGCTGATGCGGCATTATCCTGCAGAGGCAGACCCCATGTTTGTTCTGGAATCGGCGGTGGCGGCGCTGGCATTTTATGACCCCGACGCCGACGATCCTTCAATTGAAGCAGCACGGCGCAAGGCGGTTCGCCTGACCGGGCAGATCACGACGATCTGTGCGGCCTGGAATCGTCTGCGCAAAAACCAGGAACCCATTGCCCCGCGTACGGACCTGACCCTGGCGCAGAACTTTGTCTATATGCTGAGCGGCGAAGAGCCGGACAAGGTCGCCAGCGATGCGGTCAATGTGTATCTGGTGCTGCTGGCCGAACATGGCATGAACGCCAGCACCTTTACGGCGCGTGTGGTAACTGGCACCAATGCCGATATCCACAGTGCGACGGTGGCCGCCATCGCGGCGCTGAAAGGCCCTTCGCACGGCGGCGCCAATTCTGCGGCGATGGAAATGTTCCTTGAGATTGGCGACCCGGACAAAGTGGCGGACTGGTTCCAGCGCGAGGTCAAAGAGGGCAAGCGGCGCATTATGGGCATCGGGCATCGCGTATACAAGGCGCTGGACCCGCGCGCGGCAGTGCTCAAGCAGCATGCCCAGGCTCTGGCGGAAAGCTCCGGCAATACCACCTGGTTCCAGATTGCAGAGAACCTGGAAAATGCGGCGCGTGCGGATGAGTATTTTATCGAGCGCAAGCTGTACCCGAACGTTGATTACTACAGCGCGATCCTGCTGTACACCATCAACCTGGACGTGGACATGTTCACCCCCCTGTTCGCCATGAGCCGTATCGCAGGGTGGTCTGCCCATATTCTGGAGCAGATGGCGAATAACCGTCTGATTCGCCCGCGCTCGAATTATACCGGCGAGCAGGACCTGAACTGGGTTCCGGTGGATCAGCGCTAGGATAGACGTTTTTGAGGTTTTCGGCGCGCAACTTTCTGTGCTGGCTGCACGTATAAAATGGCAACAACACAGACTGCGATGAGGAATAATTCATGATTCCGCTGGGAACCTATAACAACCCGACACGTCACCGGCCCTACCTGACCTACAGCCTGATTGTGGTGAATGTGCTGGTGTTCCTGTGGGAAATGAGCCTGCCCCCGGCAGCACGGGCGCAGGCCTTTTATCAGCTCTCGGTGGTGCCGTGCCAGTTGATCCAGAGCTTTGCACCCGCGCATGTGGTGGATTTTGTGCGCGGGATGTTCCTGCATGCCGATGTGTGGCACCTGATCGGCAACATGGTCTTTCTGTGGATTTTCTCCACGAATGTCGAGGACTTTCTGCGCCCGCGCTGGTTCCTGGCGCTGTACTTCGCTGGCGGGTTTGTGGCGGCGCTGGTGCACACCCTGCTGTATTCCTATGTGTGCCTGCCGCTGATCGGCGCGAGCGGGGCCATCTCGGCGGTGCTGGGGGCCTATATCGTGCTGTATCCGGGGACGCGGGTTAGAGTCGGCTTTCCGTTTTTCCGCTTTTTTATGCTCCCGCTGACCCTGCCGGCCTATTTCGTGCTCGGGTTATGGTTCCTCATTCAGGTATTCAATGGGACATCGGCGCTGAATTCGACCAGCGGCGGGGTGGCCTTCTGGGCGCACATCGGCGGCTTTGTATTTGGTCTGGTATTTGCCTTTGTGTTCACCATGATGAAGGGCGCGCCGGAAAACCCTGTTTATTCCGATTAAAACGCACTGATGGTCAGCGCTTCTGTCACCGGCACAGGCCGGGTCTGGCAGGGGTGCTGGCCATTTTCTCATTTGCCCTGCTGCCGCTCGGATGTGCTATACTAGCGACATGGTGCAAAATCTCCCATCACAACGCAGACCTACCCCTTCTGGCATTGTCCTGTCTGGTTACGAAACGACAGCGACCTTTAATTTTCTTATGGCGCTGCCGGGCCGCACCAGCAGCCGGCATACACAGCGCGCCTATTTTCGCTGGGTGGATACGTATCTGGCGGATGTGGCCGGGCTGAAGCCGACCCAGGGTGACCAGCGCATCCACCGTATGAGCGCGCTGCCGGTGCGCATCCTGGCGGAGAGTATCAGCGCGGCGCAGCTTCGGGCGTGGCTGGGGGTGCTGGCTGGGCAGGGGCATGGCAAGCAGGGCATCGATCAGGCACGCGCCGCTATCGTCACGCTGACTCAACTGCTGGTAGAGGCCGGATGGTTTGACGATTATATAGCGGCGATGGTGGCGAATGTGCGCCCGCCTAAAGCAGAGGACGGGCAGCGGCCCGGGCGCTGGCTGTCAAAAGAGGAGATTCACCAGATCATGCTGGCAGCGCGCCAGATCGCCACATCACGCAATCAGGAAATGCGCAATCATGTAGTGATGACCATGCTGTGCACGATGGCGCTGCGGCGCGATGAACTGGCAAGCGCCCGATGGGGCGACCTGAGTACCCAGAACAATCGCCCGGTCATGCAGGTGCATGGCAAGGGTCGCCGGACTGCCGTGATTGATATTCCGCGCCCGGTGCTGCAGGCGCTGGATAACTGGCGGCGGGTGGTGGCCCCCGGCGAGCAGCGCCCCCCGGCACATTCTGCCCTGGTGCGCCGCTTATGGAAGGGTGGGCGAATCAGCAAATTTGGCCTGACGCCGGATGGCATCTGGCTGATTATCGATCAGGCATCCAGCTATGCCGGGCTGGGGCATGTCGCGCCGCACGACCTGCGCCGGTCTGTGGCCGGGGCGCTGCAGGAATCCGGGGTGACGATTGACAAGATCAGCCGCCTGCTGCGCCATCGCAACGTCGCGATTACGGAACGTTACCTCAGCCGCCTGCCGATGCGCAACGAGGGCGGCATCCTGATGAGCGATCTGCTCGGCCTGGAGGACGAAGAAGCGGCGATGTTCTGGGATGAGGACGAATAACCAGGTTGTTTTTCAACCTCAGAAAGTAATATTCAGGTACGGGAAGAAAATCAGCACCAGATTCACCACAATCTGACAAACCCAGGCGGCAGCCAGGCTGTTGCGCTGCCGCACATAACTGTACGTCATGTTCATCATTACCAGCGCCACCGCGATCAGCGTGACTACCGCCGGATAATTGGCCACATCCAGCAGCGGAAAGAACAGCAGCGCCCCCCACAGGCTGCTCATCAGGCCCACGAGCCAGAAGGGCCGGTCCTGCTGTAACAGCCCACGGAAGAACAGCGTTTCGGACAGCGGCATCACAAACACCAGATAGGCCAGCAGCGCCCCCGGCGAGATGCCAAAGAACAGACGGTTGACTGTCGCGGTCAGGGTGCCGCCGCCCACCGCCAGCAGCGGCGTGGCGATAATCAACGCGAAGGCGATGCCCCAGGCGATATTTTCCGGCGTTTCTTCCTTGATGCGGGTGGTGCTGCCAAATAACCACGCCAGCACCCCAAAACCGGCGGGCACCATCCACAGCAGCGTATAGCGCAGGTCGCGCTGTTCCGGTGGCAGCGCCGTCAGCCCCACCGCCAGCGCCAGCGCGATCAGATAGCCGAAGGTCGGGTCGCTGCCAGCGGCGCGATAGCTGATCGAGCCTGTGGCGTCTGCTAAGGAATCATCTTCATCGTAGTCTTCGTAAGCGTCTTCGTAATCCTCATATTCTGGCAGCGTATCATCCTGCACACTCATGATAGCAGTGTCCTCATGGCATGAATCACCTGTTCAACATGGTCGCGGGTAATCCAATAGTGCGTGAGCATGCGCACCTGTGTGCGCCCATTGGCATAGCCCCCCATCACAATGTTATAGTCATTTTTCAGCCGTGTCACCAGTTCCTCAATACTGATCGGGGCGGTTTCCTCAATCGTGAAGAACACCATGTTGGTGCGCACGCGCGAAGGGTCGATGGTGATATGCGGGATAGCTGCCAGACCTTCCGCCAGCGCGCAGGCATTGGCATGATCTTCCGCCAGCCGCTGGGTCATCTCGCGCAGGGCGATCAGCCCGGCAGCGGCCAGAATGCCGGCCTGACGCATGCCGCCGCCCAGCGCCTTGCGGGTGCGCCTTGCCTCCGCAATAAAGGCGCTGCTGCCCACCAGCAGGGACCCCACCGGCGCGCATAAGCCTTTGGACAGGCAGAAGGATACGCTGTCTGCCGGGGCCACCAGGTCCTGCACCGGCACGTTGAGGGCTGCGGCGGCATTAAAGATGCGCGCGCCGTCGATGTGCAGCCGCAGGTTGTGCTCCTGCGCAATCTGGCCGACCTGGGCCGTATAGTCTGCGGTCAGCGGGATGCCGCCGGTGGCGCCCTGGGTGTTTTCCAGACAGATGAGCCGGGTGCGCGGGAAATGCTCGTTTTCAGGCCGGATCGCCCGCCGGATGTCGTCCAGATTGAGGGTGCCATCCGCCTGAACAGGGAGGGTATGAGCATGCACCCCGCCAAAAGCAGCCGAACTGCCCGCTTCTGACCGGAAGATGTGGGCCTGATCGCCCAGAATCATCTCCTGACCGCGCCCGCAGTGAGTCAGTACAGCGGTCAGGTTGCCCATCGTGCCGCTGCTGACGAACAGGGCTGCTTCCTTGCCCAGCATGGCGGCGGCTTCGGCCTCCAGTTGGTTGACGGTCGGGTCTTCGCCATAAACATCATCGCCTACTGGCGCATTGGCCATTGCTTCGCGCATGGCCGGGGTGGGCCATGTGACGGTATCGCTTCTCAGATCAATCGTATCCATGAGATGTTGTCCTGTGCATGACATGCTGTATGCCCGATAGCGTAGTCTGCTTCTGGCGTTCTGGCAAGGGAGGACGCTAAAATAGAGGCAGGAGACAGGCCTATGACCACAATAACCTATGAGCATTTGACGAAGCGGTTTCATCAGGGAATTGACGGCACCCGCCGCACCGTGACCGCGGTGGATAATGTGTCGATGAAATTAACTGCTGGCGATGTGCTGGCGATTCTGGGGCCGTCTGGCTGTGGCAAATCGACGCTGCTGCGCCTGACTGCCGGGCTGGAAACCCCCGACGAGGGCACGGTTTATTATGACAATGTGCCCCTGAGCGAAATTGATGTCCGCGAACGCGGCGTCGGCATGGTGTTTCAGAACGGGGCGCTGATGCCGCACTGGGAGGGCTGGCGCACGGTCGGGTTTTTTCTGTCGCTGCGCCAGCGTGAACGCGAAGTGCCGGAACGGGTGGCGCGTGTTGCCAAAATTACCGGCATCGGGCTGGAAAAGCTGCTGGAACGCCGCCCGTCGCATCTGTCCGGCGGCGAACGCCAGCGGGTGGGCATCGCGCGCGCCCTGGCCCGCGACCCGCGCGTTTTTCTGTTTGACGAGCCATTTGCCAACCTGGATGCCAAAATCCGCGCACAGGCCCGGGTAGAACTGAAGCGCCTGCTGTACGAATTCCCCGTGACCTCCATTTATGTGACGCACGACCAGACCGAGGCGGTATCGCTGGCGGACCGCATCGCGATTATGCGCGATGGGCGCATCGAGCAGGTGGGGACCTATCACCAGCTTTATCACAATCCGGTCAATCTGTTTGTGGCCACCTTCGTTGGCACACCCCTGATGAACGAATTTGCGGGGCAGGTGGTCGATGGCATGTGGCAGGGTCAGAATTTTGGCGGCTATCCGATCCGGCATGACCTGGAACCGGGCACGCGGGTAACGCTGGGGATTCGCCCGGAAAATATCCGCCTTGCCAGCGAAGGCGCTGCGGCGGTGGTCGATCAGGTTACGCCGTTCTTTGCCGAGCGTTACAAACTGCTCGACGTACATATGGGCAAGGAAGAATGGCAGATCACCGTGCCGCTGGATGAGCAGATCGAGGTTGGTTCGACGGTTTACTGCGAACTCGACCCCGAAGGCGTCCTGTTTTTTGATACAAAAACCGGCCAGCGTGTAGGCTAATCGAAGGACACCAGCTCCTGCAGGTTTTCCAGCAGGGCTGGGCCAATGCCGCTGACATTATCCAGGTCTTCCAGGCTGGCGAATGGCCCGTTGGCTTCGCGGTGGTCGATAATGCGCTGCGCCAGCGCCGGACCGATCCCCGGCAGGCTTTGGAGTTCCTCCGCCGTCGCCCGGTTGATAAACACCACGCCTTCTGTGTTGGGGGTGGGGACTGCTACTTCTTCTCCGCCCACCTGCGGCACATGCACCTGATCGCCATCGCGCAGAATCTGCGCCAGATTCACGCGATCCAGATCGGCGCTCTCCAGCAGGCCGCCAGCGGCGTCGATGGCATCCTGTGCGCGGCTGCCAAAGGGCAGGCTGTGGGTGGTACGGGGCTGCTGCACCGCCCCCGTGATATACACCGTCACCGGGCCGGGCGTAGCGGTAGGCTGTGATGTGGCGGTTGGCAGCGGCGGATGCACGGTGATCTGTACTGGCTGCGGGCGTGTGACCAGCAGCAGCACCGCGCCGCCCACAATGGCGACAGCCAGCAGCAGAAAGGAGAAAATGATATTACGGGCAGGGGGATCAGGCTGATCGTTCATAAAGTGTTTTATAACTGTGCGTAAACCCAGAGGATAAAAAGGATGCTGCCACCCACCCCCACGAGTCCAGTGATCGTGGTGAGCTTCTCCCATGTGGGGGTGCGTTCCGCGTTTACAATGCCCCGGATACGGTTGCTGAAGTCCTGAATCTGCCAGACAAGGTCTTTAAAGAACAGATGGATGATGCCAAAGCCGAACATGAGGAAGAATAATCCCCAGGCCAGCAGCAGCGCCCTCTCCAGATCCAACAACATTCTCTCCGCGACAGCAGGCATCCTGTGCGTAAAAGGGCAGCTTACCAGAAGCTGCCCCCTCGCACAGACTAATATTTGCGCACCAGTGACCGGTATACGGCAGGCTGGCGGTTCTGGATAAACTGGAATTCCTCGCGATACTTGCGCACCTCGTCCAGGTCGATACGGGCCACGGCAAAACCTTCCAGCGGTTCGCCGCTTTCGGGGTCAGTTTCGTTGGCCAGCGAGGCGTGAATCTGGCCGCGTGGGCCAACTACCATACTTTCGCCGCCAAACGTCAGGGTAACATCCTCGCCGATGCGGTTGGCCGCCGCCATAAACACCGAATTCTCATAGGCGCGGGCGCGTACATAGGTTTTCCACTCGTCAATACTGGCTGCTTCCCAGTTCGCCATCACACACAGAATTTCCGCGCCATCCAGCGCCAGGCTGCGCGCCACTTCCGGGAAGGCCAGATCATAGCCAATCATCAGGCCAATGTTGCCAATTTCGGTGGGGATCGTTGGTAGTTTGTAGCCTTCGCGGAAGGCCATGCGTTCTTCGCCCCGCAGGTGAATCTTGTTGTAGGTGTCCAGCAGTTCGCCATCTGGCCCCACCAGCACGGCGGAGTTATACAGCACGCTTTCGACCTTCTCTTTGGTCACCATACCAAAGGCGATATACACCCCATACTCATTGGCGCGCTGGGCCATCAGGTTGACAGTGGGACCCGGGATGCGCTGCGCCAGTTCGGTAAAACGCACCCCCAGTTCGTTGCCACTGGTAATCAGTTCCGGAAAGACGATCAGATCAACCCGCTGCTGCGAGGCGATCTTGGAAATCGTCTCTGACATTTTCACCAGATTATCTTCATTTTCCCCCAGATTGGGTTTCATCTGTGCGACTGCAATTGTAACTTCGCGCATAGGTTTATCTGCCCTTTTGGTTTGCAAACCCGCAATATCTCCATTTTATCGAGAGATCAGGTTTTTCACGACCTCAATTTCCAACATTACAGACATAGGGGTATAATTAATCCTATCATCGGGTTTATGAGGTGTGCTTGAATGAAACAAAAGATTTTTGTTCTGCTGGGCCTGCTGATTTTTGCCGTCGCTCCGGTGTGGGCGCAGGGCGATATGGACCCACAGGAAATTGAACGAATCGCCCAGAGTGTGGTGATGATCGGGGCGGAACTGAACGGCGAAATTATCGCGACAGGTTCCGGCACCATCGTCAGCTCCACGGGCCTGATCTACACCAACCGCCACGTGATTGAAGACGCAGATGATTATGTGATCTTCATTATGGAAGACATGAACGAACTGCCGACTCCGACCTACCGGGCGCGGCTGGTGACCCAGTTTTCCACGATGGATTTTGCGATCCTGCAGATTGATCGCAACCTGGATGGTCGTGTGGTAGTGCCCACCACGCTGAATCTGCCGTTTCTCAACCCGGCGGATAACGAAGTCGCGCGCGGGCAGCGCATTTACGTCTTTGGTTACCCCGGCATTGGGGATGGCTATCTGGTGCTTACGGATGGCCTGATCACCACGGCCCAGAACGGCACCATTGGCGGCGAGCGCATGGTCGTCTGGCTTCAGACGGACGCTGAAATTGCGCCGGGCAACAGTGGTGGGCTGGCGGTTACCAGCACCGGTGAGCTGGTCGGCATCCCGACAGCCGTACGGTCAGAAGATCGAACACAGGGGCGATTGGGCGGCATTCTGCCGTTCCGGGCGGTCCTGGCGCTGGCAGAATCTGGCGAAGACCTTGTAGTGGCACCGACACCGCAGGGCGGCACGACCACAGGCGGCGAAGCCTACAGCGAAGTTGTGAATATCGAGCATAACATCGAGCAGGATGGCGCAGTCGGCATGCTGATCCATACCTACTTTTACGCTGCCGGCTACAAGGATCAGGAAATCCTGGCGACCGTCTACTTCTACGATACCAGCGACGCGCTGGTGGCTGCCAGCGAACTGGCGCCGGAAGATCTGGTGGCTTCCAACGGCCTGCTGCGGACCTTCGTGGTGCTGACCCCCGGCTTTGATGAAACAGAATGGACAGATTTAACCTTCTTTGTGCCTTACAGCGCCTTTCCTACCGGGCTGGCGGGCGACCATTCCTACTTTGCCGAATCCGATCTGTTCGATGGGGAAAACTGGATTGCCCCCAGCGAGTGGTACGAACTTATTCTGACCTATCCGGATTCTGATTCTGCGACGCAGACCACGACCACCATTGTGCCCGGCGTATCCGCCACCTGTGGCAACATCAATATCACCAACGGCGTCGAGATCATCGTACGGCAGATGCGCCCCGGCTTTAGCTATACGGCAACGGCAGTCGGCATCGGCAATTTTGACCCGGTGCTGATCGTGCGCGATACGACCAACGTCAACGATGCGCTGTGCAACGATGATGATACCAACGCAGCCAAGTTCCAGGTGAATCTGCCCTCTACGGGCAGTGTCAGCGCGTCGCCGCGCAATGCGCAGGTGGTGTTCCGTCACAACAACAATTCGATGACGGATATCTCGCTCATCGTGGGCGATTTCAATGGCAATCCGGGTGAATTTGTGCTTGTACTGGATGGCATGGCCGTCACCCGCGAAGACAACAATGGCGATCCGTTTACCCTCAATGTGACCAGCAGCATGGCAAATTCTGATGTGCCGCTGTCGGTGTACATGATCGGCAAGGAAGTCCAGCTTGACCCGTATTTTTCGCTCATTAACTATGACGATTACAGCGTCTGGCTGGATAACGATGATCTGCCGATCTACTGTGACGACGGGGGCAACAGCAGCAGCTGCTGGGATACCGGCGCGGCGCTGGCCGGCTCGCAGGTGGGGCGTGGCAATCAGGGTGTTATCACAGCAGATACGCAGGATGCGATGCTGCACCTGCCGATCCAGCAGATTACCCCACAGCCGATGACCTTCCTGATGTCGAGCTTTAACCGCTCGTCCACCGGGCTGTATCTGATCGCTTTCCATATGGGATTGGACTAGGCAGCGGGATAAATCCTTACGCCGGTTGATGTCAGCAGGGGCGGAACGATGTTCCGCCCCTACTGGCGCAGTTTGTCCAGGATGTTTTGCAGCCCGGGTGGCAGGGGCGATTCAAAGTGCAGTCGCTCGCCGCTGGTGGGGTGGTCGAAGGCCAGCGCGCTGGCATGAAGAAACTGCCGCCGCAGGCCCAGCCGCTGTTTGCGAAAACCATAAATGCGGTCCCCGACAACGGGGCAGCCGATAAACGCCATATGCACGCGAATCTGATGGGTGCGTCCTGTCAGCAGGCGCACGCTGACCAGTGCGAAATCCCCCTGAAACTGATCGTCCATCACCGTAAATTCAGTCACAGCAGGCCGGCCTTCGCGCAGCACAGCCATCCGCTTGCGCTGTTTCGGGTCACGTCCGATAGGCGCTTCGATGCGCCCGGTGGTGGTCTGGGGGCGTTTTTCCAGCAGCGCCGTATAGATTTTTTCCACAGTGCGCGCCTGGAACTGGGCTGTCAGGTGGCGGTAGGCGCGGTCGTGCCTGGCGATGACAATGAGGCCGCTGGTGTCCTTATCAAGCCGGTGAACGATGCCCGCGCGCTTTTCCTCGATATTCATGGCGGCAATCTGTGGCCAGCGGTGCAGCATGGCGCTGACGAGGGTGCCAGTTTCGTTCTGGTCACCAGGGTGAACCACCATCCCGGCCGGCTTGTCGATGACTGCCAGATCGTCATCCTCATAAATCACCTGCAAGGGGATCGCTTCTGGCTGAACTGTTTCCGCTGCTTCCGGGCGCGGAATGGTCAGGTGAATTTGTTCGCCGCCCTTCAGTCTGGCCCCTGGCTTGAGCTGCCGTCCATCCACGGTGACGCCGCCCGCCTCGATCAATGTCTGAAGCTGTGCCCGCGACAGCCGTTCGCCAATGTGGGCTATGATGGTCTTGTCCAGCCGTTCGCCGGGCGTGGTGGCGGTAAAGTGAATCTGCTCGTCGTTCATGAATCCAAAACACCTGCTGTAAAATCCACAGCTTATCCTTCCCTGAACGTACTGGCTTTGAACGCGCTGGCTTTCTGGACATACCCTTCGGCGCTGCGCCGGTTGGCCTCAATTTCCTCTGGCTTTAGTTTGCGGCTGATCTTTGCCGGGCTGCCCAGGATGAGCGACCCCGGCGGGAAAATCTTGCCCTGGGTGAGCAGTGCCCCGGCGCCGATGACGCAGTTTTCGCCGACGACCACGCCGTTGAGCAGAATCGCGCCCATGCCGATCAGCGTGTTATCGCCCACCTGCGCGCCATGAACAATGGCGCCGTGCCCCACGGTGCAGCCCGCGCCGATGCGGGCCGGATAGCCGGGGTCGGCATGCAGGATGGCGCCGTCCTGTATATTCGTGCCCGCGCCGATGCTGATCGCTTCGGTATCGCCGCGCAGCACCGCGTTAAACCAGATGCTGGCATCCGCTGCAATCGTCACATTACCAACCACAACGGCCCCTGGCGCGATAAATACCGAAGCGTCGATCTGTTCCGGATGCTGGCGGGTATCAAACATATCAGGCTTCACCCCTGGCGGCAGAATTCAGGCTGCATCACAGCGAGGGTATTGTAGCATACCTCGCCTCTGGCCTGGCAACCTGCGGGCTTTTTTATACGTATAGGCAGTATAATGAACACGATTTGCAGTTGATTCAAGAGGGCATTGTGACCAACATACTCGATACACTGATCACGGTAATCATTGGCACGGTTTCGACAGTCACGCGCACGGTGACGGAAGGAATCAGCCTGGTGCAGGACTTCTTCTATATCAAAATCGCCGGGCTGTCGTTTATCGTGCTGGGGGCGCGGCAGACGGGCAAAACGACTCTGATTGATTGGCTGAGGGGCAATATCGACGCGGTTGAGGACCTGATGCCGGAGCCAACGGCGGCCGGGGGCGAGGTGGTGCCGGATTTTAACACCCAGGTCGATGATACCTACCTGAAAGTCAAACCCACCCGCGATGTCGGTGGTGAATATGCCATGTGGGATACCGATTGGGCCGAACTGTTCCGCACAGCCAGACCGATGGGTATCCTGTTCATGATGGATCATACCGATGTACATCTGCAAAAGGACGCGCTGAACTTTGTCATGCAGATGATTGAGGACGAGCCGGACGCCGCCCGCAACCTGAAGGCGTTTTACATCATGGTCAACAAATCTGACCTGTGGGGCGCAGAGATGACTCTGGATGAGATCATGCAGAATTATCGCAACGAGCAGAAACGTCTGCGGGCACAGGCCGAACGACTCGGTTACAAGTGGGCGATTCATGAGGGCAGCCTGAAAACGGGTACGGGCGTGCGCCACCTGCTCAAGCAGTTTTTTAACGTGATCCGGCCGCGCTCTAAAGCCGCCTGAGTGCTGATGCAGCCGCTGGTTATTGAGTATGTGCTGGAAGGGCACCGGCGCGGCTACGATTTTACCTCTGCGACAGGTGGCTATTCTGACGACGACCTGCGGTTGATCTGGCGCAGCGCCATGCCGCGCGGGCAGGGGTGGGGCCGCTATGT
>CAZQIY010000010.1:76693-83070 GCA_964593565.1 uncultured Anaerolineaceae bacterium
TGCGGTTGATCTGGCGCAGCGCCATGCCGCGCGGGCAGGGGTGGGGCCGCTATGTTGGGGCACGGTCGCTGAAGGCTTTCCCGCTGGAGGGTGCGCGCCGGATCGCCGTTTCGGAGACGCTGGTGACAGACATGCAGGACGAAAATGGCCGCAGCGGAATCCGCCGCGCGGTTATTCAGGTGCTGTCGCGTGCAGATTATCCAGCGTATCTGGCCCAGCGCCTGAAGCTGCTGCCAGGGCATATCCGGGCGCAGGTGGAGCGGATGCCCACCTTTACCCAGCGGCTGGCTATCACCAACAGTCTGATGACCCACCGCAGCGAGCAGTTGGTCCTGCTGCGGACGTATCAGGGGCCGGAAGACTGGCAGATGATGGAAGGGCTGATGGTTAAGCTGGCGCTGGCGCCCCCGCGTGCCCTGCGGCGCACCAACGGCATGCTGCCATTTACGACTCTGGCGCTCAACCCGCATGACGAAACGACGCTGGTCGGACTGCCCACACAGAAACAATCCGCACTTGGTAAAAAAATGGCTTCAGTCAGCATTTAACACTGGCCCGTTTTCAGGGTTACAGTGATGTGCTGTCTGTGGACTGCATTGGTGCATTGGCCGTGCGGCGCATCCGGCACACAATGAGAGGCGTTCACAGGAGATATGCTATGCTGTCACGGGTTTATGCCTCTGCGTTGTATTTACTGTATTTTGCGGCTTCCGGCGCGCTGCTGCCTTACCTCAACCTGTATTACCAGTCTGTTGGCATGAGCAAGGCCCAGATTGGCCTGTTGATTGCTTCTACGACGCTGGCGGGGGTGATTGCCTCGCCGCTGTGGAGCATGCTGGCAGACGCCTTTAAGCTGCATCGTTACCTGCTGCCGGTGGGCACCTTCGGGACGCTGCTGCCGGTGGCGCTGCTGCTGGGGGCCAGTGAATTTGGGGCGTTGTGGCTGCTGGTCATCGCCTTCGCATTCTTTAATGGCTCCATCATTCCGCTGGCGGATAACGCGGTGCTGGAAATGCTGGATGGCGACCGCGCTGTATATGGCAAACTGCGGCTGTGGGGCGCGGTGGGCTTTGGGCTGTCCGCCTGGGGCGCGGGCGTGCTGACGGAGCAGGCCGGGGTGCCCGTCCTGATCGTGCTGTTTGTCAGTTTTATGGGGTTGTGCGGGCTGGTATCGACCCGCCTGCCTGTGCCACGAGTCACAACATCGGAAACGTTTTCGCACAACCTGAAGCGGCTGATGCTCAACCCGGTGTGGCTGGGTTTCCTGGGGGCGATTCTGCTGGTGGGGGTGTGTTCGTCGCTGCTGCACAATTATTATGTGCTGTATCTGGATGAACTGGGCGCCGGGGAAGGGCTGTATGGCCTGTCTGTGGCCGTGGCCGGGGTCAGCGAGCTGCCGGTTTTTTTCTTCTCCGGGTGGCTGCTGCGCCGCCTGTCACCGCGCGGCCTGCTGGGGGTCGCGTTTGTGGTGTTTGCGCTGCGGGCGCTGCTGATTTCGGTCATCCCATCGGCAGACTGGGCCATCCTGCCGCAGATGCTGCACGGCCTGTCGTTTTCGGCGCTGTGGGTGGCGGCGGTGGTGTACGTGCGGGAAATTACGCCGTCTGGCCTGGGGGCCACCGCGCAGTCGGTGCTGGGGGTGACGATGTTCGGGTTATCGGGCGCGATTGGGGGCCTGGTGGGCGCTAACCTGTATGAACTGGCCGGGCCGGTGATTGTCTTCCGGACTGCGGCGCTGTGTGCGCTGCTGGGCCTGGGCTTCTTCCTGCTGGTAGAGCTGCGCAGTCGTGGCGAGCGACTTGTGCGGGTGCAGCCGCACTAGGCCAATGGGGATCAGGTTTTTGGACTGTTATGACCCTCTGTGGACTTTCAGCATGACAGATGAGCGCGCTTATGCTAAAATGAAGACGGTTATCGTTTGAATCAGGAGGCGTTCTCTGGACTCACTGGATATTGCTCGACAGATCGTTGACGTGGTGGATGAGCACAAGGCAGAAAACATTGTTCTGCTGGATTTGCGCCCGGATACTGTCATCGCGGATTTTTTCGTGGTTTGCACCGGTACCAGCGACCGGCAGATAAGGGCGCTGGTGGACCATGTGAAAAAGGCCCTCAAAGAGCAGCATGACCGGCGTCCTTTCTCTGAGGAAGGGACAGCAGAAAGCGGCTGGAAGCTGCTGGATTATGGCGATGTAGTGGCGCATTTCTTCCTGGAAGAAGTGCGCGATTACTATGATCTTGAGGGTCTGTGGCACAAGGCTAACGTACTGGTCGCCATACAATAAAAAAAGGCGCTCTGATAAATGAGCGCCTTTATGCTGGTGCGGGTTATTCAAAAATCCAGGTGTCGGTGGCGCGCTGCCAGTTCACCAGTTCTGCCTCGTCGAAGAAGTTGGCCACCTCAATCTGGCCGTTTTCCACGCTGTCAGACCCATGAACCAGGTTGCGGCCCACTTCCAGCGCGAAATCGCCGCGAATGGTCCCGGCGCTGGCTTCGTGGGGCCGGGTGGCGCCGATGGTGTTACGGGCTGCCTGGATAGCGTTGGTGCCTTCCAGCGCCATAATCACCGCCGGGGCGGAGGTAATGTAATTGACCAGACCTTCGTAAAACGACTTGCCCTGGTGGATGGCATAATGCTTTTCGGCCAGTTCTCTGGGGACCTGCATAAACTTCATGCCGATAATGCGCAGGCCGCGCGCCTCAAAACGACGCAGAATTTCACCCGTCAGGCCGCGCTGCACGGCGTCCGGTTTGATGATAATGAGTGTGCGTTCCAAAGTACATTCCCCTTGCTTGCAGTAGGACATAATAAACGGGTCGTCTGGCGACCCGTTTTTGTTGATTTGTGCGCAGATTATAACTGATTAAGCGCCTTCCGGTAAGTATCGAGCGCCGCCTGAAGTTTACCCTGTCGCATCAGGCCGTCGCCCATCACGCGATAAATGGCGGGGTTGTCCCTGTGCTGCTCGGCCAGCCGGGTCAGATCATCCACCACCTGATCCAGTGCCGCATTGGCCCGGATCACGCGCTCATATTCCAGCAGGCTGCCTTCCAGGTCGCCATCGCTCACCTTCGTGCGTGCGCTTTCCAGCACAGCGGCGATATCGCCTGTGGGGGCGGGGGCTGGCGGGGGTGCTGAGGGCGGGGCCGGGGTTGAGGGCGGCGCTGGTGGGATGATCACCTCCTGCACAGGTTCCTGAACAGGCTCCGGCACAGTCTCTGTGACTTCCTCCAGCACTTCCGCATCCACCATTTCATCAGTTTCGACGGTATCGCGCAGCCAGTCCGGAATTTCATCCGGGGCGACTTCCACATCGGCGGCTGCCAGCCAGTCTGGCAGGGCTTCGGCTGCTTCTTCTGCCTGGGATTCGGCCAGCCAGTCCGGAATCTCCGGAATAAGTTCAGCTTCTGCCTGGTCCGGTGCCTGCTCGCTCATCCAATCCGGCACAGCCTGCAGCTCGCCATGCGGCAGCTCAGTTTCCTGCGGCAGGTCCGCATCGGCCAGCGTATCGGTGCTTCCAAGCTGCTGTTCTACCGCCGCAATCCGTTCAGGGTCGCGCAGGTTGCGTTCGTACCATTCCGGCACTTCGTCGGGGTCCAGCGTGGCTTCTTCGGCAAAGGCCTGCACCCAGGGGTCGCTGGAATAAAAACGTTGTTCGTCTTCGGTGCCGGTATCGGTGCCGGCATCTGTACTGTCGAAAATGCCTTCCAGTTCCAGATCTGAATCCTGGGCATCCTCTACTGCCAGCCAGTCCGGCAAATCCTGGGTGGGCGGTTCGACAATATCCTCCACCAGCGCTGGCTGCTCTGGCACTGCGGCTGCGATATCCTGCTCATCTGGCGGCTGCACCTGTTCCAGCAGCCAGTCGGGCAGTTCTGCCGGGACAGGCGGGGCATCCGGATCGTATTCGTCATCGAACGGGGCTTCCTCAGTTTCCAGCCCGCGTTCAAGCTGCCGCTCGAAAAATTTCTCCATCTGGTCCGGTGGGATGTCTGCGCCTGCGGCCAGCGCGGCCTGAATCTGGTCGTCAGACATGACCTCCTCTTCGGTGTCTTCCAGCGCGGCGCTGGCCGTTGCCATCGATTCCAGCCACGCGGCCGGGTCCAGGGTAGAAGCGGTCTGCGTTTCCGGGGCGCGTTCTGTGCGGGTCTCGTCTTCAATCGTAAATGCGTTATAGCCCGGGCTGGTATCCACACCTTCTTCCGGCACGGGGACATCAATATCCGCCGATGTAATCAGCTCCTCGCTTTTGGCGCCCTGCCGCCGTGCCAGGCTTTCCAGCCACAGCATCGGGTCGATTCCGGCGGCCATCGGGTCCGCAATAGAGGCCAGGTCAAGGCCCGGTTCGGCTTCTTCCTGCTGATAGGCCTGCTCGGTGTCCGCGGCAAATTCTTCCGGAGCGAGTTCTTCCTGGGCAAATGCTTCCTGTGGGGCCTCTGCAGAGGGGGCGGCATCTGCGCTGCCTTCGGCCAGGCTTTCCAGCCAGTCCAGCGGGTTAGTGGGGGCAGAATCCGTGTCTTCTGTCTCGGCGATTTCAGCAGACAGGGCTTCCAGGTCCATTTGCGGAAAGCCTGCTGTCTGATCTGCCGCCAGACTCTCCAGCCAGGCCAGGCCGCCTTCTTCCAGGGCGATCACCGTGTCCTCGTCGGTCAGTTCCGGCTCTTCCAGCAGTTCTGGCTGTGGCAGCGGTTCCGGTTCCGGCTCTGGCTGAGGGGCCGGTTCTTCCGGAGGTGCAGGTGGAGCGGGCTGTTCCTGCCGTGCGGCGGGCTTGCTGGATTCTTCGCCATAAGGCACATAACCCGGTTCGTCAATTTCGACCATCGAAGGGTCGATCTCTGCAATCTCTACGTTGGCATCAGTTGTAAAGCCTTCGCTGGCGCCCTGGCGCTTGGCCAGGCTTTCCATCCATGCCATCACCTCTTCAGGAGACATGGAGTCGAAATCGGGGGTTTCGGCAGGTGGCATCGTCCGTACCTCTCAGGCTTGCAACGGCTGTTTAGCGCAGCCAATCTGGCAATTCAAAATCGTCATCCTGGTCCTCGTTTTCCCGTTGTTCCGGTTCTGGCTGTTCCGGTTCGGGTTGTTCGGTCTGGCTTTGCTGGGGCGCGGCCCGCAGCCAGGCAGGCTGGCGCGAAAAGACAAAGCGCCTCGGCTGTGCCTGTGCAGCGGATGCTTCCGTAACCGGGCGCATAGGGCTGGTTTCTTCTTCGACAATCGCATTTAACCAGTCAATCTCCGATGCCGCTGCTGATTCTTCGCGGGCTTCGGCGGGTTGTTCGCGGCGGGCAGGGCTTTCAATATAGGTCGATTCAAGCGGCCGGTCATCTTCTGTCGCTTCATAATTCAGGTCCAGCCCGGGGACCATCGCATTCAGCCAGTCTGGCGCGTTTTCTGCCGGGGGCGGGGTGGCGGCCGAAGCCAGTATTTTTTCTTCGTCCTCGTCCAGAATTTCGCTGTCGAACAGGATTTCCCCGGCGGTTTCCGGCGCTTCAGATTCAGGCTCAGACTCCCATTCCATTTCCGGCTGTAGCACATCCGGTTCAGTTGCTGGTTCGCGGTCTGTCCATTCAAAATCATCCTCCGGCAGGATACGTGTCTGCCCGAAATTCGCAGGCGATACAGCATCCGGTTCAGCCGCTGGTGTTTCCTCTTCATCCTGCCAGTTCTGCCAGGCCATCGGGTCAGCTTCAGAGACTGGTTCGGATTCTGTCGAATAGGCTTCCTCTTCTGGCTCTGCCTCAGGCTGGGCCGCGATGTCCTGCAGCCAGTCGGGCATATCCGCTGCGGCTTCGGTTTCGGCTTCCGCCTCTTCGGTCCAGTCGAAGGTGTCCTCTTCAGCTTCGGCAGGTTCCAGGTCCGCCTGCGCGTACTGTTCCTCATCGATTTCTTCGATGGGCTGGGCGGCTGCCAGCCAGTCGGGGATATCCACCGCTGCGGCGGCTTCTTCCTCATCTTCGGTGAAGTAAGCCTCTTCATCCGCGATGGTCTCGCCTTCAGTCTCCGCAGCAGGGGCGATACCCTGCAGCCAGTCCGGCGTGTCCATTTCTGCTTCAACCGAGGTTTCGGCAGGGGTATCGACTTCTTCCTCATCGGCCCAATCGAAGACGGCATCACTTACAGCGTCCAGGTTCGCTTCCGCGAACTGTTCCTCATCGACTTCTTCGATGGGCTGGGCGGCGGTCAGCCAGTCGGGAATATCCACCGCTGCGGCGGCTTCTTCCTCATCTTCGGTGAAGTAAGCCGCTTCATCGGCGATGGTTTCGCCTTCAGTTTCGGCGGTGGGGGCGATATCCTGCAGCCAGTCCGGCGTGTCCATTTCTGCTTCAACCGGGGTTTCGGCAGTGGTATCGACTTCTTCCTCACCGGTCCAGTCGA
>CAZQIY010000010.1:83170-98800 GCA_964593565.1 uncultured Anaerolineaceae bacterium
GCTTCAACCGGGGTTTCGGCAGTGGTATCGACTTCTTCCTCACCGGTCCAGTCGAAGACGGCGTCACTTACGGCGTCCAGGTTTGCTTCCGCCAACTGTTCCTCATCGACTTCCTCGATGGGCTGGGCAGCGGCCAGCCAGTCGGGCATTTCCACTGCTTCGGCGGCTTCCTCATCTTCAGTCTCGCCAGCGATAAAATACGCTTCTTCATCAGCGACGATTTCGCCTTCAGTTTCGGCGGTGGGGGCGATATCCTGCAGCCAGTCCGGCGTGTCCATTTCTGCTTCAGCAGCGGTTTCGGCCTCTGCCTCACCCATCCAGTCGAAGGCGCCTTCAGCGGCGGATTCCATGCCCGCTTCCGTGAACTGCTCCTCATCGACTTCTTCGATGGGCTGAGCGGCGGCCAGCCAGTCCGGAATCTCGGCGGCTTCGGCGGCTTCTTCCTCGTCCTCGTCGTCAGCGCCGGCCAGGATATGAGCTTCTTCGTCCGCGACAATCTCGCTGTCCGGTTCTTCGGTCAGGCTAATGTCTTCCAGCCACTGCGGGGCAGGTTCTTCAGTCTGCGACTGCTCTGGCGATGCTGCTTCGCTGGCTTCTTCGTTCAGCCAGTCAAAGGCGCTGCTTTCCTCCGCCTCATCGTCCTCAAGCTCCGTCAGCCAGCCCGGCCCGCCCGTGGTCTCTACCTCAGAAATCACCTCATCCGGCTCATCCTGCAGCCACTCCGGTTCATCGTCAGATAACTCAGTCAGCCATTCAGGTGTTTCCTGCCCGGCCTCCGCACTGGCTGGCTGCGCTTCAGACTCGTCATCGAGCCATTCAAAGCTGCTCAGATCGGAGTCGTTGTCGGATTGTGCTTCCGGTTCAAATTTATCGTTTTCTGACATCTCGCTTTGCCAATCTGCTTCCGTCTGCGCTTCGTCTGGTCGTTGACTGCCTGGCAGAAGATCGGTCTGGCCGGTACCGAAGAATCTGCCGGGAAAGACATCATCTGCCGAATCGATCTGCTCATCCGGGGTCTCTGGCTGGCTGGCAGAGGTTCCGGTCAGATTGCCTGTGCCCTCTAACTGCTCCAGATCATTCACGTCTTCCATGTCTTCCAGGAGCGATTCATCCTGCAGCCATCCCAGGTCGTCCGCTTCGTCGCTGGTCGCTGGCGTATCCTGAAGGAACTGTGAGTCTGCGATGCCCGCTGCTGTATTTTCTGTTTCGGCATCCAGCAGCCAGGCAAGCGATTCGCTTTCTGCTTCTTCCATCTCAGCAGAGGGGGGCACCGTTTCGGTAAATTCCTGCTCCGGGTCCGGTGCCGGCACATTTTCTGACCAGGAGGGTTCGCCGGTTTCAAACATGGCCGTAAATTCTCTGTCGGCAGAGTCCCCGCTGTCATCATCCACCAGTTCTACGCCGCTGCGCTGCATCCATGCCAGCGGATCAATCGTTTCCGGGTCCTGGTAAATCATCTCATCATCTTCATCGATGAGGGGGTTATTCTGCTGCCACTCGCTTTCATCAAGCAGTTCCACGCCGCTGCCCTGCAGCCAGGCCAGGGGGTCTTCCTGCCCGGTGCCCTGCTGGTCGTTGACAGCAAAGGCATCATCACCGAAGAAATCCGGAACATCGTTTTCCTCGCTGTCTGCATCCAGCGCCCACGACATCGCATCGTCTGTGGTCGCCGCTGGCTCAAAACTGCTGACTTCTGTCTCCGCTTCGTCTAACTCTGTACCGGCATCCTGCATCCAGTCCAGCAGATCAAGGTCCTGTTCAAGCGTATCGGGTGTATCGTCCACCATTTCCTGCGGCGCCGCTTCCATCAGCCAGTCCGGCAGTTCTTCGCTGACTGGCAAATCTTCTGCCTCATCTGCCTCATCCTGGGGCAAATCCAGCGCGGTCAGCAGGCCGGTGCGCCCGGTGCGCCCCACAGGCGGCGGGCTGACCAGAGTTGCATCAGCATCATCCATCAGGTCCAGGAAATCCTGCGGCAGCTCGTCCTCGTCGGTGATGGCAGGCAGTTCGTCGGCTTCGGACAGCAGATTCTCCGGCAGCTGCGACTCTTCCAGAGGCGGTTCTTCAATCTGGGTCAGCCAGTCCGGGTTCTCGCTGGCGATCTGGGTTTCTGCAATGCGGCGATAATCCAGCTCTGGCACGGTGAAGGCGTCATCAGGTGGCGGCGCATCCTGGGCGAGTTGCAGGGCGATGTATGGTTCTGCTTCCTGAATCGGGTTCAGGTAGCGCTGGGCATCTGAAGGCCGGCCTTCTGCCAGCCACAGCAGAGTCAGGATACGGTTGGCCTCCAGACAATCCGGCAGCATATCCAGGATATCGAGCGCGGTTTCTGCGGCTTCGATCTGCATGCCGGCATTCCACTGGGTCTGTGCCAGCAGCAGCCGCAGATCCACCCGCCGGGGCGATTTTTCCAGAGTCGCCTGCAGCGTATCAATGGCCTGCGCATACAAACCGTTGCGCATGTACTGGCGCGCTACTGCGCCGGTTGTGAGCTGAAACTGCGGGTCCTCGACATTGCGGTAACGCTGGTACAGGGTGCGCAGGCGGTCTACCAGCGCCGGGTCGTTGGGGGCGTTTTCTAAAGCGCGTTCCAGATGCCAGATGGCTTCGTTGGGTTTATTCAGGCGTTCGTTCAGTTCGCTAAGGCTGGTATGTGCGGTGACATCATCCGGATAAATGGACAGCACACGTCGCAGAACAGGTTCCGCATCCCGAAAGTCTGAACTATGCACCAGGGCCTGCCCCAGATAACGGCTGGCGGCGGCATGCTTGGGGTAATATTTCAAAATCTGGCGGCAGTGCAGGGCAACCTCATCGGATTTGCCTGTTCTCAGCAGGACATCGATTTTCTCCAGGTACTCCCGCAGGCTAATATCAGCCATCAAATATCCCTTTATAGTGGTTGTTGCACGCAGCGAAGGGAAACAGCCCAGATAAATTCATTATAACATACCGGAAATTAAATTGAGCGCTGTCCACACTTCAGTCTTCCCGTTCCCGTTATCATCCAATATATACTATCTCATAGATATGCTCAAGTTGGCAAAAAGGATCGCGTGATCATGGGTCGGGTCATCATTTTTACCGTGAGTCTGCTTGTTTTTGCCCTGCCTGTCCGCCCGCAAACCCTGCCCACCCTGGAGGACTTCTGGGACGGGCGAGCGGTATGGGTGGTTGATATCGAGGATGTGGGCCTGCCAGTGGGGGAAAGTGATACGGTGTACATGGGGGATGGGGTGTTCTGGTCGTACCTGCACGCCAGCGACTCCTCCGCCGGGGTGATCGACCAGTGCGGGCTGCCGGTGGAATTCCCCGGCTGCCTGACCCGCTGGGAAAGCCGCGACGGGGGGCAGTCCTTTACCCTGCCGGTGCCTGTCTGCCAGATGTCGTGCACCGCCTGCCCTTGCAGCGATGCACGCGATCATATCACCGCCCAGCAGTACCCCCGGGTGTTCTTTGCCGGGGACGAGGCTTATCTGACGTATGAATGGCACGCCCAGACGATCCTGCGCCGGTCTGCCGATGGCCTCAACTGGTCTGACTGGCAGTTTCTGCGCACCCCTGGCGGCACCTGGCCCAGTTCCTATGCCCCGTGCAGCGAGGTCGAGCGCATTGGCCCGCACCCCAACATTCGTGGCGAGGTGCATGATTGTCTGGTGGGGGCGCCGCCCGGCCTGTATGTCGAAGGCGACACGCTCTATGTTTTTGTGGGGGCCGGGTCTGCGCCGGGGCATATGCGCTGTTATAAGGGGAATCGTCATGGCGACCTGAGCCAACTGGTATTGTGCGACCATGATCCGTTATTTGCTGGCGCGGCAGAATACGGGCCGCTGGATGTCACCGAAGGGCCAGCCATAAACCCCTATTTCGATTTTCGCTATATCAGTTCGGCGGATGTGCTGCGGGTGGGCGATCATTATTACATGGCTTATGAAGGGGTGCGCGGGCCGGATATGCTGGAACGCGGCATGGATACGCAGTTCGGGCTGGGCTTTGCGCGCTCTGTTGGGCCAGAAATTGACGGCCCCTGGGAAAAATTCCCCGGCAACCCGGTGCTGATGCCGGTGACGTTTAACTTTGGGGTGGGGCATGCGGATCTGCTGGTGGTGGACGGAATCACATATATGTATACCGCCACCTCGTCAGAAACACGCGGGCGTTATGTGCTGGAATGGGAGGATGGCAATTCAGCCGTGCCCTGATGCCTGCTCAGGCTGGACTGTACTCCGCGCCATAACAATAGATCGCGGTTGGAAAGCTGACCTGCCCGGCAAACCAGTCGTCCAGCGTGCCAGGGGCAACAACCACCGTTGATCGTCGTTTGGACTGGGCAAAGGCCCGTGCCTCAGCTTCATCCGAGAATTCCTGCGCCAGGTCGAATTCACGGAACATTCCCTGGTAGACGATGACAATGTAGCGCTCCATGTTGGCTTTCCGTTTTTATGCGATGATAACTATTTTCTAACTCGAAAATGATTCTTTGTCTACAGCCTCGCTTGAAGAAGCCCGCAGATTATTCAGCCTGCGCCGCGCATCCGGCACAAACGGATAGGGGTAGACCTCGCTCCAGGTCATGATCCACTCGTATTCGCGCAGCGCCTGTTCCGGCTGATCCAGAGCTTCCAGAATCTGGCCGCGCAGGAAATGACGGCTGCCGGTTTCCAGCGTGTTAAGGGCGTTGTCCACGCTGCTCAGGGCGCTGTCATATTCGCCCAGCAGGAACTGTGCCCGCGCTCGGTATTCGTTGGCGACAGCCTGCAGCACCGGCGAGGAATTGTTCGCCTGATTGAGCAGCCCCAGCGCGTCGTTGAGCGTTTCTGTATCGTCCTCGTCGGCCCGGTCAATCAGAATGCGCGCCTCCAGCAGGTTGATTTCAGAATCCGGTACGATCCCGCTGCCACGTAATTCCTCGACATCCGTCAGCGCGGCGCTCAGGTTGCCGGCCAGATAGGCGACTTCCATGCGACTGGCGCGGATTTCAGGGTTATCACTCAGGTTGATGGCCTGGGTTAAATCCTGATGTGCCAGATCGTAGCGGCGCTGCTGGGTGTAAATATCCGCCCGCGCGATCAGGGCATCGACGGTGGCGGGGGTGATTTCCTCGGCGGCCAGGGCCTGGTTATAGGCCGCCAGCGCCAGATCTGTATTGCCCTCCGCCAGGCGCGCATCGCCCAGCAGTTTGTAGCCTTCCGCGCTGCCAGGGTAGAAGAACAGATAATTCTGCGCATAGATCACCGCCAGGCCGGGGTCATCTTCTGCCATCGCGATTTCCATCTGAAGCAGATAGGCTTCCTCTACGGTCGGGTCGATATACAGGGCGGTAAACGCATCCTGACTGGCCAGATCAAGCTCTCCCTGCTGCAGGTAGCTGTTGGCGCGCTGGACGATCAGGTTGACATCCGCCTTCAGTTCCGGCCTGCTCAGCGCATCGTTGATGACTTGCAGGGCATCGTCATAATCCTGTTCCAGTTCATGGCGGCGGGCCAGGGCGATATACGCCGGCACCATCAGCGGGTCGCCTTCGATGGCGGCCTGGGCATAACGCTCGGTTTGATCCAGATAATCAAAGGCCTGGCTGGTGTTGTTTTCTGCCAGCGCATCTTCCGCCAGCCGCAGATAGGTACGCGCCAGCCCGGTATCCACCAGCGGCTTAAAGCCCGGGTCGCGGACTTCGCCCAGGCGGCTTTCGGCTTCCTGCAGGCGTTCCAGCGCGCTTTGCGGATCGCCCACGCCCAGCAAGGCCAGCGACTCATAATAATAGGGGGCGGCATCAAAGCTCGATTCTGTTAATTCGCGTTCGCGTACCAGGGTAGGCAGGGCGACTTCATATGCGCCCCGGTTCATCAGGTCCACCGCGTCGCTCAGGCGGCGGTTGATGGTTTCCGGATAAAGACGCGTCGGCACCGGCTGGACATCAATGCGGCCCTGGGGGATGTCCGGGTCAATCGTCGGGCTGGGCGTCAGGGTCAGTTCCGGGGTGGGCGAGGGCGTCGGCGTGAAGCCGGGCGTACTGGTCGGCGTCAGGGTCGGCAGTGGGCTGGGGGTCCAGGTGGGCGCAAACACCACGCCGCGCAGATTGGGTGTATTCCAGACTACCAGGCCGCCGATCAGCAGGACGGCTGCCAGAATACCGACTGCGCCGGCCCACACATACAACCGCAGCACTAAGCGGTCGCGTTCTCCGGCCCGCCGGCGCGATTTCTGCACCCACTCGACGCCTTCAATCTGATCGCTGGTAAGCTGAACCTGCCGCAGCACTTCGTCTGCGCGCTGCTGTGCGCTGGCAATCTGCTGGGCATCTGGCACCGGCACCCCCGGGCGCAGCGGCGCAGCGGGCGCGGCGGCCTGCTCCTGCGCGGGTGCGGTTTCCTGTGCCTGCAGGAGCTGCTGCGGGCTGATGCCCATCGCCTGAAGCGCATTGAGGGCGGTTTCGTTGCGGGGGTTGATCTCCAGCAGTTTCTGAAAACAGAACAGACGCTCCCGCCTGTCCACAGCGAGGCTGGCAAGCCAGATCCAGGCGGCTTCGCTGTCAGGTTCCAGACGGACAGCCTGCTGCAGCAGTGCGCGTGCCTGATCGCGCTGCCCGGCTTTTGCGGCGGCAATGCCCTGTCGTCTCAGATTTCGTGCCTGTTCATTCCCCACGCGGTCAGTCCTCCCCCTCATGGATACGCTTAAATTGTATACCAAAGGAGACGCTGCGAAAAACAAAGAGCCGGTGACAGACTGCCACCGGCTCCGGCAGAAGGGCAATCCAGATTACTGGAGCGGCTCCACTTCCGCGTTGACATAGTTGATACGGCCTTCAACCTCTGCGGCAATCGGCGTGTTGGCCTCGATATAATCCAGGGTGACTTCAAAATCCAGGTCGCCAAAGTCATACGGATCAATGGCGTTTTCTTCCAGGACGGTGAAGCCATCGCCGCCGGTGCGCACGAAGTTGAGGCTGGCGACGCTGTAGACCTCTTCGGGGTCAATCGGTTCGTATTCACCAGCTTCGTTCATCACTTCCACGCTGACGATGCGGCTGCCGGGTTCCAGGGTGGGGTCGATGGTGTAGCGCAGGCCGGAAACCTGCAGGAAGCGCCCCTCGGCACCATCACGGCTGACGCTGCCATCGTCATTCAACTGAAGCCGCGACACGCCGTTTTCCAGTGCGGCGATCACGTCTGCGCCGCTCAGTTGGAATGTGCTGAGCAGGTTCTGGAACGGCTGCACCGTCAGCACCTCGCCCAGGGTGATTTCACCTTCATCGATACTGGCGCGGATACCGCCACCATTCATGAAGGCGATCTGTGCGCCGGTGTCTGCGCGCATCGCGTCGGCGATCAGATTGCCCAGGTTACATTCTTCAACCCGGCAAACGCTGCGGTCCCCGGTCAGGAAGACTTCTGCTTCGCCTACAGGCTGTGCCTGCAGTTCGGCAATCGGTTCCGCCAGCCCGGCGACAAGGTCTGCGACTTCTGCATCCGGCGCGATATAACGAGACAGCAGGATGGCGTCACCTTCCCACGACGACAGCACGCCGTTGGCATCAAACTCAACATCCAGCCGGCCCAGATACTGGGTGCGGGTGGAAGCCTGCACAACCAGGACAGGATCGCCGCTGGCGCTTTCCAGCACGGTGGGATATTCACCCAGCGCGCCGGTGTAGGTGTTGCTCAGGAAGGTGTTGGTGTGGCCGCCCACGACCACATCGACGCCGGAAACGCCCTGCGCAACTTCCAGGTCGGCTTCATAACCGATGTGCGTCAGCAGGATGATCTTGTCCACACCCTGTTCCGTCAGTTCATCGACCGCGCTCTGGGTCACGTCTATCAGGTCATGTTCAAACACCAGGTCCGGGCCGGGGGAGGAGAGGATCTCGGTTTCTGGCGTTACCAGGCCGATGATGCCAATCTGCTCGCCGCCCACTTCCAGAATGACATACGGCTCGACCTTGCCAGCCAGTTCTGCGGATTCGCTGAAATCGACATTGGCCGTGACCACCGGGAATTCCAGCGCGTCAATGAAGGTCGCCAGCACCTCGTCACCGTTGTCGAATTCGTGGTTGCCCAGGGTCATCGCGTCGTAACCGATCATGTTCATGATCTGGGCGCTGTCCTGGCCCTGCCACTGAATGTGGAACAGCGTGCCGGTGAAGCGGTCGCCGCCATCTACCAGCAGCGAGTTTTCCACCTCATCGCGAATCTGGCTGACGACTGTGGCCTGACGGGCTGCGCCACCCCCGCCATTGAAGACGGCTTCATGCTCGGCATGCACGTCGTTGGTATGCATGATAGTCAGCGAGAAGGGGCCTTCGTCCTGTGCCACCGCCGGCAGCGCCAGCGCCACCAGCAGCAGGACGCTCAATAAAAAGGAAATTTTGCGTAACATACTTTGAATCCTCCTGATATATTCTGTACCGTGAGGCAAAATATACCGCACCCTGTTTATGGTACATGTCCATCTATTTTAGATCGTGGTTAAGGATGTGCCAAAAAGTCGGCGCCAGGTTGGTCTCTTTGCACAGAGCCAGTCTACTGTGGCACCGAAGGAGGAACAGAGAAAAGCGCCGTTACACCGGCGGCCAGGGGTAGTTTGGGCCGCGTCCGGGCTGAGGATAGCGCCCTGTTTGCAGCAGCTTCTGGATACGGCGCTGAAACGCGGCAATCTCGCGCGGGTCCAGCAGGGCATTCAGCTTTTGCCGGTATTCACTTTTTACATCGTCCATCTGGCGGCACAGCCGTTCCAGGTCTGCTATCAGCGGCTCTGGAATGGGCTGCCCGGCAAAATCCCAGATCACGGTGCGCAGCTTATGATCCACATTGAAGGTGATGCCATGATCGATGCCCCACAGGTGGCCGTCACCGTCGATCAGGCAGTGCCCGCCTTTACGATCCGCGTTGTTGACAATATGATCGAACGCGACCATGCGCTGTAACTGCGGGCGGGTTTCTGCTGTAAAGGAGAAATAATTTATCTCCGGGTCATGGTCAATATAGACCTGGAGCGAACCCAGGCCATGCGGGCCATCCCGCAGCACGGTGGGCGGCACAATTTCCCAGCCCAGTTCGTGCGAGGTTTCAAACGCGGCTACTTCCCGGTAACACAGGGTGCCATCCGGAAAATCCCACAGCGGGCGCTCACCTTTCTGAGGTTTGTAGACCGCCATCGTCTGCATGTCCCCATGCCGGATCGACAGCAGGAAAGTATAGTTGGAACTCCAGCGCATGACCCCATACTCGCTCTCGATTTCGCCGCATTGCAGCACTTCAAGAAGCTGCTGGGCAGGCAGGCCGTTGGGGGATTTCTGATCGTCAGACTCGTTCGTGTTCATCATGACCAGTAATACACTACGCGTCCATTCTGTCGAGGGTCTGCGCGGCCAGACTGTACCGCGGTGATGGCCTGCATGCTGAGTGCGCGCATCTGCTGGCGGTCGCACCACATGCGCACAATTCCCGGTTCGATCATTTCAGGATCAATATCTTCTTCCGCCGTGACCACCAGTTCCTGGGCCACCAGCACAATCATGTTGTTTTCTTCATCATAACCCAGGCCCATCTGCGCCACCCGGAAAACGGGTTCAATCGGCTCGCGCAGGTCCATATCGACTGAATCCAGATCAATATCTGCCGCCATGCCGCTGGGATCGGGATAACGCTCGTCCAGATCGTCGATCAACTCCTTGACTGCTTCGCTGAGCGCCCAGGCCTGTTCCTTTTCGATGACCAGCGAAACAATCTGCTGGCCCTTGCCGGCCTGCAGGTGGAACGTGCGCCTGCCTTTGGGGCCGATGGTACCAACTGTAATAAAATCTACCGGTTTAAGTTCAATTTCTGTATGCGGCATCTTTTCCGCACCTCTCATGTAGGTTCGCTTGGTTCCGGTTCAGGTTTCTGCTGTTCCTGCTGTTTGCGCTCGCGCTCCATCTGCTGGATGTGCGCGATATCGTTCATACTACCAATATAAGGCCGACCATGCCCCAGGAACAAGGCGCTGATCGACGCGGGCGAAATCACGATGCGCTGGAAATTATCCAGGTGCATGCCCAGGTAGTGCGCCAGCGCCATTTTAATCAGGTCTGCATGAAAGACGACCGCCACCGTTTCCCCGGGGTACATGACGGCCAGTTCCTCGATGGCATCGACCACCCGTGTCTGCACCGCCCGCATACTTTCGCCGCGTGGGAAATACGCCCGCGATGGATATTCCTGCACCACCGCCCACATTTTCCGCTTCGCCAGGTCGCTGATCGCCTGGCCCTCCCAGTCACCATAACGAACTTCGCCAATGTCCGGATGCTGCTTAATTTCCAGGTGAGGATGATGCTGGCGGATCGCCTCTGCTGTTTCCATGGTACGTTCCAGCGGACTGGCATACAACTGCTGGATAGGAGCATCCGCCAGGCGTTTGCCCAGGGCTTCGGCCTGGGCTTTGCCCTCGTCACTCAGATGAACGCCCGGGGTCCAGCCAGCCAGCTTGTGCGTTTTGACAAAATCGTTGACTGCGTGCCGTATTAAAAGGAATTGTGTCATGCCAACCAGTTTTATTAGAATGCGCTTGCTGAGGATGATAGCATATCCTGTTCAGAATCGCATAAGAGACTTACGGGATGTTAACAACCGAATTGTGAAGCCTCTGCCGCGAGTCAGTTTCAAAAACGGCCATTTGCTGATAGCTTTCTCATCATCTGGGCGTCCATGCAAAATCTGACTTCTGGTATAATAAATTCATTCTGTCTGGGTTAAGGTTCTGGGATGAAAATAGGGATTATATCCGACGTTCATGGAGACTACACAGCATTGACGACGGCGCTGGAGCGCCTGGAGAACGAACATCATGTAGACCAGATCCTGTGTGCGGGCGATCTGGTAGGGCGCGGGCCGAGGCCGGATGAGGTGGTTGCGCTGATCCGCGAGCGAGAGATTGTGACGGTGCGGGGCAATCATGATGAATGGTTTTATGATCTGACGGATGAGAACGCAGCCTTCCTCAAGGCGCTGCCGCTGGACTGGCAGGGGGAATTTGAGGGGCTGAGCGTTTTTATGTGTCATGGCAAGCCGGGCAACAATATCTGGGGCCTGTACCGTGATCATCTGTCGAACACGCTGCTGAACATGATGCTGGATTCGCTCAATGTGGATGTGCTGATTACCGGCCACACCCATATGCCAATGTATGTTCAGGTGGAGCGTGGCTGCCTGATTAACCCCGGTTCGTTGTACCAGTTCAAAAATACGCGTTCTTCGTCACATACTTATGGGGTGCTGCAGCTGCCACAGATCACTTTTGATCTTTATGATCTGGCCATGTCGCCGGATCAGGTCGTGCCGTGCGAATCGTGAGAATCTTTACGCAAACTTCTAAAGAAATGTGTTACTGTAGAGGAAGTGGGCATAGTAATGTGCTCGCTACCTCGCGTAAGCGCCGTCCTTCGGGGCGGCGCATACCTTTTACCAGGCCTGTTATTCTGTCTGCATCCCAACGACCCGCGTCTGCCGGGTTTCTTTGATTCGAGCCGTGAAGGCTGCGGACGCCTTTAAGCGAGTGAGTGCCATGTCTGAACCGGAAATTCCTGCGCAACATTACACCCGCGACTATTTTAAGAAGTGGAACTATGCCGACCGGGGGCTGGGCCGGTTCAGTATGTACTGGTTTGCCCGGCGCTACTATGCCGCGCTGGTGCGGCGCTATGCGCCCCCTGGCGGCGGCAGGCTGCTGGAGATGGGCTGCGGGCTGGGCCATCTGCTTGGCCTGCTGCAGGATGACTTCCAGTGCGTCGGCATTGATCTGATCGACTACAGCATCGAGCAGACCCGCATCAACGCGCCCAAAGCCGAAGCCTATCTGATGAGCGCGGATGACCTGAGCGGCTTTAAGGATGGCGAGTTCAGCGTCGTGGTGGCGCTGCATCTGGTAGAGCATCTGCCCGACCCACAGAACACCATCCGGCAGGTGAATCGTATCCTGAAGCCGGGCGGGTTGTGGTTGTTTGCCACGCCGCATCCGGATTACAGCCTGCGCCGTTTTAAGGACCGCGAAAACGACGCCATTGGCAAGGACAAGACGCATATCAACGTGCATCCGCCGCAGACATGGCGCGCATGGTGCGAAGACAGCGGCTTTCGCATGCTGCGCCATTTTGGCGATGGTCTGTGGGATGTGCCCTATCTGCCGCTGATTCCCAGAGCGGTGCAGTTTGGCCTCTTTGGCCTGCCGGCGCTGGCGCAGGTGCTCACCCGCACGACCCTCACGCCGCTGGACTGGGGGGTGAATCAGATTGGCATCGCGCGCAAGGTCAGCAAGATATCCTGAAAGAAAGATGCCCGCAGGGGGCGCTTAATTGCGTGACAGGGGAGGGGAACATGTACGATGCGATCATCATCGGCGGGGGCATTGTCGGCACTTCTGCGGCCTATAACCTGGCCCGCAGCGGAGTCCGGACGCTGCTGATTGACCGGCACGACGCCGGACGAGCCACCGATGCCGGGGCAGGCATCCTCTCCTTTTCCACACTGGGGCTGGGTGGTGGGCCGCTGTGGTATGACCTCGCCACTCACTGCGCCGCCTATTATGGGCAGTTGATCCAACAGCTCCAGCAGGAACAGGAAGCGGATACCGGGTATGCGGTGGTGGGGGAGCTGATTGTCGCGGTGGAGGATGACGAAATCAGCGCGTTTGAAGCTGAACGGCGGCTGATCAGCGCGCAGCAGCAGAAATATGGCCAGCCATCGGCGGAGGTCTTTCGCGCCATCACCCGCGCCGAAGCCCGCGAGCTGTTTCCGCCGCTGCGGGAGGTCAAACGGGCGCTGCTGCTGCGGGATGCCGCGCGCGTCGATGGCCGCCTGCTGACGGAGGCGATGCGCCGCGCTGCCGAAGCGCACGGGCTGACGATTCAGCATGCCAGCGCCGAACGCCTGCTGATTGACAACGGCACTGTAACGGGCGTGGTGGTCGATGGTGAAGAAATTACTGCCGGAAAGGTCATTATCGCAGGGGGCGCATGGTCGCCCGTATTTGGCGATCAACTGGGCATGCAGATTCCGGTGTATCCGCTGCGCGGGCAGATCATCCACCTCAGCCTGCCGGGCACGGATACCAGCCAGTGGCCGATGGTGCACGCGTTTCATGGGCATTATATCGTTAGCTGGCATGATAACCGTGTGGCGGTCGGCGCGACGCGCGAGGCGGTGGGCTTTCACCCCCGGCCGACGGCTGCCGGTGTGCGTGAAGTGCTGGACGAGGCACTGCGGATCGCCCCCGGGCTGGCAGATGCCGAAATTAAGGAAATTCGGGTTGGGCTGCGGCCTGCCTGCAAGGACAATATGCCAGTGATTGGGCCGGTCCCTGCGCTGGAAAATATCTACGTGGTCACCGCCTTTGCCGCCATCGGCCTGCAGCTAGGGCCGTACTGCGGCAAGCTGGCGGCGGATTGGGCGCGCGGCGTGGCACCGGAGATCAATACCACCCCGTTTGCGATCACCCGCTTCCTGTAGTCAATTCAAAGTGCGGTGCGGCGCGGAATGGATTTACCCCAGCACGGTGCGCCAGACGAGAAAGACGATCATGCCCAGGGCAATCGTCAGCAGCAGATTGCGGGTGCGCCATGCGATCAGCCCGGCGGCAACTGCGCCATACAGATAGGCATTCGACAGCGAGACATCCAGTTCGCCCTGGGGCATCAGCGCAGTGGGGACAATGATGGCGGTCAGGACCGCGACCGGCACATAACGCAGCGCCCGGATCAGCGTTTCTGGCAGCGGGATGCGCCCCACCAGCGCGATCATGGGATAGCGGACAATAAATGTCACCAGGGCCATCCCCACAATAAGCAGTACCTCGTTCAATGGGACTCCTGTTCAGCATGTTCTATCGGAACGACAGGGGCCGACGCACGGCGATTTTGCAGGATTTCTGCCAGTATCCCGACAGTGATGCCCACCACAGCCGCGATCATCAGACCCAGCTTGTTGGGGACATTATTGGCCAGCACACCCACGACCCCGGCCGCCAGCGCGCACAGCAGCATCGGGCGCGTTATGATCAGCGGCACGACGATTCCCGTAAAGGTCACAATCATCGCAAAATCGAGGCCCAGATCCGCCAGCCCTTCCAACTGCTGCCCGGCTACAATGCCCAGCAGCGTGCACAGATTCCAGTTGATATACATAAACAGCGCAGAGCCAAAATAGTACCAGTGTTTGTAAGGCGATTCATCCTCGCGCTGGTAGCGCCGGATCACCACAGCATAGGTCTCGTCCGTCAGCCAGAACCCCAGCGGCAGCAGCCATTTATGCGAAAGATGTTTCATATACGGCGCCAGTGATGCGCTGTACAGGGCGTGGCGCAGGTTGACGACGAATGTCGTCAGGACGATGATGCCCAGTGCCGCGCCCTGCCCGACCAGCCCGGCACCGATAAACTGGGCAGACCCGGCAAACACGAACAGAGACATGCCGATAGCTGCCGCTGGCGATAGCCCGGCGTTGATCGCCAGGGCGCCAAAAATGATGCCAAAGGGAATGGCCCCCAGCACCAATGGAAATGTATCCTTAAACCCGGCGATAAATTCACTGCGCCGTGTCGCTTCCATAGGTCTCCTTTGTACGTGTGATCAGAGTTCTTTTGCCAGCCAGCGCCTGATAATGGTCTGGGAGGGCAGAAAAGCCACTTCCGGCACCGCCTGCCTGCCGAACCAGGCGACATCATCGGCATCATCTGCGGCCTGCATATCACCGCCAATGACGCGGGCGGCGTAGACAATGACGATATTGGCCAGCCCGCCATCATTCGGGGTATGAAACACATCCAGCAGGCGTTCGATGCTCACTTCCAGGCCGGTTTCTTCCAGCACCTCGCGCCGTGCCGCCGCCTGTGGGTCCTCATGATAATCCATGAACCCGGCAGGCATGGCCCACAAACCGCGCATGGGGTCGCGGGCGCGCCGGACCAGCAGAATGCTGTCATCCTGTAAAATGCAGACCGCGACCGCCACCTTCGGATCAAAGAACACGGTATGATCGCAGGCAGGGCAGACCGGACGCAGCGCACCGGCGCGCTGCTGCTGTTCCAGACTGGCACCGCACATCGGGCAGTAATTAGCAACGCGGGTCACAGGTGGCGCCTCCGGCGGCCGATGGTCGTCAGCACAGACACAGCCAGCATACCGGCCCCGGCAGCCAGCAGCGCCCATCCTGTATAATCCGGCGCGGGGTCAGCGAGGATATCCGTACGGGTTTCCTCGGCCGGCGGAAGCACAACTTCCGGCAGCAGCGTGGCCTGCGGCGCGGGCGTGCCTTCAGCAGGGATCATCCGTGCCGCCGCCGCTGGTGGTTCAGTCTGGGGGATGGCTTCATCCGCCGTGCCAGCGCCATCTTCCGGGGCAGCATCCGTATCGTCTTCCTGGGCCAGCCCTGCGGCAGAGGCATCCGCGCTGTCTGCCTGCTGCGCCATCTCAGCCACTTCTGCCCCTGCCGCCTGCTCACCATCAGCCATCTGGCTGTCATCAAACAGGTGGAAACCCTCCGTCACTGCTTCTTCCTCTGCCATAGCCGGCTCCGGCTCAGACAGGGTGATTGGCGGTGCAGGTGGCGGCTGGGCGGCATCCTCAATGGCGGCAGCATTGGGCATCGGGGGGGCAGTCGCGGG
>CAZQIY010000011.1:0-8545 GCA_964593565.1 uncultured Anaerolineaceae bacterium
CCGCCAGCCCCTGCAGGCCTTCGTTGGTAGGGTAAAAACGCCGGTCCATGCGCAGCCGCCGCGCCAGCCACAGGGCCTGATCCACGCCAAAGCTGGTACTGCGCCCGGCTTCCACTTCCTGCAGCAGCACCACATTCGCGCCGCTCAGTTCAATCGTCCGCGCCAGTTCTTCCAGGTCATAATTGAAAAATTCGTTGTAGCCGGCGTGAATGTTGTACGTGCCCAGGCGAATAATGCTGGCATCGCGCACGGCGGTAATCAACGGCGGACGGGCGGCATAGGCGGCGCCGCCGCTGGCCAGTGCAACCACCACCACGCCCAGAATCGTCTGCCAGGCCGGGCCACCTGTCCAGGGGATGCGGCGCTGAATCTGCGTCATGGGCAGCGCGGCCAGGAACACCCCCAGCAGCAGCACCGCCAGCCCCATGCCCCGGAAGCCGCGCAGCAGCGCCGGGATGACCTCGTTGAGCGTTTCTGAAGGGGTGGCGAGGCCGCGCACAAAGGCATATTCATACGTAAAAATATCGCCAGCGACCAGCACGCCCAGAATCAGCGCCGCCACGATCAGCCACAACCCGCTGAAGCTGCGTTCGCCTTCGGCTCTGGGCCGCACCAGCCACCACCACAGCAGGCTGACGGCAAACTGCGCCGCCACCAGGGCGACCCCGGCGATGAATCCCTGAAGTCGGGTGCCAAACACCAGCAGCAGGGCGATCAGCAGCATCCACAACCAGCCGCGCACGCTGCCATCAAAGGCGCTGATGAACACCCGCGCCTGGCTGCGTACCAGCGGAATCAGCGGCAGCAAAGTCGCGCCGATAACCAGCGGCACAAAGGTCGTGTAATCGACATCGGCGCGCCCGGCGATGGCATTGGGCAGGGCCAGCAGAGTGATCTCCAGGAACAGCAGCCCGCCCAGGCCAATGCCGCCCCACAATGGCAGCAGGCCGTGATCCGGTGTGATGGCTGCGTCGCTTTCTGCAGGCGTGCGCCGCAGCACGGTGATCAGGCTGATAAGGATGGCCGCGCCGGACAGCCCAAGCTGCACCGGCAGATAGTTGGCAGACCAGGACACATCCAGCGTGTTGCCTATGGCGCGCAGAAGCTGATCTGCCCCGAAACCGAGCACGAACAGGTAAGGCAGCGCCTGGGCGCGGTGTCGGATCATCATAGCCATGTACAGCAGGCCGCCCCCCACCACCATCGCCGCCGCGAAGGTGTCGCTTACGGTATCGCCGGCCAGCAGCGCCCGGCCGATGGCCGCCACCACTACGGCGATGATGAACAGCCAGCGGACGCGCCCCAGAAACAGGGTGAGCAGGGGCAGGGCCAGCATGTACACCAGAAAGCTCAGTTCGCTGCTGATCTCGGATGGCTGCACGATGCCGGGAATCGCGGGATCAAGGCTGGCGGGGTCCAGCACGCTGACCAGCGCGGCGCCGGCCACACGGCTGTACACCAGCCCGATGAGCAGGCGCAGGGCCTGGACGAAAAAAATGCCGATCAACCCGGCTTCCAAGACGTGCAGGTGATGTGCGCGCAGCCTTTGCAGCATGAAGACTCCTGGTGTGAGATGATTAGACAAAGTGTACAACAGGGTTATAATACTGCAAATTTCCCGGCGAACCTAAGGAGGGAAAAATGGAACAAGTGGATGTCATATTCAGCGGCGGCATTGTGGCCACCATGGATGCGGATTTTACCCTCATCCTGGATGGGGCGGTGGCCGTTCGAGGGGCAGAAATTGTCGCTGTGGGCGAAAGCGAGACGATTTCTGCACAGTACAGCGCTGATGAAGTGGTGGATTGTACCGGCCAGTACATTCTGCCGGGGTTTGTCAACGCACATACGCACGTCCCGATGACCCTGCTGCGGGGCCTGGCGGATGACCTGCGGCTTGATGTGTGGCTGATGGGCTACATCATGCCGACAGAACGCGAGTTTGTCAGTCCGGAATTCTGTCGGTTGGGCACTCAACTGGCGTGTGCAGAGCAGATTCGCAGCGGCATTACCACCTTTGCGGATATGTATTATTTTGAATCGGAAATCGCGCGGGCTACCGCCGAAGTCGGTATGCGCGGCGTGCTGGGACAGACGATTCTGAAATTCCCCGCGCCGGATGCAGATACTTATGAACAAAGCCTGGCCTATGCCCGCCGCTTCATTGAAGAATGGCACGGGCACCCGCTCATTACGCCTGCGGTGGCGCCGCATGCGCCGTATTCCAGCACAGAAGACCTGCTGCGCCAATGTACAGCACTGGCGAAGGAGTTTGATGTGCCGGTGCTGATTCATATCGCGGAGACACGGCAGGAAGTGGAAGATAATCTGCGCGATCATTCCATGCGGGTAGTGGATTGGGTGGAATCTGTCGGCCTGCTGGATGCCAAAGTGCTGGCGGCGCATTGTGTGCATATCAACGTGCCGGAAATGCACACCCTGCGCGATCATGATTGCACGGTGGCTCACTGCCCAACCAGCAACCTCAAACTGGCCAGCGGAATCGCGCCGGTGCCGGAGATGCTCAAACACAACCTGACCGTCGGCATCGGCACCGATGGCCCGGCCAGCAACAACGATCTGGATATGCTGCAGGAGATTCATCTGGCGGCGATTCTGGCGAAGACAGCGGCCAACGACCCGACGACCCTGCCCGCGCGCCAGGCGCTGCTGATGGCGACCCGGCAGGGCGCCGAGGCGCTGTTCCTGGGGGATGTGACCGGCAGCCTGGAACCCGGCAAGCTGGCCGATATTATCGTGATGGATGGCGAGTGCTCGCATAAAATCCCGCACTTCCGGCGCGACCCGAACGCCATCTATGCCGAAATTGTTTACGCCAGCAAAAGCACGGATGTGGCCCATGTGATGTGTCATGGCCGCTGGCTGATGCGAGAGCGCGACCTGCTGACGGTGGACGAAACAGCGGTGACGCAGGCGGCGCGGGAATATGCGACACAGGTGGATCAGTTCCTGGCGGCCCACGAGGGCGACATCCTCAGCAAACTGCTGGCTGTCACCCAGGGGCTGGAACGCGGCGAGAGCTTTGAGGTGCAGACCAAAGCCATCCTGCGCGAAACGATTGTGCTGGATAAGCTGCTGAAGCATCCTGATGTGCAGGTTTTACAGACCAAGCGTTACCGGCAGTTCGATACCTATTTCGAGTTTGACCGGTCCGGCGTGGGCAGGCTGCGCTACCGCGAGGATGATCTGATGGACGAGCGCGGCGAGGTGCAGTCCGTCCGCAGCCGGCTGACCCTGAACGGGCCGATCAAGGAAAATACCTTTAATTCGTCGGTGGTGCTGTCCCGGTCGCGCTTTATTGCCCCGGCAGACCGCCCGCTGCGTTTCTATCGGGAATACTTCCAGCCGATTGGCGAATACGAACTGCACAAGGACCGGCGCCGCTGGCATCTTCACTATCAGGGGGTGCTGTTCTATATCAACGTAGACCGCATTCTGAAGCCAGACCTGCCGGATACCTTTATCGAGATCAAAAGCCGCACCTGGTCCGCGATGGACGCGGAGAACAAGGCCTATCGAATCCAGGAAATGCTGGCGATTCTCGGCATCGAAACGGATGACATTATCCTGACAGATTATCTGGAAATGCAGGAATTGCCGGGATAGCACCCGCCAGCCCGGTTGACGAACCGTATACAGCGCCCGCAAGCCAGCTTTGCTGCACTGGCTTCGGCGTGTGTATGCGGTTTTGTATGCGATCTAGTCGTCAGGATTTTCCATGCGGAAGCCGTGCCCCCGAACCGTGATGATGTACTGCCGGTCAGGGTCGATTTCGGCCAGGCGGTCGCGCAGGCGGCGCACCAGGGCATCGATGGCCTGTTCGCTGACTCCTTCGCCCATAGCTTCCGGCCAGACAGCCTCGATCACAGCTTCGCGGGTACAGACGCGCCCGGCGTTGTTATACAGCAGTTCCAGCAGGCGGTATTGGGGCAGGCTGAGCGGCGGGTCAATTTCTGTATCATCGACAAACACGCGGCGCGCCTCCCGGTCCAGCCGCAGACGTCCGCCAATCGAGGGGGGCGGATCAAACGGGAGCGGCGCTGTGGCCCCGGAACCAATGAACTGGATGCGGATGACCAGCGCCAGGTGCAGTTCGTCACCATCTGAAAGCTGGCGCACGCCCTTGAACTGGTTGCCATTGAGCCAGGTGCCGTTTTTGCTGTCCAGATCTTCTACAAAATACTTGTTGTTCTCTTTGTAAATGCGTATATGCTGGCGTGAGACCTGGCGTTCATCCAGCACAAGGTCCGCTTCTTCGCCCCGGCCAACAGTGACATCATCCTTATCCATTACCCAGTGTTCATGGAGGGTGTTGTTATTGTTCTGCAGGATAAGAACGGGTTTTTCGGCTTCTCTCTCGGTCATAGAACGTGCAGCTCTCTATTTGACAAGATAAGAAAGTTTGGGTGTTTGTCGATGCATCCGCCAACTTAGATTTTATAGTATTTCTTGAGCAATGTCATGTCACTGGGCGACCACCACCACTTCTATGGGCACCGACAGCGACTCGACATACCCCCCGGCCACGATATCCAGCCCCTGATCGTTGTAGATAGGCGTTGGCCCGGCGGCGGGGACGACAGCGCCGGCGGTGTTAATGCGATAAAAGGCACGCACAGATGCATTGCCAGAGCGAATGTTGGGGTCAAGCTGGCTGGCCGGGAGATTGATGGCGTGGATGCAGCGCTGGCGCGGCCCAAGCAGGCGAATACTCTGTTCCGGATAACTCTGGGCATTGCTTCTGCCGGTAGAAATGGCCTGCAGGTTGCCGGGGTCAAAGATGATGCCCAGCCCGCTGGAACCATCATCACCGATATTGACCTGATTCGGGACATAGATGATCGGCACCGTGCCCAGCGATGTGTTGACCACCACAATTTCAATATTCAGCGTACCCTCTCCGCTGGCAGACACCGGGCTGACCCGTACCTCGAGGGCGATGGCGTTCTCTGCGGCCCGGCCAATGAGCGACTGATGATTGGCCCGGTCGAACCCGCGCCGCAGCCAGTCGCATGGGATGGCTTCATCAATGATGGGCGTAATGGTTGAGATGAGGCGCGGCAGCACATTAGGTCCCATAAAGACCGACAGCAAAATCAACAGGAAGATGCCAACGAGCAGGTTAGGGTTATCGCTGCGGGGGCGGCCAAAAAATCGCATCAGATCGTCTCCAGCCAGCGCGCCGTGCCGGCGATGACCCCGGCGGCTTCGGTCTGTTCGGCATCCAGCCACTGAATGCCGCCATTGTGCCCGCGAAACCACGTTATCTGCCGCCGGATAAAATCGTGCGTGGCGGTGCGGGTGGTTTGCACGGCTTCCTCGAGCGAGCATTCCCCTTGCAGATGCGCCGCAAGCTGATCATAGCCCAGGCCGCTCATGGAGGGCAGTGTGCGGTCATATCCCATATCGAGCAAGTGCTGTACCTCTTCCAGAAATCCCTGCGCCATCATCTGTTCCAGTCGCAGATCGGCCCGCGCATACAACCGGTCACGTTCCAGGGTCAGGCCATATTGTATTATAGCGTAGGGCGGGGGCTGTTTGCGCTGTAACTGGCTGATCGGAAGGCCGGTTTCTGCATGGACTTCTAAAGCGCGCACCACCCGGCGGATATTGCGATGATGGATGGCGCTGGCGGCGGCAGGGTCAATCTGCTGCAGGCGGTGGTGCAGGGCTTCGGAGCCGTGCGCTGCGGCAAAGGACTCCAGTTCGTCGCGCAGCGCCGGGTTGGGCGGTACTTCCGGGATCGACCAGCCCTCAATCACGGCGGTGATGTACTGGCCCGTCCCACCGACCAGCAGGGGCAGGCGCTGCCGCAGGTGCACCGCGTCGATGGCGGCATAGGCCAGCCGCTGGTACTGGGCCAGGCCGAGATTCTGATCCGGATCGACCACATCAATCAGATGATGGGTGGCCTGCTGCTGTTGTTCTGGCGTCGGCTTGGCGGTGCCAATATCCATATAGCGGTAAATCTGGCGGCTGTCCGCGCCGATAATTTCGCCATTCAGCGCCTGCGCCAGTTGGATCGCCAGCCCGGTTTTGCCAGCGGCGGTCGGGCCGAGGATGACCACCAGCGGCGGTTTACCAGTCAAGCGCGTCCTCCACATGTTCAATCGCTGGCGCGCCAGCAGCAGCCAGACTGATGGCGATGACATCAATGCGCCAGGGGCTGTTTTCCAACTGCTGTTCTGCCAGGTAGGTATAGGCGCTGTCGATCAGCCGCTGGCGTTTGCGCGGGGTGATGCTGGTGAAGATGTCTTCGGCAGCGGCAGCGCGCCGCGTTCTTACTTCCACGAACACCACCGTCTCGCCATCCTGCGCGATAATATCCAGTTCGCCGCGCACGCAGTGCCAGTTGGTCGCCAGCACCTGGTAGCCTTTACCCAGCAGATACTGCGCCGCAAGCTGCTCGCCATAACGGCCTGTTTGCTTTTTGCTCATCCCTGCTTCCATTCAGCATGCTCATAAAATAGTAGTCGTTCTGGCATAGTCGGGCAAGGGCACAGGTTGAATGTTGAAAAAAACCACATTTGGGCTAAGATTCGCTGTGCTTTGGAGTGTTAAAATTCCTTTCATGGAGTCGAACAATGGAAATGTCGGTTCAAACGGCAGGCATCATCGGTGCTATTGCCAGTATCATCGGGTTGGGTTTTGCCTGGTACCAGCGCGGCTTTGTGCTGTCGCAGGATGCCGGCAATCAGAAAATGCAGCAGATTGCTTCTGCGGTACAGCGGGGGGCACAGGCGTTTTTAAGCCGTGAATACCGCGCAGTGGCCATTTTTGTGGTGATCATCACCGTGATTCTGGTCCTGCTGAGCAACCTGCCAGGATCGGGTATGTCGATCTGGACGGCGGTTGCCTTTGTGACTGGCGCCCTGGCCTCTGGCCTTGCCGGTTACATCGGGATGTATATCGCGGTGCGGGCGAATGTGCGCACCACACAGGCCGCTTCGCAGAGCCTGAACCACGGTCTGCGGGTCGCCTTTGCCAGCGGCACTGTCATGAGTACGATGGTGGTTTCGCTGGCGCTGCTGGGTATCAGCCTGCTGTTTATCCTGTTTACGCAGCAGCTTCCGGCACAGCAGGCCGCCAGCGCACTGGCAGGGTTTGGCTTTGGCGGCACGTCGATTGCCATCTTTGCCCGTGTGGGCGGCGGTATCTACACCAAGGCGGCGGATGTCGGGGCGGATCTGGTCGGTAAAACCGAGGCCGGTATCCCGGAGGATGATCCGCGTAATCCGGCCACGATTGCGGACAACGTGGGCGACAATGTGGGGGATGTCGCCGGGATGGGGTCCGACCTGTTTGAAAGCTATGCCAGCTCGATTATCGCGGCGATTTCCCTGGCCACGCTGGGGTCGGGCCTGCTGGCCGAGCAGCAGCTTGCGGGGCAGGTGTTCCCGCTGCTGGTGGCGGCGGCCGGGCTGATTATCGGGATGCTGAGCACCTATCTGGTGCGGACACAGGAAAACGCCACCCAGGAGATGCTGCTGGGAAGCCTGCGCATGGGTGTTTATACCGCCAGCGCGGTGGTGGCTGTGGCGGTGGTGGTGCTGGGCCTGCTGCTGAACCTGGGGTGGGGCGTGATCATCGCCACACTCAGCGGTCTGGTGGCCGGGGTTCTGATTGGCTACTTCACCGAATACTTTACGGCAGAAAGTTATTCACCCACCAAAGCCCTGGCGGACAGCGCGGAAGGCGGCGCGGGTATCGTCGTGATTCGCGGCCTGGCGCTGGGCATGTTCAGTACGCTGGCGCCGGTGGTGATTGTCATTATCGCCACGCTGGTTGCCATCACCGCGACAGGCCTGTATGGCGTGGCGGTGGCTGCTGTGGGCATGCTGGCAACCCTGAGTATTACCCTGGCGACGGATGCCTATGGGCCGGTAGCGGATAACGCCGGTGGTATTGCAGAAATGGCTGAGCTGGATGATTCGGTGCGCAACCGGACGGACGCGCTGGACAGCCTGGGGAACACTACCGCGGCCACCGGTAAGGGGTTTGCCATTGGCAGTGCCGCGATGACTGCTCTGGCGCTGAATGCCGCCTTTGTCACCGCGATACAGGGTTCTGCCGACAGCGCGTTTATGGTCGATGTGCTTGATCCGCGTCTGATCACCGGGCTGTTTATCGGGGCGGTGCTGCCGTTCCTGTTCAGCGCGCTGACGATGCTGGCGGTGGGCAACGCCGCGCAGAAGATCGTGGAAGAAGTGCGCCGCCAGTTCCGCGAGATTCCGGGCATTATGGAAGGGACGGCCGAACCAGATTATGAAACCTGTGTCGCGATCAGTACCGACAGCGCCATCCGGCAGATGATTGTGCCGGGGCTGATTGCGGTTGCGGTGCCGGTTGGCCTCACCATTCTGACACTGCTGGGGCAGGATAACTTCCTGGGTACGCTGGTCGGGCGCGAAACACTGATTGGCATGCTGGTGGGTTCGCTGGTGACGGCGTTCATGCTGGCGGTGATGATGGCGAACGCGGGCGGCGCGTGGGATAACGCCAAGAAGTACATCGAATCCGGGCA
>CAZQIY010000011.1:8645-72573 GCA_964593565.1 uncultured Anaerolineaceae bacterium
ACGGGCGGCGGCATAAAACAATCCGGAGGTGTGCCAATCATGGGTGGCGGGCAAAGAACGGGCAGCGGCATAAAACAATCCGGAGGTGTGCCAATCATGGGTGGCGGGCAAAACGGAAATGGTGGCAGAGCAACTGATGACTGAGCCGGTGCTGCTTTCTTCTCGGACGGCGGCGCATAAACTGGCGCATAGCTTGCCGAGAAAGTCATGCTGTTCACCGCGCCCCACTCGTCATACCCAGACAGGGTCAGGCTGGGTTCATAGCCGAGATAGCAGCTAATGTCGAGGGTGTTGGGGCCATAGGTTCCCATCCCGGCCTCGATTGACTGCGAGTAACCAGCTTCGCAGGCCACGGCAAAAACTTCATCAATTGTGGATTGAGGAACTTCCCACAGCAGTTCGCCGCTGCTGTTGAGCAGCCAGCAGCCACGCTCGTGGTCGCAGTACAGCACATCACCGCCGAAGTGATGTGTCTGATTGATGCGGTCATCTTCTGCCATGACCACAGGAAGTGCCGTCAGCAGGAACAGAGCCAGCACCACTAAACGGAAAAATATGAAGGAACGGTTGGTACGCATTTAACCTCTTGATAAACTGAACCAGAATCACCTAATTTAACATCAACAGCTTATGTTCATGTTAAGTTTGCTGCTCGATTTCGTGCGTGGATGACTTCTGAAAAACTCATAAAGGCAAAATAAAAAATCCTGCCGGGTTCCCCACTGCTGGGGTGGACAGGATCAGGTACCTCTGTTTGGATATTTCCGGAGCTAGCTGCGTTCCAGAATTTTGCGGAACTTGTAGCCGTAAACGATCATGCCGCGAGGGCCTTCGGTGGTCAGCTTGCGTGTAACCATTTCCACCCGGTCCCCGATCGCTGCCGGGCCGTCAAGGTCTGTCAGCTGCGCCGTGACCAGCGGACCTTCGTCCAGGCGAATGAGCGCCAGGGTGTAGGGAGCCTGATCTTCAAACCCATCCGGCGGTTCTGTCAGGGTGGTGAAACTGTAAATTTCCCCCGTACCCGCAAAAGCGAAGGGTTCGGATTGCAGTTCAACCGGCCTCTTGTCGGTAAACTCCATCAGCATATGACCTTTTTATGCAGTCGGGACAGGCATGGCCACGCGGACTGTTTCTTCTTCGCGCGGGTCTGTCTGCAGGTCGTTGGGTTTAATCATCGGACGACGCTGCAGGCTCAGGTTTCCATTGGGGTTACGAAAACCCTCCAGGCGGTACCGCTGGGGGTTCAGGCGCCAGTGACGTGAAATCTGCATAATCGACTCTACTCCTAACTGCATCGCTTATCTTGTGCAATTTTGCACGAATTCGCCTTATTTTAACGGCAGCGGCCTATCAAAAACTATCAGATAGGCAAAAAAGCTATCAATGCCTCTCGAAAACGTTGTTTTTACCCCTGTTTCCTCTATGTTTCTTAATTCTAAAACAATGAATGAGGGCAGATTCAGGTCGCGTGTGGTAAATTACGGAATCGAAAGATTAATGCGCTGGCCGGTCGTGGAGGCCTGGTAAGCCGACAGAATCATCTCGATGCACACCCGCCCATCCTGCGCTGTGGCCAGGGGGCCGCGCCGGCCATGCAGATAATCAATCAGGGCGCGGGGCACAGCCTGAATGCGGGCGTGATGTCTGACCAGCGGAAAATCAAACACCTCCCAGGCGCCGGTTTCGGTGCGGTAGAGCTTGAGGGCGACAGCGCCGGGCGGGCTGGGGATGTTGGCGGAAGGAGCATCGCCGTAATTGTGGACAATGGTGCCCCTGTCGCCGTAAATTTCGGTGGTGGATTCGGCTGCCAGCATGGTGGAGCTGTTTAGCAGGATGCCGATTTCGCCCTGTGCGAAACGATACACCGCCACGCCGTTATCATCCGGCGCGGCGCTGGTGACGATGTTGTCAATTTCGGCCATGACGCTGACCGGTTTGCCGAGCATCCAGTAGAACCAGTCGGCCGCATGCGAAGCATCATCCATGAACATGCCCATGTTCTGCGCCGGGTCGATGTGCCAGTTATCAGGACGGGCAAAATCCGGGTTGAGCAGCGCGGGGATGGCGTGGCGGCGGCGCACCAGAAACACTCTGCCCACCGCGCCTTCATCCAGCAGGGCTTTCATCTTCTGGTTGACCGGATCGGCACGCATCTGGTAGCACATGCTGAAGCGGACGCCCGCATCCTGTACCGCCCGGATGATGGCGTCGCAGTCCTCCAGCGAGAGCGCCATCGGCTTTTGCAGCAGGATGTGTTTGCCAGCCTGCGCCGCCGCGATGACGTGTTCGGCATGGCGGTTGGTGGGGCTGGTGATGAACACGGCGTCGATGTCGCTGCGCGCCAGCAGGCGGTCAAGATCGGGCTCAAAGGCGATGCCGTACTTTGCGCTGCTGCTTTCGCCGCGTTCCCGGTCATCATCCCAGGCGGCGACAATCCGGGCATCATCAAATTCCTGAATGACGCTGGCATAGGTATGGACATGCCCATGCGCGAAGCTGATGATGCCCAGACGAAGAGGCTGCGATGCCGTCATGCTCAGTCCTTCAGTTTGCCGCGAAAACGGCAGTATGTCGCATAGTCAATTTCGGTACGGCGGTTGATGTAATCGCGTGTCGATGGGGCGCGCTTCTGGACTTCGGTAACGCGCTCTGTGACGCGCAGATCAAAGGCGTCTGATCCGGCGCCGCTGCCATAGCTGACCATCAGGATGCGGTCGCCGGGCCGGGCGATATCGAGAATCGCTGTCAGGCCGACCATGCACGACCCGGAGTACGTATTGCCAATTTCGCCCGCCAGCAGGCCGACCTTGTATTGATCGCGGGTGAAGCCCAGCGTTTCTGCGGCGCGGCTGGGAAATTTGACGTTAGGCTGGTGGAACACGGCATAGGTGTAATCCGCCGGCGTGGTGCCCATCATATCCAGCAGGCTTTGCGCCGCGCTGAGCGTATGGTGAAAGTAGGCTGGCTCGCCCGTGAAGCGGTCGCCGTGACTGGGGTATTCTTCGCCCTGCCGCCGCCAGAAATCCGGCGTATCGGTGACGAAGCTGTAACTGCCCTGATAGACCGCACAGGCTTCATCCGCCGGGCCGAGCAGGAAGGCCGCGCCGCCAGATGCCGCCGTGTATTCCAGCGCATCGCCGGGGCGACCCTGCGCCGTGTCCATGCCGATGCTGAGGGTGTAGCGGCCCATACCGCTGCCGATAAAGCCAATCGACGCCTGCACCGCTTCCGTCCCGGCTTTACAGGCGAATTCCCAGTCCGCCGCCTGAATGTTGGGCGACGCGCCGATGCTTTCCGCCACAATGGTGCTGGTCGGTTTGACGGCGTAGGGGTGGCTCTCGCTGCCAACCCACACCGCGCGGATAAGTTTGGGGTCCACCCCGGCCCGGGCGAGGGCGTTGCGAGCGGCTTCAATCGACATGGTGGTCACGTCTTCATCCAGCCCGGCGACGGCTTTTTCCTTGACGGGACTGCCGCCCAGGTTGTTGGTCCAGACACGGGCGATTTCGTGCCCCGGCAGGCGATAGCGCGGGATATAGGCGCCATAGCCGACGATGCCGACCTGACGATCAGGCTGCATCAGGTTGGCGTTGAGGGGATTGGTTCGTGTTCCGTTAAGTGACATGGGATTGTCCTTCTCGATTATTGACTAATGAAGTTCCTGTAGAAGCTGGCGGGCGCGTTCCAGGCGGATGTTGCCTTCCTCGATCATGGTCTGCACGATGCGCGGAATCAGATCACCCTCGGCCCCGGCAGCGACGGCTAACTGCTTGGCGTGCAGGCTCATGTGGCCGCGCTGGATGCCTTCGGTGGCCAGGGCGCGGATGGCCGCCAGATTCTGCGCCAGCCCCACCGCCGCGATGATCTCGGCTAACTGCTGCGCCGATTCGATGCCCAGAATTTTGAGCGCGACCTGCGCCGCCGGGTGAACGCGGGTGGCCCCGCCGACGATGCCCACTGACAGCGGCAGTTCGATGCTGCCGTGCAGGCTGCCATCGGCGTTCTGCCGCCAGCGGGTCAGGCTGGTGTAGGTGCCGCTGCGCGCGGCGTAGGCGTGCGCCCCGGCTTCGATGGCGCGCCAGTCGTTGCCCGTAGCGATAATGACCGGGTCGATGCCGTTCATGATGCCCTTGTTATGCGTGGCGGCGCGGTACGGGTCCACCTCCGCAAAGGCCCCCGCCTCGACAATCGCTTTGACGACGGCCTCGCCGGGCAGGGTATCCGTCGCCAGTTCCACCGCCGGAATAACCCCCTCGGCCCGCGCCTTGCGCCGGTCTGTCAGGTTGCTGAGGATGCGCAGATTCACACGCCCGCCGGTCAGGGCTTCGATATGCGGGGCCAGATGTTCCGTCGCCGTGTTGACCGCGTTGGCGCCCATGGCGTCGCGGCAGTCGTACAGCAGATGCACGACCAGCATCGGGCCAACCGGCGTTTCCGGAAACAGACGCACTTCGAGATCGCGCGCGCCGCCGCCGCGTTTGACGATGCTGCCGCCGACTTCATCCGCGATGACCAGCAGACGGGCCTTGTCGTTCAGGACAGCCGTGGTCGCGGCTTCCAGATTGGCTACCTCCAGCACCTGAATCTGCCCGATCATGATCGGGTCATCGCTGGAGGCCGTAAAGCCACCGCCTGCGCGGAACAACCGGGCGGCATTGCTGACCGCCGCCACGACGGAGGGTTCTTCGATGACCATCGGGATCAGGTAATCCTGCCCGTTGACCTGAAAGTTGGTGGCGATGCCCAGCGGCAGCCCGAACACGCCAACCACGTTTTCAATCATATGATCGGCCTGGGCAGCATCCAGCCCAGCGCGGCCTTCCAGAATAGCCTGTTCGTCGGGAGACAGGGCTGCCCACCGGGCGACCAGCGCGGCGCGTTCTGCCAGGGTGCGTTTATAAAAACCGGAAATACGAGAGGTGCGTTGTTCTGTCATGGGGTTTAGTTTAGCGGCTGGAAACTCTCAATACCTATCAAGGTGGTGAAAAATGGCACAAATCAGGTAAATATCTGATAAGCAGCCTGCTTACGGCTCATAATAAAGGCTGATTTGCTCCCATGCCAGCCGGGGCTGCTGGTGATACACCACGCACCAGCGCAGATTTTCCATCTGGGCGGGCAGCGTCCCCTGCCAGGCAATCTCGTCGTTGATGCGCACCGTCAGCCCGCCATTCGGGGCGCTGTGCAGGTAGAGCCGGTTATGTCCACCGGGACGAATGTGGAGGAATTCTGCCCACTGCGGCTGTGCGGATGCTGCTGAAAAATAGCCCTCGTGGTCAATCAGAAAGGTCATCGCCGTGTCTTCGTGCTGAAGCTGTACACCCCAGGCCGATCCCGGCGCGCCCGCATTTTCGGCGGCCAGTTCCAGCGTGAAATAGCGCGGCAGCGTCACCGGCGCAGCCAGACAGGTCTGCTGCTGCGTAATGCTGTACGCGGGCCAGTCTTCTGGCGCTGTGGTTTGCCACTGCATCGCCCCTGCATAGGGCGGATCCGCCAGCCCGAGCGCCAGTAAAATCAGCAGCAGCAGCCCGCCTGCCAGTGTGATTACCAGCAGCGCGAGGGTCAATCGCCAGCGAATCGTCGTTGACATGGGGCAGGATGGTCCGTATGCTTTCCCTCATGCGATGGCGTGATTTTACCAGACTCCTGATTTTGCTTCTGATACTGGCCCCGGCCAGCCTGACCAGTGGGCGCGCAGAGCCGCCCGGCGATGGCACGCTGCGGCGTATCCGCGTGCCGGTGCTGATGTATCATTACGTTGATGAACTGCCGCCGGATGCGGATGATATCCGCCGTGATTTAACCATCGCCCCGGCCGTGTTCGAGGCGCATTTGCAGTACCTGGCGGACCAGGGCTACAGCACCATCACGCTCTACCAGCTTTATGACGCGCTGATGTACGGCGCGCCGCTGCCGCCCCGGCCTGTGGTGCTGACCTTTGACGATGGCTATGCCGATCATTACACCCACGTCTTCCCGGCGTTACAGAAACATGGCTTTGTGGGGACCTTCTTCATCATCACCGGGCGGGCAGATGCCGGCGACCCGGTTTACCTGAACTGGGAGCAGATTCGCGAGATGGCCCAGGCCGGGATGAACATGGAGCCGCACACCAAATCGCACATGAGCCTGGCCAGTGATGATCGCAATTTTCTGATTTATGAAATGCTGGGCAGTCAGGAAAGCCTGGCGGCACATACAGGCACCGACGTGAGGATGCTGTCTTACCCGGCAGGCCGTTACGACGACCAGACGTTACAGATCGCGCAGGAACTGGGATTTTCGCTGGCGGTCACCACACAGCCCGGGATGCATCATGTCAGCAGCCGCCCGCTGGAACTGCCACGTGTGCGGGTGAATGGCAGTACCAGCGCGGCAGGGCTGGCCTATCTGCTGCATGGCGCGTGGCTGGTATCCGGCGGGTAAATAAAAAAACCGCCAGAGATCCGGCGGCAGTGAGGTTCAGGTCGTGAATGCGACTAATCCGGCAGGATTTTGGTGCCCAGGAAATGGTCGATCCAAACCAGGAACAGCAGTGTCATCGGCAGCATGGTGGTCAGGAAATAAATGATCCCGTAACGTTCGATGCTGATCGCCTCTGATGAAACTGGTGTGATGATCGGTGGAAGCGACAGATGTGGCAGAATAGCAAAACCAAGCGTAATGATGCCCAGCGTACTGAGAAAACCGAGCGCCAAAGAGACCAACCAGACAACAACCCGCTTCACTGTAAGTGCAGACATACAGTTCATCTCCCAACAATCAAACTTAAGGAATATGGCCTGAATTGTAACCTGAATACGACCTGTGATGCAAGTAATGATTTTCACAAACTGTGGCAGGCAGGTTCTGATTGCTGGCTAAAGGGTCAGATTGCTGCTAAACTCTGGCATCGCAGGGCGATGATGAATCCATTCAAATTATACACACTGTCTAAAATCGGAGGTGGTGGGTATAATCATTGCAGTGTTGTCCGAGGGAAGGGGGCCAGTGGATGGCTGATTTGTACGATAAAATTACAACCGATACCGACCTGAAGCGTGTGCGGGATGCCCAGTCGATAGGTATGTATCCGTATTTTCGTGCCCTGAGCGATTCTGAGGGGACGATTGCGGTGATCGACGGCAAGGAAGTCGTCATGCTGGGGTCGAATAATTACCTGGGACTGACAACAGACCCCCGCGTGCGACAGGCCATGATTGAAGCGGTAGAACGCTATGGCACGAGCGTCACTGGCTCGCGTTTTCTGAACGGCACCCTGGAACTGCATCTGGAACTTGACCGCCGCCTGGCCAGCTATGTCGGCAAGGAAGCGGCGATTGTCTTTCCGACGGGCTATCAGGCCAACGTCGGCACGATTTCTGCGATGGTGGGCAAGGGCGATTTTGTCATTGTCGATAAGGACGACCATGCCAGCATTGTCGATGGCTGTCTGATGTCGCGGGGCGAAATGCGCCGTTTTCGGCATAACGATGCCAGCAGCCTGGAAGCCGTGCTGAGCAAGCTGCCCGAAGATGCCGGTAAGCTGGTGGTGGTGGATGGTGTCTACAGCATGGGTGGCGATATTGCCCCCCTGCCGGAGCTTGTCGAAATCTGCAAACGCTATGGTGCGCGCATCATGGTTGATGATGCGCATGGCCTGGGCGTGACCGGCGGCGGACGCGGCACGGCGGCGCACTTTGGCCTGACCGACGAGGTTGATCTGATTATGGGCACGTTCAGCAAGAGCTTTGCCTCGATTGGCGGCTTTATTGCTGGCGATGCCGCAGCCATTCATTATATCCAGCATCGCGCACGCTCCCTGATCTTTTCCGCAGCCCTGCCCGCGCCCAATGCCGCGACCGTCCTGAAGGCGCTGGAAATCATGGAGACGGAATCTCAGCACGTGGAAAACCTGTGGGACAATGCCGAATACATGCGCAAGGGTCTCAAGGAAATGGGCTATAACACCGGCCAGAGCAACACGCCGATTATCCCCGTGATTCTGGGTGACGATTTCCGGGTGGCGCTGGCATGGCACGCGCTGATTGAGGAAGGGGTTTATACGAACCCGGTGGTGCCCCCGGGCACGCCGCCCAATGGCAGCCTGCTGCGCACCAGCTACACGGCGACGCATCGCAAGGAACACCTGGATCGGGCGCTGCACGCCTTTAAGGTCGTGGGCGAACGTCTGGACTTTATCCCGGTGTCGGATCAGCCGGCGGAACAAACGACCCCTTAAGTGCGGTCTGTATAGAAAAAATAGAGGGACATCTGCCCGCAGCAGGTGTCCCTTTTCTTTTGCCGTGTTTCCTCTAGGGGAAGGCGGGGATTTCTGGCGTGGGGGTATCCGTCGGCCGGGCATCCTTGAGGAAGCGCCAGGGGCCGCCCTCCTTGCAGTCGATCTGCACGAAGTTCTGGTCCAGTGGATAAATATAGAAGGTGTGCCAGCCACCTAACGGCATATTCTCCAGGTCGATCTGTTCATTCTGGCGCAGTTCGACCACCACCTCGAACATGCTGTTATCCGGCTCGATAATGCGGATGAGGTTATAGGGCGTGTTGGGGCCGCGCCAGTTAAACGTAATCTGTCCGGTGCCCTCAATGGCCTGGGTGCCATCAATCGGCGTCAGCAGTTCCCAGGGCACACATTCATATACAGGCTGGGCCGGGTGAGCCTGCCCCGGCACGCGCAGCCGCTGCCCGGCGCGAATCACATCCGGATCATCCAGACAATTGGCCTGGGCCAGCTCGCTGATGGAGGTGTTATAACGCTCCGCGATTTTCGCCAGCGCGTCGTTGGTCTGTACTTCATAGGTTAACTGCCAGTCTGCGCGCGGCTGACAGCCCGGTGTGCTGCTGGGGGTGGCGGTTTCGGCCCCGCGCAGACCGGGAATCGAAACACTCAGATCAATCTGCTGGGTGGGGGTCACGGTGGGCGTGCTGGTGGGTGGGCGAGTCGGCGTGGGCGGCTCGAAGGTTGGCGGCGGCTTGAGGGTGCGCGACGGCGTCAGCGACGGCAGCGGCGTATAGGGTGGGATCGTTTCTGTGGGCGGCGGCGTGCCGGTGGCTTCGGCCTGCTGAAGCGGCGCAGTATTGTTTTGATCAGGAACAACCGGGCCGGGGGCCAGCGTCATGCGCATGAGGATGGCCCCCAGGAAAGCGGCGATCAGCATCAGCAGCACGGTGTGCAGATGTCTGGCGGTAAACTTGGTCATGGCTGGTGTTCCTTCTGTATGATGCGCGGCACAAGCTGGCCGTCGTGCAGGTCGTAGGCGGTATCCACGATTTCTGCAATCATCGGATCGTGCGAAACAATAATAAAGGTAGTCTGCTGCGCCTCTGCGATGCCCCGGAACAACCCCATAATGCGGCGCGCGGTGGTTGTGTCGAGTCCGCTGGTGGGTTCATCCGCCAGAACCAGCAGGGGGCGCAGGGCCAGGGCGCGCGCGATGGCGATTCGCTGGCGCTGGCCGCCGCTCAGTTCATCCGGGATGTGGTTGGCCCACGCGCTGAGTCCTACCGCTGCCAGGGCGGCTTTGGCCCGCTGGCGTCGCTCGAAGTAGCCCAGTCCGGGCAGGCGCAGTGCCAGGTCGATATTTTCCAGCGCGGTATAGGTGGGCAGCAGAGTCGAATTCTGGAAGATAAAGCCGATGTGGTGGCGGCGCAGTTTGGCCCGCCGGCGCTCGCTCAGGCGGGTGATCTCCTGCCCGTTGACCTCAAGTGTCCCGGCTGTGGGGTAATCCAGCGCGCCGATCAGGTTGAGCAGGGTGGTTTTGCCGCTGCCGGAGGGGCCATACAGGGCGATTAACTGCCCGGCGTGGACCGTCAGGTCGATGCCGCGCAGCACGTGCACCTGCCTGTCGCCCTGGCCAAAGCTGCGCTCGACTCCCGCTGTTATGACCACCGGGGCGGGCTGGTGGCCGTTGCTGCTGCTAATGCTGCTCATGATGGACGCTCCGGCGCTGATTTTGACCGCCTGCCGAACAACCGCCAGCGGCGTTTTTCTGGCGGCGCATCCTGCGGCAGCATATCCTGCAGGAGGGCGTCTGTGTCCTCCTGCTCCTCGATTTCAGGGCGCAGCAGCACCCCTTCCGGGCGAATTTCTACGGCGATGCGCGGCGCTTCGGAAAGCTGGCTGCGCACCGCATCCGGCAGGCGAATCCGGCCGGATTCATCCAGCCGGGGGGTATCTTCTTCGGCGTGCAGAATGTCCTGGCCCAGTGCGCCATCGCGCAGAGTCAGCACCCGGTCGGCATAGCTGGCGACGCTCATGTCGTGCGTCACCATCAGCGTGGTCAGGTTAAAACGCTGGCGCAGGTCCTGAATCAGATCCATGACCTGGGCCGCGCTCTGCCGGTCAAGCGCGCCGGTGGGTTCATCCAGCAGCAGCAGGGGCGGCTGATTGGCCAGCGCGACAGCCACCGCCACACGCTGCTGCTGCCCGCCGGAAAGGGCCGCCGGGTGCTTGTGTTTATGCTCCGCCAGGCCCACCGCATGCAGCAGTTCCTCCGCGCGCCGGCGGCGTTCGCGCCAGGAAACCCCGGCCAGCATCATGGGCAGGGTGACATTGCGCAGGGCGGACCGGTGCGGAAACAGGTTGCGCTCGATCTGCTGCCAGACAAAACCAACGCGCTTCAGGCGGTAATCTGCCAGCTTGCGCCCGCGCAGTTCCAGCAGATTCTGACCATCCACCACCAACTGGCCAGCGGTGGGCCTGTCCAGCCCGCCCAGCAGATTAAGCAGAGAGCTTTTGCCCGCGCCGCTGGGGCCAATGATGGCGATCATCTCGCCTTTGTGCATCTCAAAGTCGATGCCGCGCAGGGCGACGATCTCGTGCCGGGCCACACGGTAAGCCTTGACGATGCGCCGGCAGGTGATAAAGGGCTGTTCTTCGGCCATCATCACGCTCCTTCGATCACATCGCCTTCGTTGACGCCGCTGATGATTTCCACCCGTTCGTCGGTGCGCAGGCCGATCTGGACATCGACGCTGCGCGGGCCGTCCGGCGTTTGCAGCACGACGAAGGTCCGGTTCTGGAAGGTGCGGATCGCCGCCGGGGGCAGCCACAGCACATTTTCGCGCACCTGCAGCGGCATCTGAATCTCGATCAACTGGTTAGTGGGCACTTCGTCAAATGACGCGGCCACGCGGGTAGTCTGGTCCGCATCGCGCGAACTGAGCGGTATCTGCCGCACCACGCACTGCACCGCGCTGTCCGGTTCGTTGAGCACCTGACACACCCCCACCATACCCACACTCAGCCGCTGGGCATCGCCGATAGGCAGGCTGGCGACGGCCTCCTTTGGTTCCGGCAGGCCGACCACGATTACGGTCTGGAAGGCTTCGGCCTGATTACCGGGGGCGATATTGACTTCCAGCACGACGCCATCAATCGGAGAATAGAGCGACGAACGGGCGATATCCGCGTTGATCTGGTCGATGCGAAGCTGGGCGGAGCGCACCGCCTGCTGCGAGGATGGATCGCCAGCGCCGCTGCGGGCTTTTTCCAGGTTGAGTTCGGCCTGGATCACGGCGTTTTCCTGCTGGGCAACGCTGAACTGGTGGTTGTTAAAGCTCTGCGCGGTCTGCGAATAAGACAGTTCGGCGCTGCGCAGGCTGGAACGGGCGCTTTCCAGGGCCTGCAGGGCGCTGTCTACAGCGGAGGCGGGCTGATCCGGGCGGCTGCGCGCATCGTTGTAGGCACGCTCTGCATTTTCCAGGTTGCGCCGGGCTTCATCCAACTGCAGGCGTGCTGTGGCGACACTGGCCCAGGGGCTTTGCGCCTTGGTGTTTTCCAGACTGAGGCGCGCATTGGCCAGGGCGATTTCGGCATCCACGACAGATTCCGCTTCGCCTTCTGCCCCGCTTTCCAGGCTGGCCAGCGCGCTTTCCATTTCCAACTGCGCCGATGCCAGTTGATTTTCCAGTTCCGTAATCTGATAGTCGGCCAGAAGCTGCCCGGCAGTGACGGTATCGCCGCGCTGAACCGTGACCTGGCGGATGGTCCCGGCGATTTCAAACGACAGGGCGGCCTGATCGCGCGGCTGCCAGCGGCCGCTGAATTCCAGCAGTTCCTGTACATCGCCGCGCTGGACCACATACGTCGGCCGGGCGACTGCCGGGGCGGTGGGAATCGGCGTGGAAGTGGCATCGGCCTGGGCTGCGGCGCTGCCGCCGGGCTGGTTCTGGGGTACACAGGCGGCGATGGCGGCCACAGTCATCAGGCTGATGATGGTCCTTCTGGCGAAAAAAACGCAAAAAATCTGTAACAGACGTTTTGTTGAATTGTAAGGCATCAGTTTCACGTCTCCGAAGGTGAAGCACCGGGCGCGCTTAATGTATGAACTCTATATTCAGGCTAAACATCTCCCAGCTTGACGATGGTCGTCAGGCTTTGCCGCCCCAGCAGCACGGTGATGCACAGCGTTACCAGCAGCATCACCCCGGCAAATACTACGTAAACCAGGGCGATATCGTTCCACGCCACGCGCACCAGATAGGGCGGCAGGCCGCCGCTGAAATCCAGCAGGGGGAGAAACAGCAGGGTGGTGGCCAGCCCGATGGAGGTGCCGCTGAGGATGCCGCTGCCGGCGATCATGCCCTGCAGAACGATCAGGTAAAAGGCGACAGACAGCCCGCCCAGGCCCATCGCACGCAGCGATCCTAGCTGCGTCACCTGGGCACGGAACGAAGCCGTACTCTGGACAATGGCGCTAATCAATGTGAGGGTGATGGATGCGACAAAGCCCACCGACAGGAAGCCCAGCACCCCCCGGCGCGATGGCGACGCCTGGGCCGCTGCCAGCGCGGTCTGCGGGTCCTGCCATTCCAGCACCGGAAACCCGATTTCGCGCACGGCCTGGCGCACGGCCTGCGCATCTGCGTCCGGGTCCAGGCTCAGCCAGACGTTATGAGGCAGCACCGTGCCCACCAGTTCAAACAGCGGGTCGATATTGGTGACAGCAAAAAAGCCTTCACCAGGGTCAAGGGTCGGGAAGAAGTCCATCACGCCCACGATCGGCACTGTGGTCTGGTACATCTCGTTAAGCGCGTTGATCTGTAAGGTGACCTGCTGGCCGATCAGCAGATTATAGTCTACAGCGGTCCTGGCGCTGATCAGGACGCCATTGCGCTGGCCCGCGAGCCGGTTGAACAGGTCCGCCAGGGGTTCATTCGCATAGTCAGAACGGAAACGTGCTACGGCGGCCATCGCTGCCCGGTCCACGCCGAGGATGGTGCCGGTTAGCCGCTGGCCCGGCAGGCTGAGCTGTGCCGGATAGCGCCCCACCCGCGAAACCTGATACACCCCCTCGATTTCCAGCAGGTCCTCGACCGGCGGCGCGTTATAGCCGACGACGCTGAGGGTAGGCTGCTGGTTATCCCCTTCGGCGGCGACCTGTTCCGTCTGGGCGTCCGTCACGGTGACGATGACGGAATCCGCGCCGACGCGGTAATTGACCGCATCCTCCAGGCTGCGATCCAGCGTGCTGGCCATCGAAGCGGTAAATCCGGTCAGGCTGAGGGTGAAGCACATCATCAGCAGCGTGCCGCGATAGCGGCCAATCGAGCGCGTGAGTTCGCGCAGGGCCATCAGCAGCGTGACGCCGCGCCCAAAGGCGATGACTCTGGCCATCAGGCGCAGCAGCAGCGGCCACAGGCGCAGGAAGAACAGGGTAAAGGCCAGCGAAAACAGGGTCGGGCCGAGGAATGCCAGCGGGTCGCTGAAGGGATCATCGGCGCGGGCGACAAGGCCCCCCTGCCGCCACAGCGTGTACAGAACATACAGCGCCGGGATCATCAGCAGCACATCCAGATAGATTCGCTGCCACCAGGCCCGTGATGCCCGCCCGGACTGCTGCCTGAAGCTGGTGATGGTGCTGCCAGTGGTGCGCCATGCCAGAAACAGCCCGCTGGAAATGGCGATGAGGGCGGTGATGGCCCCGGCCGCGAAGGCCTGCGCTGTAAACATCACCTGCAGCGGCGGCGTCTCCGCGTCGAACTGGAGGAAGGAGGTGGTCTGCCCGACGAGCCGCACGACCCAGGGCGCGGCCAGCACCCCCACCCCAAGCGCCACCGCCGCCAGAATCAGCCACATCAGGACATGGATACTGAGAATGGCGCGGCGGCTCATGCCCCGGCTGCGCAGAGTAACATCCTCGTTTTGCTGGCGGCTGACCAGCAGCCCGGCCACCAGCGACACAAAATACAGCACCAGCCCGCCCACCGGCAGCACCATAATCACAAGCTGCTGAGTCAGCAGGGACACATCGTTGTTAAAGGCGCGCAGACCGTCCTGCGGCGAAAGGTCCATGCGCGTGCCGGGCAGGGCGGTTAAGACGGTGCGTTCTGCGGCGATGATGCTGTTGAGCAGGCCGGAAACCTCCGAGGTGCGGACATCGCTGCCATCAAAGCGCAGATACCAGGCACTTTCCTCAACCGGGGTTTCGATGCCGGCCAGCATCTGCCATAGGGCCGCTTCCTCGACCAGCAGCACTTCATCAAAAAATCTGGGCGGGAAAATCCAGGTCGGGTCCTGTTGGTTGACAGGCCGCCATAATGCGACAATTTCCAGTTCCAGCGGCTCCTGGCCGGGCAGAATCGCCGTCAGGCGGTCGCCAACCTGCAGGCCCATCGTAAACAGCATGGTTTCGGATGCCAGCGCCGGGACTGGCGCATCATCCGCAGCCTGCGAATCTGTTTCCGGGGGCCAGGTGCCGCTGCTGATGGTCATCTGTGATTCGGCACCCTGCAGCGCGCCAATGTTAAATGCCCCCAGCGCCTGATTGTTCTCTGTGCGCAGGGTCGAGGGGGTGCCGCGCACATAATGCACGGCCTGGGCCACAGGCAGCCCGATAGCGCCTGTAAACTGCTGCTCAATCACGGCGGAGGCGCTGGCGATGTCCGCCTGGCTGACATTGCCCTCCCAGGCGCCCAGATAGCGGAATCGGAAGGCGTAGGGTGGGTCCGAGAGGCGCGATTCCAGCAGGCCCGTGTTGACTGCATCGATGTACAGCATCACGCTGAGTGCCAGCGTAGTGGCTGTCGCCAGCCCGATCAGCGTCCACAGGACCAGTGCCGCATGCTGTCGCAGACGTTCCATTGTAAACAGCAGCATGTCCAGCAGAATGAACATCTTCCTCTCCTCGCTGCCCCACGCCGTACTATACGATTGCGGACAGGAGCGGTCAAGGCTCAAGTATTACCGTTTGCATAACAGATATATGGGGCGCATGTCACTGCGCCCCCTGGTGAACGTTCCTTTGGGTTTATTCCTCTGGCAGTTCGGGCAGGCCTTCCGCCATCGAAGGATCCGCACTCTCGATGCAGTTAAACAGGCCGCGCGCGTAACTGAGCTGTTCCTGCTGGGAGGAGAGCATGGCCTGGTTGTACGGTGGCAGGCCCTCCATGCAGGTCTGGTAATCGCGGGCGAACATCTCTGCTTCGGCCAGTTCGGTTTCCAGGTCCGCATCTTCCAGCACATACCGGTCCATGGCCCGGTTGAGCCACGTCTGGGTGATAAAATCCCCTGGCGAAGAAACGGCGCCCGTGTTGAGCGAGGGGAATTCAAGGACGTTGGGGGCCTGAAGCTGCGCTTCGTACTGGGCATAAAACGCGCTCAGGTCGAGTCCAAGCGCAGCGGCCAGTTCCGGGTTGTTCAACTGAGAACGGCGGGCAGGCATGGAGGTAAACAGTTCCGGATGTTCCGCCAGCCTGGAAATCCAGCGGTAGCAGGCTTCTGGCGCGGCACTGGAGGCGCTGATGTAGGCCGTGCCAACGGTGTAGGTGACGGGTGTGTACTGGCTGCCAGAAGGATAGCTGGTGAGGCGATAGGGGTCTTCGATCCCGGTTTCTGCCTGAAACTGGAAGCGGTTAAAGCTGAACTCATTGAGGGTTTCATTGTAGATCGGGATGTCTGAACCGCCACCGCCAGAACCCCCGCCCATGATGATGCCGCTGGCCAGGTTGCCAATCTCCTGATAGGCGATGTAGCCATTTTTTGCCAGATCAAGCACCTGCCGCAGCGCCTCGACGGTGCTCGGGTCGGTAAAGTTGATGGTGACAGGCTGGGTGCGGTAATCCAGCGGCAGGCCGCCAAAAGAGGCGACCAGCATCAGCAGATAGTTGCCGCCAAATTCGCGCGGCTGGAACGGCGTCGGGTCATCCGGCGAAACCCTGAGCGAGCGCAGGGCATCGGCAAAGGCATCCGCCGTCCAGCCATCCTCCGGCGCAGGAACGCCCGCATCTGCAAACATCTGGCTGTTATACCACAGCACGCCCGGCTGAATGTTCAGCGGATAGGCCCAGGTGCGGTTGTCGCGCTGCACCTGCGCCATGACACCGCCAATGATGTCGCTGGCGTCGAAGTTAATATCCGCATCGAGGAAGGGGTCGAGACTCAGCACGGTGTTCAGATCATCCGCCTGAGTGTTGTTAAACGGCAGATAGAAACAATCGTACTGTTCGGTCATGTCTGTCAGCGAAGGCGAAAAACCTGTGTCGAGGACAATATGCCGCACTTGCGGATCTGTGGCGATAAAGTCGCTGATGACCTGATCCCAGCGGTCACGGTTGGGCAGCGGGCTGATAAACGACACAAGGCCAAAATCGAGCGCCACTTCTCCGGCGGCCAGCACCGGCGTTGGTACCGGAGTCGCGACAGCAACCACAGTGGTGCCTCGGCGACTGGCGGCTTCCTGCAGATTCTGGACTGCTTCCGCTTCTATCTCAGACAATACCTGAGCAAGCTCCCCTCCTTCCTGCACCTCATTAACGATGCGATCAATATAGAAGCTGTAGCGCAGTTCGGATGTTGGCAGCGCGCCTTCGAGGGCCTGATCCAGCAGCGCCTGATTTTCCGGCGAGAATTCCGGGCGGATAATGATGTTGTCGTCGCCTTCCGGCGTTTGCCCGACCAGGCTGCGGCGCGCCGGGCTGGTGCCAAAGAAACTGTTAGAGACCTGTACGCTGCTCGTCAGATATTTCACCAGTTCATAGGCCAGCTCTGGATGCTGAGTGCCGCTGCTGACGGCAAACCCCTCGACCTGCAGCGCCGCGGTGCCGCCCGGCAGCAGTGTTCCGGCTCTTGGGGTATCGCCCGGAATGCCAAAATTGCTGCTGAGCAGGAACGGCGATGAAATTTGCAGCGGCACGCTGGCGAAATCCACCATGCCCGACATAGGGGCAGCGCCAAACAGGCCTTCTTCGTAATACTCAATCCAGCTTGACAGCAGCGCTTCCGTATCCGGGTCGGTAAAACGGGGCTGCTCTGGCGATGTGGTCGGATCATAAAAGCCATGATCCAGCAGGCTGCGCAGCAGGATACCCTGCCTGCCGAAAAGCGGGAAACCGGGCCGGGTCATTTCGCCCGCATCGTTGAATTCAGTCAGCAGCCGGTCTGCGTTGGCATAATCCTCCAGAGTCCAGCCCGCATTGGGATATTCCAGCCCGGCGGCATCAAAGGCGGCAGGCTCGTAAATGACGATCTGTACATTCAGAGAGACGGGCAGCCCCCACAGGCCGCGATCCCATTGGAAGGACTCGTAAGCGCTGGGGAAGAAGTCCTCCGGGTTTAAGGCAGGGTCTCCGGCGGCCAGCGGCTGCAGATCGAGAAAATAGCCTGCCAGGGTGGCTTCGATGGAGAGGTTATCGTTAGAGACGTAGAGCACATCGGCAGAACTGGCATAATCCGCCGCGCTCTCCAGGTGCTGTTCAAGATCAAAGGCCGCGGCGACAAAAAAGGCATTGTCGCTGGGCGGCGCCAGAACGACCTTGACATTGGGGTGTTCAGCTTCAAACTGTCTGAACAGTTCCGGGTCTTCGAAGGTATCTTCGCGCCAGGCGGGAACCCCAAGCGTCAGGATAATTTCATCCTGAGCAGACAGCCGGTGGGATGGCGCGAGCAGGCCAAACATTGCCAGCACCAGCCCCAGAATCGCATAGTTTCTCATCACTGCGTTTCCTTTCGATCACAAATACAAGTTGCTGAGGGACGAATCCCGAGCCGCCTGAGAACCTTCAGGCCGATGCGATTCTAGCATTGTTTTGGACGTGCAGGGTGAGCAGCGTAGGGAAAGCGCCTTGTAACGAAGTTGTGACAGCCTGTATGGCAGGGGGCAGAGTTGAACAAGGGCGGCACAGCGTCCGCCCCTGTATACATGACTCTGGCTGTTACTGCACCGGGTGCCGCGCCTGATCTTCGGCCCGCTGGCGGAACTCCGCCATTTCGACAACCGTGTTATTGAGGCGGGCTTCTTCAGCCGCGAAGGCCAGTAGATGGCTTTCCAGCGATTCGCGCGCGGTGGTCAGGCTGTTATCCGGCTCGCCGCGCACCGCCCGCAGGAAGCTGGCGATAAGGCCGAAATCGCCGCCGCCGTGCCCGCTGGAAGATGAATCGCGCACCTCGACATACTCTGTGGACCCGCTCAGATGATCGCGGATGGTAATCTTGTGGCCATCCTGCCCGCCAAAACGCGCCTGCAGCGTGGCCTTTGCGCCGTCATAACGCATGGTCCGGCATTCCTCAAACCCATGCCCCTGCATAATCATGGAGACGGTAGAGCCGTCCGGCATCTCCATATTCACCGTCTGATGATCCACCACATCGTTATCGCAGTAGTAGACACAGCGGCCATATGGGCTGGTTTCCAGCGCCTTCATCCGGGCTTCGGCGGTGGGTTCGTAGGTCACGGCATTGAGCAGAAACAGGTCGCCATCGCGGCCGTACAGGCGGGGGGCATAGAACTTGCATTCATCGGCTGCCGGGCATCCATCCAGGCATCGGGGCGGCGCGCCAGCGGGCGCATTTTCCGGGCGAAAATGGCTGAGGCAGCCAAACGAACTGAGCCGTTCGACCTGCTGGTCCAGTATCCAGTTGAGAATATCCAGATCGTGACAGCATTTGGCCAGGATCATTGGCGCGGACGTCCCCTGGTTGCACCAGTTGCCGCGCACAAAGCTGTGGGCCATATGCCAGTAGATGAGATTCTCCCGGTGATCCACATTGATGATGCGCCCCAGACGCCCGGACTGCACAATCTCGCGGATGGTCTGGAAAAAGGCCGTATAACGCAGCACATGGCAGATTTGCAGCAGGCGCCCCTGTGCTTCGGCAGCCTGTACCAGCCGGACATTATCGAGCAGTTGGTGCGCCATTGGTTTTTCCAGCAGCACCTCATAGCCGTTTTCCAGCGCGGCCAGGGTAGAGGCGGTATGCATCTGGTCCATGGTACAGTTGAGCAGGACGTCCGCGATTTTGCCCTGGGCGATCAGGTCTTCCCACGACCGGAAGCGGCGTTCCGGCGGGATATTGTGCGCATCGCCAAAACGCTCGCGGCGGTCATCGATTGGCTCTGCAACAGCGACGAACTGAAGCTGGTCAGGATGCGCGAGGGCATAGGGGCCATAAGCGCGATACCCGCGTCCACCGGCGCCCAGCATCACAGCAGTTAAGGGGGCCATAATTAAATTCCTGCATAAAAATACTCATTGAATCTGAGCGTAACGCAGGGGTGAACAATCTGTCAAGATACCAACCTGCTGATCAGAATTTCGTACAAAATAAACATAAAAAAAGCGATTTTCGTGATTATTCTTGATTATTAGAGAAATTTTGCGGCACATTTTGATTAAAATTGTTCGCAAAAGTCCAGCAGACATGTTATTTTTGTGTCAGCTTTTAGCACTAATTTCTTTCGGTTCGACAGGCAAGGAGGGGGACAACACAGGTTGATACGAGATGACGAACTGACCAACAATGTACGTTTTATAATTAAAGGAGTTTGACATGCGTGGAAAAATGCGTTTACTCCCCCTGATCCTGGTGGTCCTGCTGGCGGCGCTGTCGCTGGTGCCGGCGGCTGCCCAGGATGAGGCTGTACTGAATGTCGCCTGGCCGTATCAGGTGCCGCCCACCGGCCACTTTAACACCTTCGCCGCCAGCGGCATGCTGATGGGGATTTACCAGGACCTGTTTGAACCCCCGCTGGCCGTGCTGATGTGGGCAGATAATGAATATGAAGGTATGGCGGCAGAAAGCTTTGGCTATGACGACGATGGCAACTACGTCGTTACGCTGAAGACCGGCTATACCTGGAGCGATGGCTCGCCCATCACCGCCGATGACCTGATGGCGACCTTTAACCTGTTCCGCCTGCGTGGCGATGCAGTCTGGAGCACGATGACCGGCATTGAAAAAGTCGACGATCAGACAGTCAAGTTCCTGCTGGAATCGCCGTCGTCGCTGGCCGAACGCCGTATCCTGACGACCAACCTGCGCCCCGCCAGCGTCTATGGCGACCTGGCTAACCGTGCGGCAGAGGTTTTTGAAAGCGGTGCGACCAATGAAGACGAAGCATGGTCCAGCCTGCTGACCGAACTGACCGAGTTCCGCCCGGATGCCTTTGTTTCTGGTGGCCCCTTCGTGATTGATCCGGCCAGCATCAGCGAAGCCAGCCTGTCTGCGGACCTGAACCCCGGCGGCATTGGCGCGGATACTACCAACTTCACCGATGTTGTGCTGTGGAACGGTGAAACCGAGGTTGTGACCCCACTGGTGGCCAACGGCGAACTGTGGTACATCACACACGGTATTCCGCCCACCACGGAACAGGCCTTCATGGAGCAGGGCATTGATATTCTGCGTACCGGCATGTTCACTGGCCCCGCCATTTACTTCAACTACAATGTGGCGCCGCTGGATCGGGTAGAAGTTCGTCAGGCGATGGCCTATGTCATTGATCGCCAGCAGAACGGGTTCGTCAGCCTGGGTGATTCTGGTGTGGCTGTCGAGCTGATGACTGGTATTAGCGACGCACTGGCCGACATCTGGCTGTCTGAAGAAGTCATCGACTCGCTGAATACCTACGAACGCGACCTGGACGCGGCCACCAGCCTGCTGGAAGGCATCGGCTACAGCAAGGGCGCGGATGGTATCTGGGTGGATGACCAGGGCAACCCGCTGGCGTTTGAGATGACCTTCCCGCAGGAATATGCGGACTGGTCCGCTGCGGCTGAAAATGCCATTGCCCAGTTGAACGAGTTTGGCTTCAACATTACCGGGCGCGGCGTCCAGTTCCAGCAGCACGAGCAAGATGTTTATGACTCGAACTTCGAACTGGCGATTCGTAACTGGGGTATCGGTGACCCGCTGCCCGGGCTGAGCTATCTGGAGCCGTATAATCGCTGGAACGGCCAGGGCGAACTGGCAGGCCAGGCTGGCGGCGGCATGAATTTCGATGTGAACGTGAGCTACAGCGGTGGCGAAATCAACGTGCGCGACCTGGCAGTGTCCAGCGGCCTGGGGACAGATGCCGCAGAGCAGGCTGCCCAGATCGAGCAGTTGGCAGTTTCCTTCAACGAACTGCTGCCCATCCTCCCGCTGTGGGAACGCTTTACCAACAATGCGTTCAACCGCAACTTCCTGGATGCACCGTCGTTCGATGACCCGATCTACGTCAACGACACGACACCGGATGCCTGGATGCCATACCTCATCATTACCGGTGGGATTGGCCCGGCGCAGTAAATCTGTAAACTTCGTTGTGGGGGTGGGCAGCGCGTCTGCCGCCCCCATTCTCTCATGTATCTGAGCCGCTTTTTTGCTAAACTGTGGGTAAGTGTTTAAGTAATGTTTGAAAGAGACTTTACAGGGGAGGCAGATTATGGCAACACATGATTCCTTAATGGATGAGATTGCCTCCACCAGGGAAGAACCCGGATTGTGGGACGCTGTCGGCAACCGGCTGCGCAGCATCTACTACAGTTTTACCTTTCGCGCGCTTTTACAGGCGGTCCTGACGATCTGGGGTGTGCTGACCTTCACCTTTTTCCTCATTCGCATGATGCCGGGCAACCCGGTTGATATTATGGTGGCGCAGCTTCTGCAGCAGGAATCCATCTCGTATGAGGAGGCTTATGCACGGGTGGCATCCAGCTTTAATTTTGACCCGGATGCCAATGTGGTGGATCAGTACCTTGATTACCTGGGCGGTTTGCTGAGGCTGGACCTGGGGACATCGCTGGTATCGCCGGGGACGCGCGTGGTTGACCAACTGCTGCGCTACCTGCCCTGGACATTGTTCAGCGTGGGGATGGGCCTGCTGCTCAGTTTTACGATGGGGATTTTGCTGGGCATCCTCATGGCCTATTATCGCAACTCCCCCCTGGATCATGTGCTGTCGCTGATCGCTTCTATCCTGAGCGCGGTGCCGAATTTTATCTGGGCACTGATTATCATTATTGTGTTTGGTATCAACCTCCGCTGGTTTAATATCGGGGAGCTGCGCGGCACCTATGACCCGACAGTGACCCCGGGCTTCAACCTGGAATTTATCGCCAGCGTCATCAAACATGCGGCGCTGCCTATCCTGATTTATATCATCAGCACGCTGGGCACCTGGATGCTGAGCATGAAGAGCAGCACGGTCAGTGTGCTGGGCGAAGATTACGTGACGGTGGCAGAAGCGCGCGGCCTGTCCGCCAGGCGCATTTCGACGGCTTATGTAGGCCGCAACGCAGCCCTGCCGCTGTTCACACAGTTGATGATCGCCATCGGTTTTGTGCTGGGCGGCGCTGTCGTCATCGAAGAACTGCTGGTGTACTGGGGGGTGGGGCACTATCTGTTTTACTCGATTACCACCCGCGATTATACCGCGATGCAGGGGGTGTTCCTGTTTATTACCTCGTCGGTGGTGTTTGCCAATCTGGGAGCGGATCTGCTGTATGCCCGGCTGGACCCCCGTGTGAGTGTCGGAGGGGAGAATAATTAAGTGATGGCCGCTGCCGAAGTACAGATACAGGAGGCCGGGGGCCTGCGCAACCGGTTCGCGGAGTTTGGACGGGGAGTGGTCGGCTTTTTTCGTATCCTGACCCGCAATCCGGCCGGTTTTGTAGGCTTTTTGGGGCTGGTTTTTTACTTTGTGCTGACCTTTATTATGCCTTCGTTTATCGCCTTTGATAACGAAGTCAATCTTGATGAAGTGGCCGGGGCGCCGGGGTCGCGCATTCAACTGCTGGTGCGCGAAGAAAACCGGGATGTGTATACCTCGTTTGAATCGCTGGCTGGCAAAACAGTTGGCGTGGTCGACCAGACCGGCGGGCCTTCTCTGATCGAACCCTGGGCAGATACCCTGGAAGTGGAAAGCTTTAACTGGAACAGCCGGCGCAGCGGGCCGGGCATTCTGGCGGCGCTGACTGCGCTGGATGCCGGCGAGATTGACGCGATGCTGATTTTCTCCAAGTCTGTGCGCGAATATGTCACGAATCCCTCAGACCCGGACCAGAAGGAAGCCTTTTCTGATCTTGTAGTTTCAAACCCGGCTCTGGGGCCAGCGCACCTGCTGGGGACAGATACCCAGGGGCGCGATATTTTTACGCATATTGTGCATGGCGGGCGAGAACTGATTCTCATTGCGATTGGCGCGGGGATGCTGTCCACGCTGATCGCGGTGGTGCTGGGTTCTGTCGCGGCCATTGCTGGCGGCCTGATCGATCAGGTGTTATCTGCCTTTACCAACCTGATTCTGGCGATTCCGCAGTTTCCGCTGCTGGTGGTGCTGGCGGGCCTGCTCACGCTGACCAGCCCGGTATTCCTGGCGGTGCTGATCGGGGTGCTGTCGTGGCCGACTCTGATGCGTTCGGTGCGGTCTCAGGTGCTCAGCCTGCGCGAGCGTGATTATGTCGAAGCGGCAGTCGCGCTGGACCTGGGCACGCGGCATATCATGTTTCGCGAGATTCTGCCGAACATGGTCAGCTATATTGCGGTGCATCTGGTCTTTGCCATCACCGCCGCCATGTATTCGCAGATTGGTCTGGTGGTGCTGGGGCTGGCGCCAATCAATAACTATACCTGGGGCGTGATGCTCTACTTTGGGCGTTCGCGTGGGACGATGTTCAACCCCGAAGGGGCCAGCATGGCGCTGGCGCCGGTGATTGCGATTGCGTTGTTCCAGGTCTTTATGATTATGTTTGCCCGCTCTCTGGACGAAGTGTTTGACCCGCGTTTGCGGCGCAGTCATTAATGGCGGGAGGTAAGTTGAACGAAAAAGATATTATTCTCCATATTGAAGATCTTTCCGTAGCCTATCGCGCGCGGCGCGGCATGGTGCGGGCGGTAAATAATGTTAACCTGGACATTCGACACGGCGACACCCTGGCGCTGATCGGCGAAAGCGGCAGCGGTAAGACCACCCTGGGGCTGGCGCTGGTGCGCATGCTGGCAAAATCTGCGGAGATTACCAGCGGCCAGATCCTTTACACGCGCAACGGCAGGACGCGCAGCGTGCTGGAGATGAGCAAGGAACAACTGCGGGCCTTCCGCTGGCAGGACTGCGCGATGGTGTTTCAGGGGTCGCAGAATGCCTTTAACCCGGTCCTGCGCATCCGCGATCAGTTTATGGATACGGCCCGCGCACACGGTAAAACAGATAAAAAATGGGTGGAGCAGCGCACGCTGGAATTGTTCAAGCTGGTACGGCTCGACCCGCAGCGTGTGTACGATGCCTACCCGCATGAACTGAGCGGCGGCATGAAACAGCGCACGCTGCTGGCGCTGGGGGCGCTGCTGGACCCGCAGATTATGATTCTGGATGAGCCGACTACGGCGCTGGATATTCTGACGCAGCGCACCGTGATCGAAGTGCTGAACGACATGCACAAGCGGCTGAACTTCAGCATCATTTTTATCAGCCATGATCTGGGGGTCGCGGCTGAACTGGCCAACCGGGTAGGCACGATGTACGCCGGGGAAATGGTCGAACTGGGGTCTGTGGATCAGATTTTTTACAAGCCGCTGCATCCCTATACTCTGGGCCTGCTGCAATCCATCCCGCGCCTGAGCAACCCATATCAGGACGAACTCAAGAGTATCCCGGGCGAACCCCCTAACATGATTGACCCGCCTGCCGGTTGTAAATTTCATACACGCTGCCCCTTTGCCACTGAAAAATGCCAGCAGGATGTCCCGCCGTTTGTCGAATATGACACGGGTCACTGGGCGGCATGCTGGCATACAGAAAAAGTCGTTGAGGCGCGCCAGGACCTGTACGGTGCACAGGCCAGCCCTGCGCCACAGCCACAGATGGCGCAGACGCCAGGCAGCAATCAAGAGGTAGAGTAAAAGATGGCGACGCCTGTATTGCAGTTAGAAAATGTAAGCCGTTCCTTCTACAAGGGACGGGTGGAAATCCCGGTTCTGCGGGATATTAATCTGGATATCAATCCGCTGGAGTTTGTCTGTCTGGTGGGGGAAAGTGGTTGTGGTAAAACCACCACCGGCAAGATTCTTTCCGGCCTGCTGAAGCCGAGCAGCGGGCGGGTGCTGTTTGAAGGACAGGATGTCACCAATTTTAAGGGGGCAGAGTATAAGCGCTTCCGGCGCTCCGTGCAGATCATTCACCAGGACCCGTATGCCTCGCTCAACCCGACCCATACGGTCTACGACATCCTCAGCTTTCCGCTGTTCCGGCATGGTTTTGTCAAAAGCCGGGATCAGGCGCGCACACGGGTCGCAGAACTGCTGACTCAGGTCGACCTGACGCCGGTGGGCGACATTATCGACAAGTATCCGCACGAACTGAGCGGCGGCCAGCGCCAGCGGGTGAGTATCGCCCGCGCCCTGACAACCGACCCGTCCGTGATTATCGCGGATGAAGCGGTGAGCATGGTCGATGTGTCGATCCGCATCAGCCTGCTGAAGATGCTGATGGCGATGCGGGACCGGTTGAATGTGACCATTATCTTTATCACCCACGACCTGGCGCTGGCGAAGTATTTTGCCTGGGATGGCCGCATCGCGGTGATGTACCTGGGCCGCATTGTCGAGCTTACGGACACGCCCGCGCTGACGACCAATCCGCAGCATCCCTATACGCGGGTGCTGCTGTCGGCCATCGCAGAACCGGACCCGGACCGCACCCGCCACAAACAGCATATTCAACTGCGCAGCGAGGATATCCCGCGCCTGACCGAACTGCCGCCGGGCTGTTCGTTTCATCCGCGCTGCCCCTGGTTTATCGAGGGGGTATGTGACCAGCGGGTGCCACCACTGGATGAGATCGAAGGGCTGCCGGGGCATGAGGCGGCCTGTATCCCGCTGACGGAAGGCGTACCGCTAAAACTGTATGAATCCTGATGCGCTGCGTGCCTATTTTCGGATGGGCATCTGGGTGACCCTGGTCGCGCTCGTCCTGGTATTTGCTGTGCCTTCGGGCAGTCCGGAATTCGTGGTTTCACTGTGCTCGCTGGGGGTAGGCGTGACGCTGATAGTGGTAGTGGGTCTTGTTCGTCACCTGATGAGTTCGTGAGATGCAATCCGGTCGTAATGGCCCTGCTTCGCTGCTGCTGATCAGCTTCTTCAGCTTTATCATCATTGGCATTCCAGGCGGCGCGCTGGGGGTGGCATGGCTGCCCATCCAGACGACCTTTGGCCTGGGGCTGGATGCGCTTGGCCTGCTGCTGACGGCTTCGACCATCGGGCGGCTGCTGACCGCTTTCACCAGCGGCTACTGGATCGCGCGGGTGGGGGCCGGGCGCTATCTGCTGATTGGCAGCCTGCTGGGCGCGGTGGGGCTGCTGGGCTTTGTGCTGGCGCCGCTGTGGCCTCTGCTGCTGCTGGCGGAATTTGTGCGCGGCCTGGGCAGCGGGGTGATCGACGCCGGCGTCAACACTTTTGTCGCGCCGCGTTACAGCGCCAGCCGCATGAACTGGCTGCACGCCTGTTTTGGCATCGGGCTGACGATTGGCCCGGCGCTGGTTACCCTCACCGTGATCGAACTGGGCCAGGACTGGCGCTGGACTTACCTGCTGCTGGGGGTGCTGAATCTGCTGCTGGCGCTGACGTTCTTCCTCACGCTGGGCCGCTGGCGGGTGGCCAGTGCACCGGATCAGGCGGGGGCGGTGGTGCCGAACGCGCGCCTGCTGGATTCACTCCGGTTGGTGATGATGTGGCTCAGCCTGGCGCTGTTTTTTTTCTATGGCGGGGCAGAGATGGGCACCGGGCAGCTTCTCAACAGCCTGTTTGTGGAAGGGCGTGCCATCGACCCGACCACCGCCGGATTCTGGGTCAGTTTTTACTGGGGCAGCTTTACGGTGGGCCGCATGCTGATCGGGCTGGTGGCGGATCGCATCGGGCCGCGTGCGCTGCTGCGCGCCTGTATGGCCGGGGCGGTGGTGGGTGCTGCGCTGATCTGGTGGAATCCGGTGCCGGAAGTCAGCTTTGCCGGGCTGGCCGTTATGGGGCTGGCGCTGGCGCCGCTGTTTCCCACGCTGGTCGCCGTGACGCCGGATCGGGTCGGGGCCGCGCACACCCCCAACGCCATTGGCTTTCAGATTGGCTTTGCCGGGCTGGGCGCGGCGCTGCTGGTGGGGCTGGCCGGGGTGCTGGCGGAAAATACCGGCCGGGAAAGTATCGCGCCGTTTCTGGTGGCGGTCTCGCTGGCGACGCTGCTGCTGCACGAACTGATTATGCAGCGTGAACTGCGCCTGCGCCGGCTGGCGGCTCGCAGCGTCTGAGCGATGACCAGCCGCCCTGTGGACTGGGGGTTATATCGCCTGAAGGATGGCGCGTAATTGCTGCACCTTCTCAACATCGACGGCATCGTTTGTGCGGGCCGCGCCGCCCAGATGATAGGTATCTGCGCGCACATACGCGGCATACTCTGCCAGCGTATCCGCCCGCAGGCCGCCAGAGGCGACAAACTCAAAGTGCGCGCCATGATCTGCCACCCAACGCCGCAGCCCGTCGCGGCCCTCCCAGGTGTTGGGCGCCGGGCCAGACGTCAGGATGCGCGGGACAATGCCGCGCAGCCTGTGCAGCGCACGGTCCGGGTCGGTGCTTTCATCCAGGGCGCGATGCACAGTGAGGGGGATGCCTGCGGCGTCCTGCACCTGCCGGATCAGGTCGATGTGCAGCCGCCGGTCCGGGGCCAGCGCGCCGAACACCACGCCCTGAATGCCCACCTGGCCCAGGGCGGCGGCATCCGCCAGGATGGACTCTGTTTCGGCAGGGGTATAGAAAAAATCGCGGTGATGCGGGCGCACAATGACATAAACATCCAGCGTGACGGCATCGCGCACGCGGAGCACCAGCTCAAGCGAGGGTGTGAGGCCCCCCGCCGCCAGATTGTATGAGATTTCGATGCTGTCCGCGCCGCCCTGCTGCGCCGCGATGGCATCATCAAGTGAGGTTGTGGCAATTTCCAGTTTTGGCATAAGCAGCATTGTATCCGGAAATACGGGGGTGAACTATGCGCATTGGCATGGGTGGTATTATGATCGAGTGCTGCACGTTTTCGCCTTTGCTGACTCATCTGGATTATTTCCGGGTGCTGCGGGGCGCAGACATGCTGCCGAATTATCCCTTTCTGGCCAACTTTCCCGATCATGAATTTGTGCCGTTGCTGCACGCGCGCTCTATTCCCGGTGGGTCAGTGGCGCCGCAGGCATACCAGACGCTGAAAGCGGAATTTCTGGAGCGTCTGCGGGCGGTCGGGTCGCTGGATGGCCTGTTTTTGCACCTGCACGGCGCCATGCACGTGGCCGGCATGGACGACGCTGAGGGTGACTGGATCATGGCGGCGCGGGAAGTGGTGGGGCCAGATTGTCTGATTTCCGCCAGCTTTGACCTGCACGGCAACATCTCGCGGCGTGTTGTCGAGCATCTGGACATGCTGACGGCCTATCGCACCGCGCCGCATGTCGACGCGCCCCAGACTCAGGAACGCGCGCTGCGGATGCTGGTGCAGTGTCTGGCGCAGGGTGTGCGGCCACAGATGGCCTGGGTGCCGGTGCCGGTGGCGCTGCCGGGCGAAAAAACCAGCACCGAATGGGAGCCGGGCCAGAGCCTGTACGCCAGCCTGCCGCAGATTGACGCCGTGCCGGGGGTGATGGATGCCTCCATTTTTGTGGGGTACGCCTGGGCCGATGAACCGCGCACCCACGCCACCATCGTCGTGACGGGCACAGACCGCGACGCAATCGAGCGCGAGGCCGTGCAATTGGCGCGGCGCTACTGGGCACAGCGCGACCAGTTCCGGTTTGGGTCGCAGGCCGGGTCGATTGACGAGTGCATTACCTGGGCGCTGGAAGCACCGGAAAAGAGCGTGTTTATCAGCGATTCGGGCGACAACCCGACGGCGGGCGGCTGTGGCGACCTGCCGCTTTTCCTCGAACGTCTGCTGGCGCGCGGCGTGCCGGATGCGGTGGTGGCCAGCATTGCCGATGCCGGCGCGGTGGCGGTCTGCTTTGCGGCGGGCGTGGGCGCACAGGTGGAGACGACGCTGGGCGGCAGGCTGGATACCGTACATGCGCAGCCGCTGCCGGTGCGGGGGCAGGTTGTGTTTCTGGATGATGCGCCGGAGATGCCGCAGCGCCAGGCTGTGCTGCGCGTGGATGGCGTGCAGGTGATCCTGACAGAGCGCCGGACTCCGTTCCATTACATCCGCGATTTTCAGCGGCTGGGCATCGAACCGACAGATCATAAGATCGTAGTGGTCAAGATCGGGTATCTGGAACCGGACCTGAAAGCGGCGGCGCCGCTGGCGCTGCTGGCGCTCAGCCCGGGCGCGGTGGATCAGGCCATCAAGCGTCTGCCGTTCCGGCGGGTGGTGCGTCCGCTGTATCCGCTGGACCCGGAGATGACCTGGGAGCCGGTGGTTAACCCGCAGCAGCCCGGGCTGTGACGCCGTATCAGAAGCCGAAGCCGCGATAATCCGGCTGGCGGCCGGTTTCCAGGTAGAGCAGGGCCAGCAGCAGATAGCCCACGCCATCCACTGCTTCGTAACGATCCTCGCCGCTGTGCCCCCGGAACATGGGGCCGGCGTACAGCGCCTCTATGGCAACATCGGCCAGTTCCACCGCCTGCACGCGGTAGCGATTTTCCTTCAGCACCTGTGCGGCGCGCAGCAGAAAATGGATGGCGCGGCCAAACTGCTCGGCATAGCGCACGGGCGGCGCGTTTTCGTAGGTCTGCCCGGCGATGATTTCGGCCCAGTTTTCAACGGCGCGGCGGAACGCAGGCTGCTGGGTCTGCTGGTACAGGCTCACGCAGGTTTCCGCCAGTGCCAGCGGGTAATCGTGCGAAGGAAAAGTGGCGTTCCAGATGGCGGCGTAGGGGCCGGGCTGATAATGTGAAATCTGGTCGCTGCCGGTGTCGTCGTGCTGGGGCGTGCCGTCGGAGATATTCAGGCGGCCAAAATAGCGCCACGTTTCTGTATCCCAGCCATGATTCAGATAGGCCATTACGGCATCGCGGGCGATGGTGCGGAACTGGCTGAGGCCAGTATAGGCCGCCGCCCGCAGCAGCGACCCGGCCCACAGGCCCACTTCCGTCGTGCAGGTGTGGCGGCGCCAGTCACGCGCCTGGCTGGCAACGGGCAGCAGCCCGGTGGTGGGGCTGCGCTGCATGAAGGTATAGCGGGCGATATTGAGGGCCAGTTCGGCCAGCCCGCGCTCGTGGGTGCGGGCATACAACCACGCCATCGATTCAACCAGAATGCCGCCAGATGCCAGATCATCCTGGCCGGGCTGCTGGTCTGCATGGCGGGCGAAGGTGCCGATGGCCGGGTCGATGAGGTGATGCTGGCGCATCGCTTCCAGGGCGGCGCGGGTGGTCTGTGGCTGGACACACCACAGCAGGTCCCAGGCGGGCGGGATGGGGTGCAGCTCGTGCAGGTGCGCGGTGATGGCATGCAGGCCCAGCGGCGCGGGTGGGTTGTACTGGTCGAACCACAGCCGTTCGCCGCGTGTGGCATCATAATAATAATGATTGCCCCACAGCAGCAGGCCGCAGCTGGCGCTGCTGCGTTCCAGAAAAGCCTGGATGCAGGCATCTGCGGCACTGGCATAGCGGGCGTCGCCGGTAATCTCGCTGAGGGCATGGGCCGCGACCAGATGGGGCTGGTCCCAGTAGAAATTGACTCCGTTGGGGGCATGGATGGCGCGGTAGGTGCGCGGTTCGATCTGCGGCGGGTGCTGGCTGGCAGTCAGGGGTTGGCCGGTATGCACATCGAGCGAGGCCATCCACATGGCGTTGGAGTCCGGCCCACAGGCTGCCAGACCACAGGTAATGAGCGTATCGTAATGTTTTTTAATGTACTCTATGGTTTGAGATTTCATGTATTCCGGCACTTTCATGCAAGAACAACATTAACAAGATAATTTTATCAGACTTTGTAAAATGCGGATAGTCAGATGATGAGCGGATCGTGTAAATGCAGGCGAATCTGAGTTCGGGGCGTTAGAATAGAGGGTGAGAAGCCAGCAGGAAAAGCAGCATGCGCTTTGATCTTCATAAAGTTCGAACCTATCTGGTCAACCAACTAAATGAGGCGGTGGAGACTGTCGCAGAGGTGCAGCACGACGGCACAGACCTGATTCTGGTCAGGCTGACCAGCGGCGAAACGGTGATTATCTACCTGATAGACCGGCTGATGCCCATTTACGAAATCCGCGACACGCTGACAGAAAACACGGCGGCAGACCGGCATACGCTGCTGGTCCTGTGGAGTGATCTGCTGCTGCCGGAGGAGAACCGGTTGCATGTGCCGGAAGACTGGATGGAAGTGCTGCTGACGATCTATAACGGCAAAATCTACGGCTACGATTCCTACGGCCCTTATGCGTCGGTCTTCCCGGTGTATTTTCATAAGCAGGAGGTCGGGCTGGATTATTTTGTCACCTATGGCGATGCGATTAACGCGGCGGACCTGCGCGGCGATCATGTGCATGTGGATGTGCGTGATGTCAAGGGCTTCTGGCGGGTGGCCGATTTTGCCGCCAATGCCCCGGAGGCGGAGGCAGGCGCACATCAGCAGCGGGTGCGGCTGGATACGCGGCGTAATTCGCTGGCGGTGTATCTGGCGATTCTGGAACTGCCGGCGGATGCGGACCGGCGCGCTGTCCGAAAAGCCTATTACCGGCTGGCCCGCCGCTATCACCCTGATGTGAACGACTCGCCAGAAGCGACTCACCGGATGCAGCAGATTAACGAGGCGTACCGGCGGATCATGGCACAGTTTGAGCAGGTGGGCTGATGGCGGTTGTGGAATGTGTACCCAATTTCTCTGAAGGGCGGCGGCAGGCGGTGATTGACGCGCTGGTGCAGTCTGTCGAGACGGTGGACGGGGTGGCACTGCTGGATGTTCACAGCGACCCGGACCACAACCGCACGGTGATTACCTTCGCCGGGGGGCCGGAACCAGTGCTGGAAGCGGCCTTTGCCAGCATCCGCACGGCGGCGCAGCACATCGACATGGAAGCGCAGCAGGGCCAGCACCCACGCATCGGCGCGGCGGATGTGGTGCCGCTGGTGCCGCTGGCAGGTATCTCGCTGGAGGAATGCGCCGCGCTGGCACGCCGGCTGGGGGCGCGGGTGGGGGATGAACTGGGCATCCCGGTGTATCTGTACGAGGCCGCCGCCAGCCGCCCGGACCGCGTGAACCTGGCGGACGTGCGCCGGGGTGGCTATGAGGGCCTGAAGGTGGCCGTGCAGGCCGACCCGGAACGCCAGCCGGATTATGGTCCGGTGCGCCTGGGCAAAGCCGGGGCGGTGGCGGTGGGGGCGCGTCTGCCGCTGATCGCCTATAACGTGTACCTGAATACCGATGATGTGACGGTGGCGCAGAAGATCGCGGAAAGCATCCGCTATTCAGGCGGCGGGCTGGCGCATGTCAAGGCGCTGGGCCTGCTGGTGAAGGGACGCGCCCAGGTCTCCATGAACCTGACCGATTACACCCGCACGCCGATCCCGCGTGTAATGGAGATGATCCGCAGCGAGGCGGCGCGTTATGGGGTGGCGGTGCAGTCGTCCGAACTGGTGGGGCTGGTGCCACAGGCGGCGCTGATCGACGCGGCGCGCTGGTATCTTCAGCTTGATGACCTGAGCGCGGATCAGATTCTGGAAGAACGGCTGCGGGCGCGGCTGAGGTCGTGAGCTGTATTACAGCAGGTCGGCCAGCGCGTTCAGCAGGCGCTCTCCATCTTCGGCTGTGTTATACCCCTGTACGGAAATGCGCAGGAAATCTGCCCCCTCGATCACCCCGGCCGCTGTCACGATCTGATAATCGTCGTACAGGCGGTTGGTGATGTCGTGCAGGCGATTTTCCGGCATGGGCACGGCAAACATCTGGCCGAACCATGTATCAACGTCCGCCGCGATGGGCGCCAGCCCGGTCAGCGCGCTGATGCGCTGGTGCAGGTCCACTGCCAGGGCGTGACAGCGCTGGCGCACCGCGTCCCAGTCGTGCTGCTGCAAAAAATCTATCGCGGCAGGTACGGTCAGAAACGCGGCGATATCACGTGTGCCCTGCCACTGGTTGCGGCTGACAAAGGTGGAATCCGGCACCCAGCCATGACTGATGACCAGCGGGTCGATGGTGGCGTGATGTTCCGGACGGGCCACCAGAAACCCGGCCCCTTTAGGCGCGCACATCCATTTATGACAGTTCCCGGCGTAAAAATCTGCCCCGATGACGTCCAGGTTAAGCGGAATCTGGCCGGGAGCGTGTGCGCCATCAACTACAGTGAGGATGCCCGCCTGACGAGCGCGGCGGCAGATTTCCGCCACCGGGAAAATGAGCGCGGTGGGCGATGTAATGTGGCTGATGGAGATGATGCGCGTGCGCGGGGTGACGTTGGCCCAGAAGGCATCGACAAAAGCCTCTGGCGTGGTAACGGGCAGGGGTATCTGATGTTTGACCAGGCGGGCGCCAGTCTTCTGACAGATAAACTGCCAGGTCTTGTCGATGGCGCCGTATTCGTGGTTGGTCGTCAGGATTTCGTCGCCCGGGCTAAGCGGCAGCGAACGCGCCACTATGTTGATGCCCTGGGTGGCGTTGACGACAAAGATCAGATTTTCCGCCGCTGTGCCCATATAATCCGCCAGCCGGGCGCGGGCGTGGTCCATCAGCGAATCGTGGCGGCGGCCCAGAAATTCTACCGGCTGCCATTCCAGTTCGCGCTGCCAGCGCTGGTATTCCTCAAAGACGGACTGCGGGCAGGCGCCAAACGAGCCATGATTGAAGAATGCAACTTCTGGATTAAGCAGAAACAGGGGTTTGAGCTGTTCGGGTGCGATGACGGGGTTCAAGGGCGAATCCTCAGGCGTTCAACTGGTCGAGGCTGACCTTGTTTTCGGCCAGCGCCTGCCTGAAATGCTGGATGGTATAGGCGACTCCATCGCGCAGGGGGGTATTGGGCACAGGGCCGACAGCCGCCACCAGGGCGGAATCCTCCGTGCCATCCGGCAGGGCCAGCGGCTGATCTTCATAGGTGATTTTGCCGGCCATTTCCGGCACGGCGGCTTCGATAGCCTGCACCACTTCCTGCATGGGCGCGACTGCGCCGCCCAGGTTGAATACCCCGGCCCCGTTGTAGTCGGCGCGGGCGCACTGGATGAAAATCTTCGCCACGTCATCGACAAACTGGAAGCCGTTGTGCCCGCCGAACGAGATGTGATAGGGCTGCCCGGCGGCAGCGGCCAGCATGGCTTTGGTGGGGGTCGAGGTCATGCCCTGATCGCGTCCCGGCCCATAGATAGTGTAGGGGCGCAGGCCGATGCTGTGAAGGTTGTGATCCTGATGGTAGATATAGGCGGTGCCCTCGTTGGCCTGTTTGTAGACGCCGTACAGGTTGCGCGGCATGTGGGGGGCGTCGTTTTTGAGGATGCGCTCGGTGTATTCATCCCCCCGGCCATAGACCGCGACGCTGCTGGCATACACCACCTGCCGCAGGCCAAGCCGGCGGGCAGCTTCAAATACGTTGACTGTGCCCACCACGTTCACCCGCGCCCCCAGCGGCGGGTCTGCCCGGCAGAAGGGCACCTGAAGCGCCGCCAGATGAATCACATGGGTGGCTCTGGCGGCGCGCATAGCATTTTCCAGCGCGGCAAGGTCGGTAATGTCGCCAGTGACGAAGCTGACCCGGCTGAGGGCGTCGTCGTCCATAATCAGCTTCAGGCGGGCGGTGTTGCTGCCCAGGTCATAGGTGGTGACGGCGGCCTGCTGCTGGACAAGGTTGCGCACTACCCAGGCCCCCAGACAGCCCAGCGCCCCGGTGACAAAAAAACGCTCGTTGCTCATGCTGGTTTCTCCGTAGATTACTCGTCCAACTGCCCCTGCATCAGGCCCATGGGCAGCGGCGCGGGACGTTCGACAGTGCTGGCGATGTCGATATGGCGTCCAGACTGTGAAGCATCGTCAACGGCCAGCATCACATCCAGCACATGATAGGCCAGATCGCCGCTGGCGCGGTGCGGACGGCCAGAGCGGATGGCGTAGGCCATATCTGCTACCCCGATGCCGCGTTCTACATCGCTGCTGTGGGTAAGCGGAATCTCGCTCCAGTCCTCGGCCCCGGCGCGGCGGATCTTCACCGGCCCGCGAAAATGGTTGGGGTCCGGCACGCACAGCGACCCTTCGGAGCCGTAGATTTCGATGCGCGGCAGGTTGTGCGACCACACATCAAAGCTCATGATCATGGTGCCGACAGCGCCGCTGGCAAAATCCAGCACGGTGGCCAGGTGCGTCGTCACTTCCACATCAATCACCGTGCCGTAAAGCGGCTGGCTGGTGATGGTGCGCTGCGGGAAGGTCGTTTTGCTGGACCCGGTGACGCGGCGCACCGGCCCAAGCAGATGCACCAGCGCGGTCAGGTAGTACGGCCCCATGTCCAGCATCGGGCCGCCGCCCGCCTTGTAGTAAAATTCCGGGCTGGGGTGCCAGGATTCATGCCCATGACCGACCATGAAGGCGGTAGCCGCCACCGGCGTCCCGATCCAGCCTTCGTCAATCAGCTTGCGGCAGGTTTGCAGGCCGCCGCCCAGGAAGGTATCCGGCGCACAGCCGACCAGCACGCCCTTTTCTTTGGCCGCTTCCAGGATCTTCCGCCCGTCCTCGCGGTTGAGCGCCAGCGGCTTTTCGCTGTGGACATGCTTGCCCACCGCAATCGCCGCCAGATCAACTGAGGTGTGAGCCTGTGGGATCGTCAGGTTGATGACGATTTCAATCTCCGGATCGGCCAGCAGTTCCTCGACGGTGCAGGCTTTGACGCCATACTGTTCGGCTTTGGCCTGGGCGCGGGACAGATCAATATCCGCACAGGCGGCGACGTTGAGGATGTCGAATTTCGCGCACCACTGGAAATAGCGGTCACTGATGTTGCCACAGCCGATAATGCCGACATTTACTTTGTTGTTCATCAATTCAGCAATCTTTCTTTACATACAAAGGCGAGACAGCGCTCGCGGGTATTCCGTCAACAAGGGTGATTGTCAGGGCGCTGATGCGGGCAGCAGGCCAGAAACCCGCTGCCCGGTGATTCAGCACGCTGACCGTTATTCGTCCAGTTTGCCCGGGGCCAGCCCCATCGGCAGCGGCGCTGGTCTTTCGACGGTGCTTTGCACCTGCACATGCTGGCCGCTTTCGGAGGCTTCGTGGACGGCATGCATCAGGTCGAGCACGTGGTAGGCCAGTTCGCCGCTGGCGCGATTACCGCGGCCAGAACGCAGCGCGTAGGCCATATCCGCCACGCCGATGCCGCGCCCGACTTCGCTGCTGTGGGTGAGGGGAATCTCACTCCAGTCCTCCGCGCCCGCCCGGCGCACTTTCACCGGCCCACGGAAGGTGTTCGGGTCCGGTACGCTCAGGCTGCCTTCGGTGCCGTAGATTTCGATGCGCGGCAGATTGTGCGACCACACATCAAAGCTGGTGACCAGGGTCGCAACCGGGCCGCTGGCAAAATCCAGCACCCCGGCGATATGAGTCGGGATTTCGACATCAATGGCATAGCCGCGCAGTTCTGGCGGCAGGCTGCTGCTGGTGGCAAAACGCTGCGGGAAGGAAATGCGGGCAGACCCGGTGATGCGTTCCACCGGCCCCAGCAGATGCACCAGCGCGGTCAGGTAGTACGGCCCCATATCGAACATCGGGCCGCCGCCGACCTTGTAGAAGAAGTCCGGGTTCGGGTGCCATGCTTCCGGCCCGTGCCCCAGCATGAAGGCCGTCGCCGCGACAGGCTGGCCGATCCAGCCTTCATCGATCAGCTTGCGGCAGGTTTGCAGGCCGCCGCCCAGGAAGGTATCCGGCGCACAGCCCACCAGCACGCCTTTTTCTTTGGCGGCTTCCACAATTTTCTGACCATCTTCGCGGGCCAGCGCCAGCGGTTTTTCGCTGTAGACACTCTTCCCGGTTTCGATGGCCGCCAGCGAGACTTCGGCATGAACGGCGGGGATAGTCAGGTTGATGACAATCTGAATCTCCGGGTCCGCCACCAGTTCTTCGATGCTCATGACCGGGACGCCGAACTGCTCGCCTTTGGCCTGGGCGCGTTCTGGCAGAATGTCTGTGCAGGCGGCAACTTCCAGGATATCGAAGGTGGGGCACCACTTGAAATACTGGTCGCTGACGTTGCCGCAGCCGATGATGCCAACCTTAGTTTTTTCCACGAGACAGCCCTTCCCCGACCAGATATTTGTAACTTTCCTCAACGGCGGTGAACATATCCGTTGCGCAGCGATCCAGCTCGACAATGTGCCATTCGGCGGTGTCTGCCGAAGCCGCCATGATCGCGGACCAGTCCATTACGCCGGACCCCACCGCGACCATATCCGCATCGTGATCATCTGCCGGGCCGTCCTTGATGTGCAGCAGCGGGGCGCGGCTGCCAAACTCCCGCAGCACATCCACCACGTTCAGCCCGCCGACCTGCACCCAGTAGGTATCGATCTGGAAAAAGACTGATGGATCGAGCAGGTCGCGCATGTGCTGATAGACCGGGCGGCCCTCCACGACGGTGTCAAATTCCCACCAGTGGTTGTGATAGCCAACCGTCAGGCCATGTTCCGCCACGTTGGCCGCCGCTTCGTTGATGAGATCGCAGTTGGCCTTGATTTTGTCCAGGGTGTCCCACTTGTCGCCCCGGCCAATGCCCGCAATCACGCGTTTGGTGCCCAGCGTCAGGGCTTCGTGAATGACGGCATCCTTGTTTTCGCCGACGGGAAAGCGCGTGTGCACGCTGGGGACCTGAAGGCCAAGCTCGTTAAAGAGTTTGGCGGCGGCTTCCACGCTGGAACCAGGATACCCGGCAGGCTCTACCCCTGCGTAACCAATGTCTGCGACACGGCGGACGACGGCTTCGTAATCCTGATTGGCGGCATCGCGCAGTGTATAAAGTTGTAACCCAATTGGTGCGACCATAAAAAACTCCTTCAGCACGCAAAAATCTACCCCTGCGGCCTGTGCAGCCAGCAGGTATCTGTCGAATAAATTATTTGATCCAGTGGCTCATCTGTCTGCTGCAATTCCAGTCTGAATGAGTGGCCTGTTTCCGATCCTGTTCACCTGTGCGACGCACGTCTGCTATTGTACCGCTGCCCTTTGTGATTGGCGACACAAATCGTTACCAATCCGCCACCGAACCATCCCTGTGCCGCAGCTGCGGAGTCTCCCACGAACCGTCGTAGATTTTGCCGGCGATGGCGTCGTCATCCAGTTCGATGCCCAGGCCGGGCTTGGTGGGCAGTTCGATATAGCCATCCACGATCTTAAACGGCTCTTTGAGATAGCCTTCGCCAGTGGTGAAATGTTCCTGCACCAGAAAGTTGGGTGTACAGGCATCCAACTGGAGGCAGGCCGCCAGCGCAATGGGACCAAGCGGGCAGTGCGGCGCTATGGCGGCGTAGTAACATTCTGCCATCGCCGCGATCTTCTTGACTTCAAGGATTCCGCCGGCGTGCGACAGGTCTGGCTGGAGGATGACGGCGGCCTGTTTTTCCAGCACCTCGCGAAAGCCCCATTTGGTAAACAGGCGCTCGCCTGTGGCGATGGGAATGCTGGTGCTGCGGGCGACCGTGACCAGCGCATCAATATTTTCCGGCAGGACTGGTTCTTCGATAAACATGGGGTAGTACGGTTCGAGTTCCTTCGCCAGCCGCACCGCCATCGCCGGGCTGACGCGCCCGTGAAAGTCGTAGCCGATGTCGATATCCGGGCCGAGCGCTTCGCGAAAGCGGGCAAAGTGCCCCACAATTTCATCGACAGCGCGGCGCGTATCGACAATATTCACGGCCCCCGGCACCGCCAGCTTAAAGGCGGTAAACCCGGCCTTGATGCTGACCTTGCCAGCCTCGACATAATCGCCATAAGAGGCTTCGTCCAGCCAGCCATACATGCGGATTCGGTCGCGGGTGGGGCCGCCCAGCAGGTTGTAGACCGGCTGGCCCAGCCATTTGCCGGTGATATCCCACATGGCCTGCTCGATGCCGGACAGGGCGCTGCTAAGCACCGGGCCACCGCGATAAAACTGGCCGCGAAAGATGGCCTGCCAGTGATGCTCGATTTTGCGGGGGTCCTGGCCGATCAGATAGCGGCCAATTTCGTGTACGGCTGCCGCGACAGTCTGCGCCCGGCCTTCGACTACCGGCTCGCCCAGGCCGATGATGCCCTCATCGGTGTGCATTTTGAGGAACAGCCAGCGCGGTCTGACAAAGATAGTTTCCAGTCTGGTGATTTTCATGATTCTTGTATGCTTTCCTGATCAGGAATCGGCGATGCCGCCGTCTTTATGAAAGGCCTGGTAAGTGCCCAGCACCATCTGCCGCACCCGCGCTGTGGACCAATCCGGCTTGCGACGGGCACAGGCTTCCTCGTCCACCTCGATGCCCAGGCCGGGTTTGTTGGAGGGCAGGATATACCCATCTACCACAGGCAGCGGTTCCTTCACCAGCGCCATGGTTTCCGGCACGACATCCGGATCTACCATTTCCTGAATGACGAAATTCGGCGAGGCGAGATCGACATGGACACAGGCCGCCGTCGATACCGGGCCATAGGGGTTGTGCGGCGCGAGGCCGGCGTAATAGACCTCCGCCATTGTGGCGATCTTGCGCAGTTCGCTGATGCCGCCCGCGTGGCAGCAGTCTGGCTGGAGCAGGCTGGCCGCGCCGGTTTCCAGAATTTCGCGGAAGCCCCAGCGGGTAAACAGGCGCTCGCCCGTCGCGATGGGAGTCTGAAGCTGGCGCGTGACCTGGGCCATGGCAGCGGGATTCTCCGCCTGCACCGGTTCTTCGATGCAGAACGGGTGGTAGGGTTCGAAGGCCTTGCCGTATAAAATCGCCATCTGCGGCGTGACCCGCCCGTGAAAATCCAGCAGAATGTCGATATGGTCGCCTACGGCTTCGCGCACCATGCGCAGCGTCTCCGCTGCCTCTTTGACCACCGCCGGGCTGTCGACGACGTTGGTGGGAGGGATGGGCACGGTCTTGATGGCGGTCCAGCCTTTTTCCACCTTGCTGACGGCATCCTTGACGGCTTTTTCCGGCGTTGAGTTGGAAAAGTGGGTGTACATGCGCACTTTATCGCGCACGGGGCCGCCCAGCAGTTCATAGACCGGTTTGCCCAGGTCCTTGCCCTTGATATCCCACAGGGCCTGATCGATGCCGGAAATGGCGGAAAGGCCGATGACCCCCTGACGCCAGAAGGCGCTGCGATAAAGAATCTGCCAGATATATTCAATGCGGCGCGGGTCCTCGCCCACGATCATGGGTTCAAAATCCTCGATGCAGCCAGCGACGGCGCGCGGCTTGCCCTCGACGGTGGCCTCGCCCCAGCCCACCAGGCCGGGCTGATCAGTTTCCACTTTGACGAAGACGAAGATGCGCTGGCCGCCATCCGCCAGTATGGGTTTGACTGCTGTAATTTTCATAAGGTTTAGCCTTCTATACAGAAATAAGCAGGTGGAATCAGTCTTTTGCCATCAATCCGGTTATTTTGCGGGACAGTGGGCCGGGCAGGTGCGCACTGTTCGCTGTGATCAACAAGGGTTCAGGGGCTGGCCTGTGGCGTGGGCGCACCCGCCTCAATCAGCCCTTCTGCGCGCAGGTCCGCCCAGAAGGCCGCCGGGATGGGCACGTGGAAAGTATCCAGATTGTCCTGCACCTGTTCCGCGCGGTCCGCGCCGATGATGAGCGATGTAATGGCGGGGTGGGTGTTGACAAACTGGACAGCGGCGGCATTCAGCGGGACGTTGTGGCGGGTGCAGACTGCTTCGAGCTGGCGGGCTTTTTCCATGATGTGCGGCGGCGCGACATCATAGTTATAGCTGGCGTTGGTGGTGGCGCCAGTGGCCAGAATGCCGCTGTTATAGACGCCGCCGGCAAAGATGCTGATGCCTTTCTCGCGCAGCTCCGCCAGGGCATCCAGCGAAGTCTGTTCCAGCAGGGTGTAGCGCCCGGCCAGCAGGAAACAGTCAAAATCGGCATTGCGGGCGAAATCCACCAGCATCTGCCACTGATTCATGCCCGCGCCCACCGCCTTGATGACCCCCTGGCTGCGCAGCTCTGCCAGTGTAGGGAAGGCTTCGTTAAGGGCCTGGGAATAGTGGTCATCGGCATCGTGAATGTGCAGGATGTCGATGCGATCCAGCCTGAGCGCCTTCAGGCTGTTGTCGATACTTTTGAGGACGGCGTCGCGGGAGTATTCAAAGGTGAAACCGCCCTGGCCATCTGGCAGTCGCCCGATTTTAGTCGCCAGGATATAGCTGTCGCGCGGGACGCCCGCCAGCGCCGTGCCGATATAGGACTCGGACTTATACAGCGGTGCGGTATCAACAAAATTGATGCCGATTTCGAGCGCCTGCTGGACGATGCGGACCGCCTCCGCTTCGCCCGCCTTGCCAATGTGGGCTGTGCCCAGGCCCAGGCGGGTCACCTGCAGATCGGTATGGCCAACCGGAACAAGAGAAAGAGGTTCAAACATACTTTTACTCTCAATGATAAAAATCTGTCATTTAAGCGCCTATTATCTTGCAAAAACGGCCGGGCTGCCACTGGTCCGCTAGGGCCAATCGCCAGGATTGTCAAAGCTGAAACGCGGCGGGCAATTATACGTAAAACTAACAGCAGCACATGCAGGAGCAGGTAGGTATTGACAGCAGAAAAAAGTTATTGATAATGATTAGGTCGGCTAACCATTAGGCGGGCTAACTATTGTGACTGATGTGACTGATGAAATGCAGATTCTGGCGCGGCAGGTTCTTGAAATCGGGCCGCTGATGATGCGGACGGTGGCTGCGGAACTGAAGCAGAGCGACCATGTGCTGGTGACGGCGCATTTTCGTCTGCTGTGGATGCTGGAACATGATTCGGCAAGCCTGAGCGAACTGGCCGAGCGTCAGATGGTGAGCCTGCCTACGATGTCTAACTCGGTCACGATTCTGGAGGAACGAGGCTGGGTGACGCGGAAGCGCTATGCGGAAGACCGGCGGCGGCTGATGATCGAAATCACGGATGCCGGGCGCGAAGTGCTGACGCAGGTTCGCCAGCAGATGGAAGCCAAAGTGACGGAGATTCTGGTTTCGCTGACGGATGAAGAGCGGGGAGAGGTCGCGCAGGCGCTGGTGATTTTGCGCGATGCTTTTCTGGCGGCCAGGCACGCCGCCGGGCCATGTGATCATTCATCAAAATAGAAAAGGGGACTACCTTGCAAGTTGCAGCTCAACGAAGATCTGATCGGGCAGGCCAGGAGCGCACGGCCCCTGGGGCGCTGCGGCGGGCGATCGGCTATCTGGGCCGGCAGCGTCGCATTGCATTCATGGCGTATGGAGCGCTGGTGATTGCGACACTGGCCCAACTGGCGGTGCCGCATTTGATCCAGAACATGATCAATACCATTACACAGGGCGTAGCGGCTTACCAGATGCTGCAAATGCCGGAACTGGCGCGCGGTCTGGCGCTGCGGGCCGCCGGGACCAGCCTGGACGCTGTACAGGCGACCTATAACAGCGCGGAAACGCTGCTGATCAACGCCGTCGCGATTATTGTGGTGTTCTCTGTGGTGCGGGCGCTGTTCGCGTTTGTGCAGACCTATATGGCGGAGAACGTATCGCAGGGGACGGCCTTTGATATGCGTAACGACATCTTCGCCAAAATTCAGCGCCTGTCGTTCAGCTATTACGACCGCACCCAGACCGGGCAGTTGATGATCCGGGCGACGGATGATGTGGAAAAGGTGCGTCTGTTTATCGCTCAGGGGCTGATCCTGACGGCGCAGGCCTTCCTGCTGCTGACAGCGACGCTGATTATTCTGCTGGCGACCAACTGGCAGCTTACCCTGGTGATTTTGCCGATTCTGCCGCTGGCGGTGGTGGTCTTCGGCATTTTCGGGCGGGTGACGCATCCGCTGTTTATGGAACTTCAGCAGCGGTTGTCTGTGCTGAACACGATTTTGCAGGAGAACATCGCCGGCATCCGCGTGGTCAAGGCTTTCGTGCGCGAAAAGGAAGAACAGCAGCGTTACGCAGAAGCGAACAAATCCCTGTTCGACCAGCACATGAAGATTTCGCGGGTGTTTTCGACTCTGTTCCCGGTGGTGTTTGGGCTGGCTAATCTGGGGCAGGTGGTGATCCTGTATTTTGCCGGGCGGCAGATTGTGGCGGGAGAGATCGGCCTGGGCGAATACCAGTCGTTCACGCTGTATCTGCTGTATGTGTTCTTCCCGCTGGGGCAGCTTGGCTTTATCATCTCGCTGATGGCGCAGGCGGGGGCCTCTGCCACGCGCATCTTCGAGATTCTGGATGCGGAGAGTGATGTCACCAACAAGCCGGGCGCGGTTGATCTGCCGGCGATCCAGGGCGAGGTGGAATTTCAGAACGTGACCTTCCGCTACTTCAACTCTGGCGATGATGTACTCAGCCAGGTCAGCTTTAAGGCCACGCCGGGGCAGACCATCGCGCTGCTGGGCGCGACAGGCAGTGGCAAGACGACGATTATCAACCTGATTCCGCGCTTTTATGATGTGTCCGAAGGCGCGGTGCTGATCGACGGGTACGATGTGCGTGATGTCACCCTGGACAGCCTGCGGTCACAGATTGGCATTGTGCTGCAGGAAACCAACCTGTTTACCGGCTCGATCCGCGATAACATCGCCTTTGGCCGCCCGGAAGCGACCATGGAGGAAGTGATGGCGGCAGCGCGTGCGGCAGCAGCGCATGATTTCATCGTGGAGTTCCCGGAGGGATACGATACGCCAGTCGGTGAACGCGGCGCGACCCTGTCCGGCGGCCAGAAACAGCGTGTTGCCATCGCGCGGGCGCTGCTGCTGAACCCCAAACTGTTGATTCTGGATGATTCGACCAGCGCGGTGGATTTTGCCACAGAGCGCAGGATTCAGCAGGCGCTGGATAACCTGATGCGCGGGCGCACCAGCTTTGTGATCGCGCAGCGGATTTCCACAGTGCAGGCCGCAGATCAGATTCTGGTGCTGGAAAAGGGCAAGGTCGCGGCGGTTGGCACCCATGCGGAGCTGATGGAAACCAGCCCGATCTACGCGGAGATTTATACATCGCAGCTTGTGGAAGACGCGCCGGCAGATACGGTGGGCGAGGAGGACTGACACAATGTTTATGGACGGCGGTCGCCGCATTCTGGAACGTGAAGCATTAAAACCGAAAAACCTCAGCGAGACGATGAGCCGCTTTGCCCGCTATTTCCGCAAATACTGGATTGGCGTGGTGCTGGCAATGGTACTGATTGTGCTGAATACATGGACGCAGGTCGTCTCGCCAGAACTGATTGGGCAGGCGGTAGACTGCTACCTGTTCCCTACCACTGCCGAAGCCTGCTGGTATGACAGCGTGACGGCCAATATCAGCATGGCGGAACGGCTGGCCGGGCTGGGACAGCTGGCGCTGGTGCTGGTAGGCATCTATGTGCTGGGGTCTTTGTTGGGCGGGCTGGCATTTTATTCGATGCGCTGGTCTGGTCAGAATGTGCTGCAGGACCTGCGGGAGGATCTGTTCCGGCATATTCACCGGCTGTCTATCGGCTATTATGCCCGTCACGAAGCCGGCGATATCATGAGCCGCGTGACCAACGATACAGATACGATCCAGCAGGTGTTTAACTTCGCGCTGATGCAGGTGATCAGCGGGGCGCTGCTTATCACCTGGATTATTGTACGCATGCTGCAAACCAATGTGACCTACGCGCTCATCAGCCTGGCGACTATTCCGCTGATGGTGGTGGCGACCCTGTATTTTTCCAGCCAGGCCCGCCGGGCCTTCCGCAAGGCGCGGGTGGAACTGGGGACGGTCAACGCCGATTTGCAGGAGAGTATCGCCGGGGCACGCGAGGCGCAGGCCTTCAACCGCGAGGAAGCCACGATCGCACAGTTCGAGCGTTCTAACGCGGCCAACCGCGCGGCGAATGTGCGGGCGGCGGTGTTTACCAGCGCGCTCAGCCCGGTGCTGGAAGCATTGGGATATGTGGCGCTGGGGGTGGTGGTGCTGGTGGGGGGCATCGCCGTGCTGCGCAGCGAACCCCTGCCGGGCGGCACCGCGATTACGCTGGGGGTTGTCTTTGCATTTGTGGGGTATGTGCAGCGCTTCAGCCAGCCCATCCAGCAGATCGCGCTGTTGTGGACCAATGTCCAGAGCGCGGTTGCCGGTGGCGAGCGTATCTTTGACCTGCTGGATGAGCCGGTAGAGATCACGGATAAGCCCGGCGCGGTGGATATCCCGCAGATTGACGGCAGAGTCGTGTTTGACGATGTGTATGCCGAATATGTGAAGGATGAGCCGGTGCTGAAGGGCGTCAGCTTTGAAGCCGAACCGGGGCAGACGATTGCGGTTGTCGGGCCGACGGGGGCCGGCAAGACCACCATCATCAACCTGCTGCCGCGCTTTTACGATGTCACAGGCGGGGCGGTGCGTATCGACGGGCATGATGTGCGCGATGTGACGGTGCACAGCCTGCGCCGCCAGATCGGGCTGGTGCTGCAGGATACCTTCCTGTTCAGCGATACGGTCATGAACAATATTCGCTATGGGCGGCCCGACGCCACCGACGAGGAAGTGATCGCGGCGGCGAAGCTGGTATCTGCGGATACGTTTATCGAGCGCCTGCCGGATGGATACCAGACGATCCTGGGCGAACGCGGTGGCGGACTCAGCCAGGGGCAGCGGCAGTTGATCGCGATTGCGCGCGCCGCGCTGAAAAGCCCGCGCATCCTGATTCTGGACGAGGCGACTTCCAGCGTGGATACGCGCACAGAACGGTTGATTCAGCAGGCATTTGAAAAGCTGCTGGAAGGCCGCACCAGTTTTGTGATTGCGCACCGTCTGAGCACGATTCGCAACGCGGACCAGGTGCTGCTGCTGCGCGATGGGCAGATCATCGAGCGCGGGACGCATACCGAACTGCTGGCGCGGGAAGGGGATTATTACCAGTTGTACATGAGCCAGTTCCGGGCGGAAGAAGAATCCTCGGTCAGTTCCAACGGCCATTCTGCCGTCGAACCAGAGCCAAGCAGTCACTGAGTTATACTCTATGCAGTGCGTCCACCCGGCGGGCGCACTGCTGTTTTAAGGAGGCAGATTGCCCATGACCAGAAGGCAGGCCTATCGAGCTGGTGGCGCGCTGCTGCTGGTGCTGGCGGCGGTGCTGCTTATCCTGATGATCCGCGACCTGCTGCGCCCGCCGTTGACCAGTGCGCTGATGGTGGTGCTGAACGTCAATGGTCAGCCAACCCTGCATCGCCTGAACCCGGCCAGCGGCGCACTGGAACCGCTGGACAGCGGTGAGATTGGTGCGGCGCACCAGCCTGTTTTTTCGCCGGATGGCAAACGAGTCGCTTTTGTGGCGGTGGACGAGATTATCAACAGCGAAGCCTTCATGCGCATTTATGTCACTGATCTGGCGGAGTTTGACCCGCAGCCAGTCAGCAGCGGCCCGCGTGAAAGCAACCCGAAATGGTCGCCGGATGGATCAAAAATCGTGTTTGTGCGCTCGCGGGATTTCTTCTCTGCGTTGTTTATTGTGGATGTGGCCACGGGCGAAGAACAGCAGCTCACTGATTTCACCAACGATCTTGAGCCGGACTGGTCGCCGGATGGGCAAAGAATCGTTTTTACCACCTCGCGCGATGGCTTTCAGGAACTGTACACGATGGCCCCCGATGGCAGTGACCAGAGGCGGCTGACTCATAATGAAAATCTCAACGATCTGCGAGCGGTGTGGTCGCCGGATGGCCGGATGATTGCTTATATGACCAATTATTCCGTAGGCGATAACAGCGGCGAAATCTGGGTGATGAACGCTGATGGCAGCGACCAGCGCCGTTTAACCCATAACCAGCGGGATGACCGGGGGCCGGTGTGGTCGGCGGACAGCCAGAGGATCGCTTTTGTTTCGCAGACGGAAGATCGCAGCGGGTCGGATATATTTGTGTATGATCTGGCGGCGGACGCGCTGCGGCAGGTCACGGATGAGCCGGGCTATGAATATTACCCGGCATGGTCGCCAGATGGCCGCTGGCTGGTCTATACAGCGCATACGGATCAGGATTACACGCTGAACATCGTGCGGGCAGATGGCACTGAACAGCGGGTGCTGCTGACCGGTTACGGCGCCCGCGAGGCATACTGGATTCCATAAGGCCGGGGTTTATGCCCGGCCTTTTTATGCGACGCTCTGGCCTGTTCAGAATTCGGGCTTAAGCCTGGATAGCATCGCGAGTGTATTCGTTGTTGACGATGCGCAGGATACCCAGCGGATTTTCATCCTTCAGCGCATCCGGCAGCAGCGGCGAAGGGATGCTCTGGTAGGCGATGGGTCGCATGAAGCGCTTGATGGCGGTCATGCCGACGGAGGTTGTGCCCGGGGCTGTCGTGGCCGGGTAGGGGCCGCCGTGCTGCTGGGCATAGACCACCTCGACGCCTGTTGGCACGCTGTTCCAGATGAGCCGCCCCACACGCTCGCGCAGGCTTTCGGCAATCGGGCGCGCATCCTCAACCTCGTCAGCTTCGGCGTGGATGGTGCCGGTGAGCTGGCCTTCAATCGTCCCCAGAGTCACGCGCATATCATCCAGCGAGGCGCAGGTGACGAACAGAGTCACCGGGCCGAAGTGTTCCTCATGAAGCTGTGGATCGCGGCGGAAGCGGGCCGAATCGGTCTGCATGACGGTGTGCGCATAGCAGAAGCCCTCCGCCTCCAGCGGTTCGCCCCCGGCCAGCACCTCAACGCCGCCGGTACGGACCGTCTGCTCCACGACCTGCGCCAGCCCTTTCTGAATAGACTCATTGAGCATGACGCCGGGCTGTCTGGCCTGCATGGCGGTGGTGTAGCGCTGGATAAAATCCTGCGTGGCGTCGCTTTCCAGCATCAGCACCAGGCCGGGGTTGGTGCAGAACTGCCCCGCGCCCAGCGTGGCGGAGCCAGCCAGCGTTTCTACCAGCGCATCGCCGCGCGCGGCCACCGCGCCGGGCAGAATCACCAGCGGGTTGATGCTGCCCATTTCGGAATACACCGGGATCGGGCGCGGACGCTGGGCGGCAGTATCAAAGAGGGCACGCCCGCCGCGCAGCGAACCGGTAAAGCCCACCGCTTCCAGCAGCGGGTGCTGCACCAGATTCTGGCCGACTTCGACAGTATTGCCCTGAATCATGGAGAAGAAGCCCGCCGGAAAATCGCAGGCGGCGACGGCGTTGTTCAGCGCCTGGGTGAAAAGCTCTGTGGTGGCCGGGTGGCCGGGATGCCCTTTGACGATGACGGGACACCCGGCGGCGAAGGCGGAAGCCGTATCGCCCCCGGCGGTGGCAAACGCGAATGGAAAATTGCTGGCGGAAAACACGCCTACCGGGCCAAGCGGAATCAGCATGCGGCGGATATCCGGGCGCGGCGGCTGGCGGTCTGGCAGGGCAGTGTCGATGATGGCTTCCACGTAAGAGCCTTCGCGCAGCAGATTCCCAAAAGCGCGAAGCTGGCTGGTGGTGCGGGTCAGTTCGCCGGGCAGGCGGGGCGACCCCAGCGCGGTTTCATAATCTGCGGTGGCGACCAGGTCGTCGCGCAGCTTTTCGATCTCGTCCGCGGCCACATCGAGGAAATCGGCCAGCCTGCTGGCGGGGTAATGGCGGGTTTCCTGAAATGCTTCTGCTGCCGCCACCACCGCCCGGTCAATTTCCTGGGGGGTGGCGTTATAAAACTGAACCTTGCCGGGCTGGCGGGTGCGCGGGTCCACGCTGGTGAAGGTCTCGCTGCCCTCTGCGCTCCACTGGCCGGCGATGCTGTTTTTGCCTGTGAGTGTAGACATGCTGTTACTCCCTCATGTGGTTATGATGGCTGATGATTCTGTTCCAGGGCTTGCATGCCCGCCTGAAGCACCTCGATGATCCGGTCCGCATCATAGATGCAGCCGGCCCATGTGCCGCCGCTGGCGGCCTGTAATGCGGCCCACAGGCGAGTGTCATCCGGTAACTGCGGGTGCGGGGCCATGTCAGGGTGCGGCGGGCGGGTGGCAAGCAGGCCCTCGGCGGCTTCCGGGGTGAGTTCGCCTTCTGCCGTGCCGACAAAATTGATAGTTCCGGTCAGGCTGGCACGGTCGATGACAATGTCGATCAGGTCACCGTCGCGCAGCTTGCCGATTGGCCCACCGGCCAGCGCTTCTGGCCCGATATGCCCGACGCAGGGGCCGGTAGATACCCCGGAAAAACGCGCATCAGTCAGCAGGGGGACGCTTTTGCCCCAGGGGATAAACTTGAGCGCGGATGTAACCTGATAGGTTTCTTCCATGCCGGTGCCCATCGGCCCCACGCCGATCATCACAACCACATCGCCAGCCTTGACCGGGTTGGGCGTGCGGCCCTTGATCGCTTCGATGGCAGCGCGTTCTGAGGTGAAAACCCGCGCCGGGCCGCGATGTCGGTAGACATTATCCGCATCCACCACGGACGAGTCGATGGAGGTGGCCTTGATGACCGACCCCTGCGGCGTGATGTTGCCGGTGGGGAAGATCACGGTGCTGGACAGGCCGTTTTTGCGGGCGCTGTCGGCATCCATAATGACCTGCTGCGGATCAACCGCGTCGCCATCGGCCAGGCGCTGGCGCACCAACTGGCGGCGTGGGCTGTTTTCCCACCAATCTAGCACAGTGCTCAGTTTGTCGCCGGTGACGGTGAGGACATCGGTATTGAGCAGGCCCATATCGCGCAGGTGCAGCATGACTTCTGGCACGCCGCCCGCCATAAACACCTGCACGGTAGGATGATTGCGCGGGCCGTTGGGCAGGGCATCGACCAGGCGCGGCGTGCTGCGGTTGATGCGATTCCAGTCGTCCACAGTGGGCTGTCTTAGACCGGCGGCGTGGGCGATGGCCGGGATGTGCAGCAGCAGGTTGGTAGAGCCGCCAAAGGCCGCATGCACCAGCATGGCATTTTCCAGCGCGGCGGAGGTCAGGATGTCCGACAGGGGGATATTTTCTGCCGTCAGGCGCAGCAGCGCCAGCGCAGACCGGCGCGCCATATCCAGCCAGATAGGTTCGCCAGAAGGCGACAGCGCGCTGTGCGGCAGGGCCATGCCCAGCGCCTCCGCGACGACCTGAGCAGTGGCCGCAGTGCCCAGGAACTGGCATCCTCCGCCGGGCGACCCGCAGGCGCGGCAGCCCATCGCGGCGGCGTAATCCAGTGAGATCAGGTCGTGGGCAAAGCGCGCGCCGATAGTCTGCACCGTGCCCGCGTCTTCAGCATTGATCGCCGGCAGGGTGACTCCGCCGGGCACAATGACTCCGGGCAGGCTGGTCATGCCGGACAGGGCCAGCATCATGGCGGGCAGGCCTTTGTCGCAGGTGGCCACACCCAGCACCCCGGCGCGCAGCGGCAGCGAGCGGATCAGGCGGCGCAGCACAATGGCGGCGTCGTTACGGTAGGGCAGGCTATCCATCATGCCGGACGTGCCCTGAGAACGGCCATCGCAGGGGTCGGTACAGTAGGCCGCAAAGGGCAGGCCGCCTTCCGTGCGGATGGTGCGTGCGGCCTCGCTGACCAGCAGGTTGACTTCCCAGTGGCCGGTGTGATAGCCCAGTGCCAGCGGCGTACCGTCTGGCTGGCGCAGCCCACCGTGTGTGCTCAGGATCAGATACTGTGTGCGGCCCACTTCGTCCGGGTCCCAGCCCATGCCGACGCTCTGGGTCATGCCGAACAGGTTGCCGCTTGGCTCGTTGAGCAGCATGTCTTCGGTGATGGGCAGATGCCCCGCCGGGCCGCTGCTGTGGGTACGTGTTGCATCAATATGGTCGCTGCCGCCAAGAATGGTTGCAAGCGAAGGAGTTGAGGTTGATAACACCATTTTGTGTCTCGTAAGAATTGGTTTTGAACGGAGGATAGCGACCTGTATAATAACCTATATATCCGGCAGGAGGCAATTTTCAGCAGGATTTATGCAGCAGCGCGGTGAACAGGTTGTGCTTTGCTGCATAAACAGATGAGATTGCACACCAAAGAAAGCATAATTCTGATGAGTACACTAATACGTTTTTATCATACTGAACTGGATGGACAGGCACGGGTCGGGCTGCTGAACGATGGCACGGTCTATGACATCAGCCGGGCGGTCCCGTCGGTGGCGTCGTGGATGCGCCAGAGCGCCGGACGCCCTGCGGAGGCAATCGCGGACCTGGAAAACCTGATAAATGAAGCGGAGCACCAGTTCCCGCTGACGGATTTTCTGATGGCACCCGTGTCAGATCAGCCGCATCTGCTGCCCCCGGTGGATGATCAGGAAGTCTGGGCGTCGGGCGTGACTTATGAGCGCAGCCGCGAAGCCCGGCAGGAAGAATCGCAGGATGGCGGCGATATTTATGCCCGCGTGTACGATGCTGAGCGCCCGGAAATCTTCTTTAAGGCGCAGGGCTGGCGGGTGATCGGGCCGGGGGGCGAGGTTGGCATCCGGTCTGATGCGGTGTGGTCTGTGCCGGAACCGGAACTGGGCGTGGTGTTTAACGCCAATATGGAAGTGGTTGGCTTTACGGCGGGCAACGACATGAGCAGCCGCGATATCGAAGGGGCCAACCCGCTGTATCTGCCGCAGGCGAAGGTGTACACTGCATCCTGTGCGCTGGGGCCGGGCATTGTGCTGAACCCCAGCACGACATGGCCGCAGACCACCATCGGCCTGAAGATTGAGCGCGGCGGTGCTGTGGCTTTTGAGGGCGAAATCAGCACGGCGCGCATCAAACGGACGATTGATGAACTGGGGCGCTACCTGGGCCAGAGCTACAGCTTCCCGGATGGTGTGGTGCTGCTGACAGGCACCGGCATTGTACCCCCATCAGATTTTACGCTGGCGGCGGGCGATGTGGTGACGGTGCGAATTGATGGTATTGGTGAACTGACGAACAGAGTAAAGGTTGTCTAAGTCATGACGGGTCAGGTGAACTTGTTTGACCGTGTGCCTGCGGGCGCGGTGTCGTTTGATGAGGTGGCGCTGCGGCTGCACCCGGCGGATAACGTGGGTGTTGCCAAAAGTCCTTTGCAGGCCGGTATGATTCTGGAAGGTGAAGGGCTGCGCCTGCCGGTCAGGCAGTTCATCCCGGATGGGCATAAGATCGCGCTGGAGGCGGTGGCCAGCGGGCAGGCGGTGCGGCGTTATGGGCAGATCATCGGCTTTACCACGCAGGACATCGCCCCGGGCGATCATGTGCACACGCAGAACCTGGCTGTGCAGGATTTCGCCCGCGAGTATCTGTTCGGTGTGGATGCCGAGCCGGTGGCGCTGGTGCCGGAAGATCAGCGCCGCACATTTCTGGGCTACCGGCGGGCCAATGGTCGGGTCGGGACTCGCAACTACATTGGCGTGATTTCGACGGTGAATTGTTCTGCCCACACCGCGCGCGAAGTAGCACATTACTTTACGCCGGAGCGCCTGGCCGCTTACCCCAACGTCGATGGCGTGATCGCGCTGGCGCATCTTTCCGGCTGTGCGGTACAGATCGGCGGGGCGGATTATGTGCTGCTGCAGCGCACGCTGGCCGGCATGGCGCAGCACGCCAACATCGGCGCGTACATCATCATCGGCCTGGGGTGCGAGGCCAACCAGATCACCGACCTGATCGAGAATTATCAACTGAATGCCGGAACCAATGGCGCCAACATGAATCCCCCCAGCCTGACGATTCAGGGCGAGGGCGGCATTCGCAAAACCATTCAGGCCGGGATCGAGGCGGTGGAGGAACTGCTGCCGGTGGTCAACAGCGTATCGCGCACGCCCCAGCCGATTTCTGAGCTGATGGTGGCGCTTCAGTGCGGCGGCAGCGATAGCTGGTCCGGCGTGACGGCCAATCCGCTGCTGGGCATGGTGTCCGATGAGATTGTGCGGCAGGGCGGGACAGTCGTACTGGGCGAAACGCCGGAGATTTACGGCGCAGAGCATATGCTCACCCGCCGTGCTATCAGCCGGGAGGTGGGCGAAAAGCTGATCGAGAAAGTGCGCTGGTGGGAAGATCACAGCCGCCGCCTGAATATCGAGATTGACAACAACCCATCGCCGGGCAACAAGCTGGGCGGCCTGACCACGATTTATGAGAAATCGCTGGGGGCGGTGGCCAAAGGCGGCACCACGCCGCTGACCGGAGTCTATGATTATTCTGAACCGGTGACGGCGCGCGGCTTCACTTTCATGGATTCACCGGGCTATGATCCGGTATCGGTGACGGGGCAGGTCGCGGGCGGCTCGAATATGGTGCTGTTTACCACCGGCCGCGGCTCTGCGTTTGGGTTCAAGCCCGCGCCGAGCATCAAGGTGGCGACCAACAGCACCATGTATCATCACATGGAAGAGGACATGGACTACAACGCCGGGAAGATTCTGGAAGGCGTGCCGACGGCGCAGGCTACCGCCGAACTGCTGGACATGGTGATCGCGGTGGCGTCCGGGCAGGCTTCCAAGAGCGAGGCGCAGGGTGTGGGCGAAGCTGAATTCAACCCCTGGAATCTGGGCGGGACGCTGTAGCACGCCTTGATTCTAGTGTAACTCTGATGCGGCGTTCAGATTTTGGTTAGAACTGTCTGCTAGCATGACCAGTAAACCGGATGAACAGCCGTTCATCCTGAGAAAAGGAGTTATTGTATGACGGACAGAGTGACAAAGTCTGAGGCGGAATGGCGCGAGGAACTGACGCCGCAGCAGTATGCAGTTTTGCGGCAGGCAGCCACAGAACGGCCTTTTACGGGTGAGTATGTGCACAATAAGGCGGAGGGCACCTATCACTGTGCCGCCTGTGGCAACCCGCTGTTTTCTTCAGGTACCAAGTTTGAATCCGGCTCTGGCTGGCCCAGCTTCTGGGATGTGATGGAAGAAGGCAACGTTGAGCTAAAGCGGGATACCAGCCATGGCATGATCCGTACCGAGGTGGTGTGTGCCCGCTGTGGGTCGCATCTGGGGCATCTGTTTGATGATGGCCCGCGTGATACTACCGGCCTGCGTTACTGCATCAATTCGGTGGCGCTGGATTTCGAGCCAGACAATGAGTAATACCCAGGAGGGCGACACAGACGCAGTGTCGCCCTCTTTTTTGTTCCGGCTCAGGCTTCGCCGCGCCACAATGCGCGCAGCCTGTGGGCCGCCATCTTGGGGCGGCGGTCGCGGGTGAACACGCCCTTAAAGTTCATGCTGGCGGTGCGGATAACACCCTGCGATGTCTTAAAGTCGCACAGGTTCCAGACATGCTGGCCCGCCACATAGGGCTTGCGGTTCATCAGTTCGATGTAGGCCGTCAGGAATTCCGCCTGATATTCCTCGCTGAACATTTCGGATGGTTCGGCATGCCAGCCGGGCAGCGTATCCGCCCCAAACTCCGTGATGAGGATGGGCTTGCCAAATTTGGCATGGATGGCGTCCAGTTCAGCTTCCAGGGCGCGCACCCCTTCATCAATGCGCCCGGCCTGCGAATACCAGCCGTTATAGCGGTTGATGCAGAGGGCATCGACAAACTCGAAGGTGGGTTCTTCTGTGCCGGGCACCATGCCGATATTGACCACTGTCACCGGGCGGGTGGGGTCAAGCTGGTGGGCAAGATCATATAATTCGCGGAAGAACGGGCCGGCCTTGGGATCGTTGTTAAACGGCTCGTTGGCCAGGCACCACATGATAACGCTGGGGTGATTTTTGTCGCGGGCGATCAGTTCGCGGGTGTACTGGTGGCACAGTTCGCGCCGCCGTTCCAGCCCATCCTCCATGAAGTACAGCCCAACAGCCGGCGTTTCGTCAATTACCAGAAAGCCCAACCGGTCCGCCAGGTCCATCATCTGCTCGGCATAGGGGTAATGGGTGGTGCGGAAGGAATTTGCCCCCACCCAGCGCATCAGCTCATAGTCCTTGATGATGACGGCGGGCACATACCCCCGGCCTGTGACCGGGAAATCCTCGTGCCTGCCGAACCCGGTCAGTTTGATGGGCTGGCCGTTGAGCAGTAGCTGATCGCCTTCGACGCGGAAGGTGCGGATGCCCACCGGTAGGGTGTAGGAGTCGATGGTACTGCCGCCCTGATGCAGTTCAACGTGCAGGTCGTACAGGTTGGGCGCATCCGGCGTCCACAGCGCCGCCTGCTCAACGCGCAGCACGGCCTCGCCCTGGTTCAGCGTTTCCCTCAGTTCGACGCCATGACCGCGCAGCGTGGCGGTGATGTCAGCATCTGCTGGCGCGGCGACCTGCACCCGCACCAGACCCGCCGCGCCGTCGAGGTCGGTGGTGACGGTGATATCCTCAATGTGCTGCTGCGGTACAGTATAGAGCAGGACCGGGCGCTGGATGCCGCAGAACGGGAAAAAGTCAAAGGCGCTGGCAGGATAATTGCGCATGAAGCCACCAAACGGCGCGCGCGGGTCCGGCGGGATATTGCCGGGCGGGACGCGATCCGGCGCAAGCTGGCCATCCACACGCACCACCAGCACATTACCGGTCGGGCGCACGTGCGGGTTGATTTCGAACTCAAACGGCAGGTGACCGCCTTCGTGCTGGCCCAGGTATTCGCCATTCAGCCAGACATCCGCCAGATAATTGACAGAACCAAAGCGCACAAACATACGCTGTGTGTCCCAGCCCCAGGGCAGGTCAAAGCGGGTCTGGTACCAGCCGATACCCAGATAATCGCGCAGGTCTGTAAACTGGTCATTCCAACTGGCGGGCACGGCGATGGGCTTGCCCTGGGCGAACCCCTGGGCATAGGCTCCGGCGGCGTCTGGGTCGGTTGTAAAATCCCAGAAGCCGGAAAGATCAACCACCTGACGATAGCTGTTGGTTTGTGGGTACATCAGGTTTACTTTGCTCCTTCAATTAAAGACTTTTTCATCAATACCCGGTCTTCCATAGGGAAACCCAGGCTGGCTTCTTCTTCGCGTATCTCCTGATGCACAGGAGACCATTGATCGGGCGGCATGACACTGAAGCCCAGTTTTTCGTAGTAGGGCTGGTTCCAGGGGATGCTGCGCTGGGTCGAAAGGGTGACGCTGGTCAGCCCGCTGGCCGCCGCCCACTGACAGGCCGCCTCGATCAGCGCCGTGCCGATACCGCGCCGCCCATAGGCTGGCAGCACATCGACCTCATCAATATGAACATAGTCGTCAAAGATGGACACCGCGATAAACCCGACCGGGCGCTGGTCCTCGATGGCCACCCACAGATGCCCGCTCCGCTGGTAAGCCTCGAAATCCGCCAGCGACATGACATGCTGCGAAAACAGATCGTGCAGTGCTGTCTGACCGGTGGCTTCATCGCGCAGGCGGAGCGCCGCCTGGGCTTCAATGTCTGGCAGGGCAGGCAGGTCAGCGGGCTGTGCGAGGCGTATCAGCGCCATTGCGTCACCACATCTTCCATGTACCGCAGATAATCCCCTGCGCCTGCATCATTTTCGGCAGGTGCCCAGGGGGCGAACTGCTTATGCGTGCGCGCATCGTACGGCCCCTGGATAATTTCCAGCGCCGCAGACGGTTCCAGCGCGACCAGGGCATGGTAGGTGCGCGGGGCGATATCCGCGATTCTGAGCGGGCCTGCGGCATCCAGGATGTGCACCTGCTGCACGCCGCCTGCCTCATCAAAATGCAGCAGTGCGATTTTCCCGATAAGGATCGAAAAAAGTTCGACCTTATCGGGATTTTCATGTTTGTGGGGTGGGGTATAGGTGCCCGGCAGCAGGGCGTTGATCATGCGCTGTACCGGTTCCTCATGCTCGTGCAGGCGATAGATCGTGCGTTTGCGCGGCGACGCCGCCGCCTGCGCCAGCAGATCATCAAGCATCGCCTGCGAGATCGTGCGGATCATCAGACACCGCCAAAGGCGCTGTAACCGCCATCCACCGGGATAATTGTGCCAGTGACGAACTTTGCGCCATCCGACACCAGCCATAACAGCGTGCCTACCAGCTCTTCCGGCTCGCCAAAGCGGCCCATCGGGGTATTGTTGACAATCTGCTGGCCGCGTGGGGTAAACGAGCCATCCTCATTGGTGACGATGCGCAGATTCTGGGTGGTGATGAAGAAGCCGGGGGCGATAGCATTGACGCGGATGCCGGGGCTGTATTCCTTGGCAAAGTAGATGGACATCCAGCGGGTGAAGTTGTCGATACCGGCTTTGGCGGCGGCATAGGCCACGACGCGGGTCAGCGGGCGGGTGGCGGCCATCGACGAGATGTTGATGATGACGCCTTCGCCGGTTTCCGCCATCGGCCGGGCAAAAACCTGAGACGGCAGCAGCGTGCCCAGGAAGTTGAGGTTAAAGACCCACTGCAGGGCATCTTCCGGCAGGTCAAAGAAGCTGCGGCTGTTATCCGGCGAGGTCATGGCTTCCTGACGATTACCACCGGCACAGTTGAGCAGAATATCGACCCGGCCAAAGTCGTTCATGACGCGCTCGTAAGCCGCTTCAATCGAGGCTTTGTCCAGCACATCGACGGCCAGGGGGACGGCTTTGCCGCCTGCTGCGGTGATGCTGTCTACAGTAGCCTGCGCCTTTTCGACGGTGGTGCCCATCACCACGACGGATGCGCCAGCCTGTGCCAGCCCCTGGCAGAACGCAGAGCCAAGCACGCCGCTGCCCCCGGTCACGACGGCGACCTTGCCGCTGAGATCAATCGTATATGGCATAGTGTCCTGCTCCTCTAGCTGTCCTGAAACGGCGCAATGTGGCGGTCAAAGTGTTTTTTGACGACCTGATCGTAAGTGTCGCTGTAGCGGTAAAGATCGGCATACAGGCGGTCACGGTAATGATCGAGGATGGAACCAAAGGTGACATGCAGCACCTGGCGGGCATCGAACTGCTCGAACAGATTGGGCAGCTCAGCATCGGCCGGGCTGGCGGGCACTTTGTCCAGTTCTCCGGAAACATGATACGAGGCGCGGTCTGTGGGGTAGCGTTCGATGGCGAAATCCAGAATCTCGCGGAACAGCGGCACATCGTGCATGGCCACCACCCGCAGCGCCTCCAGCCAGCTTGTCCCGGCGGTTTTGAGGTGGACATACTGGCCGGTGTGTTTGTAGATGATGGGATAAATGCTGAACTTGTCTGAGCCGGTGTGGATACTCAGTTTATATGGCCCCAGATCGCGGGCGATTCTGGCATGGGCGGCAAAATCCTGCTCGAACACATCCAGCGCGCCGATATAATCCACGCCTTTTTCAAAGCTCCCAATAAAGCGCGGCGCGAGGCCATGAAATTCGATGCCCAGCCGCCGCAGTTCAGAGGCGAAGAAGTAATGTTCTGCCGGGCTGGTGGGGGTGTCGGTTTCGTCAACGGACACTTCCAGATCATAGCCCTGGCCGTTGAACCGGGAGTCGATGTGGCGGGCCAGCCGGGCGACATGGGCGATGGCGCGGCTGTATTTGCCAGTGGCGCGCAGCAGCGCTTCTTCGTCAATCTCGCCGCCGGGCGAACTGCCGATATACCGTTTTTTCAGGTCGTCGGGGGTGATTTCCAGTTCATCCCAGGGCAGGGCGTCGAATTTCTGCCGGAGGGTGGCGGCATCATCTGTGTGGGCGGCGTTGTCCACATGCTCGTTAGGGTCCAGCGTAAAGCCGATAAACCCGGCGGCGATGCAGTCGTCAATGGCGGGGATGTTCTTGAGGTGGTCGGCGTCGCTGCCAAAGCCGCTCTGATAATTCATTTGCAGCACGCCCCAGGTGGCATCATCCATGACGTTTTGCGGGGTGCGCTGCGAGCGCTCCATTTCGCGGATGGACTGCTGCGCGAACACGGGGAACATATCGGTTCCCTGCACAGCCAGGATATGCCCCGGCGTCGCCAGCCCCAGCCGGTCGCCACAGCCGATAGACTTCTTCAGGCCTACTGTAGTCGGCGCGGTCCAGGGCAGGTGCTGCCGCACGGCGGCGGCGTTCTGTGCATCCAGCGGGCAAATCCAGCTATCGCCCTGCTGTTCACCATGAAACCCCTGTGGCAGCTCACCCGTGATTTTCAGGTGTCTGCCACGTTCGGTGGTGATTACCTCATAATTTGTAGACATACCATCTGTTCTCCAATGCTTCGGGCAGGATGCCGCCCGCTGACTCTGTTCACACAATAATACCCCGCGAGGTCGCATTTGCTAGCACCACAGCCAGCACCAAACCCCCGGCGGCGCGGCGAGGCGTGGGTGATTTTTGTCTGTGGGTGGGGGCGTTATGCGCAGGAATTAAGAGGGCACAGGGACGCACCAGCGCGCGCCCCTGTGATGGCTGTTGCAAGGCTGTCAGCGGATTTCCGGGCGCAGGATGTCGGAAAGAATCTGCTCGTAAATCTGCTGGCCGACGAAGCTGATCAGCACCTGGTCCAGCGGCACATCGACACCGGTGGGCAGGGTGATGCTGACGGTGGAGACAAAACGGCCGCGCTGCCAGCGAGTGATGGCCCTCTGCACGTCGGTATCGCAGGCGGTTTCATCGCGGGTGTAGACGGTCAGTTCGCTGCCTTCGGTCTCGTCTTCGGCAAATCCGCTGCTGGTGGTCAGCTCTGCCAGCGCCGGGTCAGTCAGTGCGGCTGTCGCATCTTCTGGCGTGGCAAAGGAATCCAGCGTGTAGCCGATGGACATGAAGGGAACGGTGTTCAGGTCGCAGGTGGTGTTGTCGATCACGCTGACGGCGCGGTATTCGTGATTGTGGCTGTCCAGGAATTCAGCATAATCTGCCTGCTCATCTTCAGGCAGCATGTCCACGACTTCTTCCGTGCTGTACACGCCGCTGACTTCCGGGTTGATCGCCAGCACATCCGGCGGAAGGAAGGATGCTACATCGGCAAAGGCCTGCTCCACCGCTTCCTGCGAGGCGGCTTCTGCGGCTTCAAACGTGGTGGTCACGTTTTCCGGGTCTTCAACAATGACAACGGTATTGAGTGCGGTCCCTGGCCCGCTGGCCGTTTCCGGGTTGCGCAGATCAATAGCTTCCACATTGTCCTGCCCTTCCAGCACCTCGCCAAAAATGGTATGCATGTAATTAAGGTGCGGCGTGGGGGCGGTGGTGATGAAAAACTGGGAGCCATTGGTGCCGGGGCCGGCGTTGGCCATCGCCAGCCAGCCGGGCTGGTCGAAGTGGAGGAAGCCTACAAATTCATCCTGGAACTGGTAGCCGGGGCCGCCGCGTCCGGTCGCCTCCGGGTCGCCAGCCTGGGCCATAAAGTCCTCGATGACGCGGTGGAAGGTGGTGTTGTTGTAAAAGCCCTGCTGAGCCAGGAAGACAAAGTTATTGACGGTGACAGGCGTAAATTCTTCCAGCAGGTCTACGTAAATAGGGCCTGCATCCGTACACAGGATAGCGCGGTAATCGACTCCTTCTTCAAGCACCTGTTCTGGTTCTGAAAAAGTGCGATTCGCCGGGTCTTCGGCCGGGACCGCCGCGTCGCAGATTTCCTGCGGGGTGCCCGTTTCCTGGGCGAGGGCGGCGGTAGTGCCCCATATCAGGCCCATGATTATCATAGCAAGCAACAGGGAACGTCGCATGTGATACTCCTTATGTATAAAGGCTGTGCGTTTCATTGTAACGGCTGATGAAAACACGGCATACCCCTACTCATCAAACATTCAAATTGGTTTGCTGGTCTGTGGCAGGCGGCACACAGCAGGGCTACACTGATACCTGATGAACAGAAAGGATAGATTATGCTGGCAGCACGGCTTTATGGCCCTCAGGATATCCGCGTGGAGGAAGTGCCCGAACCGTCACAGCCTGGCCCCGGCCAGATTCTGCTGAAGGTGCGGGCAGTCGGCATCTGCGGTTCTGACCTGCACACCTATCAGGATGCGCGCATCGGCGATACAGTGGTGCAGGATCCGCTGATTCTGGGGCATGAGTTTGGCGGTGAAGTGCTGGCAGTGGGGGCGGATGCGCGGGATGGGAACGATGATCCGCTGCGCCCCGGCCAGCGCGTGGCGGTGGACCCGGCCCAGCCCTGCCATCACTGCGAGATGTGCGAAGCCGGGCACCCCAACCTGTGCCGCAGGCTGCATTTCTGTGGCCTGTGGCCGGATGACGGCGCCTTGCAGGAACAGATGCCTGTACGCGCACGCGACTGCTTCCCGGTGCCGGATTCAATTTCGGATGCGGGCATTGCGCTGCTGGAGCCGCTGGGCGTGGCGCTGCACGCGGTTGATCTGGGCAAGCTGCGTCTGGCGCGCAGCGTGGTGGTGCTGGGCTGCGGCCCCATCGGTCTGATAATTATCAAACTGGCGCGGCTTTCCGGTACAGACCCAATCTATGCATTTGACTGCTTCCCCTGGCGTGCAGAAAAGGCCGTAGCATGGGGCGCAACAGCGGCCTGGACTCTGGACAGCGGCGACCCGGTGCAGCGGGTGCAGGAACTGACCGCCGGGCGCGGCGCGGATGTGGTCTTCGAGGCGGCCTGGGCGGATCAGTCGATTGCGCAGGCCGCGGAGATGGCGCGGCTGGGCGGGCGGCTGGTGCTGGTGGGCATCCCTGGCGATGACCACATGGAGATGAAACATTCCACCGCGCGCCGCAAAGGGCTGACGATCATGATGTCGCGTCGCATGAAGCACACTTACCCGCGTGCGATCCATATGGCGCAAAGCGGCATGGTGCAGATGGACGACCTGATTTCGCATCGCTTCCCCCTGCAGGAGACCCCGCAGGCCTTCGCCATGAATCTTGCTTATGAAGCCGGCGTCCACAAAATTGTGATTGATGTGTAACGCCACTTTTTATCTTAGAGGTTGCTTCTGAAGAAAGGTTTTACCTGATGCCTCGTTTTGACATGCCCCTTGAGGAGCTGGAACGTTATAAACCGGAACGGGAAGAGCCGGCAGACTTTGACGCCTTCTGGCAGCAGACACTTGAGGAGACCCGCCAGTACCCGCTGGACCCGCAGTTTGAGCCGGTGGATTATGGCCTGAAGCTCGTCGATGTGCTGGATGTCACCTTTTCGGGTTATGGCGGCCAGCGGGTGAAGGGCTGGATGCTGCTGCCGAAAGGTATCGACGGGCCGCTGCCGTGCGTGCTGGAATATATCGGCTATGGCGGCGGGCGCGGCTTTGGTTTTGAACATACCCTGTGGCCGAGCGCGGGCTATGCCTATTTCCTGATGGATACACGCGGGCAGGGCAGCGCCACCCGCAAGGGCGATACGCCCGATGTGCCGGTGGATGGCACCAATCCGTTTTTCCCTGGCTTTATGACGCAGGGCATTCTGGACCCGAAGACCTATTATTACCGGCGCCTGTTTACGGACGCGGTGCGGGCGATAGAGGTCGTCTGGGGGCATGACCGGGTGGATTCGCGGCGGGTGGCGCTGTCCGGCGGCAGCCAGGGCGGGGGCATCACCATCGCGGCGGCGGGGCTGCACGATGGCCCACAGGTGATTATGCCGGATGTGCCGTTTCTGTGTCATTACCGCCGCGCCATCACCATCACAGACCGGGCGCCCTATTCCGAAATTGTGAATTACCTCAAGTCGCACCGCGATCATGAGGACGTGGTGCACCGGACTCTCAGCTACTTTGATGGCGTGAACTTTGCGGCGCGCATTTCTGCGCATGCGATGTTTTCTGTCGGTCTGATGGACATGATCTGCCCGCCCTCCACGGTGTACGCCGCCTATAATCATCTGCGCGGCCCCAAAGAGATGCGGGTGTACGGGTTTAACGATCATGAAGGCGGCGGCAACTACCAGCTTCTGGAAAAGCTGAACCTCCTGCGCAGGCTGTGGGGCTAACCCGTGAACAGGCAGCAGGGGGCGCAGCACGTGTGCCCCCTGCGGTTTTCTGAAGCTATGCGCTCTGCCTGCTTCTTCTAGGCGAATTTATAGGCCGTCTTCGCCAGTCCATAGGCCAGGTCGTCGTTCATGGCTTCGGCATCGTCCATGTCGATGATGCCGCGCACGTGCAGCCCGGCGACCCAGTTGGCCGCTGCCCGCCGCCAGACATCGTGGCGGGCAGGGATGGACGTAAAGGCGCGGGTGTCATCATTGAAGCCTGCGGTGTTATACACGCCTGCGGTTTCCATCACCTTGTCGAAGAAATAAGCCATGCCGTTCAGACTGTCGAAGAACCACCAGGGCGGGCCAAGCTTGACGGCGGGATAATGCCCGGCCAGCGGGGCCAGTTCGCGCCCATAGGTGGTTTCATCCAGCGTGAACAGAATCAGCGAGAAGCGCGGGTCGGTGCCATATTTGTTCAGCAGCGGCTGAAGGTTGCGGGTGTATTCCAGCGAAACCGGTATATCCGCGCCTTTATCCGGCCCGAAGCGCGCAATCACATCGCGGTTGTGGTTGCGGTAGGAGCCGGGATGAAGCTGCATCACCAGGCCGTCTTCGACACTCATGCGGGCCATCTGCATCAGCATGTGGCCGGTAAAGCGGGCGGCATCGTCGGCGCTGGCCTCGCCCCGCAGGGCACGCTGGAAGATGGTATCAGCTTCCTGATCGCTCAGCTCGGTGGTGTAGGGGGTGACGGCGGCGTGATCTGTCGCGGTGGCGCCCATGGATTTGAAGAAGGCGCGGCGGTTTTCCAGCGCGTCGATAAAGCTCTGGTAGCTGGTGATTTCTCTGCCCACACGCTCGCCCAGCGCCTGGATGTGATTGTGCCAGCCGGCGCTATCCAGGTTGACCACCGCATCTGGCCGGAAGGTGGGCAGGATGCGCCCGGCCCAGCCTGAATCGCGGATGGCCTGATGATGCTCCAGCGGGTCGGTGGCGGCGTCG
>CAZQIY010000011.1:72673-94213 GCA_964593565.1 uncultured Anaerolineaceae bacterium
CCAGCCTGAATCGCGGATGGCCTGATGATGCTCCAGCGGGTCGGTGGCGGCGTCGGTGGTGGTCAGCACTTCCACGTTGAACTGCTCGAACAGCGCGCGCGGGCGAAATTCCGGTTTGGTCAACTGCTCCGCAACCTGATCATAAATGGCCTGCGCGGTCTGGCTGGTCAGCTTTTGCTGGACGCCGAACACATGATGCAGCGAATAATTAACCCAGATGCCGGTGGGCGTGCCGCGAAACAGGTAGAAGTTATCGGCAAAAATCTGCCAGATTTTACGATGATCCTGCTCCACAGGGCCGCCGTCGCTGCGCGGGACGCCCAGGTCTTCCAGCGCGATGCCCTGTGAATAGAACATCCGAAAGATGTAATGATCCGGAATGATGAATAATTCGGTGGGGGTGCCAAACTGGTAATCCGGGTCGCTAAACAGGCGCGGGTCTACGTGCCCATGCGGGCAGACCAGCGGCTTATCCTTTACCTGGTTATACAGATGCACGGCGACATCGCGATAGGCCGGGTCAAAGTAGCGATCTTCCGGCAGAAACATATTACCCATGAACAAAAACTCCTTTAAACCTCTGCGGTGAAAAACTCAGAACAATGATACTGTGTGAATCCACATATTTCCCACTCCGGTTCCGACTTTTGGACTCCGGTTTGCGGTCAGTTGTGATGAAAAGTGCTAAACTAGTCTGAATTTGATCAGTAAACGTATTTAAAGGCAAACAGCGTTATGTACACTATTGGCATTGATTACGGAACAGAATCCGGGCGGGCGGTGCTGGTCGATGTGCGCGACGGGCGCGAGATTGCCGCCGCTGTGCATCCTTATGGCAACGGCGTGATCGACCAGCATCTGCCGGGCAGTGATCGCCCGCTGCCGCCGGACTGGGCGCTGCAGGACCCGATGGATTATGTCGAGGTGGTCAGGCAGACTGTCCCTGCGGTGCTGCGCGAAAGCGGCATCAACCCGGAAGAAGTGGTTGGCATCGGCATTGATTTTACGGCCTGCACCATGCTGCCGGTCAAAGCCGACGGCACGCCGCTGAGTGTGCTGCCGGAATGGCGCGATCATCCGCATGCATGGGTGAAGCTGTGGAAGCATCACGCCGCACAGCCGCAGGCCGACCAGATCAACGAGCTGGCGCGGCAGCGTGGCGAAAGCTGGCTGCCCAAGTATGGCGGCAAGATTTCGTCGGAGTGGTTCTTTAGCAAGGCGCTGCAAATTTTGCAGGAAGCGCCGGAAGTGTACGACGCGGCGGACCGCCTGCTGGAGGCGGCGGACTGGATCGTGTGGCAGCTTTCTGGCGTAGAGACGCGCAATGCCTGCACCGCCGGCTATAAGGCGATGGTGCAGGGCGACCAGTTCCCCTCGCGTGATTATTTCGCGGCGCTTGATCCGCGTTTTGCCGATGTGGTCGATGAAAAAATGAGCCGCACTTTTGCGCCGCTGGGGGGCAGGGCAGGCGGCCTGACCCGGCAGATGGCCGAATGGACCGGCCTGAAGGAAGGCATCGCGGTGGCGGTGGCCAATGTCGATGCGCATGTGACTGTGCCTGCGGTGCGGGTGACTCAGCCGGGCAGCATGGTCATCATCATGGGGACCTCTAACTGCCATATGCTGGTTGGGGAAACCGACCAGACCGTCGAGGGCATGTGCGGCGTGGTGCGCGATGGTATCCTGCCGGGCTATTATGGCTTTGAGGCCGGGCAGAGCGGCGTGGGCGATATTTTCGCCTGGTTTGTCAACAATGCCGTGCCGCCGGAGTATCACGACGCGGCGAAGCAGGCCGGAAAGACTCTGCACCAGTACCTGACGGACGAAGCCAAACAGCAGAAACCGGGCGAACATGGCCTGGTGGCGCTGGACTGGTGGAATGGCAACCGGTCCACGCTGGTGGATGCTGACCTGACCGGGCTGCTGATCGGCATGACGCTGGGCACGCGCGCGCCGGATATCTACCGCGCCCTGATCGAATCGACGGCGTATGGCACGCGGGAAATTGTGGAGTCGTTTGACCGTAAGGGAATCCCGGTGCATGAGATCGTGGCGGCGGGCGGCCTGCCGGAAAAGAACCAGATGCTGGTGCAGATTTATGCTGATGTCACCGGCAAGCCGATGAAGCTGGCAGGTTCTGGCCAGTCCCCGGCGCTGGGGTCTGCCATGCATGCGGCGGTGGCGGCAGGTGTTTATGATCATATTGAAGCGGCGGCGGACAAGATGGGCAAGCTCCGGGACGAGGTGATCCAGCCCATCCCCGAAAATCAGGCGGTGTATGACCAACTGTATGCCGAATACAAGACTCTGTACGATTACTTTGGGCGGGGCGCTAACGATGTGATGAAGCGTCTGAAAAAGATCCGCCTTGAAGCACGTGGGGAGGTATAACAGATTATGCTGCTGGAAGCACTGCGCAGGGAAGTGTGCGATCTGCACGCTGAACTGCCGAAAAACAACCTGGTGGCGTGGACAAGCGGCAATGTCAGCGCGCGCGACCCGGAAACCGGGCTGGTGGTGATTAAACCGAGCGGCGTCAAATTTGAGGACCTGACGCCGGAAAAAATGGTGATCGTGGACCTGGAGGGGAAAATCGTGGAGGGCGATTATAAAGCGTCGTCCGACACCGCCTCGCACTGCTATATCTATCGCCACCGGGAAGATGTCAACGGGGTGGTGCATACCCATTCGCGCTATGCGACGGCGTTTGCTGTGCTGGGGCGCGAGATTCCCTGTGTGACGACAGCTATGGCGGATGAGTTCGGCGGGCCGATTCCCTGCGGCGGGTTCGCGCTGATCGGCGGCGAGGAAATCGGCCAGCGGGTGATCGAAGTGCTGGAAGGCTCGCGCAGCCCATCCTGCATCCTGCAAAGTCATGGGGTGTTTGCCACCGGGCCGACGGTGGAAAAAGCGGTGCAGGCGGCGGTGATGACCGAAGACAACGCGGCGATTGTGTGGACCGCGCTGCAGATGGGCACGCCGCTGACGATTGACGAAGCGGACATCGCCAAACTGAATTATCGCTATCAGAACGTGTACGGCCAGTAAGCATGGACGATGTGCGCCGCTATAACCTGGAGCGCTGGAACCGGCTGGTAGAGGCTAACGCGCTGTTCACCCGCCCGCTGCTGGACCTGAATGCAGAAACGGCCCGGCAGCGGGTAGACCCTGACGGTAGGTTCGGTGACCTGACAGGTAAAGCGGTTTTGCTGCTGGCGGGCGGCGGCGGGCAGCAGTCCGCCGCTTTTGCCCTGCTGGGCGCTCGTGTCACGGTGGTTGATCTGTCTGATAAGCAGCTTGAACGTGACCAGCAGGCCGCCGCGCATTATGGCGTCGATATAAAAACTATCCAGGCCGATATGCGTGACCTGTCTATGCTGGACGAGGCGGCGTTTGATCTGGTGTACCACCCGTATTCGCTGAACTTTGTGCCGGATGCGCACGACGTGTTCGCGCAGGTGGCGCGGGTGATGCGCCCCGGCGGCATGTATTACGTCATGTGTGCCAATCCGTTTGCCAGCGGCATGACCGAATCAAGCTGGAACGGCGAGGGCTATACGGTCTCGCTGCCTTATGTGCAGGGCCAGAAAGTGATCTACACCGATTCGGAATGGGTGTTTGATCGCGATCAGCAGCCGGAAGGGGCGCCGATTGCCGGGCCGCAGGAATTCCGGCAGACCCTCAGCACGTTGCTGAACGGGCTGTTCGATCAACGGTTTATCGTGCTGCGCGTTAAGGAAATCATGGCGGACGCGGCAGACATCAACGCCGCACCGGGGACGTGGGATCATTTTACCGCCGTCATGCCGCCCTGGCTCAGCTTGTGGGCCGTTTACCGGCCGGATATCCTGTGATATAGAAAATTCTTTGAGGACGACGATGCCCCTTAAAGTTGCGATGATCGGAGCCGGCAAGGGCAGGATGACTGTAAGCAAATAGCAAGCTGTGCCACCATATTAAGCAATCTTTCAGCAATGTGAATAGCGTAAGCTGATAAGAAGCAGGCTAAAAGGCTTGCTTCTTGAGTTTGTGCATCACGGTGAGGAAAATTGTTATGCCTGCACTTGAAGTTCTATTCGATGTGCCCGATAAGATCGCTGCTGGCCTTAAAGCCGGTCAGCTTGAGCGCATTGGCGGCGTGATTGTGAACAGCGAAAACAAGCAGGTGGTGGCCTGGCTGCGGGATGGCGTGTTGAAGCAGGATCAGCCGTTTCCACAAGCGCTGGCCAGCGCGCTGAGCATCTCCAGGGGGCAGGCACAGCTTATGACACAGCTTGCTGCGCTGATGGGGGCCGGGCAGCTTATCAACCTGGCGGTAACGGCGGCTTCTTTTCACGCTGTGATGCAGCGGCTGGATCGCATGTCTGAACAGATTTATCAACTGGGCGAGGCTGTGCGGGCAGAATTTAAAAGGGATCGGGAGATTCAGTTCAGATCAGCTTTGCAGAGTGCGCGTGATGCCTACGAGACAACAAACATCGAAAACCGGCAGCTTGCCCTGCGTGATGCTTTGAAGGGCCTTAATGAAGCCAGAGACAACTTTCTTCATGACTTCAGAGACCTGTTACAGCAGTCGCCTTCCCGCCACACGCTGCTGACAGCCCAGCACACACTTGCCCTTGCCATGTATGCCGAATCCAGCCGTATCCACTGCTATATTCTCAGTGAGGGGGTGGAAACGGCCCGACGGCGGCTGAGTGAGTCGCTACCGGTATTTGTTAACTGCACAAAAACGCTGGTCAATGCCTGGCTGGGGGAACATCCGGCGCTTTATCTGCATCCGGCAATTGACGCGATTTATGCTGAACGTTTTCTGCGTGTTCAACGGTGGCTGCAGCAAGATAATCTGTCCGCCTCAACCGATTCCTTTACTGCGCTGTGCCAGATTCTTGAACGGCTGCGGGGGGATTTCTGGAACGTTGATCTGGTTCAGGATGAGTACGACCATATCATTGGGCAGATCACCCGGCGGCCTGTCAAAACCTTCAGCGACAAGGCTGGCGAGCTGGCTGATAATCTCGCGCAGGCCGAAATTGCGCTTGAAAACTGCGAGCGTCTTCGTGGCTTTGAACTGGAGCTGCACGAGCTGCTGCTTGCATCGGGCAGTATCTCATTTGCAGAATGGCAGCGCCTTATTGACGATCAGACCCTTAACGAGCGTGGTATCGTCGTGCTGGTTGACCAGGACCGGCTGCAAGGGTTGCGTTTGTCTGCATGAGCGCGGAGCAGTCTTTTTATTTCCAGCGCGGGCGGGTCAGCCGGCTGATGCGTCGAAGGCCGATTCCAGGTACAAATCGATGAGGTATTCCGGATAGCCGATGGCGATCAGGTTGGCGCGGCAGTCGTGCAGGCTGGCGCCCTGCCCCCGCCAGAACGACACGCGCTTAATCAGCGTCTCTACTCGCTCACGCGGGGTGATGATCCAGGTGTCTTCTGGCACCACGCCGAAATAGATCACGTGCATATCCTCGATGAGGTTGCGGCTTTTCAGATACGGCGCAATCAGCACGGTATCGCGCGCGCCGTGCTGAGACAGATATTCAGACACGAAGCGGGCAGTGCCTCCCAGATCAACCAGGTCCTCAACCACGCCCACAACCTGATTGCGTACGTCGATGGTCACATCCTGAATCACGATGGGCTTTTCCAGCGGCTGGCCCGGCCCGGCGTAATAGCGAACCCCCAGCGTGCCAAACTCTACGGAAGGCAGGCGCTTGTCCGGATGATAGGCCAGATGATCGTACAGCAGCACGCCGGGCAGCAGCGCGCCCATGGTAATCATGACCGCTTTGGTGATCTGCAGGCCGGATTCAATGTGCTCAACCTGATACTCATACACCTGACGGGCCAGGTCCGCGACCATCATCGATTCCACCTGATCCGGCACGTAAAGAAAGCGCAGCGTATCGAAGGGAATCGCCACGCCTTCCGGCTGTCGCCAGAACTCAATGTCGATCTGGTCATCCAGTACGCGCAGTTGTTTAAGGTAATGCGACATCGCTTCGTATCTGCCTTTGCGTCCAACAGGGCCGATTGATTCTAGCCGGGCAGCCTCAATTGTCTACGGTTGATTCTGACTCATCCGTAAATTTTCATTGCTTCTGTTCTAAGGCTGCGCCGGGCTGGTCTGCGGCGTTTCAGGATACGTGATCCAGAAAACGCTCGTAGGCCCGCTGCCAGTCCTCGACCTGCTGCGGCGTATAGGTTTCTGTCCCGGTGGATTGATGCAGGATTTCCCGCGCCTGGGCCACGTGGTCAAGCTCGCCCAGGGTGATAAACTGCACAATCGCATTGCCCAGGGCGGTGGCTTCGACTGGCCCGGCCACCACCACGCGCCCGGTGGCATCGGCGGTCATCTGGTTGAGCAGGCGATTCTGCGAGCCGCCGCCGATGATGTGCAGGCGCTCTACGGTGCTGCCGGTCAGGTTGACCAACTGATCCAGGACGTGACGATACTTGAGGGCCAGGCTTTCATAGACAGTGCGCATCATCTGGCCGACGGTTTGCGGGGCGGGCTGGCCGGTGCGCTCGCAGAAGGCGCGGATGCGCGCAGGCATATCACCGGGAGGCAGGAAGGCCGGGTCATCCGGGTCGATCAGGCTGCGGAATGGTTCGGCCTGCTGGGCGGCGGCGGTCAGTTCATCATAGCTGAAGTTCTGGCCCTGCTGCAGCCAGGTGGCGCGGCACTGCTGGGCAATCCACAGACCCATAACGTTTTTGAGCAGGCGGAAGGTGCCATAGGCGCCGCCTTCGTTGGTGACATTGGCGGCATAGGCGGCGTCGTTAATCACCGGCTCGTTGACTTCCAGACCGATCAGGCTCCAGGTGCCGCTGCTCAGGTAGGCATAATCGCTGGTGGTGGTCGGCACGCCGACGACGGCGCTGCCGGTGTCGTGGGTGGCCGGGGCGATCACCGGGACGCCGTTATAGGTGCCGATGCGGGTGCCCGGCTGGATGATCTTCGGGAAAAGGTGGGTGGGCACGCCCAGCGTTTCCAGCGTTTCAAAATCCCACTGCTGGGTGCGCGGGTTATAGCACTGGAACGTGCTGATATGCGAAAACTCGGCCGATTTTTCGCCGCTCAGCCAGTAATTGAACAGGTCCGGGATGGGCAGCAGCGTATCCGCCGTATCCAGCAGCGGGCTGTTGTTACGAACAAGGCTGGCAAGCTGGTACAGCGAGTTGATGACCATAAACTGAATGCCGGTGCGCTCGAAGACGGTGCGGCGGGGCACCCGCTCGAACACCCAGTCCAGCATGCCATCGGTGCGGCTGTCGCGATAATGCACCGGGTTGGCCATCAGGTGGCCATCGCGATCCAGCAGGGCGAAATCCACGCCCCAGGTGTCGATCCCGATCCCGGCGACATCTGGCCCGGCGGCGTGAATGCCGGTGGTGATTTCGTGCCAGAGCCGCAGCACGTCCCAGTAAAGGGTGCCCTGAGCCTTTACCGGGATGTTGGGGAAGCGGTGAATTTCTTCCAGTTGGAAACTACGGCCATCAAAGCCAACACGGATTACGCGTCCAGATTCAGCCCCAAGGTCGATTGCAAGTACGTTTGTGGTCATCAGTTCTAACCTTTTGAAAGTGGGACGATCTCGACCTGCACCCCCAGGTCGCGGAACTGTTTCACAATGTCCGCAGGCGCGTTCGAGGTCGTGATGATTCGCTTAAGTTTATGTGCCGGAAGCACGGTATACGGGCCGACCTGGCCCCATTTGCTGCCATCGACGACGATCACCGGCGTGATGCAGCGTGCGATCATGGCCTGCTTCATCGTCACTTCGTCCGGGTCAATATCGCTCATGCCGGCCTGAAGCGAAAGGCCGCCCGCCCCAAAGAATCCCAGGTTGACGTTAATATCCGGCAGGCCGTCTGGCTGGCCCACCAGCGACAGGGTTTCCTTTTTGAGCCGCCCCCCGGGCACCAGAATTTCGACCCCCGGGCGGTTAAGAAAGCTCTGGGCGATGGCCAGGTTGTTGGTGACGATGGTCAGTTTTCGGAAGTGTTTCAGGTAGGGGATGAGGGCATAGGCGGTGGTGCTGGCATCCAGCGCGATGCTGTAATTTTCCTGAATCAGGTCTGCGGCGGCGGCGCCAATGGCCGCTTTGGCCTGCTGGCTGCGGGTGCTGCGCAGATCAAAGGAAAGCTCCGCCGGCAGTTCAGCGTCCTGCTGCCTGCTGACGGCCCCGCCGTACGTGCGTTCCAGCAGGCCTTCTTCTTCCAGCGCCCGCAAATCCTGGCGGATGGTTACCGCGCTGACCTGCATTTCCTGGCTCAGATTTTTGACGAATACACGCCCTTCGGATTTCAGCTTTTCCAGAATGGCGCGCCGGCGTTCGGTGACAAACAACATTATTTGACACAGCTTTCTTGAAGCGATAATCTGAAAGGCAATGAAACCAATCGAAGTATATTTTAACCAATTTTGCCCAAGGAAAAAACACCATGACTTTCGAGGCAGATTATCAGCGGCTGGCGGAGCAGCTTGGCGCGCGCGGCGTGGATGTTGAACACGTCAAAACGCAGCTCAAGCGCCAGCATATTGAAACACCTTCTTGGGGCTATGGCAACAGCGGCACGCGCTTCAAGGTCTTTAGCTGGCCTGGGGCAGCGCGCACGGTGCATGAAAAACTGGCCGATGCTGCCTATATTCACAAACTGACCGGCGTGGCGCCGACGGTGGCACTGCATATCCCCTGGGATAAAACCGACGACTGGAACGCCCTGGCGGATTATGCTCGCGAACAGGGCGTCGAAATTGGTGCGATTAACCCCAACGTTTTTCAGGATGACCAGTATAAGCTGGGCAGCATTACTAACCCGTCGCCTGCGGTGCGCGAAGAGGCGGTGGCGCATATGGTGGAATGCTGCGAGATCATGCACAAAACCGGCAGCAAGCTGCTGAGCCTGTGGTTTGCTGATGGCACCAACTACGCCGGGCAGGACAGCATTCGCGGGCGGAAACAGCGTATGGAAGAAGCCCTGGCGGAAACCTATAAGCATCTGCCAGAGGATGGGCGCATGCTGATTGAGTATAAATTCTTCGAGCCGGCGTTTTATCACACCGACCTGGCCGACTGGGGTATGGCCTTTGCCACCGCGCTGAAACTGGGAACCCAGGCGCAGGTGCTGGTGGATACGGGGCATCATGCGCCGGGGACGAATATTGCCCACATTGTGGCGTTTCTGCTGGATGAAGGTCGCCTGGGCGGGTTCCATTTTAACGCGCGCCGCTATGCCGATGATGATCTGATCGTGGGCACCAACAACCCGTTTGAACTGTTCGAGATTTTTACAGAACTGGTGAGCGCGGGCGAACGGGCGCAGGACGTGGCCTATATGATCGACCAGAGCCACAACATCGAGCCGAAGCTGGAGGCGATGCTGGTGAGCGTGCTCAACTGCCAGACGGCCTATGCCAAAGCGCTGATTGTGGATTACAAGGAACTGGCGGATCGGCAGTTGATGGGGGATGTGCTGGGCGCGCATCGCCTGCTGGTGGATGCCTACGAGACCGATGTGCGGCCTTTGCTGGCCCAGGTACGGGTCGAAATGGGCCGGGAGCCGGACCCGCTGATGGCCTATCGTAAGGATGATTATGCGGCGCGGGTGGCGAAGGAACGCGGCACCGTCGATGCCAGCGGCAGCGGCTACCCGGGCTGATTGTAAAAACTGACGACGCTGGCGGCGATCTCGATAATCTTCTGGCGCAGTTCTGGCGGATCGATCACCTCGATCTGCGAACCGAGCGAGAGGATGTGGCCGTAGGAATATTCCGGTCTTTCGTAGTTGACGACGATCTGGCACCAGCCATCTTCTGTTCGGGTGCCCTCTTCCAGCAAGGGGCGCACCCATTCTCCCCAGATATCCGGCAGGTGCGGGACCAGCGCCGGCGAAATGCGCAGAGTGACCGGGTAGCGCTGGCGGCTGTCCTCAAACTGGCGGCACCATTCCCCCCAGTACGTAGCCAGGTCAAAATCTGCTGGCCTGTCGAAGCCTTCGCCGGTGAGGGACAGGGCGAGGATGCGCGAGACACGAAACACGCGCATCTCATCATCTCTGGCGGCGACCACATACCAGATGCTGGATTTTGCTACCAGCCCATAAGGATTAATCACATATTCAAGCACCTGGCTGTCGCTGCGGCGGTAGGTGATGCAGATGCGCTGATCGTGCCAGATGGCTTCCTGCAGGCGCTGCAGATGCGGGACGGATTCGCGAGTCTGGAACCAGGGTACAGCATCCAGGTAGATACGCTGGCGCATGCGTTCTGCGCGGCGCTGCTGGGCTTCTGGCAGGGCGGCGGATAACTTCAGCAGGGCGACTTCCAGCGCTTCTGCCAGTCCCAGGTCTGCCAGTGGGGCATAAACGCCGGATAAAAACAGGGTGCGGACTTCGGCTTCGTTGAGGCCGGTGAGTGTGGTGCGGTAGCTGTCCAGCAAGGCATAACCACCCCCTGGGCCGTGCTCGCTGTAGAGGGGCACCCCCGCCATGCTCAGCGCTTCCAGATCGCGATAAATGGTGCGTTCTGAGACTTCCAGTTCAATGCTCAGGTCGGCGGCGGTCATGCGGCCGCGCGCCTGCAGCAGCAGCAGGATTGAGATCAGGCGGTCTGCGCGCATTGCTGTTTCCTCTTCACCGAAGCAACTTTAACGTATCACAAAAACCCTGACAATAGGTGTCAGGTATTAAGTGCTATGATAAAAGCGAACATATGATCTATCGGGAGGATGATCAGTATGTGGGACCCGAACTGGATACTGGTGCAGGAACATCAGAAAGAGATGCAGCGCCAGGCCGAGCAGCACCGGCAGTTGATGGGGCTGCGACAGCAGCTTAAGCGTCCACCGCACTTTTTACAGCGTATCCGTCTTCATGCAGGCCGGGGGATCTTCACCACCGGACACGTCCTGGCAAAATATCATCAGCCAGAAGTTCAGGTTCGGATGAAGCCGATTCATTAGCAAACTACCAGGGTGCTACCTTTCCTTGCGGGAACAGGGGCTGGTCATAAGGACCGGCCCCTGTGACTTTCCGGCACTTTTATTGACGGACAGGCAGCGAATCGCAGGCGGCGGTGCGGGTGATAAATTCCCCATCAACCCAGCCCGCCTGTTCTCCATAGCGCACAAACCACCAGGTGCGATCTTCGTTGGTGGCGAACACCGGGACAGCAGTATCAAATGGAATGACCTCCAGCACCTCAGCTTCAGAGTCCGGCTCTGTGCGCAGGTTCAGGTTAAAGTTCACCGTTGCCAGGCAGGGGTCCGGCAGGGTGGGTGTGGGGCTGGGGGTGCGGGTGAAGAATCGCTGGCGGGTGGGCGTCACTGTCTGGGTGGGGCGCGGCGTGCGCGACGGCGTGACCGTCAGGGTCGGTGTGGCGGTGAAGGTCGGCGTTGGCGTAGCGGGCTGAGTCGGCGTGGGGGTAGGCGTGTCTGTCGCCAGAATGACCGGCGCCAGTGCTTCGATTTCATCGCTGCTGATGCGGCTGGTCAGCCGGGCGCGCAGATCACCTTCCAGATTCGCCAGCAGCAGCGTGCCCTGCAGCCGGGGCAGTGCGCCTTCGGCAATCTGTTCTTCGACCTGGGCGCGGGTGGTTGCCAGTGCATCGCTCAGCACCGTTTCCGGATCGCCCCCTGCGGCCTCGATTTCGGCTGCGAGGGTGGTATCGCCTGTAAGCTGAAGCAGCAGATCGCCGGAATCGAGGCCGGTTTCCGTGCTGGCCGCCTGGACCAGGTTGGTCAGTACGCGGGTATTATGGCGGGCGTTCAGTGTGGCTTCATCGACCTCGGCTGAAGCATCCAGCACGGCGGCCGGGGAATCCAGCGGGACGGCAAAAAATGCCGACACCAGCGGCACAACCAGCATGGCAATCACCAGCAGCAGGCCCGCGCCGATGCCCAGAATGCCGCGTGACTGGACCAGATTGCGCGGGCGGCGCACAAATTCCACGATGAGCAGCACAACGCTGATGAGGATCAGCACGATAGCGATGAGGGTGACGCCGGACTGTACCAGCGGGTTGGGGGTGCCATCGGCATGAGTCTCGACCAGGGCCAGCAGCGATGGGACAATGGTCAGAAATGCCAGCAGAGTCCCCCAGAAGCGCAGTTCAACCCGCCTGCGCAGGATTTGCAGCAGATTATTTAACACAAACAGCAGGGCAAAAAGCCCACCAGCGGCCAACAGCAGCAGTTCCATAGACGTTCCTTACCTGGGATGCTTTCTCTGGCTCATCTTACGAACTTTGGCGCAGATTTTCAACGGCAATCTGTTCAATTTTTCACATAAGCCTGTATCGATTCTGTACGGCAGGCTGTGCGGAAAGTTGCACCAGCAGTGTATCAGAATTGATACAGGCATAAAAAGCGCCGCAACTGCTGCGGCGCACTGAACATCATCAGGGTCAATGATTGAGCAGCAGGGCTACTGCATGCTTTCGACCACGGCCTGCAGAATATTGTACGGGACCGGCCCGCGATTGAAGGTCTGTGGCCCGGCGTTGATAAACTGCGGCGCGCTGTCGCCAACACGTATCATCAGGGTGGGCGTGCTCTGGACATTCAACTGAACGCCCATGCGCTGGTCAACCTCTGTCTGGTTGGCATCCGCCGCACAGGACAGCAGTTCGCTGTAATTCAGTTCGAGCCGGTCTGCCAGTGTGCGGGCTGTCTGCTCATTAAAGCGCCCGCGCGCCCTGCCGATTTCAAACAGCACGTCATGCGCCGGGAAGAAGGCATCTTCGCGCTGTTCTGCGGCACATTCAGCCAGCTTGGCGGTGTATGGCCCATAGGTGGGGTCCGCCGCGCTGATAAACATGCGATATTCAAGCCGGGCCTTGCCAGGGATGACATAGTCATCGATGAAACGTTCCATCTCGCCGGCATACTGCTGGCAGTGCGGGCAGGCAAAATCAGCAAATTCAACCACGGTGACAGGCGCATCCGGGTCGCCCACCACAAAGCCGCCATCCGGAAGCCGTTCCTGCGGCACCCCTTCATAACGGGCATAAGGCGATCCTGAAGACGGGTTGACCGCCAGAATCTGCGACCCAATGACCAGCACCACTGCCACTACCGCAATGGCTCCAATAATAATCGTAATGCGTCGTTGTGTAAGGTTTTTCATGTGTGTTGCGGGAAGTTCCATTTTATTACAGATTAAACCTTAACTTTAGCGTATTTGTGACGGTCCCTCAACTAAGAGTTTTATGAATGGTACAGGGGGCATGGTACTATACGGAAAATTAACTTCACGACAGGATGTAAAACATGCGCGCAGTGGATATTCTGGCGAAAAAACGAGACGGCGACGCGCTTTCAAAAGCGGAAATTGACTGGTTTGTGCAGCAGTACACCACAGATGCCCTGCCGGATTATCAGGCATCGGCACTGCTGATGGCGATCTGTATTCATGGCATGACCCGCGAAGAGACGGTGAATCTGACGCTGGCGATGGCGCATTCCGGCGAAGTGCTGCGCCTGCGCGATATTCTGGGTAGCTATGCCGTAGACAAGCATTCTTCCGGTGGGGTGGGCGATAAAACCACGCTGGTGGTGCTGCCGCTGGTGGCCTCGTGTGGGGTGCCGGTGGCCAAGATGAGCGGGCGCGGCCTGGGCTTTTCCGGCGGGACGCTGGATAAGCTGGAATCGATTGCCGGGTATGACGTGGGCCTGTCTACAGAGCGATTTGAGGCTCTGGCGAAGGAAAACGGCATTGTGCTGTCTGGTCAGGCAAGGGACCTGGCCCCGGCGGATGGCAAGCTGTATGCCCTGCGCGACGTGACGGCGACCGTGCCCAGCCTGCCGCTGATCGCCAGCAGCATTATGAGCAAGAAGATCGCGGCGGGGGCGGATGGCATTGTGCTCGATGTCAAGATGGGCGAGGGCGCGTTTATGCACACGCTGGAGGACGCCAAGGCGCTGGCGCAGATGATGGTGGAGATTGGGGTGGATGCCGGGCGCGACATGATCGCCGTGATTTCGGACATGAATCAACCGCTGGGCGCGGCGGTGGGCAACGCGCTGGAAATGTCAGAGGCGATTGAGACCCTGCAGGGCGGCGGCCCGGCGGACTTCCGCGAGCACTGCCTGAAGATTGCGGGTTATATGCTGCGGCTGGCCGGGCAGGGGCAGCGCTGGACCGATGAAGACGAGGTGCAGGCCCTGCTGGCGCAGCATCTGGCCGGGGGGCAGGCGCTGGATAAATTCCGGCTGCTGGTGGAATCGCAGGGGGGCGATGTGGGCATGGTGGATGATCCGGCCCGGCTGCCAGCGGCGCGTCTGGTCGAGACGGTCGATGCGGTGCAGGCTGGTTTTGTGTCTGGCGTCTCTGCGCTTCAGATTGCGCGGGCCGCGTTTGAACTGGGCGCGGGGCGCGAGAAAAAAGGCGACCCGATTGATCTGGCGGTCGGGGTGCAGGTGCATGTCAAGGTAGGCGACAATGTGCAGGCCGGGGCGCCGCTGGCGACCATCCACGCCAGCGACGAAGCACGCCTGCAAAGTGCCCGGTCACTGGTTGAGGACGCCATCCGGCTCGACAGCGCGCCGGTTGATCCGTTACCGCTGTTCTACGATGTTATCTATGGGCAGTAGATCGCCATCCGGGCTGTAGGCATAGGCATGGATGGGGGCATCCTGCCAGTAGCCAGCCTCAAACAGAATGACGCCGTTCAGCCCTGTGTAGGCTGTTTCCCGCAGAGCCTGATAAATCCCGGCGCGGTCATCTGCCGGCTGTGACAGGCTGTGGATGAGCAGGGCGGTGGCATCGTAGGTTAGCGGGGCCAGCAGGCCCGGTTCCGGCGCGAACGGGTCGCTGCTGCGATAGTGCTGGATAAAATCTGCATCTGGCGGGGTGGCGCTGGAAACAAGGGTAATGCCTTCCAGCGATGCGCGCAGGCCCTGCACCTGAGGCAGCGCCAGCATATCCCCACCGGTCAGGGGCGTTTGCATCTGCGCGATGCGGGTGATGTCGATGCGCGGCGGAATCGTCAGCAAATCCTCAAGGGCCGGGCTGGACAGGATGAACACCCGGTCATGAACCGGGCTGGCGCCCCAGTTCCCCACGACCAGCACCGGCAGATCGTCGAAGGCGTTCAGGGCTGCGGGTGTGGTGGCAACCGGCCCCAGCACCAGTACCGCCGCCACCAGCGGATCGCGGGCCAGGGCGCGGGCGCGATCTGCGGCGTGGGCTGCGCTGCCGCCGTCGTCCACTGGCAGCAGTTCGATCTTCGTGGTCCCGGCATCCTGCAGGGCCAGCCGGGCGGCGTACAGGGCATCGTAGCCAATTTCGCGATAGCGGCTCTCGAAGGGCGCCAGCAGGGCGATGCGCCGGGGCGCCGGGCTGGCGGCACAGCCTGCCAGTGTCACAATCAGCAGGGCCAGCAGAACACCATACCGCAGCGCCGCCGGTGCGCTGGTGCGCCTAGCAGCCATTGGCCAGATGTTCTTCGTAGGTGCGGGCAAAAACATGATAGCCGCTGCCATCGCAGGCGGCCCGGAAGTAGAGAAAATCGTGCTGTTCCGGGTAGGCGGCGGCGGTGATGGCAGCGAGGCCCGGGTTGGCGATGGGCCGGGGCGGCGTGCCAGGGGTCAGATAGGTGTTGTAGGCCGAATCAACAGTGTGGTAATCTTCCTGTGTGATCTGCGGCCACCATGTCCCATCCTTAAAGCCGATGCCATACTGCACAGTGGGGTCTGCATCCAGCTTCATGCCGATATTCAGGCGGTTACGATAGACCCCGGCAATGCGCGCGTTTTCGTCGGCATGGACCGATTCGCGCTCCACAATGGAGGCCAGAGTCACAATGCCGATGATGGAAAGCCCCTGCTGCGCCGCGCCTGCCTGGATATCGGGGCCGACGTGATCCAGAAACGCCTGCAGTAGATGATCGCGCAGTTCCGGCGCGGTGATCTGTGGCGGAAGCTGGTAGGTATCCGGAAACAGAAAGCCCTCAAGCGAGGAGCCGGGCGGCAGCGCGACGTAATTGGAAAACTGCGAGAGCAGCATGGTATCAAACGGCGTGCCAGGGCCAACCGCCGCCAGAAAATCCGCCCCACTAAAGCCAAACAGGCCGTTGCGGTCTATGGCGTCGGCCACTTCCTCCATGCGCCAGCCTTCCAGAATGCGGAAGGGGATGGAACTGCTGCGGGAGTCCGTCAGCATCTGTGCGATCTGGGGGATGGTCAAGGTCTGATTGGGGAAATAGACCCCGGCTTCCATCTCGACATCCAGCCCGCTGACAAAAGCGTAATCGACAAACAGGTCGGGGCTGCCGATCAGGCTGGCAGTGTACAGATTCTGCGCGACGACGGGCGGCGTATCGCCGGGGTTGACGGTAAAGCGCACGGCGCGGTTGTCGCTGCCGATGGGCCGCTGAAGCTCGTCCTGGCGCCCGGCCAGCGCCAGCCGGGTGATTTCGCGCTGGACAAAGGTTACTGGCTGCCCATCAGACACCACGTACAGCAGGATTCCTGCGGCAATCACCAGCAGGATCATCAGCAAAGCCAGCACAAGAATAATCTGAACCAAACGTCCCAATACAAAAACTCCTGATCAATTTTGCGCTGTAAGTATACCTGGGCTGGGCCGTGAAAAAAGGTTACAGTTAGTTGTTGAGCCTTATTCAGGAGGTAACATGCTAATTCAGACTGCGCCATTAGCGGAGAGTGCGGCGGCGCTGCGCAGCGATGCGCTGCCCCTGATGGATTATGTTGAGCAGGCGCTGCACCGGCTGGAGGCGGTGGAGCCGGACATCCAGGCTTTTCTGCCAGAGCCGGGCCGCCGGGAACGAGTGCTGCGCGAGGCGGAGGCGCTGCGGGCACGCTGGCCGAACCCGGCAGACCGCCCGCCGCTTTATGGGGTGCTGGTGGGGGTGAAGGATATTTTCCGCGTGGATGGCCTGCAAACTCGCGCCGGGTCCAGCCTGCCGCCAGCGTTGTTCGAGGGGCCGGAAGCCGCCTGTGTCACCGCGCTGCGACAGCAGGGGGCGCTGGTGCTGGGTAAAACGGTCACAACTGAGTTCGCCTATTTTGAACCGGGGCCGACCCGCAACCCGCACAATCTGGCGCATACGCCTGGCGGTTCCAGCAGCGGGTCTGCGGCGTCGGTGGCGGCCGGGGTATGTCTGCTGGCGCTGGGCACGCAGACTGTCGGCTCGGTGATTCGCCCGGCGGCCTTTTGCGGCATTGTCGGGTTTAAGCCGACTTATGGCCGCATCGACCCGCAGGGCCTGATCTTCTTTTCGCCCTCGCTCGATCATGTGGGGCTGTTCACGCAGGATGTGGCCGGGATGCAGCTTGCGGCGTCGGTGCTGTGTCATGACTGGCAGGCGGTGGATGCACCGGAAGCGCTGCCGGTGCTGGGCGTGCCGGAGGGCGCTTATTTGGAGCAGGCTTCGCCAGAGGCGCTGGCGGCTTTTGAACAGCAGGTCGCGCAGTTGCAGGCCTCCGGCTATCCGGTGGAGCGAGTCTCCCTGCTGGATGACATCGCGGAGATTGCCCACCGCCATCGCGAACTGATGGCGTATGAACTGGCGCAGGAGCATAAGGAATGGTTTGCTCAGCACGAATCCCGCTACCGCCCGCGCACGGCGGAACTGATCCGCCTGGGGCAGAACACGCCGCCCTATGCCGCATCGGCTGCGCAGGAGGGGCAGGCGCTGGTGCGGCAAACGGTGGAGAACCGGATGGCTGATGCCGGGGTGGATGTGTGGGTCTGCCCGGCGGCGGCTGGCCCCGCGCCGGAAGGCATCGAATCAACAGGCGACCCGGCCATGAACCTGCCCTGGACTCATATCGGGTTTCCGGCAGTGACGCTGCCGGCTGGCCGGGCGGCCAACGGCCTGCCGCTGGGGCTGCAATGTGCCAGCCGGGCCGGGACGGATGAACAGCTTCTGGCCTGGGCTGATCGTATGGCGCAGGTATTTCATTAACCAGCTCTGGCAGCGACTTTACAGAAAGCGAGGCACATATCATGCAACCTCAGGCAACCTTACGCGGCTGGCAGTTCGACCAGCTCCGGCGCGCTGTTGTGGTGACACGCCATATCGTGCAGAATGCGCCGCCCCAGGCGCTGAACACCTACCGGGATGGCGGCACCGGCTGGACCGTGCTGGAAGTGCTGTGTCATCTGCGGGACTGGGAGCAGGTATTTGAGGAGCGCATGCGGCTGACGGCGGAGCAGGAGGGGGCGGTCATGCCCAACCCGGACCCGGACGAGGCTGCCAGAGAACGACGCTATAACGAGCAGGACCCCGCACAGGCGCTGGAAGCCTGGGCGCAGCAGCGGGGGGCTGTGCTGGACTACCTGCAAAATCTTGACGAATCCGCCTGGGAGCGTACCGCCACCCACCCCCGGCGTGGGGTGATGACGCTGATGGACCAGCTTTTGCTGCTGTGCTGGCACGATATGAATCATATGGAGCAGATCGTCAAGATTCTGGCGCAGCGCCAGTCATAACTGCGGCAGTTCAGCCAGACCGTCGCGCACGGCATCGAGATAGGATTGCAGGATCACGCGGGCGGCCAGGTCATCGATCGGGTCGGCGGGCTTGCGGCGTTTGTTGCGGGCCAGTTCGCGGGCGTCGGCGCTGGATAACTGCTCATCCCACAGCACCACCGGCAGGTCAATTGCCCCGGTCAGATGCTCCACCCAGCGCCGGACGGTATCCGCCTGCGAATGCTGGCCTTCGTGCGCTTCGTAATTGGTGGGGACGCCCACGACAATCGCTTCGATGCGTTCCTGCTGGATAATCTGCTGCAGGCGGGCGAAGTCCTCCGCTTTGGATTTGCGCCTGAGGATAGTCAGCTCCCGCGCCAGCAGGGCGGATGCGTCGGATACGGCCAGACCCAGGCGCTTGCTGCCATGATCGATGCCGAGCAGCTTCATGCCACTGGCTCCGCAATGATGATGCTGGTGCGGAAGGGCAGCAGCGGCAGCCGCCCGAACCAATCCGGCGTCAGGGTGATCTGGGGCGCGGTGGCTTCCAGCAGGTCCAGTTCGCGCTGGAGATAATCCACCGCTTCTGGCAGCGGCATGCCCATCAGACGCTCGCGCAGCAGGTCGGCGTCGATCTGCGCGACCACGCGGGCGCTGCCGGTCAGGGTGAAGGTGGCCTGACCATTCTGGAACACGTTGGTCACCGGCCCGCGCTGGTAGGTGATGGTTTCCGGTGCGATCTGTCGCCCGCGTGGAATCTGGCGGGCCAGGCTGGCAAAGGCGACCTGCTGGCCAAACTGCTCGTTGATAGCGAACGCCTCGACAATGGCGCGCATGGTGAGGGTGAGCGTATCGGCGGCATCGCCGGGCTGGGCGCTGAAGGTGGTCCAGTCGCTGCGCTCCTCGGCAATCACCATCGTTTCCAGAATAAGAAACTGCGATTCATCCAGGCGCGGGAGCATTTCCAGATAGGCGCGGGACTGCAACTGCTGGCGCACCATTGCCAGCAGGCGTTCCTGATCCTCGCTGGTGACTGCCGGCAGCGACTGGCTGGAACCGCCAAAGGTCGGGTTGATATTGCGCACCGTCACCCGATCCGCCAGATCGCCGACGACGGTGTTAATCAGGCCGCTGTCGACATTGCCGAGTTCGCCGGCAGAATTTGGCAGCGCCTCGATGGTGACTTCCAACTGCTGGCCGGTGCCAGCGGGCACGGTGACGCTTTCTATGGTGCGAAACAGAATCGGGGTGCCGGCGCTGGTGCTGAGGGTGGTGCCTACCGGAATGCTGACCGGGCTGCTGGTCTGGTTGACAAAGACGACGGTGCCCTGGGCCGGGACATCCGCCAGCCGCTGTTCGCCGCTGGTGGGGATGGTGCCCGTTTCCTCGATGGTGACGCTGAGCAGTGTGGCCGGGATTACGGCGTTTTCGATATCGACACCGCGCGCCTGCGGGTCTGCGGTAATGGTGACTTCAGCCTCTACGCTGCTCTGGGCCGGGATCAGGATGATGGTCGCGCCGGGCAGCAGCACATAGGCCAGCGCAAAGGCCAGCCCTGCGACAAACAGCGCCAGCAGAGCGCGGGTGAACAAGCGGCGCAGCAGCGGTTCGCGTTCTTCTTCTGCCCGTACGCGGCTGGCGACCGGCATCAGGATTTCCGGGTCCGGGGTGTCCTTGCGCGGCCGCCAGATGCGATTGGAAAAGACGCCGGTGCGGCCTCGTTTCCAGCGGGCGCGGGTGCTGGCCCCAATCGTTTCAAAGGTGCTGATGTTCAGTTCTGATGCGTGCTGGATCACCTGCGGGTCGTGCGTGACCAGCGCCAGTTGAATGCCGCGCCGGATGGCATCGCGCTGGATGAGCACCAGGTCCAGCTTGCGGGTGAGCACTGTGCCCTGTTCCGGCCAGATGATCAGCACCCGCTTGCGATGATGAAACGAGAGGCGATCCCGTACGGAGGGTACGTCGTCGCCTTCTTCAAGCTGGATAAACTCCGGTTTTTCCGGCATAGTCGTTTATTTAACGGTTGGCGATAAGCTGGCGGGCATGGTCGAGCGCGGCGGGAAGCTGCGCGGCATCCTTGCCTCCGGCCTGGGCCATATTGGGTCTGCCGCCGCCGCCGCCCCCTACTTTGGCGGCAATCTCCTTAATGAGGTTACCGGCATGCAGGCCCTTTTTTGTCAGGTCGTCGGTGACGGCCACCAGTAACTGCGGGCGATTATCCGCCACCGTGCCCAGCACCAGCACGCCGCTGTCTACCTTGTTGCGGAACCAGTCCGCCATTTCGCGCAGGTTGTCCATCGTCACATCCTCAACCTGGGCGATCAGGGCCGGGACGCCGTCCAACTGCTCCATGTTGTCCATCAGCTGGTCAAAGCTGCTGCGGGCGATTTCGCGGCGCAGGCTGGCGGCCTCCTTACGGGCGGCGGCCAGTTCTTCCTGCAATGCCTCGATGCGCTCTGCGGCGTGTTCCGGCGTGGTGCCCAACTGCTGGGCGATCTGGTTGAGGGTGTTGAGGTGATCCTGAATATAGGCTCTGGCGGCGCGCCCGGTCAGGGCTTCGACACGGCGGATGCCCGCGCTGACGCTGCCTTCGCTGATGATCACCATCAGGCCGATATCGGCGGTTTCGGTCACGTGCACGCCGCCGCATAATTCATAGCTGTAACGCGACCCGTTGTCGGCGATGACGATGGTGCGCACCTGGTCGCCATATTTTTCGCCAAACAGGGCCATCGCGCCTTCCTGACGGGCCTGCTCCAGCGCTTTTTCTTCTGCCCGCACCGGGTAATTGGCCATAATCAGTTCGTTGACTTCGGCCTCGATGGCGCGCATTTCCTCCGGGGTCACGCGGCTGTCATGGGCAAAGTCAAAGCGCAGACGATCCGGCGCGACCAGCGACCCGCGCTGCTGGACATGCGTGCCCAGGTGATTGCGCAGGGCGGCGTGCAGCAGGTGGGTGGCGGTGTGGTTGCGGGTGATATCCGTCCGCCGTTCGGCGTCGACTTCGGCGCGAACCGCATCCCCCTGGCGCGGGGTGCCTTCCACCACCTCGCCGATGTGGACAATCAGGCCGCCGACCGGGCGCTTCATGCCTTCCAC
>CAZQIY010000012.1:0-11419 GCA_964593565.1 uncultured Anaerolineaceae bacterium
GTGGAAGCGATCACCGGCATTCGCCCTCAGCATACGCATTTTGGCCAGTCACTGCTGCCCCTGCTGGCCGGAGAGACCGATGCACACCGCGACGCGGTATTCTGCCAGGGTGGGCGACGGGCAGGCGAGCAGCAGGCGATGGAACTGCAAAGTTCGACCAGCCCGGATTCGCTGTACTGGCCGCGCCTGAATGTACAGCAGGGCAGCGGCCCGGAACACACCAAAGCGGTCATGTGCCGGACACACGATTACAAGTATGTTTACCGGCTGTACGAAGATGACGAGCTTTACGACCTGAACGCCGACCCGCAGGAACAGACCAACCGCATTCATGACTCGGCTCTGGCAGAGGTGCGGCTGGCCCTGAAAGATCGTCTGCTGGGGTTTCTGGTGGAAACCAGCGATAACGTGCCCTGGAAGAGCGACCAGCGGTAATGGGGCCTGAGTCCAATCCCTTTGGACCTATAACGGTTGTGCTAAAATGCGGGGAATGTCTGTCTGACCATAAAGATCATACAATCTCCGATGACTGATCAATCCACAACATATCCGCTGGCGCGGCTGCTGCGTTATACACGCCAGTATCGCGGACGGGTCGCGCTGGCTGTCACCTTTTCCATCCTGAACAAGATTTTCGATATTATGCCGCCCACGCTGATTGGCGCGGCAGTCGATGTGGTGGTGCGCCGGGAAAATTCGTTTCTGGCAGACCTGGGCTTTCGCGATATCCAGACGCAGCTCATTGTGCTGGCAGTGCTGACTCTGATCGTGTGGGTGCTGGAATCGCTGTTTGATTATATTCGCACCGTGTACTGGCGCAATCTGTCGCAGTTGATCGAGCATGACCTGCGTGTGGAAGCCTATGCCCACGTGCAGACGCTGGAACTGGCCTACTTTGAAGATCGCAGCACCGGCGGGCTGATGTCGATCCTCAATGACGACATCAACCAGTTGGAGCGCTTTCTGGATGTGGGGGCCAACGACATTATCCAGATTGTCACCACGGTGGTGGCGATTGGCGGGCTGTATTTTGCCATTGCGCCGACGGTGGCCTGGCTGGCTATCCTGCCGATGCCCATTATTGTCTGGGGGTCGGTCTGGTTCCAGCGCAAACTGGCGCCGCGTTACCGGGCGGTGCGGCAGCAGGTGGGCATGCTCAACAGCCAGCTTGCCAACAATCTGGGCGGCATTGCCACCGTCAAGAGCTTTACGGCTGAAGATCATGAGGTGCAGCGGATTGCTGATGAAAGCAACCTGTATCGTGAATACAACCGGCAGGCCATTCGCCTGAGCGCCGCTTTTGTGCCGCTGATCCGTATGGCGATTGTGGCCGGGTTTATCGCGATTATGTATTTTGGCGGGCAGATGGCGCTGGAAGGCGTGCTGAATATTGGCCTGTACAGCATCATGATCTTTATGACGCAGCGTTTGCTGTGGCCGCTGACGCGGATGGGGGAGACCTTTGACCTGTACCAGCGCGCCATGGCGTCGATTGCTCGTATCTTTGACCTGATGGACACCCAGCCCAATATCATCAGCGGAGAGCAGCGGCTGCCGCTGGAACAGGTGCGGGGTGAGGTCCTCTTTGATGAGGTGGATTTCGCTTATGGCTCTGGTCAGGAAGTGGTGAAGGGGCTGACACTGCGCATGCCCGCCGGGCAGACCATCGCGATTGTGGGGGCCACTGGCGCTGGCAAAAGCACGATTGTCAAGCTGCTGCTGCGCTTCTATGACGTCCAGCGCGGGCGCATTACCCTGGATGGCTGCGACCTGCGTGACCTGCGTCTGGAAGACCTGCGCGGGGCTATCGGGTTTGTCAGCCAGGATGTTTTCCTGTTTCATGGCACCGTGCGCGAGAATATCGCCTATGGGACGTTTGATGCCAGCTTTGATCAGATTGTCGAGGCGGCAAAAACAGCGGAGGCGCACGATTTTATTATGGCGCTGCCGCAGGGGTACGATACCATCGTCGGGGAACGCGGTCAGAAGCTTTCCGGCGGGCAGCGCCAGCGGATTTCTATTGCGCGCGCTGTCCTGAAGGACCCGCCCGTGCTGATTCTGGACGAAGCCACTTCCTCTGTGGATAACGAAACCGAAGCGGCGATTCAACGCTCGCTGGAACGCATCGTTATTGGCCGAACGACCATTGTGATCGCTCACCGGCTGTCGACGGTGCGCAATGCTGATCATATCTTCGTGCTTGAACATGGCAGCGTTGCCGAACAGGGCCGGCACGAAGACCTTGTCGCGCAGGATGGCCTGTATGCGGCCCTGTGGCGGGTTCAGATGGGCGAACGGCGGCTGGCAGCGGGCGATTAAGCCTGACGCACCTGCCGCACGATTTCGCGCAGCTGGGCTTCAAAATCCGGGTCGGCTGCTTTGAACGCGGTGCCGCTGATGACCAGCGGCGCGCCAAACACCACAATCTGCGCGCCCATGCGCAGCGTTTCTATGGCCTGTTCGATGCTGAGGCCGCCTACCGCCTGCACCGGAATATCCACGGCTTCCAGCACGCCGGGCAGGTCATCCAGCGGGCTGAGGCCAGGGATCATGTTGCGTTCATCGAAGCCGGTATGGACGATGATGTAATCGACGCCCATCTGCTGCGCTTCGCGGGCGCGGCGTGGTTTATCCGGGCACAGCATGACATCGCACATCACTTTGCCGTCGTACTTCTTCGCCATTTCCACCTGGGCGATAATGCTGGCGTCGTGGGCCTGGCCCATGACGACTACCATGTTGCCACCCGCCCGGAACATCATCTCGGCTTCCAGCCCGGCGCCATCCATCGTTTTGATATCGATGACAAGGGGCGTGGTGGGGAATTCCGCACGAAAGGCGCGCACGGCGTGCAGCCCTTCAGCCATGACCAGCGGCGTTCCTACCTCCAGCCAGTCCACCCCGGCGGCGACACTAGCCCGCGCCAGTGCCAGGGCTTCCTCCAGATCAATCACGTCAATCGAAACCTGTATCAACGCATCCATGCTGGCCCCCTAATTCAGCCTGAGAACAGACTTGACGTTGGCGCCGGTTTCCATCTGGGTGAAGGCGGTTTCCCAGTCGCTGAGGCTGTAGACTCCGCCGATGACCGGCTCCAGGTTGATCTGCCCGGCACTGAGCAGGCCCAGGACACGCTCCCAGGTGGTGTAGGTGTGGCTGAAGGACCCCTGAAGCGTGACGGCTTTGGCAACCAGCGGGTCGAGATTATAGCTCAGCGGCTGTGGCCCCCAGCCAATCTTGGTGATGATACCGTTGGGCCGCACCAGTTCCATCGACTGCTTTAACGCGGCGCTCACGCCGGTGCAGTCCACCACCAGATCGACGCCATAGCCATCACCCAAAGACCGCACCAGTTCCACCGGGTCTTCCTGCTGGATGTTCAGCGTGTGATGAGCGCCCAGTTCGGCGGCGACATCCAGCCGGTGCGCGTCCTGATCTGTGCCGAGCATGATAATGGTGCTGGCGCCGCGCAGCCGGGTGACGAGCAGGGCCATGATGCCAATCGGCCCCGGTCCCTGAATAACCACGTTATCGCCGGGTTTCATCGCGGCGGTTTTTTCGACCAGGGCGTTATAGGCCACGCAGATGGGCTCCGTCAGCGCGGCGTGTTCAAAGGGGACGTTATCGGGGATGTGGTGCAGAATCTGTGGGCGGGCCACCACATAGCGGGTAAAGGCGCCATCCGCCAGCGCGCCATAGCCCAGACGGCCCGGGCACAGGTTGTAATTACCGCTGAGGCAGTAGACGCACTGGTTGCATACCTGCGCGGCGGTTTCGCAGGCGACGCGATCTCCCGGCTTGAAGCCGGTGACATTGCTGCCAGCATCTGCCACCACACCGCAGAATTCGTGCCCCAGCACCAGCGGCAGCCTGATCTCCCAGCTATGATGCTCGTGCCACATGTGCAGGTCGCTGCCACAGACGCCAGCGGCCCTGACCTCTAAAATAACTTCGTTGGGGCCGGGGGCGGGGGGTTCCGGAATCTGGCGAATCTCGACGGCGCGATCCCGGCGGTCATATTTTACGAGGGCTTCCATAAATTAATCTTCTCCAAAATACTGAGCGCTCATGCGGCGCAGAAAAGCCAGCGATTCCTGCATTTCATCCAGGCCGTTCATGCCATCTTCAATGCTGATCCAGCCGCGATAGTTGTTCGCCGCCAGAATCCGAAAGATGGCGTGGTAGTCGTTCAGGCCCTTGCCGGTGACGCCGTGCCGCAGATGGGGCGAATATCCCAGCGTGCCGTCGCTTTGCCGCAGTTGTTCCAGCGTGGCACCTTCTGCCAGATAACGATCACTGGCATGCATGCTGACGACACGATCCGCGACACGTTCCAGCAGTTGAATGGGGTCATCCCCGGCGATGATGGCGTTAGAGGGGTCGTACTGCACGCCGAAATATTCCCGTTCGGGGATGGCATCCAGCAGTTCCAGGTAGACGTCCATCTTCTGTGCGAATTCCGGATATTCCCAGAAGCCGTCCTTGTAATGATTTTCCAGCCCCAGCACCACGCCATATTCGCGCGCGACGGGAATCACGGCCTGGATACATTCGATGACCCACTGCATCCCCTGTTCGTAGGCGACATCCGGATAGCGCGGGCCGCTGAGCACGCGGCAGACAGTATCCGGTCCGCCCAGCCGCCGCGTCACCCGGATCATCTCGACTTCAAAGTCGATCTGGCGTTTGCGTTCGTCCGGGTCCGGATGGGTGAAGTTGGGCGAACAGCACATCATCGGCATGACGAAGCCGGCTTTTTCCAGCGCTTCGCCCACGCTGTCGAGATAGGCATCATCCAGGCTGTCGAAAAAGCCGGAATACATCTCCAAGCCATCTGCATCGAGCTGCCGGGCCATGTCGATCCACGTAAACAGGGACAGGGTGCGCTTTCCGGCGATGTCCTGCTCAAAGGCTTTGGGATAGGCGGCAAGTTTCATACATGACTTCTCCGCAGCAGCGAATCCAGCCGGACTTTACCGCTATTCCCGGCAAACTGCTATGCGGATGGCCCTATGGCCATAGCGCGGGCGCAGGGCGCATCAGCGGATAGGCACGGTGCTGGTATTGCCGCGCTCCAAATAGGCCGGCACCCAGCCCACCACGCCGTCATAGCGCACCTGATACCAGAAATCGCCCCCGTTCTGGCGCGTGCGACCCAGAATAGATACCTGAGCGCCTGCCGGAATGGTCCGCAGAATCTGGGCGCGTCCGCTGGGGCGGCGGCGCAGGTCCGTAATGGCGAAGGTGGTGCCAGAGACGCCAATATCCGGCGCGCTGTCGATCTCGTCAAACACGGACCCCTGAACGCCAAGCAGCGGATCGAGGCCGGGGGGCAGCACCAGAAAACGCCCGGACACCCAGCCGGTGACCGATTCGTTGACCTGTACCAGGTACCAGGTGAATTCCGCGCTTTCGTCTGTGCTGCGCGCCAGGATCGAATACTCAAACCCGGGGACGATGCTGCCGATCAGCGTTGCGCCCAGGTAGGGGCCGGTACGCACCGCCAGCCCTTGCACCTCTGATGACACACTGCCCAGGCGCGGGATGGGAGTCGCGGTTGGGATGGGGGTGGCTGTGGGCGGCACCGGGGTAGGGGTGGGGGATGGTCCGGGCGTCGGGCTTGGGCCGGGGGTGCCGGTGCGGGTGCTGGTGGGCGCGGCGTCGTTGTCGGTGATATTGCCGGTGATATCCGGCACGTCCAGAGCGTCATAACGCTGATCACTGCTTATTGAGTTGCTGGTGATAATGGTGCAGGTGTGACTGCCTTCGATAGCAGAATCGTTTACTGCGGTAATGGTGACAGAAACGCCATCCTCCCAATTGCCGGTATTCAGCGTAACAGTCGTCGGTACTGGCGCACACTGGCCATCAGGTGTAGACAGGTTAATAATAACATCCGCCGTTGGTTCAGCATTGAGCATGAACCTGACCGATGCTGTGCTGCCGCCTTCGGTGATGTTTACCGTTGTGCGATCGAGGGTAATCGTTCCTGTATCATCATCAGAAATGGCACCCTGTACCGAACTAACAGTGATCGTCGCTGGTGGGCTTGGGTTTGAGAGTTCAACCCAGAAGAATTCTGTCGATTCCGGTATATCATCAGGTATGACCTCCACCTCTATCGTTTTTGTGGTTTCGCCGATGGCGAAGGTGAGCGTCCCCGATGCAGGGTTGTAATCATTGTCAGCTTCAGTCGCAGTATCATCCTCAGTTGTGTAATCCACCGTGACCTCAGTCTCTGCGTCCCCCGTGAGTATGACTGTAAACTCAAAGATAGTGACTGCAGTCGGGTCAGCGCTGGTACCTTCTAGCTGCGGTTGCCCAACAGCGCTTATGGCAAGTATAGGCGGGTCAGGCTGGCTGTAGAGCGAACCCGCTGCAAACAGGCTTAGCAGGCCGGAAACGATCAGCACGGTCATCAGACGCGGGATTTTAAACACCATCTGCCCCCTACATAAAGAAATGTCTTCTGTCACAATGATATATCAATAGTGCATTTTGCGTTGTCTGGGAATAGTCAAAAAGAGTCAGCCACCCCGCCGACTGCCTAACGAACGGGCATGGTTTGCAGGTAGGGGATGGTCTGTGGGCCTTCCGGCAGGATGCCGATGCGGGCATCGGGGCCGTATTTCCCGCGCAGCGCCGCAATTGTGGTGGCGATGTCCTCGCAGGGCAGCAGCAGCGCATCGCGTATCTGCTGGCTGGTCAGGTAATCGCTGTAGACGTAAACATCCGCTTTTTGCTGGATGCGCGCCTGTATCTGCGCCTGCCACTGATCCTGCCGGGTTTCCTGCGTTTGCAGGATGGCTTCAAACAGGGCCTGCGGACTGTCCGCCTCGCGCAGAAGCTGGCCGTACAGGCCATGATCCGGGATGCCGTCGGAACATTCCGCCGCCACGATGATGCTGCCGCCAGGGCGGACGATCTGTTCCGCCGCGCTCATGCCTTTGACAGCCTGGTACAGATTCAGATCGAGGGGATAGCCGGAATTGGTGGTTACGACAATGTCGCACGGCGCCGCCACCGGGACCATCGACGACTGACGCACAAAGTCTATGCCTGCATCGTGGGCGGCCTGCAACTGCCCGGCGAACACGCCTGTAATCTGTTTGTCGCGGTTCAGCGTAACGTTGAGCAGCAGGGTGGGGCTGGTCATCAGGGCGGCTTCGCGGGCTTCTTCCCAGATCGGGTTGCCATGCGTGATGCCCCAGGTCGCATTCGGGTTGGCGATCATCCCGGCATCGTGGTTGCCAAACACCGTAAACGCGCCCGCCATGCCCGGCATGACCGCCTTGCCGCCGCCGGAAAAGCCAGCGAAGAAGTGCGGTTCTATAAAGCCCGTCAGAATCCGGACATCGGCTTCCATGTAGACGCGGTTCACCCAGATTTCGTGCCCGAATGAGGACGTTCCCAGATGCACCTGTGTCGATGGATCATCGGCCTGGTTTTGTTCGATGCGGTACTTGTGCACAATTTCCTCGCCCAGCATCTGGCGCAGTTCATCCGGCGTGTTGGGGCGGTGAGTGCCAAGCGCGTTGCACAGCACGATATTCTCTGTGGGGACATGCGCCAGTTCTGCCAGTACGGCGGGCAGAATGATATGGTTGGGGGTGGGGCGGGTGATGTCGCTGAAGATGATGGCGACGGTTTGATCTGGCCGGACAAGGTCGCGCAGTGGGGCCGTGCCCAGCGGATTGGTCAGCGCGGCCCGCAGCGCTTCTTCAGGTTGGGGCAGCGGGGGCACATACTGGTTTTCGATTACGGTCACATTGGCATCATCCGGCAGAGTCAGGTCAAGCCCGGTTCTGCCATAGGCTAACTTTATCTGCATCGTGGTTTGCCTGTCCCTGCGCTTCTGTATCCTGCCTGCGCATTATAGCGCAAAAAACAACTCCCCGGTGTTCGGGGAGTTGATCAGGTGCTTATTCTGTTTCGGCTTCGGCGGTGGTTTCCGCTGTGGCTTCTTCGGTGGGGGACTCGGCCTCTTCCGCTTCAGGTGCGCTTTCCTCTGCTGCCTCTGCCTCCGGCGCCTCTGCTGTGGCTTCGGCAGTGGCCTCCGGCGTCACTTCAAGCATCGCTGCCTGGGCCTCTGCAAAGGCGGCCAGCAGCGCGCCGCGTGTAAGCTGCAGGTCATTCAGGCGCACGCCCACATAACCGGCCTGCTCGAAGGCGCGGAAGTTATCCTCGCTGAACATCAGCCACAGCAGCGACTGCACCTCTGGCCGGGTGAGTTGGCTCTGGTTGAGCAAGAGCATGCCAGACCGCGTGAGGGGGTATTCGCCGCTGCGGATCGTGTTCAGGTCTGGTGCTACACAGCCGTCGCCGCTGTCTACCGCCACAAGCTGGATATTCTGCTGATTATTGGCCAGCACGTCCTGGTATTCATCCCAGGTCATCACCGTCAGGCCGCCGGCCACGTTGGCAGTCGCCGCCGCGCGGTACAGCGGGTCGTTATCAAACTGAATATCGACGCGCATAGCCAGGCTTTCGCCAGAAGCTGTCAGCAGCAGCAGGTCGTTGATCACACTGCCGGTTTCCGGCGCAAACAGAGTCATGGGCTGGTCGGGGAATTCAGAGTCTACCTGGTTCCAGGTCGCGATTGACTCGGCGGAGTCTGCGCGCCAGGCGGTGGCCAGCGCGTCGGTGGTCAGGCAGGCCAGGTGATCACTTTCGCCATTGGCCAGCAGGACCGGCGCCAGCGTGCCGACATTGACCGGCACCAGCGTAATGGTGTTGGCCTCGCAGTTGCTCAGTTCCTCAGCAGTCAGTTCGCGATAGGTGTAGATAAGATCGACTTCGCCATTGCACAGGCGGCGAATCCCGGCAGACAGGCCCTCAAAATCTGAATTTACGGTGACGCCGGGGGCGATGACGTTAAACTCTGTGGCTGATGCGCTCAGGAAAGGCTGCCCATCGCCGGCGCCACCCATATTGATCTGGCCGGCCAGGCCCATGGGAATCTCGAAATCCTCGGATGGCTGTACCACCAGTTCGCCTGTGGCGGCGGCCTGAAGATTCTGCTGGTTGGTCTGCGTGGCGAAATCTGTCACCGGCACAAACCCGGCATCTGCCACGACGCTGGCGGCTTCGTCGCCGATGGCAAATTCAATGAAGGATTGCAGGTTGCCTTCACCCAGGCTGGCGGCATGCACATACAGATGCAGCTGCTCCGCCGCCGGATAAAGCCCATCCTCGACCGCTGCCGCCGAAGGAGTCTGGCAGCCCTGGACCGCCGCCGCATCCACGTCAATGATCGTCACATCGCTGCCTGCGGCCTGGGCCTGGGGCAGGGTCACCACCGCGATAGCGCCCGGCGATTCTGCAACACCGCCAACAGCGTCTTCGGCATCCACCGTGACGGTGGCATCGCTGCGGATACCATCACCTTCAATCAGCGCATCCAGCACGAGAAACTCGGCGGTATCCTCATCCGGCACCAGCGGTGTCAGCAGGCGCTCGGCTTCGTCCGGAACAATAACGACCTGATTCCAGTCTGTGATTTCGCCGGCAGAACTGGGCGCGAAGATGGTATTCAGTTCTTCGCCAGTCAGGCAGGCGGCTGTTTCCGCATTGGCGGGATTCACAATAAAAGCGAGAATATGATGGCCCAGAACAAGTTCCAGCGGGACAATCTCGTTTTGTGCACAGGCTTCGCGTTCCTGTGCGGTCATGGGGCGGGCCGCCATGGTCATGTCGGCTTCGCCAGCGCAGAACTGTGCAAAGCCGGTGCTGGTGCCCGTCACCTGGACATCAAAAGCGGTTTCAGCTTCGCTGGCCTCAATCAATGCCTGTAAAACAGGCTCAACAATGCCTGATCCAACAACAACCATGTCATCCTGCGCCTGCACAGAAGCACTGAAAAGCGATATAAACAACATAAGCAAGACGAGGATGCCGAGACGGCGCGAAAGAAAACGCATTTTGGATGCTCCTTAAGGCGGCAATACCGATTCATAAGACTCTTGATGCGAAAAGATTGTACATTTCTGCGTACAATTGTCCAGCCACACTTTGCTGCACGCCTAAAGCAGGATATGATAGGGGCATGACAAATAAGGACCAATCTGTATACGAATTTGTTGGCGGAGATGCCACATTCCAGCAGCTTGTGGATGTGTTTTACGCCAGGGTTGAGGCCGATGACGAGCTGCGCGCCATGTTTCCGGATGATATGGAACCGGGCAAACGCTGGCAGTTTCTGTTTCTGACACAGTTTTTTGGCGGCCCGGCCCGCTATGCGGAGGAACGCGGTCATCCCCGGCTGCGCATGCGGCATGGCCCCTTTCCGATTGACATGCAGATGCGTAACCGGTGGTTACAGTATATGCTGGAAGCGGTTGACGAAGTAGGTATTCAGGAGCCTGCGCGCAGTGTGATGAGGGAATATTTTGAGCGCGGCTCCGCGACGATGATCAATCTGTTTGATGTGCCACGGTAAAGCGGTGCTTCGGGCAGGGTCATGGCACACAGACGATCACAGAAGGCAGCCTCATCAAAGCGAAAAACCTCTGTTGTACAGCGGCTGATCATGTTTGTTATCGATCTGCCGCGTCTGGTGCGGATCGTGCTGGTGGCGCTGTTTGGGCTGGCGGTCACGCTGTCGCTTAGCCCGCTGGTCGATCTGATTTATAGTCGCTACTTTTTCTCCGTCAACACGGTAATGGTTCCGGCGCTGGTTTCTTCGGCTTTTGGCCTGGCGATGTACATGGTCGGCTGGTGGCTGGTTGTGGGTACGGTGGGCGAAAAACCAGAAACACGCACAGCGATCCTCTGGTATGTGGCGGTCGGTCTGGCCGCTGTGGTGGTGGTCGTTGTGCTGACAGCGCTGGGGGTGAGTATCCTGAATACGACCATATGAGGGGAAGCAAACTATGCGCAGGCTGTACATCTTCCTGATTGTCATGCTTGTTCTGGCGGCATGCGCTGCTCCGCCACAGGCAGATGAACCGACAGTGACCCCATCTCCGGAAGTATCACCTACGGATGAGGTGACCTTAGCGCCGTCACCGACCCTTGCCCAGCGCTCGACTCTGCCGCCGACATGGACTCCCGGTGCAGAGATTCCCACTGTGACCTCTGCACCTACCAATATCCCAGGGCCAACAAGCACCGTCGATCCCTCGGTGCCGGTGCTGCCGACTGTGCCGCCGGAGGTATGCGATGCCTTTGGCCCGGATGTTGAACGCACCCCCCGAAATTACGTGTTCGGGGAAGATGTCACCGTTTACTGGACTCCTGCCGAAGGGGCTGAACTGTATTACGTGGCCCTGACGGACGAATCCGCCAGGGTGGTGTTTGAAGATTATACCAACGACACCAGCTATACCTTCGCCTGGGATCAGTTCCAGGAGGGTACTCTGTACGGCTGGCAGGCGCATCCGATCAGCTCGCTGGGGCACCAGATGTGCCTCGATGAAGG
>CAZQIY010000012.1:11519-29557 GCA_964593565.1 uncultured Anaerolineaceae bacterium
CGGGCCATTTCTCTGGAGACACCCGCCTCCAGCGCTTCCTGATACAGTTGAAAACTCTGCTGGTAATGTGCCAGCAGTTTTTCGGATAGCTGGCTGTTGATTTCCGGCTCGACTTCGCCTTCGCTGGCCTGTTTGTTGCTGGCAGCCTGTTTGCGCCAGACATCCGGCACATAAAAACTGTCTTCCTCAAACGGGGTGTACCTGCCGGACTGCGCATTCATGTTCCAGGTGCGGTGCCGCACCCACTGCCACCACGTCACCAGCGGCGCCCGGCAGCGGAACTTAAACTCGACCATCTCGAAAGGGGAGGTGTGGCGGTTGCGCAGCAGATAAAACAGCAGCTTCTTATCTTTATCCGGCCCCTTGCTTTCGCCCAGGAAAGATACCCGCGCCGCATTGACAATCGCCAGATCGCCAGAGATGCCGCTGTCCGGGTGGGGCATCATATCTACAAGTTCAATGAATCCTTTATCCAGCACGGCAACATGTTTGCCAATCAGGTTGTCTGGCATACGAGCAATCCTTTATGTATGGGGGTGGGCAGGCAAATGATGAGATACGCTATTCGTCCAGCCAGCCAGCAGCGGCCATGCTGGCAACCATGCGGTCAATATCCTGCTCTTCCTGAGGCAGTCTCAGATGATAGGGCAGCACTTCAGGGTCGTTCCGTAAAAACAGCACGCCTTCGCTGTTGAGGATGACGGCCAGCGCGGCCACTGTGCGGTACATGGTGGCGACTGGCACACCATTCAGGCCGGCGATATCCCTGGCGATATCGCGCAGCACGGTCTGGCCATCTGCCCGCAGCCAGATTTCGCTGTTGAGCGAGTCGAGCATAATGATACGATCTTCGTACCGGTTGTGGACAGCCACGCCATCCGAAAGAACACGATACAGACCATCACGCTGCGGGTACTGATCCAACGTTGCCATAACCTGCACTCATCAAAAATATTGTAAGGCCATACGGATACGTTCTTCAACGTCGTTAGGTGCGTCTTTTGGCAGCGATTGTATCGCAGTTTGCGCTTCCACAACACTGTACCCCAGCGAGACCAGGGCATCCATGACCTCTGTATTGACGTCACTGAATTCCACAATCGGCACTGCATCCAGCCCGACCCCCATCCGATCCTTCAGTTCAAAGACGATCTTCTGAGCAGTTTTCTTGCCGATGCCGGGCACGCGTGTCAGCAGTTCTGCCCGCTCGCTGACGACCGCGTTACGCAGGTTATCAATGGTTGTGGTGCTGAGGATGGCAAGCGCCAGCCGGGGGCCAACGCCGTTAACCTTAATCAGAGTCTCGAAGACCTCGCGTTCTGCGACTGTCGGGAAACCGAACAGGGTAATCGCATCCTCGCGCACGATCATGACGGTGTGCAGAAAGACAGTTTCATGATTTACGTCGTCAAAGCTGGCCGGTTCTGGCACATAAACCTTGTAACCGATGCCGTTGACCACGACGATCACATGATCTGAATGGCTGGAGGCAACCTGTCCGTGAATACTGGCGATCATAAGCTGGCACCCTTAATCGAGCAGCCCGGAATAGCGGGAACTATGAATATCGGTAATGGCGATCGCAAGCGCATCGGCAGCGTCGTCCGGTTTTGGGATTTTTTCCAGTGTCAGCAGCATGCGCACCATTTCCTGCATCTGCGCCTTGTCTGCGCCCCCATAACCGGAAATCGACTGTTTGACCATGTTGGGCTTGTATTCATTGATCGGCACCCCCGCGTTCGACAGCGCCAGCAGGATCACCCCGCGCCCCTGAGCAACGGTAATCGCTGTAGTGACGTTGCGGGCAAAGAATAATTCCTCGACGCCTGCACGATCCGGCTGGTAGGTTTCGATAAGCTGCGTCAGCTCGTCGTAAATCTTTTTCAGCCGTTCGTGCATGGGCTGTTTTGCGGGGGTGCTGATCACCCCATAATGCACTGCCTGGAGCGCACCATCGGAAAGCTCGCGAACCAGCCCAAAGCCGATGGTGGCCGTACCAGGATCAATCCCGAGCGAAAGCATCAGGAGGCAGCCTCGAAAGCCACCGCCAGCTCCTCGGTAATCAGCAGGTTGGATGCTACGGACTGCACATCATCCAGGTCTTCCAGGCGCTCCTGCAGGCGCATATTCTGCATGGCCTTGTCCGACGCCAGTTCGGTTTCGTTGGTGGCTTCCCAGCGCAGTTCTGCTTCAGTGACGTTATAGCCAGCATCCGTCAGGGCCTGTTCGACCGCGCCGAACATTTCCCTGGGGGTATAAACAGCAAAGGCATCTTCCTCGTTGACCACATCATCTGCGCCGGCTTCGGCAGCCACCATGAACACTTCTTCAAAGTCTGCCCCTTCCGCGCTGACGACGATATAGCCTTTGCGCTCGAACTGCCAGGTGACGGAGCCTGCCGACGCGAGGCTGCCGCCAGATTTGTTGAAGGCATGTTTGATTTCTGCCAATGCGCGATTTTTATTATCTGTCAGCACATCCACAATAAATGCCACGCCATCCGGGCCATAGCCTTCGTAGGTGATTTCCTCCATCAGCTCACCATCGAGGCCACCGCTTGCCCGCTGAATGGCACGTTCGATATTGTCTTTGGGCATGTTGGCGGTTTTGGCTTTGGCAATGGCAACCTTCAGTCTGGGGTTGCTGTCTTCGTCGCTGCCACCTTCGCGCACGGCTATGGTGATATCCCTGGCCAGGCGCGTAAAAATCTTACCGCGTTTGGCGTCTTCGGCCCCTTTTTTGCGCTTGATTGTTGACCACTTGCTATGTCCGGACATAGCGCTTCTCTCCGTATTCTTTATATTCTTTTTGGGTAATGCTGCTGATTTATTATACATAAGGGCGTTGAACGCGTCGAGATAGGGCCGCTTCGAAGCATGTGCTATAATGCGATGTTGCTGAAGCCTATTTAAGGATCTGGTTTTGAATCAAGAGGCTGTGCTGTCTGATAACCCTTCGCTGAACAAAACACGCTTCACAGACCCTCAGCGGCTGGCCTGGGGCGTTCTGCTGCTGGCGTTTGCGATCTTCTGCCTGATCGCTGTGACCGTGATTGTCGGCATTGATTATTTCCTCTTTCAGTCTACGGTGCCTATCCGGCCTGTGCTGAATGTCGGCCGGTCCACCGTTGGCTTGATTGAAGCCGGAAACTCCGCAGAGCAGGTGGGGCGCAATGGCGAGCTGCTGGCGAACGGCATGATGATCAGTACCTATCCGCAGTCGCAGGGGGCGGTGTATTTTCTGGACCCGGAGGACGGGGATCAGGTCGTGGCGGTGGTAACGCTGCACAACAACGCGTCTGCCACACTGCGTCAGGCATCGCGCCCACGCTTTGAATGGAGCCGCGCCCAGCATGTCATTGATCTGGATAATGTCACCGGCAAGCTGAGCATTGATATTCCCGCGGCGGATCATCGCGAAGTGCTGGTCAATGTGGAAACACGCGCAGGCGCGATTGTCAACCTGCAGGGGGCAGGGCAGTATTCCATCAACGCAACCAGCAACCAGCTCAGTGTGATCAACCACGATGGCACAGTCACGCTTATTTCGCCGCGCCGCCAGCAGGGGTACAGCATCCCGCAAAACGGGCGCGGGCTGGTGCGGTATGCAGACAACGAAGTTGAACAGACCTTTGGCCTGGTGAACCTGCTGGCAGATCGCCGTTTTGAAAGCCTGCATAACAGCCCGACTGAGTCGCAGGTCTGGATCTGTAACAACGACCCGGGCAACAGCCCACGCGGGCAGTACGAATTTATTCTGGAGAACGGCCTGGATATCCTGCGATTCATCCGCGCAGACGATGCAACCACCCCCGGGCGCATCTCCTGCCTGCAGAGTTTCGGACAGTCCGGCCTTAATATCGCGGAGACCGGCTACAATTACCTGATTCTGCGTGCCTCGATGTTTATCGAATACCAGTCGCTGGATGCCTGCGGTTTTCAGGGCAGCGAGTGCCCGCTGACGCTGCGGATTGATTATGTGGACAGCGAAGGCGACGGGCAGACGTGGCATCATGGCTTTTATGCTGTTGAGGCAGACCCCCAGGCCAATTATCCGCTGCGGTGTTCCTCCTGTCTTCAGGATCATGATCTTATCAACAGTGGGGCATGGTTCACCTACGAAAGCCCCAACCTGCTGACTCTTTTGCAGCGTGATCCTGACCCGCTGGTGCCGGGTGACGAAACCCGCCCCGCTTCGATTGTGGGCGTGTGGTTTTATGCGTCTGGTCACCAGTATGATGTGCGGGTGGGCGAAGTGTCGCTGCTGGGTGGCTATCTGGACAGTACGGAGATTGCACGTACCAGCGACGCGGCAGCACAGGCCGCTGGTTAGGGAAGGCCGCACCTGAGTGCGCGCATTGCGCCGGAAATAGGCTGTTGATATACTGGCATCATGCCAGCAGTATGGGTGCAGGTGGAGCAAATCAATGAATGAACTGATCACGGAAGATATTTTGCTGGGGCTTGCCATCTATGCCGGCGTGGTTGGGATCGCATTCTGGCTGGCGATGATTTTGTGGGTTTACCGGGATATGAAAGCCCGTTCGCGCGATTCGCTGGTGCGGCTGCTGGTCGCATTGTTCGTGGCGGTACTCACGGTGCCAGGGCTGCTGATTTACCTGTTTCTGCGGCCGCGCGAAACCCTGGCGGAGGCGTATGAACGTTCTCTTGAGGAAGAAGCGCTGCTTCAGGAAATTGAAGAAAAGCCTGTCTGCCCGACCTGTGGCATTCGTATCCGGGATGACTGGCAGGTGTGCCCTTCGTGCCACACCCGCCTGAAAAAGCTGTGTGTGCATTGTAACCGACTGCTGGAATTATCGTGGAATATCTGCCCACACTGCGCCGCCAGCCAGGTCACACAAAAAGAAGCGGCAGAATGGTACGAAACCAATCAGCCGCATGTGCAGTATGCTGTGCCGGACCAACCCGTCGAAACACGCAGCCGGGTCCGCCGCAGCACGACAGAATCGCTTGAATTTGTGGACGGCGAAGAATATTAAACAGGCCCGAGGCCGTTAAAGTTCGCCTGATTCGCCAACAATATGCAGTTTCAGGAAGTTGGTTTGCCCACCAATACCAAAGGGGACGCCAGCAATAATCACCAGACTATCCCCGCGTTCGATTAACCCGGAATTATTGGCTGTACGCACCACCAGCCCGATCATCTCATCAATGGTATGAAACTGCGGCGTCATCATCGGGATCACCCCCCACACCAGCGCCATACGGCGGTAGGTAATCTCGCTGGGGGTGACACAGATGATGGGCGTGCGCGGGCGCTCTTTGGCCACACGTCGCGCGGTATAGCCCGTCAGCGTGGAGGTGACGATGGCCTTACAGCGCAGCACCTCCGCAATCTGGCTGGTAGCCTGGCTGATCGCATCGGAAATAACCTCGCGGCCGGTGGCGTTGGGCTGGTAGATGGGGCGCAGTTCCCGCTCGACAAGCAGATTCTGCTCCGCAATGACCGCAATGGTCGCCATGGTTTCGACTGCGGTGACAGGATAGGCACCGGTTGCGGTCTCGTTGCTGAGCATGACCGCATCGGTGCCATCCATAATCGCGTTATAGACATCGCTGGCTTCGGCACGGGTCGGGCGGGGGCTGCTGACCATCGAGTTGAGCATCTGGGTAGCAGTGATTACGGGTTTGCTGGCGATATTGCACAGGCGGATAATGCGCTTCTGATGCACCGGCACTTCTTCCGCCGGGGTTTCTACGCCCAGATCACCACGCGCGACCATCACCGCATCAGAGGCATCCACAATGGCTTCGATATTTTCCAGCGCTTCGTGCTTCTCAATTTTTGAAACCACTGCCGGCGGATTGGCCCCGCCAAGATGACGCATCAGCCAGCGCAGTTCCCGAATATCTTCTTCAGAGCGTACGAAGGACATGGCGATGTAGTCGGCCTCTTTCTTGAGCGCGAATTCCACATCAGCCCGGTCCTTTTCGGTGATGGCGGAGAGCGTTAACTTTGCCGTAGGGGCGGTAACGCCTTTGCGTGATGACAGCGCCCCGCCAATGACCACTTCACAAACCAGGGCATCGGTCAGCTTTTCGGTCACCACAAATTCCAGGTTGCCATCATCGAGCAGCAGCGCCATCCCCGGCTCGATATCGCGCACAAATTCCGGATGTGGCAGGGCGATGGTATAAGGATCGTCATCGTTCCCCGCCTGCGTTTCGTTCAGCGTCAGCGTCAGCTTATCCCCTGGCTGGATCTGCAGCGGCTCGTTGGTGACCTGGCCGAGGCGAATCTTGGGGCCCTGCAGGTCGCACATGATGGCGATCACGGCCTTTTCCTCAGCCGCGATCTGCCGGATGCGATCCATCACAGCGCCATGGGTCTCGTGGTCCCCATGCGAAAAATTGATACGCGCCACGTTCATGCCCTTGCGAATCATCTGGCGCAGGGTTTCCTCATCGCTAGAAGCCGGGCCAATAGTGGCGACGATCTTCGTGCGTTTGCCATCGATGCTATTCTGAGACAATGGTTTCTTTCCTCTCTGGCCCAGCTAAATAAAGTCTCCGGGGGTTAGATTGTCCCCGCAACAGCTCTCAGGAGAGGCAATTATAGACTCAAGTTTGTAAAAGCGGCGAGACCGGGATACACCGCAGCATCCCCCAGCATTTCCTCGATCCGCAGGAGCTGGTTGTATTTGGCCACACGGTCTGACCGCGCCGGCGCGCCGGTTTTGATCTGACCGGAGTTCATCGCAACAGCCAGGTCCGCAATCGTGGTATCTTCGGTTTCGCCGCTGCGGTGGCTGGTGACGACGGTCCAGCCGTGCCGCTGGCTGAGCTGGCTGGCGGCCATGGCTTCGGTCAGCGAGCCGATCTGATTGACCTTGCACAGCAGCGAATTAGCGGCCTTTTCGCGGATCGCCCGCTGTACGCGCTCCACATTGGTGACCAGCAGGTCATCCCCGACGATCTGCACGCGATCGCCAATGCGCTCGACCAGCTTCGACCAGTTCTCCCAGTCATTTTCTGCCAGCCCATCTTCCAGCGAAATGATGGGGTAGCGCGAAGTCCAGTCCGCCCAGAATTCCACCATCTCCTCGCCGGACAGGGTGCGGCCTTCAATGTCGAGATGATAATTGCCATCCTTGTAAAGCTCTGATGCAGCAGGATCAAGCGCGATGTAAATCTGTTCGCCGGGCCGGTAGCCTGCGCCTTCAATGGCTGTCATGATCGCATCGAGCGCGGCCTGATTAGAACCCAGGCTGGGGGCGAACCCGCCTTCATCGCCCACGCTGGTGCTGTGGCCCATATCGTGAATGACCTTTTTAAGCTGCTGGTAAATTTCGACCCCCCAGCGCAGCCCTTCGCTGAAGGTCTCCGCGCCGACAGGCATCACCATAAACTCCTGAAAGTCGGTGCTGTTGGCGGCGTGTTTTCCTCCGTTCATGATGTTCATCATAGGTACAGGCAGCATGTGCGCGTGCACGCCGCCCAGATAGGCATACAGCGGCAGGCCCACGCTGGCCGCGGCCGCATGCGCCACTGCCAGAGACACCCCTAAAATGGCATTGGCCCCCAGGTTCGATTTGGTCGGGGTGCCGTCCAGCGCGATCATCTGATCGTCAATGGCTTTCTGGTCGGTCGCGTCTGCACCGATCAGCAGGTCTGCAATTGGCCCATTGACGGAATCAACGGCCTTCAGAACGCCTTTGCCCCCGTAACGGCTTTTATCGCCATCGCGAAGCTCCAGCGCTTCGTATTCGCCCGTGGATGCACCGCTGGGCACAATGGCGCTGGCCTGAATGCCATCCACAAGCGTGACTTCGACCTCAACAGTAGGGTTCCCACGTGAATCCAGAACTTCACGAGCGCGGATGTCTTCAATGATTGTCATGGTCATTTCTCCTGAGATAACAGCCTGCGAAAAATCGGCTGGAGACAGCTTCCGGAATAACAGGGTTTAATTATAATACACTTATGCGGGTTTTTCGATTTTAAGGGCGTTTTAAGCCCACCTCACCCTGGCAAAAAACAAAATCACATCCTGACAAAGCGCCTATCTTCAGTTAAGATGATATTCGTCAGAAAAATTACTTTCAGGTTATTGTATGGCCGCTGTAAGAACCGTCTATCTGGATCATTCAGCCTCGACTCCGACCGATCCGCGCGTGGTCGAAGCGATGCTGCCTTATTTTACCGAAGTTTACGGTAATGCCTCGTCTTCGCATACATTTGGTCGCAAAGCGGAAAGCGCAATCGAGCAGGCGCGTGAGACTGTAGCGCGGATTCTTAACTGCAAACCGGCTGAAATTGTGTTTACCAGCGGCGGCTCTGAAAGCGATAATCTGGCGATCCGGGGCGCGGCCTGGATGAAGCGCGGCAGCGGCAGACAGCATCTGATCACTGCGCCGACGGAGCACGAAGCTGTTGGCAGTACGGTGCGCCAGCTTGGTGATGTGATGGACTTCCGTTATACCATGATGCCGGTCGATGCTTTTGGGATGTGCCTGCCTGCAGCATTTGAACAGGCCTGCCAGGAGGATACCTGCCTGGCCAGCATCATGTATGCCAATAATGAGGTCGGCACGATACAGCCTGTTCAGCAGCTAACGGCGGCCGCACACCAGCGGAACATTCTTTTTCATACCGACGCCGTTCAGGCCGCGGGGCAGCTCCCGCTGGATGTGCAGGCGCTTGGGGTGGATATGATGAGCCTTTCCGCCCACAAGTTTTATGGGCCAAAAGGGGCCGGGGCGCTGTATATCCGCGATGGCATCGACCTTGTTTCCAGCCAGACCGGTGGCAGTCACGAAAATGGGCGGCGCGCCGGCACGCTCAATACGCCGTTTATTGTCGGGCTGGCCAAAGCGCTGGAAATCGCCTATGAGGAATTTGATGCTCATGTGGCGCACTATAGGGCCATGCGTGATTTGCTGATTGAGGGCGTGCTGGCTGAAGTGCCACATGCGCGGCTGACAGGACACCCGCAGGAGCGTCTGCCCTCGCATGCCAGTTTTATTGTCGAAGGGATGGACAGCAGCATGCTGCTGATGCATCTGGATGTTAACGGCGTGGCGGCCAGCGGTGGTTCTGCCTGCAAAACCGGCAATCCGGAACCTTCAAAGGTGCTGCTGGCGATGGGGTACAGCGAACGCGAAGCAATTGGCGGGCTGCGCTTTACCGTTGGCAGGCAAACTACGGCTGAGGATATTGAATTTGCTGTGAATGCCCTGGCCGGGTCCGTTGAAAAGCTTTCCAGGTTTCAGACAACATGACAGATAAAACAACACAGCGCGTCGTCGTCGCCATGAGCGGCGGCGTGGACAGTTCGGTTGCGGCGGCGCTGCTGAAGGAACAGGGCTACGACGTTATCGGCATGATGATGCGGTTGTGGTCCGAAGAAACGGCCAGCGGCCGGGTGTATAACCGCTGCTGTACGCCAGACCAGATGGCCGATGCCCGCCGCATCGCGGACCGGCTGGATATTCCCTTTTACGTGCTGGATACGCGAGAGGTGTTTCGCTCCACTATCGTGGACTTCTTTATCGACCAGCACCGCCGGGGCTATACCCCGAACCCCTGTATGGAATGTAACCGGCATATCCGCTTTGAGTGGCTGCTGAATCATGCGCTGGCGCTGGATGCGGATTATCTGGCGACGGGGCATTATGCACGCACCCGGATACTGGCTGATGGCAGTGTGCAGCTTCTGAAAGGGGTGGATGATCACAAGGATCAGAGCTATGTCCTGAGCGTGATGGGGCAGCAGGAACTGAAGCGCGTGATGTTCCCGGTGGGCGAATACAGCAAGCCCGAAGTGCGGGAGATTGCGGCCCGGTTCGGTTTGCCGACAGCCAGCAAGCACGACAGCCAGGACCTGTGTTTCCTGGGCGATGGCGATTACCGGCGGTTCCTGCGCGAGCATGCGCCGGAGGTGATGGCGACGGGGCCTATCGTCAACCGGGGGGGCACTGTGCTGGGGGAGCATCAGGGATTAGCGAATTACACGATCGGCCAGCGCAGAGGGCTGGGGGTACAGGCGGCTGAACCGATGTATGTGATTGGCATGAACCCCTATAACAACGCGCTGATCGTCGGCACAAGAGAGGAGCTTGGCTCCACATGCCTGACGGCCAACCGCGTTAACTGGGTTAGCGGCCAGCCACCCGCCGATTCGTTTGAGGCGCAGGTCAAGATTCGTTACAAGGCCAGACCCGTTCCCGCGCTGATCGAGATGCAGGGGCCGGATCGTATGGCCGTGCAGTTTGCGGACCCGGTGCGCGATGCCGCCCCCGGCCAGGCGGCTGTGGTCTATGAAGGAGATGTGTGCCTGGGGGGCGGCATTATCGAGCGCGACGCTACCCCATAGACCAGAGAAACGTGCGTACGGCATCTGAAAAGAGCAGCAGAATCAGGGTGCCTGCCACGATATACGGGCCATAGGGCAGCGGCGTAAACATGTCATATCTGCCCGTCAGCCCACGCAGCACCAGATAAACCACCGCACCAAACGCCCCCAGAAAGACAGCAATAAACATGGCCACGACCATAGGCTGCCAGCCAAGAATCAGCCCGCACAGCGTCGAGAGCATGACATCCCCATAGCCAAAGGCCACTTCCGGCAGTTCGTAGCCGCGCATTTTGGCCACGACGTAGGAAAACAGAATGCCGCCCAGGTACATCACGAAAAAGACCCCGAACCCCAGCAGCCCGCCGATCAGCGCCGTGCCCAGGTCCGGCGGGTGATTTTCCGGCGTCAACACCGCATCGACCAGCGCCAGCACAGACGATGGAATAATCACCACAAAGAGAATCAGGCGATGTTCAAGGTCGATCACGGTGATGAGGACAAAGATAGCCATATAGATCAGGTAAAACACCAGTTGAAGATCGCTGACGGTGGGGTCGCCATCGGTGACAGCCACGGTCAGAATCATCAGCAGGGCGGTTCCGATTTCCGTCAGCGGGTGGCGCCACGACAGGCGCGCCCCGGAAGGCGAAGCCCGCTGCCCGGTGAGGAAGGCCAGCACGCCCAGCCACGCGCTGACAGGCCGGCGTGTGCCATCCGGGTAACGCGGCCAGGTGGGCTGCTGCCGGTGCGGGAGCGTATCCGCCAGTACATTGACGATTCCGCCGCTGAGCAGGCCAATAAGTCCAACAAGGATGAATTTCAGGAGCATGATTGCCTCACTACGGTATCTGCGGCGCAGGGGGAAGCAGGGATAAAGACAGTATCATCATAAACACAAAAGCCAGAACTGCGCTGACAATGATGGCGAATTTATGGGAATTTGACAACTCCGCCGGGGATGTCTGCGGTGGCTGCGGCCCGATATGCAGCGCCAGCGGGGTGACTTCGTGGCGGTGGATGCGCCATGCTGCGAACTGTGTTTCGTCCTCGCGCCAGCCCACGATGACATAGGCCGCATCAGGATAGGCGGCCCAGGCAATATCGGTCCGGGAAGGGATAGGGTCGCCTGTGGGGTGCGAATGATAAATGCCGATCAGGTCGAGGCCGTGATGCTGGATCTGAAACATGGCCTTCACCAGCGCCTGCGGGTCCATGTCGTAATGATGGCGCGGGTCTGCGGCGATATTGGGCACCGGAATCACCAGCTCCGCCCGGCCATCGCGCCCTGCGATCAGCCCACAGGCTTCGTTGGGGCGTGCCTGCCGCGTATATTCCGCAATCTGCCGGGCCAGCGGCTCAATCAGCCATAGAGTCGTCATCATGCTGTGCTGGTGGAATAGTAAACGTTTCGATTTGCCGGTCCTGGGGGGGCTGGCGCGTTTCGTAAAACAGATCAACCGACAGCGTGTACAAACCGGTGGGGTCATCCACACCGCGCAGATGCAGGGTGAACTCCATGTCGTGGTGCATGGTTTCGATGACGTTCAGTTCGCTCACCAGCACGTCCTGCTCGTTGTGGGCGACGATGAGCAGGTTTGGCCGTTCCTGAAACGGGGTTACGACGATATGCAGATGAATGCGGAAGCGATCCGGATAGGGCGTGATCTCGATCTGCTCGATTTTGACTTCATCGCGCGGGCGGGGTGGGGTGCTGGTTGGGAATATGGGAATATCAGACACGGGTAGGCTGCCTTCTATCTGTATGGAATGCTTTGGTACGAACCTCAGGCGCCGGATTGTAGCTTCTTCAGTTCGGAAAGCGCCAGATCAAACTGGTGGGCTGGCACAAAAAAATGATCCCGGCTGTAGGCCGCGAACCCCAGAATACTGATTCTGGCATCGGCCAGCGCCTTGCTGATGTGGGCCAGAAATCCGATCAGGTCAGGCTCCAGCACGGCATCGATGGTAATCAGCCGGTAGCTCACCTCGCTGACTCTGGCACCGGGCAGGCGATTCTGAAAATCCTGCCACGCCTCTGCTGGGACCAGCAGGCTGACTTCATCCTTATCTACAATCAGCGCGCAGAACGGCTCTCCGATCTCCGCCAGCACCCCCGCTGCGGCGGTCATCGCCTTGCCCGGCAGGCCGATCAGATGATAAACCTGCCCATCGGAATAGAATTCTGCCTGTTGTAAAACCTGCTCAACCGTCTGTGGCATCGTGACCTCATTCGTCAAACTGGTAAGTCGATTCGGCATAATAGCGCACCTGGCGGCGGGCCAGCTTCTCCTGAAGCCAGCGCAGCAGCGCCTCGTTTTTTTCCTGCAGCGGCGTATCGCTGTCCTTCAGGTGCGCAATTGGGTAGTTCACACGCAGCGCCCGCCCGTGTACAATGTGACGGCTGACCCCCGGGGGCAGGTAGGCTTTGAGCCGGGCGGCAGCGATGATATCCGCAGGCTGGTAAGGCGGGAAAAACAACAGCCCGACAGCCTCCGGATACAGCGGCCAGATTTCTTCCGGGTCGCTGAGGGGGGTGCGGTACAACACTGCATTCTGCTGATACAGGCGAACGACCTGGCGCAGGGCGGCATTCTGCTCATGAATGTTACTGGCAGGGGCGCACAGGGCAAAAATCTGCTGGCTGCGTGTGACCAGATGCGCCACTGCCTGATGATGCTGCCCTTCGGTGATGCTAAGCTGTGGGAGTACCTGCAGCTGCTGCAAAAAAATCTGCGCATCCCAATGGCTGATGATGTGATTCCAGGTGAGCAGTTCGACACTTGTACGTTCAAAAGAGACAACCTGAACGATCATGTGTGGATATCCCAGCGTTCGGAGCGCATAGCAGCGGTTTGCGCCATCGAGAATCACGAACTGATCGTCATCAATTGGCGCGACGATGGGCGGGTTGATGATGAAAGTTTCTGTTTTTAGCCGTTCGATAAGGGGAAGTGCTCGCTGGTGATCATGTTCCTCGTGGGGCAGCAGGGACTCTGCAGGGACGATGCGCAGATCAGGCGTAGGGGTGTGATGATGGTCAGCAGACATGGATGGGGATCCTTATCACACAAGGTGTAAATGTAGGGTAGCACGAAGCAACCCTGCTGACAATCATTGCTCAGATGAAAAGCGTACAGATGCAGGATAAGGGACGTTATGGGCGCAAATGAACAGGGCGCAGACGCCACTGCCGGGCGCTGGCTGACGATGCCGCGCACCTTGTGCTTCGTGCTGAATGGCAACGATGTGCTGCTGATGAAACGGGCGGCGCACAAGCGCGTTTTCCCCAACCGTTATAACGGGGTTGGCGGTCATATCGAGCGCGACGAAGACCCCTACAGCAGCGCACAGCGCGAAATTTATGAGGAAACCGGCCTGCACGTGCGGGACCTGCACTTAAAAGCGGTGTATAACATCGATGCAGGCCAGGCCACAGGCATTCTGCTTTTCGTGTTTGTGGGCTACAGCAGCAGTCGGGATATCCTCGACCAGTGCGAGGAGGGCACCCTGCACTGGGTGCCGCGCGAAGCCCTGCTAACGCTTGATCTGGTGGAGGACCTGCCGCACATTCTGCCACGCATATTGGATTCTGAAGCGGGGGCCGCGCCGCTGTTTGTGCACGCCAGTTATGACGAAGCGGATCGGCTTCAGATGCGATTTGCAGAAGTATGAGCCTTAACGCTAGTATTGATCTGCTGTCAGTGAGGAACCCACATGCAAACCCCGCAGGAAACAGGTAAACAACCCCAGACCGGAACACAGCAGCGCCACCCGCTGCGGCGCCCTGGATGTATAATCGGGCTGGTGATCTGGTTCACCGTGCTGTTGACCCCTTGTTTTTTCATCATTCTGGCGACGCGGGGGGAGGTGGCGATTGCCACAGGCAGCGCACCGGAACAGCAGATTCGAATCTGGCTTGTTCAGGAAGCCCGGCAAAGTGGCATCGGCCTGTCCACTGCACAGGTGCTCCAGGTTGAGGACCAGACCTGTGTTCAGACTCATGTCAACTTTATCCTCTGGCGCGGCGAAGCAGACCCGACGCAGTACTGCACCTGTTATCTGCAGGATGACGCTGAGTGGCAGCTGCTGAGTGCCGAGCAGGGCATGTGCCCTTCATCCCCTTAGATTCAGGCCGGACCACCACAGGAGTAACATCGTGGATTTTCTGCAATCAATTGATCCTGGGAACACCGTTCTTATTGTGCTGGGGTGTGTCTGCCTGTGTGGGGTGGGGCTGGTTTTTTTAACAGGCTTCCAGATTGTGGGTGGCTTTCTGGATATATTTACCTCCGTCTTTGGCATGTTTTTTGAGGTGCTTTCTGGCGGACCGGTCGCGTGGTGCGGCTGTCTGGTGCTGGCGGCGGTCTGTATTGGCGGCGTGGGCCTGGCGATTCTGATCGGCCAGGGGCTGGCCACCTGCGGCACGCCCCAGGCCATTAACTTCTGCTCACTGATCGGCCGGTGATGAACCGGGCGCGGTGACCTGCACCCGCCCCAGACGGACCCGGTCTTCAGACTGTGCCTCTGTACCTGCCTGCGGCGGCAGGCGTTCCCCCGTCTGCCAGAAATACACCCCGGCCAGCACATCATAGGTTCCCGGCGCCAGATCGGCAGGGAGATGCAGCGTCAGGTGATCGTGCACGCTGTCGCCGGGGCGCCACGCCCCTGCCGGAAATTCGCCGCCCATCAGGGCATCCGCCTGGGCCAGCGGCGGGTTTTCTGGCTGGTCACTGAGATGCAGGAACACAGAGTAATCCTGAGCGGGCTGCTCCAGCGTTTCCCAGAATAAATCGACTGTAATTGTATCGCCGGGGGCTGCCTGCCACAGGCGGCCGGTCTGTGCCTGATCGTTGACCGTCACCTGCAGCGCACGCAGCGCGACAGTATCGCCAAACTGCACCGGCGTTTCTGGTGGCTGGCCCGCAACTGTGGCGGCTGGTGGCGCATGGCGCAGGTCCGGCGCCCGTACAATCCGGGCGGTTGGGTCCGTGCTGCCGCCAGTGACCAGCACACGCTCGTTATGCAGCAGCCGGTAGAGGCCCGTGATCAGTGTATAGCGGCCAACCGGCAGATCATCCGGCAGCGCGATCCAGTGGTGGGTGGTCACTACTTCAGACGGCTGCCAGATGCGGGTGCGGTACATGCCCCCATAGGGGAAGTCATGCGCATTTCCAACAGCGTCCTGGTTGTCTGACCACAGTTGAACAAACACCTCGTAATCTTCGCCGGGGGGGCGCAGCGGCTGCCAGAATAACGACACAAAAACCACCCGGCCCGGTTCCAGGTCCTGATCTGGCATGGTATAACCCAGCAGGCGAATCTCGTCATTAAAAACGGCCTCCAGCGGATAATCCACCACCGGACGGGGGGCGAACAGGTCGTTAAGCGAGGTGGCAGGATACAGCCGGGCAATGGTGGACTGGCTGCGATCCTGCAGCGTTTGCGGCGTGATGGTGTCCTGAAGCGCCAGCACCTGCTCGACCTGTTCCTGTTGCAGGGGCGGCAGCAGCCAGACGGTATCCTCATGCAGCAGCACCCACAGGCGCGGGTCGAAGTGCGCCGGGAAACCATCGTGGCGCGGGCGTTCCGGATGCTCTGTGAACACCAGCGTCAGCGCGTCGGGCGGGTTGGGAATATCCAGATGGCCTTCGGCATTCACGGCGCTGCGGCGCTGGCGGAAACCGTCGGCAAGCACCCATGCCACATCAGAACGGCTGTATTCGGCATAGGGCAGCAGAAATGCCTGATCGGCATGCGCGGCAAGGTAGCGCCCCAGGTCCACATCAGTCTGGGCACGCTGCCAGGCCGCCTGTGGGTCCGCATACTGGCCCGGGATGACCACCTGGAGATAGTGGTTCATGCGCACAGCCGCCGGCAGCACCGCCAGCAGGACCAGCCCACCCGCCAGCATGATTCGGGCCAGTGGTGCGTGCAGGCGCGCAAGCAGAAAATCCCAGGCATGGGCCAGCCCGATGCCGCTGAGGATATACACAAATGGCAGCACCCCCATCTGATGCAGCGCGTGAATTTCCAGCACAGCCCCGCTGATCAGATCGGTGATGAGCATGACGGGTATAGCCAGCAGCGGCCAGCCATGTGCGATGTGGCGGAAACGGCGCACCGCCAGCGGCAGGGCGATCAGGAACCCGGCAAAGAACAGCGGGCCAAGCATGGGCAGGTTCATGATGTTGTACGGGCCGCGCCATTCAATGCCCAACGCCAGCAGCGTGAGGCCGAATTTCTGAAGAATCAGGCTGAGGATGCCGCCATAGGCGCTGGTATCAAACTGCCAGATCCATCCACCCGTGGCGGCGGTACCGGCGTCTGCGCGTGCAGAGAAGGCTTCCGGGGTAGTGACAAACAGGATCAGGGCTGGCAAAGTCAGGACAAAGGAGGTGATCGCCATCACCAGCCAGCCGCGCCACTGTGCCCGCGCACGCGCCCGGTCTGCCCACCAGCCATGCGCAATCCACAGGGCCAGGACAATGGGCAGCAGCCGCGCCGCCAGAAAGGTGTACTGCGCCAGCGCCAGCGCCGCCCCGGCCAGCACCCAGTATCTGTACCTGCCGCGCCGCCAGGCTTTGGCTGTTAACCAGATCAGCAGCACCAGCACCGTCAGAAAAGGGGGCGATTCCATGCCCAGCCGGTTGAGGGCGACCACATGCAGGCTGACTGCGCCCGCAAATGAGGCAAATAACCCGGCGCTGGCCCGGAAATTACCTGATTTGCCATCCAGCAGCCACCAGGTGGCGGGAAACAGAAAGGCCACAAACAGCACCCCCCAGGCGGCCGTGATGATGCGCTGGGGCAGGAAGGAAATACCGGTCAGCGGCAGCAGTAATCCGGTCAGGTAAACCGGTATCGGTTCCGGGGCGTAAAGTTCGCGCACATAAAACGGCCAGATTCCACGATCCACCCAATCCAGCGCGTTGATCCCGATCCAGGCGACATCCCCATGCCCACCGGAAGGGGCATGGTCCAGCCCGACAAAACGCAGAACGGCGGCAATAATGAGGATGCTGAAAAGCAGGAAATAAGCAGCACGGGGCACACGCGCATCAGGGGCGGTTTGCATCTACAGGACACCTCAAGCGTTGGAAATAAGATTATGCCGGGCTGGGATTTGGCCCGAGGGGGGATTTCCGATCTGTTCCCCGGTCTGTTTCGGGCACATCAGGCGGCAGCATAGAATCGGCCGGGGGCGGATGATGCCAGACGGTGGGTGATGGCGCATTCATGAGTTCCAGAAATTCACGATCATCGATGGTTTCCACCTCCAGCAGACGCCGGGCAACGACATCCAGCCTGCTGCGGTTTTCGCGCAGCAGACGGCGCGCCTCGTCATAGGCCCAGGAGACAATCGCCCGGACTTCCTCATCAATCTGCTCGGCGACGGCCTCGCTGTAATCGCGCTGTTCGCCAATCTCGCGCCCCAGAAAGACCATTTCCTCTTTCTGGCCAAACATCATGGGGCCAAGTTTTTCGCTCATGCCAAAGCGGGTGACCATGTCGCGGGCCAGCCTGGTGACGCGCTCCAGGTCGCTCGATGCGCCGGTGGTAATTTCGTCAAAAACAGTTTCTTCGGCGGCACGTCCGCCCAGCGCCACGATAATCTGGCTTTTGAGGCGAGAACGGGTGAAATAGCTGATGTCCTGTTCCGGCAGAAACAGGGTAGAACCGCCGCTCAGCCCGCGCGGCATGATCGTCACTTTGCGCACGGG
>CAZQIY010000012.1:29657-54054 GCA_964593565.1 uncultured Anaerolineaceae bacterium
GGCTTGCCACGTGCATGCACCCGCAGGATGGCTTCGCGGCCGCGCACATCCGGGCGATCCAGAATCACGCGGCGGTCAAAGCGTCCGGGCCGGGTGAGGGCCGGGTCCAGAATATCGGGTCGGTTGGTGGCCGCCAGTACAATGACAGTGGTATCGGTATCGAAGCCATCCATTTCGACCAGAATCTGGTTGAGGGTTTGTTCGCGCTCGTCGTGGCTGCCCCCCAGGCCCGCGCCCCGGTGCCGCCCAACGGCATCAATTTCGTCCACAAAAATAATGCACGGGCTGTGGCGCTTGGCCTGGTCGAACAGATCGCGCACCCGGCTGGCACCGACACCGACAAACATCTCGACAAATTCGGACCCGGAAATGCTGAAGAACGGCACACCGGCCTCGCCTGCGACGGCCTTGGCCAGCAGTGTTTTGCCGGTGCCCGGGCTGCCCACCAGCAGCACGCCTTTGGGGATGCGCGCCCCTAGCTGCACAAATTTTTCTGGTTCCCGCAGGAACTCGACTACCTCGGCCAGTTCCTCTTTGGCTTCATCCGCCCCGGCAATATCGAGAAAGGTGACGCCGGGGTGATCGCCCATGAACATGCGGGCACGGCTTTTGCCAAAGGACAGCGCCTGATTATTGCTGCCCTGTGCCTGGCGGAACATGACAAAAATCAGCGCGCCGATCAGCACGATGGGCAGAAAGGCGGTCAGCAGATTAAAGCCGATGCGGGGCAGGTTGCTGGGTTCCTGAAAATCCCACTGAATCTGCTCGATCTGTGCGGGGGTAATGCCAAACTGAATCAACTGCTCCTGCGCTGTCGATTCCGGGCTTTTGGTGGTGGCGGCCTGGTGGCCATCATCAAAGGTGATGATGATCTGGTTGCCGGTGACTTCGAGCCGCTGGACATTGCCTGTTTTGATATAGCCCACAAGGTCTGTAAAGCCAATTTCCTGAACGCGCTGGCTTGTGCTGCTGAGGCTGATGAAGACAATAAAGATGATAAAACCTATACTGGCATAGATCAGGGCCGTTCTGAGCCGAGGATTAATCACTGGCATCTCCGGAGCATGTCTTACTATGAACTCGACATCAGGTAAAATTTTAACATACTTGGGTGCGGGGGCCTATAGCGGCCCTTGCACATTTGCAGGACAGGGTAAAATGGGGGGATGCAGCACACCCGGAGAAATCGATGAACTCAGTCCGCGAACTTAACGAACGCATTCAGCGCGAAGCCAGTTTTGTCCAGGATATTCTGGAAGAAACCGGACGGATTATTGTCGGGCAGGAACGCCTGCTGCACCGTTTGCTGGTCGCGCTGCTTAGCAACGGGCATATCCTGATTGAAGGGGTGCCTGGCCTGGCCAAAACCCTGACGGTGCGCACCCTGGCGGCCACGCTGGATGCCAGCTTCCAGCGCATTCAGTTTACGCCGGACCTGCTGCCTTCGGACCTGATCGGGACGCAGATTTACAACCCCAGCACCGGGGATTTTACCCCGCGCCCCGGCCCCATCTTCAGCAACATTATCCTTGCGGACGAGATCAACCGCGCCCCGGCCAAGGTGCAGTCCGCGCTGCTGGAAGCGATGGAGGAACGGCAGGTGACGCTGGGGGACCGCACGCACCCGCTGGGTGATCCGTTTATGGTGCTGGCCACCCAGAATCCAATTGAGCAGGAAGGGACCTATCCGCTGCCGGAAGCCCAGCTTGACCGCTTCATGCTCAAGGTGATTGTGGGCTACCCGACCCGCAACGAGGAACGCACCATCATGGAGCGCATGACCGCCGAACCCGCCGCGCCGCCGCGCCAGGTGATTGACCGGGAAATGGTGAGCCAGGCCCGGCAGGTGGTGCATCAGATTTATGTCGATGACCGGGTGAAGAATTATATTCTGGACATTATCTTCGCCACGCGGGACCCGGCATCGGTGGGGATGAAGTCGCTGGCGCCTTACATCGAAATTGGCGCTTCGCCCCGGGCCACCATCGCGCTGACGAAGGCGGCCAAAGCCAGCGCCTTTATACGCGGCAGGGGCTATGTGACGCCGGATGATGTCAAGGCGATTGCGCTGGATGTGCTGCGGCATCGGGTGGTGACGACGTTTGAGGCGGAAGCCGAAGGCATCGCGCCGCACCAGATCATCCAGCAGATTATCGGGCATATCGAGGTTCCCTGATGCTTGACCCGGAAGTTATGCGCCGGATTCGGCAGATCGAGCTGCGCACGCGGCGGCTGGTCAACGATTCCTTTGCCGGGTCGTACCGGGCGGTGTTCAAAGGGCGCGGCATGACCTTTGACAGCGTGCGCGCCTATGAACCCGGCGATGATGTGCGTCGCATTGACTGGAATGTGACGGCGCGCACCGGCGAACCCTTTATCAAGCAGTTTGTCGAGGAGCGCGAACTGACGGTAATGCTGGTGCTGGATGCCAGCGCCTCGATTCTGTTCGGGACTGCGGGGCGCACCAAACGCGATCTGGCCGCGGAACTGGGGGCGGTGCTGGCGCTTTCTGCCACGCGCAACAACGACAGGGTGGGGCTGCTGGTGTTCAGCGATCAGGTAGAGCTGTTTGTGCCGCCGCGCAAGGGGCGCAACCATATCCTGCGGCTGATTCGCGACCTGATGGCGGCGCGGCCAGCGGGGCAGGGCACCGACATGGTGGCGGCGCTGCGCACCCTCAACCGCGTGCTGAAACATCGCAGCATTATCTTCCTGATTTCCGACTTTTTGCTACCCAGCGACGAATATCTGCCGGAACTGCGCATCACCAGCCGCCGCCATGATGTGATTGCCATCACACTGAATGATCGCCTGGAACATGCCTGGCCTGCTGTCGGGCTGGTCAGCCTGAAGGATGCAGAATCCGGCGCGCGGGTGTGGGTCGATACCGGCTCTGCGGACTGGCGGCTGCGCTTTGGCGCACAGGCCCAGCGTTTTCAGCAGATGCGCGAAACCGCCCTGACCAAAGCGGGGGTTGATCGCATTCATCTGGTGTCGGATGATGATTATCTGCGGGCGCTGGCGGAATTTTTCCGGCGGCGGGAGCGCGCTGTACGCTGATGAAACGACGCTGGCTGTTGGGAATCCTGCTGCTTGTAGCCGGGCGGGCGGTGCTGGCCCAGGAGGGCGCGGCGGTTGACGTCCGCTTTGACGCGGAGCAGATGCGCCCGCTGGTGGGCGAACCTGTCCATGTGACGCTATCCGCCGTTTTTGCGCCGGGGCACACTCTGGTCAGTTGGCCGGAGGTGCCGGAACAGTGGGGCGTTATTGAAGTGCGGCAGCGCGGCGAACTGGAGATTACCCAGCGGGCAGATGGCGGGCTGGAATATCAGCAGTCGCTGACGCTGGTGTTGTGGGAGCCGGGCGAGTTTGAAACGCCGGAAACAGTAATTGTGTACCAGCCACCAGACGCAGCGCCGGCGGAATTGGTGGTAGCGCCGCTGCGGTTTCAGGTGCCCAGCGTGCTGAAGGCTGATGATCTGACGCTGCGCCCACTAAAGCCACAGGTCAGCCCGCTGTATGTGCCGCCGGTGCTGGTGATCGGGGTGGCGGGGGTGCTGCTTTCTGCCGCGGCCTGGGCTGTGGACCGGCGCAGAAACACGCAGGAGCGCGCACAGCAGCCACCCACCGAAGCTGCGCGGGCCGTGCTGGCCGCCTTAAAGAAGATCAACCCGCAGACGATGGAACCCGCGCTGGTGTATGCGGCGGCGGCGGACTGTCTGCGCGATTATCTGGCGCGGCAGTTTGGCATTGCCGCCAGCGAACTGACGACCAGTGAGATGGTGAAGGATATGCAGCCTCATCTACCAAAACCGCTGCTGAATGGGCTGTATCAGCTTCTGAATCAGGCGGATCTGGTGAAGTTTGCCCGGCAGACGCCGGACGTACCCGCAGCCAGACAGTATCTGGACATGACGGCCCGCTGGATTCAGGCGGCGGGGCAGACCCGCCAGCGTGACGATGCAGGAGGCGGCGCTTGACGTTCCGGCTGGCGCATCCCCTCGCATTGGCGCTGCTGGTGCTGCCGCTGGCGTACTGGTATTTTTGGCGTACCGGGCCGGGGTACGGCGTCCTGCGTTATTCGGATATCCGGCTGCTGGCGGGGTTACCGGCCACGTGGCGGGTGCGGCTGCGCTGGCTGCCGGATCTGCTGCGGGCGGCGGCCTGGGTGCTGCTGGTGATCGCCCTGGCGCGGCCCCAGTCTGGCGGCGTGCAGGAGGTGATCCGGGGGCAGGGCGTGGATATCGTCCTGGCGGTGGATATTTCCGAAAGCATGGGGACTCAGGATTTTGGCAGCCAGAACCGGCTGGAGGCGGCCAAGAGCGTCATTGCCGATTTTATCCGCGCCCGTGAATTTGACCGGATCGGGCTGGTGGTTTTTGCCCAGCAGGCCTTTCATCAGGCCCCACCGACGCTGGATTATGACGTGCTGCTGCGGCTTCTGGACGAGATACAGCTTGCCTCTCAGCTTGGGCTGGGGCAGGGTACGGCCATCGGCCTGGGGCTGGCCTCTGCGGCGAACATGCTGCGCACCAGCGAGACGCCCTCTAAAGTGGTGATTTTGCTGACGGATGGCGCGCACAACGCGGAGGGCATCACACCGCTGGATGCCGCCAATGCCCTGGCGCTGCTGGGAATCCGGGTGTATACCATTGGCATGGGCAGCGGCGATATGGTCCCGGTGGCGGCCTCTGGCGATGGCAGCACGCTCTATGTCGAAAACGGCCTTGATGAGGCCACGCTGATCAAAATTGCGGAAACCAGCGGCGGACGCTACTTCCGGGCGACGGAACTGGGCGACCTGCGGGCGGTGTACGACCAGATCAACATACTGGAAAAATCCGATATTGAGCGGCAGGTGTTTGTCAACTGGCGGGATCAGGCCGCGTGGGTGCTGCTGCCTGCTGCGTTTGTCCTGCTGCTTATTGAACGCCTGCTGCGGCATACTCTTTTTCAGATCGTCCCATGAACAGCCTTTTTCTCAACCCCGGCGCACTGATTCTGCTGGCACTGATCCCGCTGTTTGCGGTGTTTCTGGTGTGGCGGCGGCATGCCTACTGGCGGGCGTTTCGCCAGTTGGGCGACGTGGCGCTGGTGGAAAAGCTGGCAGAGCAGCGGTCTGACCGACGCTACTTCTGGCGCGGCGGATTGTGGCTTTGCGCGCTGGGGGTGCTTGTTATCGCGCTGGCGCGCCCGGTCTGGGGGGTGAACACGGACATTATCGAGGTTCAGGGCGTCAGTCTGGTGGCGGTGCTGGATGTCAGCAACAGCATGGCCGCGCAGGATATCCTCCCCAGCCGTTTGCAGCGGGCCAAGCTGGCGCTGCATGATCTGTTTGAAGGGCTGCGCGGGAACGAAGTTGGGCTGGTGCTGTTTGCCGGTTCGGCCTATGTACAGTTTCCACTGACCACAGATGTAGATTCGGCCCTGGCTTTCCTGAAAAGTGTGGATACCGGTGTTATCACGCAGCAGGGTACGGTGATCGAGGAGGCGCTGGAAACGGCGCTTGATCTGTTTGACCCGGAGCGTCCTTCGGCGCGTCTGGTCGTGCTGATGACCGATGGCGAAAATCACGAAGGTACGCTCGAGCAGGCGCTGGAACAGGCCCGGCAGCAGGCGGTCACCATCTATACGCTGGGGTATGGCGATGCGGAAGGCGCCCCGGTGCCTGTGCTGGCTGCTGATGGTCAGATCAGCCGGTACAAGGCGGATGAAACCGGGCAGTTGGTGGTATCGCGGCTGGATGAAACGACTCTGCGCACCATCGCGGAGCAGACCGGCGGAATCTACCAGCGGGCCAGCGCCAGCGGCACGGAAATCACCAACCTTGTTCAGACAATCCGCCAGGTGGAGGCCGGGCAGCTTGATAACCGCGTGGAATCGCGGGCGGTGGACCGGTTCGGCATTTTTGTGCTGGTCGCGCTGGCGGCGCTGTCTGTGGAGATGTTTCTGATGGGGCGGCGGACGAGCAAATGATGCTGAAGCGGTGGCTGGGGCTGATCGTAATAGGGGGTATGGTGCTGCTGGTGGTGACGGGCCTGAGGACCGATCCGGCAGAGCGCAACAACACGGGCAATGCGCTGTATGCGCGTGGCGAATACGAACCCGCGCTGAATGTTTACCAGGTGGCGCAGGTCAACGCGCCGGACGACGCACCGGCCTATTACAATGCGGCCAGCGCGCTGGCGGCGGTGGGCCGGCTGAGAGATGCCGCTGCGGCGCTGGAACAGACGCTGAGAAATGCGGACGAGGCGATGGCCTTTCAGGCTTATTACAACCTGGGCAATGTGTTGTTCGCGATGGCGCGTTACAACGATGCCGTGCTGGCTTACCGGCAGGCGCTGCGCATCAACCCGGCGGATGAAGAGGCGCGATACAATTACGAGCTGGCCCTGCAGCAGCAGGTGCCCACGCCCACCCCAACGCCCCAGGAGCAGCAGATCGACCCGGAACAGGACCAGGCCGACAGCACCCCGACCAACAACCCGGCCGGGCAGGCTGGCCCAACCGCTACACCGACTCCGCCGCCAGACAGCCCGCCGGATGAACAGGCTACGCCACAGGAAGGAGTCTCCGGCATACTGGACAGCAATGAACCCTCAACCCCCACGCCGTCGGCGGGTGGCCCACTCAGCATCGAGGATGTGGAGCGGCAGTTGGACGCGGTGCAGGAAAATCAGCAGACGCTGCGCGAATTTCTGAACCGGGCCGCCACACCCGCGCAGCCGAATCTGCGGGATTGGTAGCGGTTGGCGATGTTGTGGCGAGGCGTTTTATGGCTGCTGCTGATTGTCTGCCTGGTGCCGGTGGCGCAGGCTCAGGAGGATTATTTTGTGGTAGCCAGCGTCAGCAGCAGCACCCCTTATGTCGGCCAGCAAGTCACCTACATCTTCCGGCTGTATTCAACGGTATCCAGAACCAATCGCGGTTCGGTGGTTGATCCTTCATTCGATGGGTTCTGGGAGCACGAATTTAACACAGTGCAGCAGTACAACACCATCGTCAACGGCCAGTCCTACGAGGTCAAGGAACGGCGGGTGGCGTTGTATCCCACCTATGCTGGCAATATCCGCATTGACCCCACCGCGTTTGTCATCCCGGATGATCCATTGCAGGCCGGGGAGGTGCTGTTTACAGAGGCGGTGGATGTGCAGGTGCAGCCTTTGCCCGCACAGGATGATTTAGCCGGGTTCAACGGTGCGGTGGGGCAGCTTGAGATGCAGCCCACGCTGGACCGGCAGACCACAACGGTGGGCGAGCCGCTTACGCTGCGCCTGACGGTACGCGGCAGCGCCAATCTGGAGCAGTTGACCGCGCCCCAACTGCCGCAGACAGAGGCTTGGCGCATCTATGCCAACCCGGCGGCTTTTGTGGCGGAAGAAACAGAGGGCCTGCTGGTCGGTGAAAAGATTTTTGAATGGCTGTTTACGCCGCTGCTGGCGGGCCAGCAGAATCTGCCGGAAATTACGCTGACCTACTTCGACCCGGAGGTGGGGGCCTATCAGACGCTGAGCACCGTACCCTTCGCCGTTGAGGTTTTGCCGGCTGAGGAGGCAGAATCCCCGGCGGAGTCGGTTGTGGTCGAAGCGGAACGGCTGGCGCTGAAGCCTGTGCCTGCGACGCTGGGGGCCTCTGCGGCGGGGCCGGGCGGTGGATTCTGGCTGCTGTGGGCTGTGCCTCCGCTGCTGGCGGCGGCGGTCTGGTGGCGGACATGGCGCCAGCGCCAGCAGAATCAGCGCGGCGGCGCTTATCGGCGGTCCCAGGCGCTGCGGCAGGCCCAGCAGGTGCTGGCTTCGGCCCGCAAAGCCCCGGCGCAGGATCAGCATCGCATCATCCGCGCCGGAATCATCGGCTATTTTGCCGATAAGCTGGATGCTGCGGCCAGCGAGTTGAATCCCTGGCAGGTGGAAGCGGCCATGCAGCGCCAGGGCCTTGATCCTGACCTGCGGCGCGAGGTGCTGAATTATCTCGAGCAGGCGGATCAGGGCCTGTATGCGCCGGTTGAGCCGGTCAATGCGCAGGAACTGGCCCGCCACGCCGCCGCGACTCTGGCCGCCGTTGATGCTGAGTGGGAGGCCCGGTGAGACGTGCTGCGCTGCTGATTCTGCTGATGTGCGCGGTGGGGGTTCGCATGGCGGCTGCGCAGGACAGCCCGGCGGAGGTGGCGCAGCAGGCCGACGCGCTGTATGCGCAGGCCGATTTTGAAGCCGCCCGCAGCCTGTACGAAGTGCTGATTGCCCAGGGCGTACACGACAGCGCGATCTATTACAATCTGGGGCACACCTATCTGGAACTGGACGATCTGGGCCGGGCCATGCTCAGTTACCGGCGGGCACAGGCGCTGGCCCCCCGCGATGCCGAGGTCAGTGCGGCGCTGGCGCGCATCCGTGTGCTGCGGGTCGATCTGCAAGGGGACGAAGCAGCGGCAATAGACAGCCTGGCGACCTTTACCGCCGGCCTGTTCACGCTTCCGGAACTGGGCTGGCTGGTGCTGGGGGTGTGGGTATTATTTTTTGCGCTGCTGGGCGCGCTGATTGCGCGGCGGGACTGGCGGCATTATCTGCAAGGCCCGCTGCTGGCGCTGGCGCTGCTGCTGGGGGTGGGGCTGGTGCTGTGGGGCAGCCGGGTTTATGCAGAATCCTTCCGTCCGCCCGGCGTTGTGATTGAATTAACAGCCCCGGTGATGAGCGGGCCGGGGGAGGATTATCTGCTGCTGTACGAGCTGCACGCGGCGGCGGAACTGCGTATTCTGGAAACGCGGGAGGCGTGGCTGCGGTTTGTGCTGCCGGATGACCGGCAGGGCTGGATACATCAGGACAACGTGAGAAAAATACAGGACGCGCCTGTCTGACGCGCCCTTGGTTGTGGTTATTTGAGCAGGTCCGGGATTTGCTCCGGATTTTCCGCAACACGCACCCCGGCGGCGCGCAGAGCGGCAATCTTTTCCTCCGCCGTGCCTTCGCCCCCCTCGACGATAGCCCCGGCATGGCCCATGCGCGTGCCTTCCGGCGCGCTGGCGCCAGCGATAAAGGCGGCAACTGGCTTGGTCATGTTGGCTTTGATAAATTCCGCCGCATCGACCTCAGCGCGCCCGCCGATTTCGCCCAGAATGGCGATTTTTTCGGTCTGAGGATCATCCTCGAATAATTGCAGAATATCGACAAAGGTGGACCCGATAATCGGATCGCCACCGATGCCAACGCAGGTGGTCTGGCCCAGCCCGGCCTGGGTGAGGGCATAGACGACTTCATAAGTGAGGGTGCCGCTTTTTGAAACGACCCCCACATTGCCCGGTTTGGCGATGTACCCGGGCATAATGCCAATATTGGCGATGCCCGGGGCGAGAATGCCGGGGCAGTTGGGGCCGATCAGCCGGCTGCCGCTGCGCTTGACGTGATGATAGACCTTCATCATCTCCTGTACCGGCACAAATTCCGTCAGGCAGATAATCAGTTCGATGCCGGCGTTGGCGGCCTCGTAAACGGCATCCGGCGCAAAAGCGGCGGGTACGACGATCAGGCTGACGTTGGCGCCGGTCACTTCCACGGCTTTTTCGACGGTGTCAAAAATGGGTTTGCCTTCGAACCATTCACCGCCTTTGCCGGGGGTTACACCGCCGACCACGTTGGTGCCATACTCGATCATGCGGCGGGTGTGGAAACTGCCTTCGCGCCCGGTAATGCCCTGGACGACGACTTTTGTATTTTCGTTGACGAGAATAGCCATGACTTATGCTGCTCCTTTCGCGGCATCAACAGCTTTCTGAGCCGCCTCGGTAAGGGTGGCTGCGGTGGTTACATTGGGAATGCGGGCTTCTTCCAGGATGGCGCGGCCCTCTTCGGCATTGGTACCCTGCAGCCGAATCACCATCGGCACCTGGGGCTTGACTTCGTTATAGGCTTCGATGACGCCGCGTGCCACCTCGTCGCCGCGTGTGATGCCACCAAAAATATTCAGCAGCACAACTTTTACGTTCGGGTCAGACAGGATGATGCGCAGGGCGGCTGATACCTGATCTGCCTTTGCGCCCCCGCCAATATCCAGGAAGTTCGCCGGGCCGATGCCGTACTGTTCGCCATAAAGTTTGGTCATGTCCATCGTGGTCATCGCCAGGCCAGCGCCGTTCACCATACAGCCGATCTGACCATCCAGCTTGACATAGCTGATGCCCGCCTCGCGCGCCTGGGTTTCGGCTTCCGGTTCGGCGTCTGTGTCGCGCAGGGCGGCCAGTTCGGGCTGGCGCAGCAGGGCATTGTCATCAATGGACATCTTGCCATCCAGCGCGATCAGCTCGCCTTCTCCGGTGATGACCAGCGGGTTGATTTCTGCCAGCACAGCATCATTTTCGATAAAGCAGCGGTACAGGGCCTGGGCGATTTTGCCAAAAGCGCGCCAGTGCTCGCGCGGCAGGTCGATCCCCAGGGCGACCTTCACCAACTGGTAATTGTACAGGCCCATGAAGGGGTCAATATGTTCGCGGACGATAGCATCCGGGTTGGTGCGGTTGACTTCCTCGATTTCAACGCCGCCTTCTGAAGAAGCCATCAGCACCGGCCTGGCCGCTGCGCGATCATTGGTGATGCCCAGATAGATTTCATGAGCAATGTTGGCCGCCGGGTCTACCAGCACCTTGCGCACGGTATGCCCCTTGATATCCATGCCCAGAATTTCCCCGGCGCGGGCGCGGGCCTCGTCCGGAGTTTTGGCCAGTTTGATGCCCCCGGCCTTGCCACGTCCGCCCACCAGCACCTGCGATTTGACGACCACCGGGCCGCCAATTTCGGTGGCTATGGTGTGCACTTCGTCCGGGGTGCTGGCGACCTGGCCTGTAGGCACAGGGATACCATACGCGCCGAAGCGCGCCTTTGATTGATATTCATGCAGGTTCAATGCAAACCTCTCTAACTGTCGATATATCGCTAAAGTTGGCTGAGTATAACGCCGATTTCAGTTTGTGAAAACGTGTACCAGAACAAAGTCAGGTGATGATTTCAGTGGATTGTTTGACAATCATCGCCTGCGGATAATGCTCTTCGATCCAGTTGATCACATAGCTCATGGTCTGGTCGGCGTGGCTGGTGGAATTGGTCACCGTGACCACCCCAATAACCGCCGACTGCCACACATCCTGATGTTCCACTTCTGCGGCTGCGACGTTGAAGGTGTTGCGCAGCCGCGCCAGCATCGACTTCAGGATGCTGCGCTTTTCTTTAAGAGAGCCGACTTCGGGCAGATAAAATTCAAGCTGGCAGGTTCCTATAATCATGGGTTTGGGTGCGAACGCGCACCAGTGCATGTGATTGATCGATGTTCACAGTATACCTGACCGGGCAGAAAATTCTATGTGCAGTCCCATAATGCCGGGCAGGGCAGGTGGGTTCCGACGGTGGTGTGCCCGCACATTAACAAAGCATGAAACCGGTTGGCCAGCCTGAGAGATTTTGATGTACATTTGGCTTGCAGCGCGAAGCAGCATATACTCTAAAGTCAGTAAAACAGCACAAGCCTCACATGCGGGAGTCCTCATGAGAAAATCCGTTCTATCTCCACTTGTACTTTTGCTGTATGCCATCCTTCTGGCCGGGATTTCTGTCGGTGCGCAGGATGACAATCTTCTGCAAAATCCTGGTTTTGAAGCGCCCTATAACGAACTTGAGGGCCAGCCGCCGCGTCAGGTGGCCGAAGGGTGGACGCCCTGGCATCTGCTGGCGGACCCCGGTTCACCCAGTTTTGCCAACATTCAGCCGGAATATGAGCCTGTCGAGGCAGACAGCGACCGGGTGATGGAAGGCGAGAGTGCCCAGCTTTTGCGATCCTTCTTTGCGACCCACGATGGCGGGGTTTACCAGCAGGTAAGCGGCATCACGCCCGGGGCAGATTTGCGCTTCAGTGTCTTTGCTTATGTGTGGTCCAATACGTTTGACGAGACCGACATCAGCGAAGAAGATGGTGACGTATTTGTACAGGTGGGCATCGACCCGGCAGGGGGCACAGACCCGGAAAGCGAAAGCGTTGTGTGGTCGCCCAGCGGGGTAGAGCAGTACGATGCCTACAACGAATATGAGGTCGAGGCGCAGGCCGAGGGGGATACGATCACGGTCTTTGTGCGGACGACGATTGGCGTTCCCGTCAAGAACAACGAGATTTATCTGGATGCAGCATCGCTGGTGGCGGCGGGCGCAGAAGCGACTGAAGACGCATCGCCAACCGAAGCAGGGGGCGAGGTCACAGAGGAAGCCACCGCACCAGGCGCAGAAGGGACTGATGTTGTTATCCCGACTGCCGAAGGGCCAACCCCGGAAGGGCCGACGGAAGACCCCGGTCCTGACCCACAGGCGCTGACGGCGACTGCGATCATCGCTGAAGCGACACAGACGGCCAGCGCGGATTTTACGGCGACGGCCTCCGTTACAGAAGCGACCGCGACAGAAACGGAAGTCCCGGCCACTGTAACACCCCTGCCGCCCACCGAAGCGCCCACCCTGGAACCACCGACTGAGGAACCCAGCCCTGACCCACTGGCGCTGACAGCGACTGCGATTATCGCTGAAGCGACACAGACGGCCAGCGCAGATTTTACGGCTACAGCAGTGGCCACGGAAGCGCCCGCGACAGAAGATCCGCTGTTCCTGACGGCCACCGCCATTAGCGACGCCGCTACTGCCACGACGGTCTTCAGTGTAACTGAAACTGCTGCGGCGGAACAGGTCACCGTGCCGGCCACCGCCACAGAAGATACGATGCTGCTGACGGCTACGGCCATTATTGCAGACGCGACGGCGACCGCAGCAGTCAACCTGACAGAGACTGCTACTGTCGCAGTCCTGCAGCCTACCAACACAGCCATACCGACGGTGACCCCGACAGCAGCAGCGCCGCCGATCAGCGAAACATTCCCGCATCAGATCACGCACACAGTCCAGCGCGGCGAAAGTGTAGCTATTCTGGCGCAGCGTTATGACAGTTCGATTGACGCCATTGCACAGGTGAACGGCCTGGGCAGCAATTATCTGATCCATGTGGGCCAGACGCTGATCATCCCGGTGCGCTCGCCAATCCCGGCGACTCCTACGCCGACCAGCACGCCCATTACGGTGGTGGTAACTGCCACGCCGGGAGCGCCAGTGCCCGAACTGGGTTCGGACAATATTTATGTGGTGCGCCCGGGCGACAATCTGACCCGCATCGCCCGGCTGTTCAACACAAATGTGGCGACGCTGGCACAGCTCAACGGCATTGTCAATCTGGATCGTATCCAGGTGGGGCAGCAGTTACGCCTGCCGGACAGCACTACGCCGGATGCTACGCCGACGCCTGTACCGACGACGCAGCCAACAGAGCCGCAGGATATTTACATCGTGCTCCCCGGCGATTCGTTGTATCGGGTGTCGCTGCTGTATGGTGTGACGATTGCGGAGCTTGCCCAGGCGAACAACATCACCAACATCCATCGTATCTATGTCGGGCAGGCGCTTTTGATCCCATGAGCGCGACGTGGCGTATTGTTCGTAACGCAGCCACCAACGAAGTGATCCTGGCGCGTGCGCGCTGGTGCAGCAGCTACTGGTGTCACTTCCGCGGGCTGCAGTTTACCAGACAACTACCGGAGCATGAGGGCCTGCTGTTCGTGACCGGACATGAGGGGCAGGCCCATACTGCCATTCATATGTTCTTTGTGTTTTACGACATCGGTGTCGTGTGGCTGGATAAAGCCGGGGTTGTGGTGGATAAAAAACTCGCCCGACCCTGGCGTCCGGCCTATGCACCCCGCGCCCCTGCACAGTATTATATTGAGGCTTTGCCATCGATACTGGATCGAGTGGAGGCTGGCGATCAGCTTCGCTTCGATGAGGAAGTGCTATGAAGTTCCGCGTTATCGTTACCCGCACTTTAATTGCTGCGGGATTATTGTTAGCAGCGCCGGGTGCGGCGCAGGAGACAGAGAACGGCGTTACCCTCCATGTCGTACAGCGGGGCGAAACCCTGTATCGTATCGCCCAGAATTACGGGATAAGTGTTGACGTTCTGGCGAGCATGAATGGCATTGTCAACCCGGGCAACATCCAGGTCGGCCAGCGGCTGCTGATCCCTACCGGAGAGGCCCTGGCGCCTGTGCTTCCGCAAACCCACCGGGTACAACCGGGCGAAACCCTGCGCAGCATTGCCAGCTTTTATGGCCAGACGGTAGAAGAACTGGCCGCCCTGAATGAAATCACCAACCCGAATACCATTTATGTCGGCCAGGAACTGCGCCTGATGCCAGACGCGGACAGCGCGCAGCCACCTCTACAGGCAACTCCCGTGCTGGAACTGATCGTTGAGCCGACTGTGGTGGTGACCTCTGTGCCGCCTGCACCGCCTGCGCCTCCGGTAGGGGAGGAAGCCGCGCTTACCGAACCTGAACCTGTTGAGGACGCAGAGGAGGCCGCGCCAGAATCATCTGCTCATCTGATCCATACCGTGAGCCGGGGCGAAACGCTTTTCAGAATCGCCACACGCTACGGCCTGACAGTCAATGATCTGGCCAGAGCAAACAGCATCTCTAATCCCACGCTGATTTATGCTGGCCAGCGGTTGATTATCCCTGGTTTTGAGGTGCCGGAACTGGCTGTAGACCTGCCAGCGCCGTTTACCGGGCTGGAAGTCGCACCGCCAACCCTGATCGAAGGCAAGGCGGTTGGGATCCGCATCACCACAGATGTGCCTGTGCTGATGAGCGGCACCTTCCTTGGGCGGGAGTTGGGCATTGGTTCTGAAGAAAATCATACCCGGCACATCATCCTGCAGGGGATTCCGTTGTTTACTGAAGGGGGAATCTATCCGCTGGAACTGGTGGCCGTTGATATGAATGACGGCACGACAACCCCCTATGCACTGAATTTGCAGGTCGTGGCTGGCCCCTATGGACAGGAGTATATCCGACTGATGGCGGGCAGGGATGGGCTGCTGGATGCCGCCGTGGAAGAAGCGGAGCTGCAACTGATCGAGACGGTCACCAGCCCGTTTACAGAACCCCGTCACTTCAGCGGCCCGATGGGACTTCCTGCCGCCGCGACGGTCATTTCGCCCTTTGGCACACGGCGAAGCTACAACGGCGGCCCGGTAGATCGCTTCCACAGCGGCACGGATTTTGCCGGTGCGCCCGGCACGCCCATTCTGGCCACAGCGCCGGGGCGGGTTGTGCTGGCGGATACGCTGAATATCCGGGGGGTGGCCACCGTGATCGATCATGGCTGGGGAGTTTATTCCGGGTACTGGCATCAGACAGAACAGTATGTACAGGTTGGCGATTTTGTGACCACAGGGCAGGTTATTGGAACCATCGGGTCAACCGGGCGTGTTACCGGGGCGCATTTACACTGGGAGTTATGGGTAGGGGGTGTGCCGGTCGATCCTATGCAGTGGGTACAGTTTTCGTTTAGTTAGGAATGTGGGCGAGATGACAAAGCAAATTCCCGAACCGTTTCATTTTTTCAGGAGCCTTGGCGGCCAGGCGCTTGTGGATGATATTCTTGCAACCGCAGAGCACTTTCGGCGGGCAGACCAGCTTCATGCCGTGCCTAAACAGAATGTTGTCCTGAAGTGGCGTATTATCGGCGCGGTGGAGGAAGTGCTCGAACTGGAAACCAGCCTGAGGCTGCGCTGCGAGCAGGGCTGGGTGGAACTGAAGTGGCTGGCTGCTAATTGTCTGCACGTGCGCCAGGCCACCACCGCGGCAGAACTGGACACCTATTTTTCGTATGCCGTCCATAAAACAGACTGGGTTCCGCTGGTGCCGGAAGTCACCGACGAGGGCAGCAAACTGGTCATTCATACAGAGGAGTATGTCTACCATATCTGGAAGCAGCCATTTCGGCTGGAAGTCACGACTTCGGACGGGCAGATGGTTTGTGCAGACTCCCCGGGTATGCAGGTCAGAGAAGATGGGGCGGTGCGGCTTTCGATTGCCCTGCGCCCGGAAGAAACCAGCTATGGGCTGGGGGAACGTGCCGAAGGCCTGAACCTGCGCGGCAAACGTTACAGCCTGTGGAACACCGATCCGCCGTCTGCTTATCATCGCGGCACAGACCCTCTGTATTACAACATTCCGTTTTATCTGGGGGTGCACAACCAGGGCACCTACGGCGTGTTCTGGGATAACAGCTATCGTGGATGGGCGGATGTCGGCCAGGAAGCGGCTTCTGAGCTGACCTTTGAGGCTGAAGGCGGCGCTTTAAGCTATTACCTGTTTCCGGGGTCAGATGTCAACGAGGTGATGTCCCGTTATACGGAACTCACCGGAAGAATCCTCATGCCGCCGCTGTGGTTTCTGGGGTATCAGCAGTCCCGCTGGAGCTATTATCCCCAGGAAAATGTGCTCAAACTGGCGCGGGAATTCCGCGAGCACGGGATGCCGTGCGATGTGATTTACCTTGACATTCACTACATGAATGGCCACCGGGTCTTTACGTGGGATCGGGAACACTTCGCCGAACCGGAAATGATGATCCGCAATCTGCACAGCCAGGGATTTAAGGTGGTGGCGATTGTGGACCCGGGAGTCAAGGTGGACTCAGATTATGCCTCTTATCAGGCGGGCGTCGAAAAGGATGTGTTTGTCCGCTATCCGGATGGCGAGCAGGTGTCGGCCTGTGTGTGGCCGGGCTTATGCCATTTTCCGGATTTCACGAAGCCAGCCACGCGGGAATGGTGGGCAGAGCAGTGTGGAGAACTGCTGAAAAGCGGGATTGATGGTTTGTGGAATGATATGTGCGAACCCGCCACTTTTCTGCCGGAGGCGGCCGGCACCCTGCCGGATTATGTCCTGCACAACAAGGAAGGGCTGGGTGGGAATCATCTGGAAATCCATAACGTGTATGGCATGCAGATGGCGCGGGCGACTCTGGAAGGCCTGAAAATGCATAACCCGGACAAACGTCCGGTGAATATGCTGCGTGCGGGATATGCGGGGACACAGCGTTATGCTTCGTCGTGGACCGGCGATAATTCGGCAACGTGGGATCATCTGCGCCTCAGTATCAGCATGTCGCTCAATATGGGGCTGTCTGGCGCGCCCATGACCGGGCCGGATATTGGCGGCTTTATGGGAGATGCCGACGGTGAACTGTTCACCCGCTGGCTGCAGGCTGCCGTGCTCATGCCTTACTACCGGGGGCACAAATCACTGGATACAGGCCAGCACGAACCCTGGATGTTCGGCCAGCCGCACGAAGTCATCAACCGCATGACGATGGAAGTGCGCTATCGCCTGCTGCCGTATCTGTATTCGGTGGTCGCGCAGGCGGCAGAATATGGATGGCCGGTGATTCGTCCGGTGTTTATGGCGGAACCGGATAACCCGGATATCCGCGCGATTGATGACAGCTATCTGCTGGGCGATTCTCTGCTGGTGGCCCCGGTGCTGGAGCAGGGCGCTGTCAGCCGGCGGGTGTATCTGCCCGGTGGCATGGAATGGTACGACTTCTGGACGAACGAGCGCATCCAGGGCGGGCAGGAAATTGAGGTGACCGCGCCGCTGGAACGGGTGCCGCTGTATGTGCGTGCCGGTACGGTGCTGCCGATGTGGCCTGCGATGCAGCATGTAGGCGAAAAATCCATCGAAAATCTGGTGCTGCGCCTTTACCCCGGCAGCCACGAAACCATCCTCTATGAAGACGCGGGGGAGGGCCTGGGATACCAGCATGGGGAGTACCGCTGGGTGTATATCACCGCGCTTGAGGATGAGGAACGACTGGTGCTGAGCCGGCGCGTCGCGGGGCAGTTCGAGCCTGAGTACGAAACGATCACGCTGGAGGTGATCGGCCTGAGCGACGAACCGTATGAAGTGCGGGTTGACCGGCAGGGCGCGCCGCTGTGGTTCTATGATTCTGATGTCCTGGAAGTGCGGGTGGATTCGTTCAAAACCACAGAGATCATCCTCAAACCTTCCTCCTCAGAACGCACGCTGCCCTCAAAACCCCGCTAACGCCAGATAAAAAACAGGGACATGATTTATTACTCATGTCCCTGTCCGCACATCCTTCAGTTTCTGTTTTGCGCAGGCTACTCGTCCAGCGCCTCAAAATCTGTAAAGAGGAAATGGTCGTGGTAGTAGTGAATCCACAGGAATGACAGAATCGCGGTGTAGTAAGCGATATCAAAGTGCTGGTTAGGATCAAGCCCTGGCCTGATCACCCCGGCGGCAGCATACACAAGCAGAAAGATGGCCAGTGAACCGCCCAGCATCAGCGTGCTGAGCATGTACAGACCGCGTGTGTTTTCGCCTTTACTGAAACGCGAGACCAGCGGCGCGTGTTCGTCAAAGTTTTTATCATTTTTCTGACGAATTTTCACGATATAGAAGGTCAGCGGCAGATACTGGAACGAATGCCAGGTATTGGCCCCCTGGAAAGCGGTATCGAGGTTTTCAAAGGCTGCCAGCGGAAAGAACACCGCTACGGTCAGCGAGATGAAAATCGTCTTGGGCCAGTTGATGGTCCCGGCGCGGTATTCCCCGATTGTCTTGATGACGTAAGCCGCCAGTGCCACAAAAAATGTGCCGGACATCAGCGCGAAGAACCAGGTATCCTGGAACAGATGCGGGATCACCGATGTCAGGTCGTTGGTGCCGACCTGAAACGCCCCCTGGCTGATCTTGTAGGCCGCCATCGGGAACAGGCAGGTCAGGATCACGGCATAATCAATGGCGCGCGACTTCAGGCTGATGGGAGGCCGCTGCAGCACCTTGTGTTCCTTGTGGTTATACAGCTCTGTAACGTAAGTGGCCTGGTGCAGCACATGCAGCATTGCCCAGAAAAAGAAAATCGTCAGCAGCAGGTTGAGATTCAGAAACGCCAGCGACACGACAATAAGGGGGATAATAACTGACGAACGAATGAGCATCGGATAGCGTTTTTTAAAGTCCTTATCCAGCGCGGTGCGCAGGAAGGTAGACATCATGTGTGGGCCGCCCACAGCAACCGCCACAAACCCATTGATCAGGTTACGGCTGACATCCGGGTGCATACCAAGCTGATTAACCCCCAACAGGTAAAGCAGGTAGGGCACAGGGACCAGCAGCACACTGAGAATCACATAAGTCATGTCCCAGCGCCGGTCTTTTAGCCACATTCCTTTTGGTTGTTGAACGCTTGGCGTTGCAGAAGGCAGGCGCGCACTAGTAACAGCCATCATCTTGCTCCTTTCCGCAATTCTCACGATAGATTTAACTATAGCAGATTTATTTAGCGTTGCAAAGTATTTAACGCGGGCTTACAGTGATTTTGCGGCTGTTTCCGGTGTCTTATGAAGCACCACATGATGTTTGCGGCAGCGCGCTTCATAGCTTTCTTCTGCGCCTACGAGGATCACCGGGTCGTCATAATGGGCCGGTTTGCCATTGACCAGGCGCTGTGTTCTGCTGGCGGATTCGCCACAGACGACACAGATGGCGCGCAGCTTGGTGACTTCTTCGGCAACTGAGAGCAGATCAGGCAGCGCACCAAACGGCTCTCCGCGAAAATCCAGGTCCAGACCAGCGATGATCACACGAATATCGCGGTCTGCAAGTTCGTTAACAATGTTCACGATGTCGGCATCAAAGAACTGCACTTCGTCGATGGCCACCACGGTGGTCTCTGGCCGGACCAGGGGCAGGAGTTCATGAGACTGGCTGATGTGCTGTGCTTCCAGAAACTGGCCGTTATGACTGCTGACTTTCGTCACCCCTTCGTAACGGTCATCGAACCGGTGCTTGAACACCTGTACTTTCTGACGAGCGATGGTTGCGCGGCGTATGCGCCGGATCAACTCCTCCGTTTTGCCACAGAACATACTCCCGCAGATAACCTCGATGCGTCCGCCATCGTGACTCATATTTCCCCCTTGTAGATTAGCGCCTAAACAAAAAGAAAGGCAGTCATGTCACAGACATGCTGCCTTCCTGGCATTTCCATTTCGCTGGTTAGCTGGCTGATTCCGGCAGTTCATAACCACGGTTGCGCAGTTCGCGCTTCACATCGGCCAGCACCTTGCGTCCAATCCCTGGGATTTCCAGCAGGGCGTCGTCGCCGCCTTCTTCGAGTTTGGCGACAAATTCCCCCACAATCTCGATGCCGTTTTCCGAGAAAATGTTGACATAACGTTTGGCGAGTCCGAGTTCTGACAGCGCCAGATTAGGCGAGGTGCGCGCCGCAACGCGGTCTTCCTCGGCCTGGCGGATCGCGTCGCGCTGCTGCAGACGCTTCATGAAGCGATCGACCTGCCCCTCGGTATCGACAATGCGCTGTTCGCCCGTGAAGAACGGATGGCAGGCAGAGCAGATGTCGGTACGGATTTCGGGCACCGTCGCGCCGGTTGTCCAGGTATTCCCACAGGCGCAGGTAACCGTTGCTTCAGGATACCAGGTGGGATGAATAGCTTCTTTCATTGCAGATTCCTTCGTGACTAGGCTTGCGGCTTTTCAGGATAAACGCTGATCTGCTTGCGCCCACCCCGGCCACGCATCCGCTCGAAGGTCACATAACCTTCAACCGTGGCAAACAGCGTATGATCCTTGCCGATGCCGACGTTGATGCCCGGATGAAACTGTGTGCCACGCTGCCGGACAAGAATGTTCCCGGGAATTACATATTCGCCGCCAAAACGCTTGACACCAAGCCGTTTGGCTTTGCTATCCCGACCGTTACTGCTGGAACCACCACCTTTTTTGTGTGCCATAAGTGCTTACCCCTGTGCGCTTAAACTACGATTTCATCAACGCGCAGGCGCGTGAAATACTGCCGGTGCCCACGCTTGCGGCGGTAATTGGTACGCTGCCGATACTTGAACACGATGATTTTCTTATCGCGTGCCTGATCCACGACGGTCACCCGGACCTTTGCACCATCGACTGTCGGCTGACCGATGACGGTGTTATCGCCATTGCCGATCAGCAGCACATCATCAATTTCAAAGCTCTGGTCTACATCGTAGGGAAGGCGTTCCACGTCGATGGTCGCACCAACTTCGGCGCGGTACTGACGCCCGCCTGAACGGATAATTGCATACATTGTGGATTTCTCCAATCTTCGCTTACCACCGCTGGGATAACAGATACAGGCTATCGCAACGGGGAAAATTGGCGGATAACGAAAAAACTGCCCCAGGCAGGGGCAAGTAACTGCATTATAGCGTCTGGCACAGGCAGCGTCAACGGACAATTTATGTGATGAGCATGGCATCGCCAAAGGAGAAAAAGCGGTACTGGTGCTGTTTGGCGACCTCGTAAGCGTGCAGAATCTTCTCTCGCCCGGCAAAGGCACTGATCATCATCAGCAGGGTTGATTTTGGCAGATGAAAATTCGTGATGAGGGCATCTACCACGCGCCACTGATAGCCCGGGTAGATAAACAGCCGGGTATCCTGATCAAACGCCGTGACAGGCCGCCAGGGGCAGGCCTCCAGCGGGGCCAGCGGCTGTGCCGGGTCGCCCCCGGCGCTGAGGATGGCGGCGGTCTCCAGTGTGCGGGCGGAGGTTGTCCCTACGGCGATGATGCGCCCGCCTGCCAGCTTCGCCTCGTTGATGACTTTCGCGTTTTCCGGCGTCAGCACTGCCCGTTCAGAATGAATGTGATGCTGCTCGACCTGTTCCACCCGCACCGGCTGGAATGTATCCAGACCGATGTGCAGGGTGCAGTAAGCCAGCATGGTGCCCTGCTGTCGCAGCGCCAGCAGCAGATCATCCGTGAAATGCAGGCCAGCGGTTGGCGCCGCCGCAGAACCCTCCTGGCGGCTGTAGACGGTCTGGTAACGCTCGGAATCGTCCAGGTGAGTGTGAATATAGGGGGGCAGGGGCGTATCACCCAGGCGGGGCAGCAGGGTGTTGATGGGCTGGCTGAACTGAATAATGCGCTCTGCTTCGTCCAGCGTATCGGTTACGACTGCGGTGATGTCGCTGTCGTGCAGGCGCAGCTCGACGCCCGGAAACACGCGCCGCCCGCCGACCAGCGCCCGCCAGCGCGTGTCATCCAACTGCCGCAGCAGCAGAAGCTCGACTGCGCCGCCGGTTTCGGCTTTGGTCGCCTTCAGTCGCGCCGGGATGACGCGGGTGTTATTAACGACCAGCACATCGCCCGGCTGAATGTATGCCAGAATGTCGCGAAAGATGCGATGCTCCAGGGTGCCGGTCTGCCGGTCCAGCACCATCAGCTTTGAAGCATCACGCGGTTCTGCTGGATGCTGGGCAATAAAGGCTTCGGGCAGGTCATAATCAAAGTCAGAGACATTCATGGCCGGTTGATCACGCGAATGATGATGTTGAGCAGAATGGTCAGCACCACGCTGAGGAGAATCATGCTGACGATGGGAACAAAGCAGGTGAATCCCTGTCCCTCAATCCGAATGTCGCCCGGCAGACCGCCCAGGTTAAAGAAGCGCCCCAGCACCAGCAGCAGGCCGCCCAGCCCGGCGATGCCAAGCCCAATCACGAGAAGCAGCCGGCCAATCAGTTGAAGGTCCATCGCACTGATCCTCAGAATAGCGTGGGCTGATGGTTGTTGTTCTCGTTGAGGTAGGGAATATTCAGATGTTCGTAGGCGTTGCGGGTGGCGACACGGCCGCGCGGTGTGCGTTCCAGAAAGCCAAGCTGCAGCAGATAGGGTTCGCAGACATCCATAATCGTGCTGCTGTCCTCGCTGATCGAAGCCGCGATGGTATCCAGCCCGACTGGCCCGCCATCAAATTTTTCGATAATGGCCAGGAGAATGCGGCGGTCCACATCATCCAAGCCCAGATGATCGACTTCCATGAGGGCCAGCGCTTCGGTGGCGACTTCGGCCGTAATGATACCTTCGGCACGCACCTGCGAAAAATCGCGCACCCGGCGCAGCAGGCGCAGGGCCACACGCGGCGTCCCACGTGAACGGCGGGCGATTTCTGCGGTGCCGCCCGGTTCGATTTCCACATTAAGCATGGCGGCGGCCCGGTTGATGATATGTTCCATGGCCTCCGGTTCGTAAAAATCCAGCCGGAAGCGGGCACCAAAGCGATCGCGCAGCGGCCCGGCCAGCAGCGCCAGCCGTGTGGTCGCACCAATGACGGTAAAACGCGGTAGTTTGAGGCGCACATTTTTGGCGGCAGGGCCTTTGCCGATGACAATATCCAGCGCGAAATCCTCCATGGCCGGATACAGCACTTCCTCGACAGCGCGGCCCAGACGATGCACCTCGTCAATAAAGAGAATGTCATTTTGTTTCATATGAGTCAGAATAGCCGCCAGATCACCCGCGCGCTCGATAGACGGGCCGGCGGTTACGCGGATATTGCTGCTCATTTCGTTGGCGACGACATGGGCCAGCGAGGTCTTGCCCAGGCCGGGCGGCCCATAGAACAGAATATGATCGACTGGTTCCTGTCGCGCCCGGGCGGCTTCGATGATAATTTGCAAGTTTTCACGAACACGATCCTGGCCGATAATATCACTGAGATATTTCGGGCGCAGAGCGATGTTCTCGCGGTCGTCAGTGCGGTTGCGACCGCTGACAAGGCGTCCATCTTCGGACATAAAACGTTGCTCCGCTATGACTTATATGTTCTAGTATAACGGACGGCAACTGAGTTGCAACAGTTGCTTTAACAAAAGGCAGGTAGAGACCATGAATCAAGTGTACGTTTCGCAGCATCCCCTGGTGCTCCACAAGCTGTCTGTGCTGCGGTCGGTAGATACCGATCATCGCTCCTTCCGGGAGCTTGTGCGCGAACTGGCGCTGCTGCTGTGTTACGAGGCGACCCAGGACCTGACTCTGTCGCCTCATGAAGTGACGACGCCCATGGGGACCGCGCAGGGTTATAAATCTGAGGATGCCATCGGCCTTGTGCCGGTTCTGCGGGCCGGGCTGGGGCTGGTGGAAGGGGTGATGGAGCTGCTGCCCAATGTGCAGGTATGGCATATCGGCCTGTACCGCGATGAAAAGACCCTGCGCCCGGTGCAGTATTATAACAAGCTGCCCACAGAGCCTACGGTCAATGTCTGTCTGGTGCTGGACCCCATGCTGGCCACAGGCGGGTCCGCAGTGGCCACTGTGGATATTCTCAAAAAGTGGGGAGTCAAGCGCATCAAGTACCTGGGGCTGATTGCGGCGCCGGAAGGGGTGGAACGGCTGACCAGCGCGCATCCGGACGTGCCCATTCATATCGCGGCGGTGGATACACACCTGAACGAAGTTGGCTTTATTGTGCCCGGGCTGGGGGATGCCGGAGATCGTCAGTTCGGCACCTGACCCGCAGCATCAGGTATCGGGGTCGCTGCCCTGTTCAACCGGCTCTTCATCTTCTTCGGTGTCATCTTCTTCGGCGTCACCCGCTGCGGGATCGTCCGCCGGCTCATCATCGGGGGCAGGCTCATCTGTTGATGATAGTGCTGATGATGGCAGGGCAGGGG
>CAZQIY010000012.1:54154-58128 GCA_964593565.1 uncultured Anaerolineaceae bacterium
TCGTTCTGGTCGTTTTCGTCGTCCTCATCCGGGGGCGTCACGAGGGCAGGGGTTGCCAGTGAGGCGCGACTGGTGACAGCGCCGGTAACCAGTTCCGGGCCGCGCCGGTCATCTCGTCTGGCACGGGATTCCAGGGCTGGTTTTTCGTCTGTGGTGACGATGACAGTATCGCTCTGGGTGACGGGTTCTTCGCCGGGCGGGCCGGGGATTACCAGTGCCCGGCTGTAAATCGTGGGGCGGGCAGGCTGGCGAGGGGTGTTGTGGGCCTGCAGCGCCCGCGATTCGCGTCGGCTCTGCCGCTGGCGCATTTCCCGCATTTCCTGGCGCGTCATGGCGACCAGCTTACCACGCCGGAACATGGCACTGTCGCCCGTGATGCGTTCGATGATCGCTTCGATTGTGCCCAGAATCAGCACAAAGATGAGATTGATAAAAATGATGATGATAAAGGCGCCAGACAGGAGGTTCAGGGCATCGGATACCGGGCCGATCAGCGCCTGCACCACGACCTCGTTACCGACTCCGATCAGGATAAGGGCGACGGTGATCAGCCCGACAGCGACAAGGATGACCCGCAGACCGCGCAAATCCTGTAGGCGAGGCACCATCGTGTTGCTGATGGTGAACAGGATATAACTCCACAGCCAGAAATCCGGGGTGGAGATAAGCTGGCGGAGCGCACCGGAAACATCCGCCAGTTCGCCTGTGCTGAGGCGGGCGAAGAATTCGTCAAAGTTGAGGATGTTGTTGGCAATAAACCAGACTGCGGCCAGCCCGGTCAGCAGCGGGGCCAGGGTGATGACGGCCAGCCGGAGCGGGGACACATTTTTTGCCAGTTCGACAAAGCTCAGCTTCAGTTCCGCGATTTCCTGCGCTTCTGGCCACTGGATAGAACTTTTGGCATGGACGTTGAGCATGCCAGCCACCAGCCAGTAAGCCACCTCGTGCAGAAAAACGCCGGGAAGGAAGAAGGTGTAATAAAGAATGGTGGTGGTCTGGAAGCTCTTGGTCACCAGCCAGCCAACTTTAAAGATGTGCTGATGCAGCCAGCGCTCTAACTGGCGGAGCAGGAGAAACAGCCCTGCAGCCGTTATCCAGGGGAAAAGAGCTTCCAGACCAACCAGTGTTAACCGCCTTTCTGCTGGGCGGCAACTTCTACCAGCATGACAAAATCATCGGCTTTCAGCGAAGCGCCGCCCACCAGCGCGCCATCAATATCTGGCTGCGACATGTATTCCGCCATGTTGTCTGGCTTGACGCTGCCGCCATACTGGATGCGCACTGCCTCGGCGATTTTATTGCCATACAGTTCTGCCAGTGTGGCGCGGATCGTGCCGCCAATGATCTGGTTGGCAATCTCTCCGCTGGCATTGCGGCCCGTGCCAATCGCCCAGATAGGTTCATAGGCCATGATGATATTCTGCATGTTGGCCGCATCGATGCCATCCAGGGCGGCGCGCACCTGCCCGCTGACAAAGCGCTCTGTTTCGCCAGCTTCGTTCTGGGCCAGGCTTTCGCCCACAGCGACAATCGGCTTCAGGCCATAGGCCAGCGCCGCCTTGATCTTTTTGTTGACCCGGTCATCGGTTTCATTGAGGTAGGCGCGCACCTCCGAATGACCAATAATGACATACTGGACAACGTCCTGCAGCATCGCCGCCGAAACTTCGGACGTGTAAGCCCCCTGGGCCTCCCAGTGGGCATCCTGCGCACCGACACCGATGTCTGTCCCGGCGAGCGCTTCGGCAACTGCCGCCAGCGCCAGGAAGGTCGGACAGACGACGCGCTCGACCGTGGGACAGGCCGCCAGACGGGGCGCGAGTTCCTGTGCAAAAGTCACGGACTCCTGCACCCGTTTGTGCATTTTCCAGTTACCGGCAATGATGGGGGTTCGGCTCATGATTTCCTCGTTGTTTGTATTCAGTGTAGACAAACTGGCCGCGATAATCAACTAGTGCGGCTTACTGATCCTGCAGGGCGACCACCCCGGGCAGGCTCTGGCCTTCCAGCATTTCCAGGCTGGCCCCGCCGCCGGTGGAAATATGCGTGACCTGATCGGCAAAACCCGCGCCTTCCACGGCCGATGCGGAATCGCCGCCGCCGATGATGGTAATGGCCCCGCCGCGTGTGGCATCGGCCAGAATCTGCGCCACTGCGATAGTCCCTTTGGCAAAGGGGTTCAGTTCGAACACGCCCATTGGCCCGTTCCAAACGACGGTCTGCGCGTTCTTCAGGCGCTGCCGGAACAATTCCAGCGTTTTAGGGCCAATATCGTAAATCGCCCAGCCATCCGGCACACCGTCGGCTACATCAATGATCTGAGTAGCGGCATCTTCCTCAAATTTATCGCCGATGACGGCATCCACCGGAAGCACCAGTTTATCGCCACCCTTGTCCAGAAGCTGCCGGGCTGTATCGATGGAATCCTTTTCGACCAGCGAATTGGCTACGCCATAGCTCTGGGCCTGGAAGAAGGTATTTGCCATGCCACCCCCCACCAGCAGATGATCGACTTTATCCAGCAGCGCTTCGATCACCCCGATTTTATCGGAGACTTTGGCGCCGCCCAGAATGGCCACGAAGGGGCGCTGCGGGTCTTCCAGCGCGGTGGAAAGATAATCAATTTCCTTCTCCATCAGAAACCCGGCCACTGCTGGCAGGTGATCTGTCACGCCCACCGTCGAGGCGTGGGCACGATGGGCCGAACCAAAAGCGTCGTTAACAAAAATATCCCCCAGTGCAGCCAACTGCCGGGACATCTCGGCATCGTTTTTGGTTTCGCCTTTGTGGAAGCGGGTATTTTCCAGCAGCAGAACGCCGCCCTGCGGCAGATTGGCGGCGGCTTCTTCCGCCTGCGGGCCGATGCAGTCTTCCGCGAAGGCAACATCTCTGCCGATCAGCGCGGACAGCACCGACACCACCGGTGACAGCGAATACTGCGGGTCGGGTTCGCCTTTGGGGCGCCCAAGGTGCGACATCAGGATGACGGCCGCCGGATTCTTCTCCAGCACATACTGAATCGTCGGCACGGATTCGCGAATCCGTTTGTCATTGGTGATAGTCCCGTTTTCAATGGGCACGTTAAAGTCGACGCGAATCAGGACGCGCTTTCCCTCAAAATCAACGTCGCGGATCGTCTTTTTCTTCATCTGCATTCCTCCTGCAACATATGAAAAGAGGCGAGCTGTATCAGGTGCTGCGCCTCAGTTATCCAGTAAAACGATCAATGGTGAAGGTCCCTCTTTCCCTTTCGTTACAAGGCGTGCCCGATGATTACCTTACAATTTATCCGGCGAATCTGCCCATTCCCCATGCTCTGGCGTCACTGCCGCCATAACTGGCCGGGAGGGGGGCGTATGGGTTTGCGATGCTCTTAACAGCGCCAGCAGCTCATCCACCAGTTTTTTGGAATCATGCCGCCACGGCCGAAGCTGATCTGTCAGGTCGGTATAGCGGACCTCGTAACGCTGCAGGACACTGTGATCCGGCGGCACGGGCATCACATACCGGGTATTTATGCCGGCATTTTCCTGTGGGTAAGCGTTGTTGGCCAGCACCGTCTGGAAAATACCACGCCCGACATGTTCTTCCAGCGCGACGACATGCTCTGCAACAGTATAGTCGTCGGTTTCGCCCGGTTGGGTGGCCACGTTACAGACGTACACCTTATGGGCCTGGGTTTCTCGCAAAGCCTCCGCGATGCCCGGCACCAGCAGGTTAGGCAGAATGCTGGTGTACAGGCTGCCCGGGCCAATCACGACCAGATCCGCTTCCAGGATGGCTGCGACGCTTTCGCTGTAGGCGGCTACATCCGGCGGACTCACTTCCACTCTGGAAATGCGCCCGCCGGCCTGGGTAATGCGCGATTCCCCCCGGATGCGCACAGGCTGCCCGCCGGGGTGCAGTTGGACTGTGGCGACAAGGTTCACATCCTCCAGCGTGGCTGGCAGCACCCGCCCCTGAATATTCAGCAC
>CAZQIY010000012.1:58228-92519 GCA_964593565.1 uncultured Anaerolineaceae bacterium
CGCTTGCGGTGGGCATAGACAATATCCACCACCCGGCCCTGCTGGTTTCTGCGATAGGGCGCCAGCAGGTTGCGGGCCAGCTTGTTGAGCGCCAGCAGAATAAGGCCCACGCCCACCATGCCGGAGATCAGAAACGGGGGCCAGTCGAAACCCAACTGTGGATAGACCGCAAGGACGAGGTACATCAGGCTGATAGAGGTCAGGAACAACCCAAGACTCATCATCAGCAGCCAGCGTTTAACGCCGATGCCGACCACGAACCACTTCGTCAGTGCATGGAATCTGCTCATGTCATGTTCCTGACAACCTTGTTTTCACAGCGTATCATTACCCGCTGCCAGTGTCAAAACGTACTTTTGCGCCAGCGCATGCCGGTAAACATCGCCAGCAGGGCCTGCAGGGTGGTCAGCACGCCGATCACCAGCGCCGCATCGAACCAGAACTGTTCTGGAAACAACCGGATCAGCGTATCGGAGTAGCGGAAATACCAGGTATCGCTTTCAAAGAAGAGGGTATGAAACCCGGTGAAGAAAAAGTTCCAGTTGAGCACCGCCACCACGATGATGGTAATGATGAGGCCAATGGTGAGCATGCCGCCGCGCCACAGGGCACCTTGCAGGCGATGCTGCCGCCACAGGCCATAAGCCGCCAGCAGGGCCAGCAGGGCGGCGATGCCAGCGATCATAAACGCCGCCTGTGTGAGCACCTTGACATCGCGCATGTGGCGCAGCTCGCGGTCATTAAACAACTGCGTGCCATCCGGGAAGGTGAGGTCGCCAAGAAAGGTGATGCTGGCGTCGTTGAGCAGGTAATCCACCGCATAGGGCGCATAATGCAGGCGATCTTCCCGCGTAAAACCGTAAGGATCATCCGGGAAACCGGGGCGGGTGTATTCGATATACAGAAAGAGGGGCGTCATGACCAGGCGCACATTGAGCATCACCAGCAGGAAAGGCAGCGCAATTGTCAAAAACAGGCTGGCCGCACGCACCAGCGGATGCGGGCGCTGCGGCGTTTCTGTGTCTGTATCAATGGGGGTGGTGACTGGCTGTTCCGTCATGGCTTCTGGCACCGCTTCTGGAAATGCCTATCCTGATCGTATCCCACATAGCATAGCACAGCTAACTTCCCGGGCTGAGCTGCTCTGCACCGCCGCCTAACAGAAAATTCAGCACCAGCGAATCCACCAGCGTTTCCACTGGCGCATGATCATCCGTAAAAATCATGTCTGAGGCCTGGGCTGGGACGATCTGCTGCGCCCCCAGAACCAGCGCATCGCGCAGCACAGGCGCGGCATCCTGGGGCAGCAGTTGTGCATTGCGGGCCAGGTTGCTGGCTTCGGTGGGCTGGCGCGTGGCCACCAGAATCGTGTTGAACGAGTGCGGCACATCCATCGCATGTACAGATGGATAGACCTGAAGCAGCGTCGCGGTCAGGGCATCGACAAGGCGGCGGTCGGTATCCGTGCGTCCCACATTGACCGCCACCACGCCATTTTCTGTCAGGCGCTGTGCCACTTCCTGGAAAAATTCGACGGTGGTCAGATGCCAGGGGATGTAGGGCGGGCGGTACGCATCCACCGCAATGACGCTGTAGCGCCTGTCCATGCGGTTGAGCATAAACCGGCCATCTTCGGCATAGGTGGTCAGGTTGGGCATTTCCGCTTCGTTCATGCCAAAGAACAGTTCGCCAACGTGGATGATATCGGGGTCGATTTCGATGCCGTCAATGGGGATATGCCCGTAAACGTGGGTGTGCTGCCGCGCGATGGTGCCCCCGGCAAGACCGATAATCGCCAGCGAGTCGATCTCGTCCGGCAGAACCGGCGGCGCATTAAAATAAGGTGCTGTCAGGAAGAAGCTCCAGGTGCGCTGGTAACTGATGATTTCGGGGTGCCACTGGCTGTGGATGCCCTGGCCTTCGTTCAGATAAAGGTAGCGGTAGCCGTTGGCATCTTCCTGAACCTGAATGTAATTATAGGCGCTGTCGTCGTCGTACAGCAGCGCGGCGCCGGAGGCGGCAGTGCGCAGCGGCCCGCCCATGATGAGAAACGCCAGCACCGCCACCACCAGCGGCATCCACAGCGTACGCAGCGCGGTGGTGCGGTGATGCTGCCACAGGCCTGTAAATCCGGTGAGATAGAGCAGGCTGGCAAAGATGATGAACGTGAGGAAGGTGCCTGCCGCCGGAATCAGCACCAGCACCGGCAGAAAAGTTCCGACCAGGCTGCCGAGGGTGCTGAGGGCAAAGATGCGCCCGGCTACCTTGCCCGCTTCATTGACCGCCGGGACTGCCAGCCGGATGGCAAAGGGCGACACGCAGCCCAGCAGCGTCACGGGGATGGAAAACAAAATCATGATGGAGATGAACGAACCCAGCGCCAGCGCTGCCTGTGCGCCGAACATGGCAGATGCCGCCATGCGCACCACTGGCCGGGCCGCCAGCGGAATAAAGGCGCACAGAAACGCCGCCCAGGTGATGATGCGGTAAAGCGTGAGGTGATGGGGCGAACGATCTGCCCAGCGGCCCCCAAGAAAGTAACCCACCGTCAGATAAAGCAGCATCAGCCCGATGACGTTGGCCCAGATCAGATTGCTTGTGCCAAAGACGTTGCCCAGCAGCCGGGAGGCCGAAAGTTCCAGTGCGAGCGTCGTCATGCCGCTGATGAACACCGTTACATACAGGTAACGCAGGCGATGATGAGAGGGTTTTTGTGCTTCCATTCAGGTCCACCGTTGTGCAAGTGCCGCAGACAGATCATCCCCCATGCTGATGACCATTGTCGGAATCTTCGCCAGCCGCAGCAGGGCGCGTATTTCATCTGAGGGTTTGCTGCCGCTGAACGAGAAGGGGTCGATAAGCACACACACCGGCCGGATGCCGCGCCGCATGAGGATCTGCGCTTCCTGCACCCAGGCCGAATCCAGCGAGGAGGTGACGATCACAAGGGTGGTGCCTCTGGTCAGGTACGGGGTTTCGAGCGTGAGCATCTGGGCCAGTGAATAATCTGACAGGCTGCGGGCGACGGCCAGGGTTTGCAGAATGCGGCTGAGCTGACGATTCCCGCGTTCTGGTTGGTATACCTCCCGGTAAGGGGTATAGGCGACAAACCCCACCGCGCGTTCCAGCTTTTCAATAAAATACCTGGCCAGCGAAGCCGCGGCGACGACCCCATATTCTTCTGTAGAGTTGGGGATGCCGGGGCCGGTAGAGATGACCGGGCCGATATGATTGACGCGCTGCACGGAAGGATGCTCGACCAGGGATGTGGCGGAGAAATCCATAAACAGCCAGATATCGACCAGCGGGTCAATCTCAAACTCCTTGACGACCAGTCGATCCTTGCGGGCGGTGCTGCGCCAGTGAATACGGTTGAAGCTGTCGCCTGGGGCATAGTCGCGCACCCCGGCGGCGTTGGTGGTCACGTAATGACTGCGGCGGCGGCGGGCTTCGCCACCGGACAATGTGCCGACGGGCAACTCGAAGTAACTGAGTTCTACAGTCGCCGGATATACAACCACACTGGACGTTGCTGCCAGACGCCGGGGAGTCAGGAACAGGCCAAAGGGATCGCCGCTGATGAGGGTCAGCGGCCCCAGGCGGAATTCGCCCCGCGCCAGACAGGGGGTTTTGACATGCCAGCGATAACGACCACGAATACCCAGCGGTGGCACGACATGGCTGGCCCGGTGGCCGGGCAGGTCAGAATGATCGCGCACCTCCAGCCAGAGCTTGGGCAGCAGAAAGTGATTGCGAACCTCAAACGCCTCATCCAGATTTCTGCCGACCTGTGCCCTTCGTGCGCGGGTGCGCCGGGTGATGCTGATCCAGCGCACAGACAGCCATGACCATACAAAGGAGATGACCAGCAGGCCCAGAAAAAGATAGGCCAGGTTGAAGAAAAACGCCCGCCCGGTCAGCAGGCCGGTCAGGAGGGTGAGGATCAGCAGGGTGTAGACTGCATTACGTCTGTTTTGCATAGCCTTACTGCATAGAGGCCCCTGGCACCGGCGTATTGACGAGGATATCCTGAATGATTGTGCGGGGAGAGATGTCCTTGATGCGAGCCGCAGGGCCGACAATCACACGATGCGCCAGGGTGGATTCCGCCAGGGCTTTTACATCATCGGGGATGACGTAATCGCGCCCGGCCATCGCGGCGCGGGCCTGTGCTGTGCGGAACAGGGCCAGCGAACCACGCGGGCTGCTGCCCAGATAAACATCCGGGTGCTGGCGGGAGGCATTAACAAGATCAATAATGTAGCGTTTGATTTCGTCTGCTGCATAAATTTCCCGCACGGCCTGCTGGGCCGCCATCAACTGCTGGGCACTGACGACCTGACTGAGGTTGTTGATCGGGTGCTGATACTGCTGGGCAGAAAGGACGGTCAGTTCTTCGGCCGGGTTGGGATAGCCAAGCTGGATGCGCAGCATAAAACGGTCGAGCTGCGCTTCTGGCAGCGGGAAAGTTCCTTCGTACTCGATCGGGTTCTGTGTGGCCATAATCAGAAACGGGCTTTCCAGAGGATAGGTCACGCCGTCTACGGTGATCTGATGTTCTTCCATGGCTTCCAGCAGGGCGGCCTGGGTTTTGGGGGTGGCGCGGTTGATCTCATCCGCCAGCACAATCTGGGCCATGATCGGCCCGGCGCGAAATTCAAATTCGCGTGTTTTCTGGTTAAACAGCGACACACCTGTTACATCGGACGGCAGCATATCCGGCGTGAACTGGATACGGCTGAAGGTGCAGCCGATCGAGCGTGCCAGGGCTTTGGCCAGCATGGTCTTGCCGACCCCGGGAATATCCTCAATCAGAATATGACCCTGGGTGAGCAGGCCCAGCACCGTCAGCCGTATCTCGTTGCGCTTGCCGATAATTACCTGGCTGACGCTCTGGACGATGCGTTGGGAAACATCCTGTACCAGACTGACGGGGTCATGCGGTTGTTTATCGAGTGATCTTTGGGTTTCCTGAGGATAATTCGTCATGCTCGGTATGCACTTTCGTTGTGCTATCGCTAATCGAACTGAACGTCAGAAGATTTGTTTGCATTTCATCAGTATAGCCTAAGATGAAACATTGAACAGGCCTGATGCGCTGATTCGGTGGGATAACGTTGACTTGCCGTTCGCGATGACTACAGTATAATAGGCAGTGTAAAAGCACTTTCAAGTCAACGGGATTCATCTACAACACATAGCCTCAATTGTTGCTGGCTAAGGAGTGGACAATGGCAAAATCGCGGACTGAGTTAATGGTGGATCGTCTGCGTGATCTTCAGGCTACGACACCTGAAATCGAAGGGGCGGGTGTAGTGAGTGTAGATGGTCTGATTATGGCCTCTTCCTTACCCGCAGGTGTCGAAGAAGACCGCGTGTCGGCCATGTCTGCCGCGATGATTTCACTGGGCGAACGTATTGCCGGTGAACTGGGCCGAGGCTCCCTCGATCAGGTCCACATCAAAGGCAATGATGGCTATGTGATTCTGATGGCCGTAGGTGAGGAAGCGGTGCTGACCACGCTGGTTCGTGAAGGTGCCAAGCTCGGCCTCATCTTTCTGGACATGCGCCGTACCGCCAGCGATCTTGAGAAATTGATCTGAAAGCAGACTGAAACTTTTTTCTGCGATTTTCTACACAGCCAGGTAAACGGCGGGGAGTACAGGATGCAGACGCAATCTCCCCGCCGCTGCTTTGTTTAGTGAGACCATGGTGAGTGCAAAATGCCAAAACCAAAGTACATCTTCTGCACGGGTGGGGTGGTTAGTTCGGTCGGAAAAGGGGTCACGGCGGCTGCCATTGGCCGCATTCTGAAAGCGCGTGGTTTGAAGGTGGCTGTTCAGAAACTGGACCCCTATCTTAATGTAGACCCGGGGACGATGAGTCCGTACCAGCATGGGGAGGTTTTTGTCACTGCGGATGGCGCAGAGACAGACCTTGATCTGGGACATTACGAACGGTTTATCGACGAAGAACTCAGCCGCGCCTCGAATGTCACGGCGGGGCAGGTGTACAGCCGTGTGATTGATAAGGAACGGCGCGGCGATTTTCTCGGCGGGACGATTCAGGTGATTCCCCACATCACAAATGAAATCAAGCGCCAGATCGCGAGTGTGGTCAAAACCAATAATGCCGATGTGGTCCTGGTGGAAGTGGGTGGGACTGTAGGCGATATCGAAGGGCAGCCGTTTCTGGAAGCGATCCGCCAGATGCGTATGAGCCTGCATCGTAACGATACGCTTTCGGTGCATGTCACCTTTTTGCCCTATGTGGGCGCGACCAAGGAATTAAAAACCAAGCCAACCCAGCACAGCGTGCGCGAACTGCGCGGCATCGGCATTAACCCGCAGGTGATTATCGCGCGAACCGATTATCCCGTCAGCCAGGAGGTGATCGAGAAGATCGCCCTGTTCTGCGACGTGGACACGGAAGCGGTCATTCCACTGATTACCACTGATCTGCTGTATGAGGTCCCCCTGGTGCTTGAAGATGCCGGCCTGGGGGATTATCTGGTGCAGCAGCTTGACCTGCAAGCCAGCAAACCGGCCCTGCGCGACTGGCGCCGCATGATTACGCAGATGCGATCCGCCACAAAGCCGGTGAAAATCGCTATTGTCGGCAAATATGTCGAACTGCACGACGCCTATATGAGCGTGCGGGAAGCGCTGTTTCACGCGGCCAGCGCCAAAGAACATCGCCTCGAAGTGGAGTGGGTCTATTCCGGTGACCTTGAGCGCGACAAAGGATGGGAAAGGCTGGAGGCGGTTGATGGCATTGTGGTGCCGGGCGGCTTTGGCGAGCGCGGTGTGGAAGGCAAGATTCTGGCGGCGCGTTATGCCCGTGAACGCAGCATCCCGTACCTGGGCCTGTGCCTGGGTATGCAGGTGATGTGTATCGACTTCGCGCGGAACGTGATCGGGCTGGAGGATGCCAGCAGTTCTGAACTGAGCCTGCATTCGCCGCATCCGGTGATTGACCTGATGCTTGAACAGCGCGATATTGCAGATATGGGCGGCACGATGCGCCTGGGCGTGTATCCCTGCCATCTGGAACCGGGGACACAGGCTGCCAAAGCCTATCATCCAGAAGGCCTGGTTGATGAACGGCACCGTCACCGGTTTGAATTTAACAATCTTTACCGGGGCCAGTTTGAACAGCATGGCATGATCTTCAGCGGCCTCAGCCCGGACGCTAATCTGGTGGAAATTGCCGAACTGCGCGATCATCCGTTTATGGTGGGCAGCCAGTTTCATCCGGAATTCCGCAGCCGCCCGAACCAGCCGCACCCGCTTTTCCTGGGGCTGATCGACGCGGCATTGCAGTATCAGCAAAAACGGAGCAGTACCCAGGCAAATGGGTATAATCGTCAGGAAGCATCTGCCCAGCAGCCTGAGGATCAGCGCTGAACCACCCGCAGGGGCAGAACAGCCAGTGTAGAAGGCTGTGCGCTGTCTGCTGGAAATGGGTGAGAGTCTTCTCAGTGGTTTACGCATAAGGAAGTAACCGCATGTCAATTGAAAGTTTTGTGCAGGCCATGCCCAAGGTAGAGCTGCACATTCACCTTGAAGGGGCTTTACAAAAAGATCGCCTGATTCTCATCGCGGAGCAGAACGAAGTTCCTGATACGCTGAAGCATTTTAATCAGTGGGCCGCACTGCTGGATGCCCCGGAATATGACCGGCTGGATGAAATTGTCGATACGACGACACAATGGCTGCAGCACCCGGATGATCTGATTCATGTGACCTACGAACTGGGGGTGGCGCTGGCTCGGCAGAATGTCCGTTATGCCGAAATCAGCGTGGACCCTATCCGTTTTACGGAAAAAGGCTGGACGTTCGAGCAGTTTATGGCTGCACTGAACGATGGTCGCAGCCGGGCCGAACGGGGGTGGGGGGTGCAGATGCGCTGGGTGCTGACGATTGCGCGCAACCAGCCCCGGCACGCCGATGAGATTGTTCGCTGGGCCAGCGGCAGCGGGCATAACCTGGGTGTGGTAAGGGTGGAACTGGGCGGGCCAGAACGCGCGCAGCCTGTAGGGCAGTTCGAGCGTGCCTTCCGGACTGCGGCCAAGAAGCAGCTTCCTCGCAGCGTTTATGCGGGCAAGGACACCTCGGTTGAGGAGCTTGAGCAAACGCTTGAGCACCTCGAACCCACGCAGCTCGTTGATGCATGGAGAATCGCTGAAGCGCCTGAACTGCGACAGAGGGTCATTGATGGCAGCATTCCGGTCACCCTGAGCCTGTACCGCGCTCTGCGGCACGGGTGGATCGACAATCTCTCCGAGTATCCACTGCGCAGCCTGTATGACGATGGGGTGACCCTGGTGCTGGGGTCTGGCATGCCTTCGTATTATCAGTCCAACCTGACGGATGAATACGCTGCGGCGGTTGAGCAGGCTGGCCTGGAGGTTGAGGAACTGGAGGAAATTGCGCTGAATGCGATTCGCGCCAGCCAGATGACCGCGGCAGAGAAAACCGCCATGGTCGAAACGTTCCGACAGGAGTACCAGCAGCTGCGCGAGCAGCACCTGAGTGAACAGACCTCAGAGTAACACAGCAAACAAAAAGCGCCGGAGATGTGATCCCGGCGCTTTCGTTTTATGCTGGTTTGCGCTTTAGGCTTCGGTAAAGTCGCCTTCAACCACATCATCATCGGGCTGTGCTTCGCCATAGCGCCTGCTGCCGCCATTGGCGTCGCTGGCACCTGCCGCCGTGGCCTGCTGAGACAATGCGTAAGTGGCATTGCGCAGGGTTTCGACTGCTGACTGGATGGCCTGAGCGTCGCCCTGTTCCAGAACGTTCCGCACATCCTGGATCTGCTGCTCAATCGTGGCCCGGTCTGATGCCGGCACCTTATCGCCCAGATCGCTGAGGGCGCGTTCTGCCTGATAAATCAGCGTATCGGCTTCGTTGCGCGCCTGAGCCAGTTGACGCTGGCGCTCATCTTCTGCCTGATGCTGTTTCGCCTCATTGATCAGGCGATCCACTTCCTGCTGAGTCAGGTTTGTGGAGGCGGTAACAGTGATCTTCTGGGCTTTGCCGCTGGCCTTGTCGGTGGCGGTCACGTTCAGGATACCATTGGCATCAATATCAAACCTGACTTCCACCTGAGGCACACCGCGCGGCGCCGGGGGAATGCCCTCCAGCCGGAAGTGACCCAGCGTCATGTTATCCGTAGCCATTGGCCGTTCGCCCTGCAGGACGTGAATATCCACAGCGGTCTGGTTATCCGCCGCAGTCGAGAAAATCTCGCTCTTTGAAACCGGGATGGTGGTATTGCGCTCGATCAGCGGCGTCATCACACCGCCCATCGTTTCAACACCCAGGCTGAGCGGGGTCACATCCAGCAGCAGCACGTCACTAACTTCACCCGCCAGCACGCCCGCCTGGATAGCCGCGCCCATAGCCACTACTTCATCCGGATTGACGCCCTTGTTGGGCGCTTTGCCCAGGGTGGACTGAATATATTCCTGCACCATCGGCATCCGCGTACCGCCACCCACCAGGATTACTTCGTCGATCTGCGATTTCTCAAGATCGGCATCCGCCAGGGCCTGCTGCAGCGGCTCCGCCAGACGTTTCATCAGGTCTGCGCTCAACTGCTCAAATTTGGCCCGAGTCAGGTTCATTTGCAGGTGACGCGGCCCGCTGGCATCTGCGGTAACGAACGGCAGGTTGATCTCTGTCTGCACCGTGCTCGACAGTTCTACCTTGGCCTTTTCGGCAGCTTCCTTCAGCCGCTGAAGCGCCTGACGATCATTGCGCAGTTCAATGCCCGTGTCGCTGCGGAATTCATCTGCGATCCAGTCCACAATGACCTGATCCCAGTCATCACCGCCCAGGTGCGTATCGCCGCTGGTGGCCTTCACTTCCACGACGCCATCGCCCACTTCCAGGATTGACACATCAAACGTACCACCGCCCAGGTCAAAGACCAGGATCGTTTCTGTATCCTGCTTATCGAGGCCATAGGCCAGAGCAGCGGCCGTGGGTTCGTTAATGATGCGCAGCACGTCCAGCCCGGCAATCTTACCGGCGTCCTTGGTCGCCTGGCGCTGGCTGTCATTGAAATAAGCCGGCACAGTAATCACCGCCTGCGTGACGGTATCCCCCAGGTAAGCCTCAGCATCCTTCTTGAGCTTCGCCAGAGTCATGGCGCTGATTTCCTGTGGGGTGTATTTGCGCCCGGTGGTTGAGATTTTGATCTGTGCGTCGTTGGCCGGACCGCTGACAACCTGATAGGGCAGGTGATCTGCTTCGGCTTTTGCCTCGGCATAGCTTTTACCCATCAGACGCTTAACTGAAAATATGGTATTTTCAGGATTAATCACAGCCTGTCGCTTGGCGGACTGGCCAACAAGGCGTTCACCGTCCTTGGAGAAAGCGACAATCGAAGGGGTAGTCCGACTCCCTTCGGCGTTTGTAATGACGACCGGATCCCCACCTTCGAGAACGGCAACAACCGAATTTGTGGTTCCCAGGTCTATACCGACAACCTTGCTCATAATTTAAACCTCTTGTCCTACCTTAATAAGTTGCTCTTATAAGTGTAGCCAGCCTGCATCAGAGAAATATCAAAGGAGTGTATGAGGGATATAAAATAGGCTGTCAGGTTCATAAATCAGCTCTGACAGCCCGTTAAATTGACGAATAATGCGGTTTCAGGCGTTCTTTTTAAGAAGATCAACCACCTGAAGGAGGACCTGACGCACGCTGGATTTCTGGGTGGCAACACAGGGCATAATGGTCACATCCTGGTTGATGCGAATGCCCCGGCGCACATCGTTCAGTTTGGCAGCGCCTTCCATATCGGTCTTGTTGGCGGCCACCAGATGGGGGACATCCACAAAGCTGGAGAACTGCGATACGAGGCTGGCAACATCAGGGAAGGAGGCCGGGTCTGTGCTGTCTGCCAGCACAATAAAGGCGTCCATTTCGCCTGAGAGAATCTCCCACATGAAGTCAAATCGAGTCTGGCCGGGGGTGCCGTAAAGGTAAAGGGTATCGCCATCCAGCAGTGCCCGGCCATAATCCATGGCGACAGTGGTTTCAGCCTTAATTCCTCGATCTTCGGTGGTGATGCGCTTTTCCGTCGAGACAACGGGAATATCGGAAATGGTTTTGATGAATGCCGTTTTGCCAGAATTAAAAGGACCGGTTACCACAATTTTGAATGAGGCCACAAAACCCTCCTTGAGGGTAGATGGTATCAGTCATCTGATTCCCCGGTATTGTACGTTGAAACTGAAGGTGTCGCAAGGCATGCCGGGGGCAGGTCAGGCTTCGCTCTTGAAATCCGCAAAGCGGTAACCGACGCCGCGTTCTGTCAGGATGTATCTGGGATGAGAGGGGTCTTCTTCGATTTTCTCGCGCAGGTAGTTAACGTACAGCCTTACGTAATGGGCTTCATCGCGATATTCATAGCCCCACACCTTGGCCAGCAGTTGATCGTGCGGGACAGTCCAGCCGGCATTCTGAATAAGATGATAGAGCAGCCTGTATTCAGTGGGGCGCAGTTTGATGTGCTCGCCGTTGACGATCACTTCCCGGCGGTTAAAGTCTACGCTCAGCCGGTTATCAATACGCAGCACTGCTTCTTCCGGTGACTTTGTGGCGGTATCATAGCGCCGCAGGACCGCTTTAATCCTGCTGGACAGCTCGCGTGGGCCAAACGGCTTGGTAATATAATCATCCGCACCCAGTTCCAGCCCATATACCCGGTCATTCTCTTCGCCCTTGGCCGTCAGCATAATCACAGGAATATCTGTAAATTCCCGCAGCATCCGCAGGGTTTCAAAGCCATCCAGGTCCGGCATCATCACATCCAGCAGGACGACATCCGGCAGCTTGGTACGCACAGCCTCCAGCGCTTCCAGGCCGGTATGCGCCTCGATTACCTGATGACCTTCGAGTTCCAGATTCATGCGGATGAAGCCGATGATGCGCGGCTCGTCATCCACCACCAGAATTCGTTTGCCGTCCCGTTGAGGATTTCTGGGGATATTGGTTGTCATGGCATCCACTTTAATCGTTGCGGAAAGGCAGCGGGAATTCTTCGTCCGCTTCCTGATCCGGCAGAATCTGAATAAAATTAATGCGCGACCAGGGAATAATAATCGTGTTTACCCCATCGTCAACCCAGCTTAGTTCACGCTCCTGTCGATCACGAGGATTCGAGCCGATAATTGCAATATCTGCCATTGAAGGCAGTTCTTCAACATCCACTTTTATCGGTTCTGCGTTGGCGATGTGAATCTGTAGCGTGATCATTCTGTCTCCGTCTTGATGTGTATCTATCGAAAATAAATATGGACAATCAGCTTCCCTAACCGAATCTCATCGCCGTCACGCAGCAGGCGAGGCTGGTGGGGGATTAAACGCTGTCCATTCAGATGGGTGCCATTGGCACTGCCCATATCTGTCAGCATGAGTGTGTCTTCGCTTCGGGAAATAGACGCATGAATGCGGGAAACGCCTTTTTCCAGCGCGCCATAGGCTGTCAGATCAAGGTCTGGCTGCCGGGGGTTGACCGCATCGTAACGGCCGATGATGGTCTGCTTGGCCGTTTTAAGCACAATCGGTTCAGAGAAGTCGCGCACGCGCACCGTAATAATGGCATCTTCGCCAAACCGGGCTGTTCCCCAGGTCGCCCTGGCCACAGGGTCATTGGAATAGGCTTCCAGCTTGCGCGTTGCAGCGGGCACGGTCATTTCTTTTTTAACCAGGTTTTCACCGCAGGTTTCGCAGTACAGCGAGCCTTCGCGGTTATTATGCGTGCAGTTCGGGCAGGTAATCATGCTTTATACATCTTCTAACAAGGACCCGGCCAGGAGATGCCGTGTCTGATATTTAAGACTTTTTCTGCCTGTGTCCGAAAACGCGCGTGTTTGTGAGACACGCCGTGCTTCAGACATCGCTTCCTCGGCCAGTTCCGGCTCGCCCATTTCCAGCAGACGAGTCGCCAGATTTTCCAGGCGGCGGGTGGCTTCCTGGACATTGCCTTCATCCAGAGCAACCTGCGCCCGTTCCTGCATACGATACAGCGTCAGTTTACCAAGTGCATCGAGAATTGCCACCGGAGGATCCTCGATAGGCGGGTCGTCGCTGGCTTCCAGCGACACATCGCTGAGGGTCTGGTATTTCTGGAAGCTGTTATCAAGAATATCGCCGGAAACCATCAACCGGGCAAGGGAACGAAAGCCAGGTTTCAGGTCTGCTGGCAGTTGAACCTGAAACAGCACCGAAATGGTGCGGTTTTTATGCAGGCTGCCCAGTGGAATATGTCCTTCGGTGATCGGCAGGGGCTGCGGTTGAGGCAGCAGCTTAAATGCCGATTCCAGTTGAATATCCGGGTCTGGCGCGATAGAGATATACATTCTTTCCGCAAATGCATCAGACAAATTGCGCACGTGGTCGTTCAGGAATTTTACCACTGCGCTGGAAGACTTGATGTAATCGGATGTGCCGCCGGTGATCGACGCCAGTTCGTCCAGAAACTTATCATTCCATTCCTGGCCCAGCCCCATCGCGCTGATGCCAATACCCTGGTCTGCGGCAGACTGCGCCAGTTCCAGGCACGCCTGATCGTCACCATAGGTGATGCCATCCGTCAGCAGGATGATGTGATTGACCAGCTTGGGGGCCAGGAAACGCCGGTTCTGTTCTGTCCCGGCCAGTAAACCCTGATAAATTTCGGTGCCGCCAGAGGCGATCATCATGCTGATACGTGCCTTGAGGGCGGCTTTATCGTGCACAGAAGTGGCCGGGATGATCACCTCTGCCCGGTCATTAAAGCCAATGACTGACAGAATATCCTGATCGGTAAGCTGATCAATAATCTGATGAGCCGCCACTTTGACTTTGTCCAGCCGCGTGCCGCTCATGGAGTTGCTATGATCCAGCACCAGGGTGAGGTTCACACGGGCTTCGCGTTTTCTTTCTACGGTGCGCACGCGTGGGTCCGGCAGGATTTCTGCCAGCAGATACACTACCTGTGGTTCTGAAAGCCGGGCTACGGTGCGCTTGCTGGGCGTGACGCGCAGAGAAAAGAGAAATTCGTTCTGCTGCCTGGCCCTGTTGCGCGCCTGCTGTTCATCAAACAAACGGCGGCGTTCAGGGTCGATCAGGGTATCGTGTGCAACGGTGATATCCTGAAACTGGATATTCGCGCCAGGGCTGCTGTTGACATCCGGGTGCAGACGGCGTGCCACCCGACGATAGGCCAGCTTAATCTCATCAGCAGTCGCATCAGAGGCAACACCAAGTACACTGTAGGGGTCAATATCCACACGATCCATAAAAAGCCCTGGCTATTCCCTAGCTGGGTATCATCAGTAAAATCGTGGTAATGTTATCCGTGCCGCCCCGGGTATTGGCCAACGCCACCAGTTTGTCGCAGGCTTCCTGCGGGTTATCATGGCTCATGACAATCTCGCCAATTTCCTTGTCATCCACCTGATTCCACAACCCATCGCTGCACAGCAGCAGGCGCGAATTTGGCGGTAAGCGCCGCGTAATCGCATCGACTTCCAGCGTTTCACTCTGGCCGATGGCACGGTAGAGTACGTTCTTCTGCGGGTGATCCACAGCCTCTTCTTCAGTCAGTTGATTCAGTTCGATCAGGCGGCGGACCAGCGAATGATCGCGGGTGACCTGTTCCAGCCCGTCCTTGGTGGCCAGATAGACGCGGCTGTCCCCCACATGGACAACGTAAGCCAGGTCGCCAATGACGGCCACAGAAGTGAGGGTGGTGCCACCTTCTGGCACGCTGGCAAACACATCTGCATTCGCTTTCTGTACGGCTGCGACAAGCACCTCAATCACGGGGGGGCGGTCTTCATCGCTGCCATTTTTGCCATTGCTCAGCATGGGCAGGTAGATATGACTGGCGACATGATTGGCCATAATCCGCGCGGCGATGGCTGAAGCTTTCTCGCCGTCATGATGCCCACCCATGCCATCCGCCACAATAAAAAGGCCAAAATCCGGCTGCTCTTCTACACTGCGGCTGGTATGAAAAAAGGACAGCACCGCATCCTGATTATTGCTGCGCACCATGCCCACATCGGTAGACTGGCCAAAACGAAGATGACTGTTCTTCGTGGAAATGACCGACTCCAGTGGCAGCGGACGTGTTGCCCCGTCACTCAGGATGTTCTCTCGAGCTTTCGCGGCATTGGCTTCCTGTTCACCAGCTTTCTCATCGGACGTGGTACTGGCATCCGACTTTATCGACTCAACCGAATCCTTGGTGACCTCATCCGCTTTTGAAGAGTTGGCTGAGGTCTGGTTGAAGAGCCGCCGAAACAGATCCATATCATAAACTCCAGATACAAGTTATGCGTGGTACAGGTCTGGGCTAAACCAGCGGGAGCGCATAGAGAGTCCAGTCCATCGAGCCTACAAGCAGAACATCATCCACTATACAGGGTCTGGAAGTAATGGCGCCACTGGTTTTAAACTTCCAGCGTTCTTTGCCGGTGTGCGCATCAATGCAGTACAGATATTCATCTGTGCCCCCCACGTATACGGCGTCCTTGTAGGCGATAGGGGTCGCGACAATCGGCTTTTCCGTGACAAACTTCCATTTTTCTCGCGATGTCTGCGCATTAATAGCGTACAGAGCGCCATCCGCAGAGCCAAAATACAGCATGCCCTCGTGCACAATGGGGGAGGAAATCACTGGCCCGCGCGTGCGGAAACGCCAGGAGGTGTACCCACCGCTGGCATCCACGGCATAGACATGGTTATCTGAAGAGCCAAAATAGCAGATACCTTCTACCGGATCAACATAGGGAGAAGAAAGTACGCCCCGTTTTGCCCGCACCCCCCACTTACGATTGCCACCGGACAAATCCACGGCGGCGACTTCGCCAGATGCGGAACCGACGATGATAATTTCGTTGGTGACAAAAGGAGAACTCTGTACTTCTGAACCCAGGTCATAGCGCCACAGGAAGCGCCCGGTAGAGGCCATCAGTGCGTAGAGATAGCCATCGTCGCTGCCAAAGAAAACGCGCCCGTGTGCGATCTGCGCCGTGCTGCGGATGCGGCCTTCGGTGCGATAGGACCAGTTGATGCGGCCAGAGCGAATATCCACAGAGTAAAATGAATAATCCTCTGAGCCAAACAGGACAGCGCGGTTTTCCTCGTCAATGATCGGCGAAGAAGCGATGCCGCCGTTGGTGGCATACTTCCAGATCTGTTCGCCATTCTGAAGCTGCAGCGCCCATACATTGGTATCGTAGGAGCCAACAAACACCATATCACGGTAAGCCACCGGGTTACAGCGTATTTCATCCTCAGTTTTAAACGTCCAGCGCGGTTCTGGCTGTCCGGTGGCCAGTTCGCCAGAGAAAAAGCCGCTTACTTCGCCTTCGCGTGCTGCCGCGCTGCGCCCGTTGTCTGTGACTGCCTTTACAGGACGATAACGCAGTTCCTCAAGCGCCATTTTCATTTCCAGACAGGAACGGAAGCGCTTGTCTGCTTCAAACTCGACAGCTTTTTCGACAATGGAAGCCAGGGCAGAGGGGACCTGATCGTTATAATCCAGAATCGGACGTTCTGAAAAACTGAAAGGCGGCTCCAGACGCGGATCGCGGCGGGTGAGCACATGATGCAGAGTCGCGCCCATGCTGTAAATATCACTCAGCGGGCTGACATTACCCTTGTACTGTTCCGGCGCGGAATAGCCTTCTGTGCCGATCATCGTGTGCTTGATATTGGGCTGGAAATTCTTGGCGATGCCAAAGTCGATCAGGCGCACCTTGCCCAGATTATCAATCATCACGTTGGCGGGCTTCATATCGCGAAAGATGATGGGTTCCGGCTGATGATTGTGCAGGTATTCCAGCACATCGCACAGGTCAATCGCCCATTCAATCACCTTATCCACTGGCAGCGATTTGGTCTTTGAAATTAACTCTTCCAGGTCGCTGCCATGAATATATTCCATGACCAGATAAGCGCGTTCGTTCCAGTCAAAGAAGTCGTAAATCTTGGGGATGGCAGGGTGGCTGAGCGTGGCTAGAATATTTGCTTCACGCTGGAACGTCTTGACTGTCGAAGCACGCAGGCTGGGGTCAGTTGCCGGGTTAAGCATTTCCTTTACGGCAACCAGCTTTTTAACATCAGGGAAATTCAGATCACGCGCCTGATAGACTGCGCCCTGTCCGCCGCCGCCAAGAATGCCCAGAATTTTGTAGCGTGCCAGCAGAACTGTGCCAGGCTGTAATGAGCTATATCCTCCGGCGGTTCCATCCATTCCGGCAAATTGCGTTGTCTCGGGCATAATATGGCCTTTGAACTTACAGAAATTGTAGATGATTGAGCAAGTTATAATGAAATGCTGTCTTGAATAATTATATTTGACCTGTCACAATACTGCAATTAACGTCTCCGTTTATTTTCATTGTAACATGACAATCCCACTTTCTGTGTATTTGCACATTCCTTTCTGCAAAACCAAGTGCACCTACTGTGCTTTTAACACCTACACAAGGCTGGAATCCCTGGTTCCTGCTTTTGTTGACGCATTGATAAAGGAAATCCGGGTTGCCGGTCACAGCCAGCCCACGCAGCAGCCAGTTCACAGCGTATTTTTTGGGGGTGGGACGCCAAGCCTGTTAACGCCGCAGCAGGTGCAGCAGATTATCTCCGCGCTGCGCCAGCACTTCCCGTTTACGCCGGATGTCGAAATCACGATGGAAGCCAACCCCAACGACCTGAACCGGCCTTACCTGAGCCAACTGCGCGAAGCCGGAGTCAACCGGCTCAGCCTGGGGGTGCAGTCTGCGGTGGATCAGGAACTGAAACTGTTTGCTCGCAGGCACGATACCGATCAGATTATGGGCGCGGTGTCTGCGGCGCGCATGGCGGGGTTCGATAACCTGAACATCGACCTGATCTATGGTGTGCCGCATCAGACGCTGGAAAGCTGGGCATGGAGCCTGCGCCAGACTCTGGCCCTGCGGCCGGATCATCTTTCATTATACGCGCTGGGCCTCGAAGAGGGGACCCCCATGCGCGACTGGGTGATGCAGGGGCGACTGCCCGCGCCGGATGAGGACCTTGCGGCGGATATGTATGATCTGGCTACGGACGTGCTGGCTGATGAAGGCTTTGAACAGTACGAAATCAGCAACTGGGCCAAACCGGGCCACGCCTGCCGCCACAACCTGCAGTACTGGCGCAATCTGCCTTATCTTGGGTTAGGGCCGGGCGCTCATGGCTATGCTGGCGGCGTACGTTACTGGACGATTCTATCGCCACAGCGGTATATCCGCGTGCTTCAGGATGCCGATGAGCAGGGGTATGACTATCCGCGAACCCCGGCTACGGATGAAGCGGTGGTTGTGGATCAGGCCAACGAAATCAGCGAGACGCTGATTATGGGGCTGCGGCTGACTGATGAGGGAATCCGCTGGCAGCAGTTTCAGGAGCGCTTTGGGACAGACCTGAGAGCACTGCACGGCCCCACGATTGACCGCTTTGTCACACATCATCTGCTGGAAACCGACGCCGAGCACGTTCGCCTGACACGCCAGGGCAGGCTGCTGAGCAACCTGGTGTTCCGCGAACTGGTTTAGTGGGTGCGTGCCAGCAGCGCATCCGCAAACTGACGCAGCCATTCGGCGGCCTCGCCGCGTGGATTTGCCAGATCAAGCGCCTCCATCGCCAGCGTGAAATTTTCTACTTCAATCTGGCGCGCATAACCCTGCGCATCCAGTGCATCAAGCTCCTGTACCGCTTCCTGCACATCAGCCTGATTCAGGGCTTCCTGACGATAGATTTCGACAAGCCGCTGGCTCCTGCTGAGGCCGTAGAGCACGGGCAGCGATTTTTTGCGGGACAGAATATCTGTTGCGGTAGATTTGCCGGTGGCGGAGGTGTTGCCCCAGATGCCCAGAATATCGTCGCGAATCTGGAAGGCGACCCCCAGATGCCGGGCAAAATCTGCATAGCGGCGGGCGACCTGGTCATCATGGGTGGCGATTAAGCTGCCAATGCGGGCACAGGCGGCCAGCAGGGCAGCGGATTTGCCCGTAATCATGGAGATGTATTCATCAACAGATACATGCTCCTGATGCTCGAAGCGCATGTCCAGGTGCTGCCCGCGTGTGAGTTCGAGATTGGTCCGGTTCATAATGTCCCAGACCATGAGCACCACCTCTGCGGGCACGCCCTCAGAAGCCAGATGCTGCAGTGCCGTGTAGGACAGGGTGAACAGCAGATCGCCCGCGTTGATGGCATTGGCCTGGCCCCAGATTTTCCAGACGGTGGGCCGGTTATGGCGGATAGGGCTGTTATCCTGAATGTCGTCATGAATGAGTGAGAAATTGTGAAGGAGTTCCACCGCTGCTGCCGCATATAACGCCTGCTGCCACCTGCCCCCGGCGGCCTCGTTGCACAGCAGCATGAACAGCGGGCGGACGCGCTTGCCGGTTATGCCTTCATAGGGCAGACCCTGCTCATCCACCCAACCCAGGGGATAGCGTGCCATCACCGCGAAATCCGGCACATCTTCGGCCACCAGTCCTACGATATGGCGCATCGTCTGATCCAGGTCGTCAGCATAGCGCTGCATCAGTTGTTCGAACAAGAGCTTGCCACCTATACTTTTAACAGCGATGTACGTTGTAGTGCTGCAATATCCGCCGCCCCAGTGCACAGCATTGCGATTCTGATCTGCGCATGAAGTTCACGGATGAGTGTATCAACAGCTTCAGCGGACAGGTCAGCAGCTTTCAGGAAAGGCCCGGCCATCCCGCCGAGTGATGCCCCCAGAGCAATACATTTGGCAATATCAATGCCATCCCGCAGGCCCCCGCTGGCGATGATTGTTGTCTCTGGCGCACCCTGCACGGCATATTGTATCGCATCTGCCGTTGGGATGCCCCAATCTGCGAAGCTGGCAGCGACACGCGCATGAGAGGAGGTCGGTGCACGGTGATATTCCACTTCGCTCCATGAGGTGCCGCCGGCACCGGCGACATCAATCGCCGCGACACCGGCATTCTGCAGATCGCGGGCGTTCTGCTCCGAAAATCCCCAGCCCACCTCCTTGGCGATGACGGGCACGGGAAGCGCCTTGCAGACAGATTCGATCCTGTCCAGCAGCCCGGCAAAGCGGGTGTCACCTTCTGGCTGAACGGCTTCCTGCAGGACATTAAAATGCAGGATCAGGGCATCCGCCTCGATCATATCCACGGCGCGCTGGCACTGATCGACACCATAGCCATAATTTAACTGCACTGCACCCACGTTTGCAAGCAATAAAATATCCGGCGCTATGTTGCGCACCTGCAGGGTATAGGCCAGCGACGGGTCTTCGATGGCAGCCCGCTGTGAACCGACACCCATCGCGATTCCATTGGCCTGTGCCGCCTGTGCCAGATGCTGGTTGAGGCGATAAGCGACGTCCGTGCCGCCGGTCATGGAGGAGATCAGAATGGGGGAGGACAGGGTCCTGCCGAACAAATCGACATGGGTATCAACATCTTCAAGATTCAGTTCTGGCAGGGCCTGATGAAGAAAGCGATAACGCTCCAGCCCGGTGGTCAGACGCGGGAACTGAACATCCTTATCCAGGTTGATGCGAATATGATCTGCTTTGCGGCTTTCAATTGTAGGTTGGCTGTCCGTGACTTTAGTCATGTGGTGGTGTTCCTAGCTTTTAGTGGAGGCAATCCTACCCAACAAATTGTGCGCGTGTCAACGCTATGACACCAGCGCACACTGGTAAGCCGTATTATAATCGGTATAATCTTGCACTTGTTATCTGTGAAAATGCCCCGCACACCGAAAGTGGAGGTAAACCTATGGCATCTGTCGAAGAGCGTGTCCAAAACATCGTTGTTGAACTGCTGGGAGTCGATGAAGAACGGGTGGTCCCTGAAGCCCGATTCCGCGAAGACCTTGAGGCTGATTCACTGGACCTGGTAGAACTCATTATGGCCTTTGAAGAGGAATTCGGCGGTGAGATTACCGATGAAGACGCACAGTCGATTACGACTGTGGGCGAAGCCGTCACCTACATTCAGCAGCAAATGGGTGGCTAGGCATCCGGCGCTGTTTTTCAGGCCCACTGCTCAGTTTGCGAGGTAACTTGAAATAAGTTACCTCGTTTGCTTGTAACCCACTGCTGCAGCAGAAATGCCAGATGCAGCAGCAGGAACAGGATTCCGCCGGGGCCTGGCTGTGCCGGCAGACGAACCATCTGCATCAGGCTGGTACTGTGAGCCAGCACAAACAGACTGATGAGCAGGCTGATGATGACAATGCCTGTCTGAAGTACGACTGACCATCTTATAAACCGCTGGCTGAGGCCCAGAAGCCCAACAATGAGGGTGAGCAGGCTGAGGGCAAACTGCTGGCGGTAATTTGAATCTCCCCAGGCCGCAGCGGTGAAAAATTCCAGCGGCGGCAGCAGGGCCACAGCGACTAACACCACAAACACAAGATGACTCCCCCGGATAAAGCGCGTGGGGGCTGGTGCAAAGGCGATCAGCCATGCCAGCAGACACAGCAGGCTGCGCAGCCCGGCAGTGACAAGCAGGGGAGGGCTGGTATCGCGAACCGCAGGATGCAGACTCAACCATTCCGCCAGATCATAGGCGTTGAAGGTCAGGCCTGCACCCGGGTTGACCAGCCAGGGAAGCACATAGGCCACCAGCGCCAGCGCGACAAAGCCCCATAGATTGACGATTCTGTAGTGACGCATTGCGAATGATCTCACTCAAGGAACTGGTCGATGCGGGTGCGGATTTGTTCATCCTCGGCCTGCTGGCTGTGGAAGAAGTTCACCATAAACTCGCTCCCGCGCTGGCGCAGTGCCATAGGCGCAACGGCGCGAATATCGGCAGCCGTGGCCACATCACGCCCATCGGCGGCGGCATAGGCCCGCGCCGCTTCGAACATGGTGTATTCGGCACGATGCGAATCGATGTCCAGGTCCTGCACCAGAGTCAGGCCAATATCCACCGCTTCATCCGACAGCGTGACTTCCTTAAGCAGTTCCCGCGCGAGGATAATATCCTCACGTGTGATGGCTGTAGCTTCCTGCCACTGCCTGGCAAAAGCCGCAGAGTTGCGCCGGTAGGCCCGGTTGCGGTAATAAATTTCGAGGCGGTCTTCCTTGTCCATGAGACCACGCACGTTCACCCGCAGCCCAAAACGATCCAGAATCTGAGGGCGCAGGCGGCCTTCTTCCGGGTTCATAGACCCGATCAGCACAAAGCGCGCCCGGTAGGTGCCGGACATGGCGCCGCGCCGCACCGTATAGGACCCCTGCGCCGCCGCATCCAGAATCGCATCCACAATCTGATCATCGAGCAGGTTGACTTCATCAATGTACAGCAGATTGTTATGCGCACGGGCCAGAATGCCCCGTTCAACGCGGACCCGGTTCTGTTGTACGGCGATGCGTTCGTTGATGCCGCCGACCACATCTTCAAGCCGCGCATTCAGCGGCAGTTCGACCAGCTTCACCGGCTCGTAATGCGAGATGGATTTGCCAGCATGATACTGCTCGTAACAATCGGGATAGAGTAACTGCGCTGTTTCCGATTGCAGATCTTCCGGCAGGGCACCTTCTTCGCAGTCGCTCACCTCAACATCCGGCAGGATACCGGTCAGGCTGCGTACGGCTGTGGTTTTGCCTGTGCCGCGCGGGCCGATCAGCAGCACGCCGCCAATCGCAGGGTTGATGACCGCCAGCATCAGGGCGATGCGCATTTCATACTGGCCTACAATGGCCAGAAAGGGATAGGGGGCATGATCCGCCAGCCCTAAATCTGCTTCTTCCTCTGTCAGGACACGTCGTGCTCCGGACCGGTTTAGCAGCTTGAGCAAAACAGACGATTCGTGGCCAGATTCCAGGTCAGGGAGGTATTGGTCATTCATAGGCTATGAAGAAGTTAACTCCTGCTGATGCCGCCGTTTGCGGTTCGCCTGCCGCTCCTGTGCTTCTGCGGCGCGGCTTTGCTGTTCTGGCGTCTCATAAATCAGTTCCGGAACAGCAATAGGCGTGCCATCATCCGAAAGCGCGACATACACCAGATAGGCGGTGTTTGTGATGGTGGTTTCGCCTGTGCGGGGGTTTTCGGCTTTTACCTCGACCCGCACTTCCATTGAGGTACGCCCGACGTAGGTCATTTCTGCGCTGCACATCACCAGGCTGCCTACATAGATAGGCTTCATGAAAGACAGCGAATCGACGGCCACCGTGACCACAGGCGCGCGCGCATGGCGCATGGCAACCAGCGCACCGGCTTCATCCACCATTTTCATGATGACGCCACCATGCACGTTGCCATAGGTATTGGCATCCTGTGGGCCTAACAGCGCACTCAGTGTAAAGCGCGAATCCTCGATGCGCTTTTTTTCACGCAGCATGTTAATGCAAATCTGCCTTCAGGTCCGGCACATGCTTAAAGACATCCGGGTCCCATTCCAGCACATCAATCAGATGATACCCCAGATCACCCGTCAGGGGAGGCAGAGGTGCCCTGGGTGGCAGATTCCTGGGTTTGGGCGGCGCCAGCTTTCTGATCTTGAGCATGGGCTGCCGGTCATTGGTGCGCTTGCGAATAATGCGACCATCCTGGGAAAGATTGCCAATCCACTGCCCATAGACCGTGTAAACATCAAAATTCGGGCCGCGCACGAAGCCGACAAATTCCCCACGTGCATCCCACAGACAGTTATTCAGGAGTGTGGCGTGCCATTCTCCGCTTGAATCAAAAATAAAGAAGGGTTCATCAGGTTTGATAATCAGTTTGCTGGTTAACTTTGCCATAATCCTGCATCCTGTGTTTTACAAATTTCACACATTATAGCATTGTTCAGCCACGTTCTTTATATAAATTTCATGTTTAGAGCAGACTGTAATAGATTTGCCGGAGCTGTTGGGCCGCAGATGCCCAGGTGAAGTGCTGAATCTGTGCCCGGCCGCGTTCTGTCAGCAGGTCGCGCAGTTGGGAATCTGAGATAAGGCGTTCCAGTGCGTGGGCCAGCGCCTCGACATCGTATGGGTCGACCATCAGGGCGGCATCTCCGGCCACTTCTGGCAGTGACGATACATTCGAGGTCACAACCGGGGTTTCGCAGGCCATGGCTTCCAGCACCGGAAAACCAAAGCCTTCATAAAGGGATGGGAACGCAAAACAGGCTGCGGCGCTGTACAGCGCGGGCAGATCGGCTTCATCCGCAAAGCCGATAAAGTGGACATAAGGATGCATCCCGGTGGTTTCGATCATGTCGTAGATGGGATTTTCGAGCCAGCCCCTGCCCCCGGCAACCACCAGATGCACATCGACCTGCCGCTGGCGAAGCAGGGCCAGCGCCTGGATCAGGCGGCCATAATTTTTACGTGGCTGTACCGTGCCAAGCGCAAAAATATAGGGGAAATCGTCCAGTTGGTACTTCTGACGGATGGTATGCAGCGCCGCGCCGGTGGCTGGCTGGAAATGAGTTTCCACACCGCCATAAAGCACGGTGACATGCTCTGGCGGGATGTGATACAGCTCGATCAGGTCTTCTCTGGTCGCCTGCGAATCTGCCAGTACATGATCTGCCCGCCGGACGGAAGCCGGGACCACCCGATCCAGATAGGCTTTGAGGTTGGGGGCGGCGGCTTCTGGTACACGCACAAAGGACAGATCATGCACCTGGAGCACTGTACGAGTCTGGGGCCGGGTGGGGGGCAGGACAAAATCTGTGGCATGATACAGACTGACCGGTCCGGTAAATGTTTCTACCGGCAGCGGGATATGCATCCGGTGCCAGATACGCGCCAGCCAGCGTGGAGTCAGGCGGGTAGGCCGCCAGTTAAAATTGAGGCCCGGCGGCGAGGGAAGCTGATGTGACGCTGCCCCGGCAACAAAAAGCTGATAGGGGGTGACCTTATCAGCTGTTGCCAGAGCAGCGACCAGTTCGCGGACATAACGCCCGATGCCAGCGCCCTGTTCGTGAGCGGCAGTGTAATCGATGCCGATGGTAGGCACTGGTTATACGTCGTTATAGGTCCACAAGCGGTTGGCAAAGAAGTTCCAGAACATGACGACCACAACCCCAACCACCATGGCGGCAAAAGTGCCCAGCTTAGCGGCGGCGGTGACGGAAGGCGCATATTCTGGCCGAACGAGATGAATAAACGGCAGGGCGTAGGGCATCAGGAACGACCCCAGCGGCTCGTAGGCCAGCGAAATCCAGATGGTGCGCCCCAGCCAGCCGATCACGCTGATAAAGGCAAACAACGCAAGCTGCCTTCTTACCGACTTGGAACGCGAGTCGGGATACGTCCACAGGCGATTCCAGGTAAAGTTGCTGAGGATGGCCGCGCAGAAGGCAATCGTTGTTGCTGCGGCAACACTCAGAGTATTAAGCGGCGGCAGAATCGTCGCCTGAAGGATGAACAGGGTGCCAAAATCAACGACTGCGCCGATGAATCCAACCACCGCGAAGCGCAGAAAACGTTCAACTTCCTTGGATTTACTGCCAAAGCGGCCTGCGACTGCAACAATGAGACTATCAAGTGGATTACGAATCATGGGCGTATGTTCGACTGCGTTTACTTGTGTCATGCTATCCTCAAATTGACACGATTGATGACCTGATTATACAGCACCCCCAGGATACCAAGCATCAAGCCGATATGAAGAAAAAGGTTGTTGACATACAGGCTGTCAAACAGGCTGTGAACGGCAAGATAGGTCCACGTGCCAATCAGACCAACACCAACAAACCGGGAAAGTATATCAGGGTGTTGACGTGCCCGCCAGTTCAACCACATTATCAGAAGCCACACCTTGCCGTAACCTAAAAAGCCAATGAGGCCATTTTCCGCCAGCATATTCAGATAATAGTTATGGGCATGACCTAAGGGTTCGTCCCAGTTGATGAGCCGGTAAACAGGGTAGGCGACTTCGTAATTGCCAAAACCCACCCCCAGCCAGGGGTGGCTGCGCGCCATGTTGAGGGCAGCCTGCCAGTGTGCCAAACGCTCTACCACCGGGTAATTGGCCGGGGTGATATCGACGCCGCGCACGTCCTCAAAGGCGAAAAATTCCTCTGTCGAGCTGCTGATGCGGGCGGTGATGGAGGCTGGCAGCAGCCCTGCTGTCCACAGCCACAGGACGATGACGATCAGCCCGGCGGCCAGACCAGCCCCACGCCAGATTTTATGGGGCAGCGCCACGAGCATGACCAGCGCAGCCGCCAGGAAGGCCATCCATGCCCCCCGGCTCCAGGAGATGACGACGCCCATGACCAGGATCGCAAAGCTGCCTGCATAGAACAGGGCGGCAGCAGCGTCGCTGTGGCTGCGCGATAGCCACCAGCGGCGGCCATAACCCAGCGCTGCCATGAGGGCAAGGGGCGCCAGCAGGCCCATGAACCCGCCAAAGGGATTGGGCTGGCCAAATGTGCCAAATGCCCGGAAAAAGCGATCATTGATCAGCAGATGGAGCGCGCCGCTGCCGCCCAGAAATTCATACAGGCCGATCAGCGCGTTTGCGAGGCCCGCCATCACCAGACCGAAAACCAGCCAGCGCCACTGGTACGCCGGGAAAAACGACACCACGATGACCGCCAGCAGCAGCATCTGCACCCACTTGAGCCACTCGCTTAACCACGCGCTGAGCGAGAATGCATTAAATGCGCTGAGTCCGGTGACGATCAGAAACAGGATCAGCGGCAGGTAAACCGCACTTTTATGCAGGCGCAGCGGCGCGCGCGGCAAAATGACGCGGTGCAGACCCATGAAAGCGATAAACACCAGCAGGGCAAGCTGGCCAATATCAAGCGGAAGCTGAAACGCGGCTTCGGTGGCGATGAGAGTCCGCGCCGGGGCGAGGATCAGCAACCCCATCAGCGCCGCCAGTGGGGTCAGCAAGGACAGCAGCCCCAGCGCCAGCAGGGTGCCTGCCACCACCGCGACAGGCAGCGGCTGTGTCCCGACAAAGAGGCCCAGCAGCAGGGCCGCGCTCAGCCAGAAGCCGTTTTTTGCGTTCACAGCGCCTGACGGAAATGATCAATGGTCTGCTGCAGGCCTTCGCGCAGCATCACCCTGGGTTCCCAGTTGAGGATGGTGCGCGCGCGGGTGATGTCTGGCCGGCGTGTTTGCGGATCGCCCTTGATGCGTTCCTGCTCTTTGAAAACAATGCCTCCCGGGTTGTCCGTGAGTTCATTGACCAGGTGCGCAAATTCCAGAATGGTCATTTCGTGCGGGTTGCCGATATTCACTGGCGATGTATAGTCAGACATCAGCAGGCGATAGATGCCCTCCACCAGATCAGAGACATACTGGAAACTGCGGGTCTGGGAACCATCGCCATAGACCGTCAGCGGCTCTTTGCGCAGCGACTGCGCGATAAAATTGGGCACGACACGGCCATCTTCCAGGCGCATGCGCGGGCCATAGGTGTTAAAAATGCGCACGATGCGCGTATCGACACCATGAGCGCGATGATAGGCCATCACCAGCGCTTCGGCATAACGTTTGGCTTCGTCATAGACGCCGCGCGGGCCAATGGCGTCTACATTGCCGACATATTCCTCACGCTGCGGGTGTTCAAGCGGGTCACCGTAGATTTCCGAAGTCGAGGCCAGCAAAAATTTTGCGTCCTTTGCCAGGGCGACTCCCAGCGCGTTGTGTGTGCCCAATGCCCCGACCTTCAGCGTCTGGATAGGGTAGCGGAGGTAGTCTATCGGGCTGGCAGGAGACGCAAAATGCAGCACCGCATCGACAGACCCGGCGAGATAAATATAGTTGGTGACATCGTGATGGATAAACTGGAAATCGCGATTGCCCGCCAGATGCGCGATATTAGCGACGCTGCCAGTAATCAGGTTATCCATAGCGACAACCTGATGACCTTCTTCAAGAAAACGATCACATAGATGTGATCCCAAAAAGCCAGCCCCACCCGTGATCAGAATGCGCAACGTCAATACTCCTTTAGAAGAATGCTCTGTGCTGATGAACCACTGCGGAGTTTAACACAGGATTGAGGAGAGGAAATATCAGACTTTGACCTTGCCTTCGCCACGTGCCTGCAATTCCTGCAGCAGGCGTGTCAGTTCGTCCTGGAAAACCTGATAGGCGAGGGCGCTTTCCAGGCAGAGGTGTACGGTGCGCAGATGCCGCAAATCCTCAAAGGAGAAGTCGATGATTTCTTCCAGCATAACCCGGGCACAGCCTTCCAGGGGATAGCCCAGAACGCCGGTGGAGATGGCGGGGAGGGCCAGCGATTTCTGGCGATGATCTTCGGCCAGGCGCAGGCATCTGAGCGTGAGGTTCGCCAGTTTGCCGCGTTCGCCCCCTTCGCCCCAGCGCGGCGCAACTGCATGGATGATTTTGTCGAAGGGGAGGTTGCCGGCGGTGGTGATGGTCGCAGAACCCACCCGGCACCAGCCAATCTCGCGGCAGGCAGCCTCAACCGCAGCGCCAGCTTTGGCCGCCAGCGCCGCATCCAGAGTCAGGTTAGGATCAGTCACATGAACGAAAGCGCTCGCCTTCTGACTCAGTAAATCCCCCTGCACAAGGTGGATACTCAGCTTATTCACCTTTGCTTTCATTGCCGTGATTACCTGCTGGTTGGCAGTGTGTTGGGTTTATTACACCATCATCTGGGAGTCTGCGTCAATAGAATGGGCGTTCGACAGGTTGGCAACCAGCCCCAGCAGCAGCATAAACACGTAGGCCAGATCGTGCACATAGACGCTGTTATCTACCAGCCCATGCGCCAACAGGTTTACCATGCTGCCCATCATGCCGATTACAAGCGCCGCATACAATGGAGTGCTGTCTCTGAAATGTAGATACAACCTGCGGGCGTGCAGCCAGAACAGGGCCTGAATCCACAGAAATACCAGCACACCAAAGATGCCGAGCCGCACCCAGAAATCGAGGATGACGTTGTGAGGGTGGGAAAGGCCTGGTTCCTGCCACGCATCCGGCATGATGTAGGCACCGCGAAAGGCATACAGGAACTGATCCAGGCCAAGCCCGGTAAGGGGGTGATCCTGAATGATGTTGATCGCGCTTTGCCAGACGCGAATGCGGGCGAAATTGGTGCCGCTTGTAAAATCGAGCAGCCGGGCAAACCGGGCGGATTGCAGCGCAATGGCGAATGCCCCTGCGCCGGTCACCGCCAGCGCCGCCAGCGGCAGCAGGGCGCGCCGCCGCCAGGTCAGCAGCAGCACGGCTACAACAGCCGCAGGCACGCCCACAAACAAGGCCCCGGCGCTCTGGCTGAGGACAATCGAAATCAGCATCAGCCCGCCCGTAACGCTGGCGAACAGGCGGCGTCTGCGGTCAATCTGCGCTGCGATGGCATAGGCGAGCGCAAACGGCAGGCAGCGCCCCAGAAACAGGGCCAGGTTGTTCGGAGAACCATAGACGCTGGCCAGACGGCGAGCGCCAGCTTCTGCGGTGATGATTGCCTCGCCCTGGAAGAACATCCACAGACCAATGAGCGACACCGCCAGCCCTGCCAGCAGCAGCACATCGGCCAGCATCACCTGCTGGCGGGGTTTTCTGCCATAGGTGCGCAGGACCACATAAAACAGGGCGGGTTCGACCAGGATGGCCCGAAATTCCGTCAGCGCTCTGGGCAGCAGATCTGCCCACAGCAGCGAGGCCGCCCCCAGAGCCAGCCAGGCAAACACGGCGTAATCCAGCCCGGAGGGGCGCACAGCCAGGGGGTATCCTGCGATAGTGGTCTGGCGGCGACGGCCCCAATCGGCCAGGAGTCGCAAAACCCAGGCCGCTGCCGTCAGCAGGACGAGGATTTCCGCCATCGGGAAGGCGAAGATAAAGAGTTCAACGGGGAACAGGAAAAACGGTGCCCAGAAAAGAACCAGCGCCAGCCCAATCTCCAGACGGTGATAGAGGATGACAAACAGAATCAGCAGCGCGACCAGCGTAAGGACCAGCCCCGGCTCGATGTAGATCAGCCCGGCGGTGAGTATCGCCAGCCCGAACTGGACACTTTCGCGGCGGAACAAGGCAGGTGTGGCGTCTCCCCACGTCAGCAGCATGCCAATCATCAGGGCGACGGAGGTTAGCGCGCTAACGGCGAACTGGCCGGCGGTGTTCAGGCGGTGCCATAAGCCGGCCAGCGGCTGAAAAAGATGGCCCCAGGGAATTTGCGTGCCTGTGACCACCACCGCCAGCACCGCGACCAGCACCGTAAAACCCGCGACCAGCAACTGGCGATCATATGAAATGGATAGGACGCCTGAACTGACAGCATACCCCACCAGCGCCCAGCGATCCTGCGCCTCATCGGGCACCAGATCATCGGCCACGACGCGCAGGGTATGGCGGCCCGGTTCGAGATTGCGCGAGACGGGCACGAGGTTGAGTTCAGGCTCCAGCGTGCTGCTGGTCAGGACGATATAGGCATTCCCGGCGGGGTCTTTGGGGGTGGCGTTGGCCTGCTGGCCGTCGATGGTCGGGTAAAGATAGGCTGTGTAGTTATCCTCGCGCAGCAGCAGGGCAATATCCTGGCCCTCAAAGTCAAATTCCAACTGGCTGTCATTGATCCATCCGATATCCGCCCCCAGCGGGCTGAAGGTCCAGACGCCGCTGTAACGCGCAAAGGGGGTGGCGGCAGGGTAGAGGCCGTTGGTGGCGGTCTGCGTCGGATCACGCGCTGCCAGCGCCTGCCAGAGCGGGGTTGGATTGTCGTGCTGGTCGATGAGGGCGAACCCCCAGACTGGATCATCCGGCGGGGCGGCGGGCTGCCAGTGCTGGAGGATCATGCCACCCAGCCAGGGCCATTCCCGTTCTGCCCGGTCCAGCGCCTGCAGGGTGTACTGAATTTGCGCCTGTGCGTCCACACTTCCCCAGATGGAAGGCGCCCCCGGCCACGATTCCGGCAGGCTGTTCCAGCCCCACTGGCTGGCCCACAGGGCCTTGTGACCATCGCCCTGCCGGGTCATTTCCTCGCGCAGGGCGATGGTCCGCGAGAAATTGAGGACGGATTCGGAGACGGTGCGATCTTCTGGCGCGCTGTCGAAGCCGTAGGGCTTGGCGGCGGCGGCGTCCATAAACTGTCCGGCGCCCAGCGCGTACAGATCACGCAGGTACTGAATATCGCTGATGTTATCCGGCCCCTGTTCCACCGTCGGCGCGAGGGCGGCGGCCAGCACCGTCGCGGAGGGGTCCGCGCTGTGGATGCTCTGGTAGGCGCTGTGGAGCAGGGCGGCATAATGGGCCGGGCGCGGCGCGGCATTGCCCCAGGCTGTGGTTAAGTTTGGCTCATCCCACACCTGGTAATAATCAATCTGGTCACCATAGCGGGCGGCGAAATCACGCGCAAAGCGGCCCAGCAGCGCCGGGTCGTCTGGGGGGGCAGTGGGCGAATCTGAATCATGTGCCCAGGACGGCGCGTTCATCAGCACCGCCACGATTTTGAGACTATCGGTCTCGTGAACAGCCTCCACGATCTGATCCCACGGCTCCCAGTCGTAGGTGCCGGGCTGCGGCTCGATCTCATCCCAGCGGAAAACCTGCCGCACCCAGGTGATGTGAGCCTGAGACATGAGGTCAAGCTGCTGGCGAAGCTCAGCCAGATCGTACCGGGTCAGGTCGGCATTGACCCCCAGACGCGGCACCCGAAAAGGCAGGTTAGCATCGTGGGTGGGGTCGACATAGCCTCTTAACTGTATATCGCGTTCGACTGCGGTGGCGAGGGCTGCTGTCAGGCTGCCACACAGGACCAGCAGCGAGATGATAAACAGGCTGTAACGGCGGATCATAGCGCCCAGACAGGGTGTGAGGCGCCACCATCCAGAGTCAACTGGTGGGCGATACCGGTTTCCACATCCACGATCCACAGATTGCCCTGGTAGATAAAGGCGATCTGCCGTCCATCCGGACTCCACGCCAGATTCTGGGGCGCAGTCAGGCCGGGCTGGCCATCTTCCGGGAAGATTTTGCGCGCATTGCTACCGTCGCGGTCAGCAACGATCAGGTCATATTCTGCCTGCGCGTTGATGCTGTTGGTGATATCGCGCGCCTGAAGATAAGCCAGACGGCCCACGGTGAAGTCGCTGCCAGTGGGGGTGAACAGCGGCGAATAGCGCGGCGACGCCCAGATGCCGGTGTTCTGGAAGACTTCTGTCTGAAAGCTCCCGGCGATATCGGTTATGGCGACATGAAAAACCGGGCTGAATTCAGGCGGCTCGTTGCTGATTGGCTCGCCATGAACGGTGGTGAGGATCAACTGGTTATCGGGTGACCAGGACAGCGTGGCCCGCCATGACCAATCCGAGCGGGTGTTAAACAAGGGGAACTGAAGCAGCGGCTGAAGCTCACCGGTTTCCAGATCAACCGTACCGATAGAATCTGCACGCACCCAGCCCAGCGAGGCGCCATCTGCCGACCATTCGTAAACGGTCCCCCACCAGCCATACAGGCCGCCGGAGGAAGGTTCCAGCACTTCCGTGATGCTGAGCGCCTCGCCAGTCTGCGGGTCGAGCCGCATCAGCCACAAATCATTAAAGGCCTGCCAGCCGGGGGCGGCCTGGCGTGCTTCGCCAGTCGTGTAGCTGATGAAATTCTCCCGCCCCGGCACCCACGATGCCCACAGTACATCCTCCGGGACTAGCTGCACCGGCTCCTGATCCCGGCTGACATCAGTCAGCATCCATAACTGATTGAGGAAGCTCTCGCGATCGCTGTTACGAGTCTCTCTGGTGAACACAAGCTGCCGCCCCTGGGGGGACAGGCTGAACACCCGCCGGTCAAGGTCGCTGGTGGTGGTGAGTGGGCGTTTGGCGCCGCTGCTGCCGCTCATGACCCAGGCATTGCGGTTGTTGATGTAGGCCAGTGTGCCGACAATCGGCACAGGGTCAAGCTGGCCGGTTGGCCCGACATAGATCACTTCGTTTTGTGGTTCGGTCAGCACCACGCGGCTGATTTCTACCGGATCGCGGCGGGCATTATCTTCAATAAGCACGCGATAACAGATTTCTTCCACACCGTTCAGGCCTGCCTGACCAAGCAGTTCCTCACCCGGTTCCAGACCTTCATTAAGCACGCGCCGGGTCTGGTACGGGATTTCCTGCTCCTGGCATTCTGTCTGCTCGACCACCCGAACCACGGTAACGCGCATACCATCGCGTATCTGTGTGAAGCGCTCCGGTTCGACCCGATCCAGCTCGCCCAGTTCGATCTCGGCATCCTGCAGAAATTCATCGACGGTGACCGGCAGGGTGTATTCATAGGTAAGTTCGCGGCCATCGGCCACGAGGGTGACAAGAAAAGAGGATTGGTCTTCTGCTGGTGTACAGGCCGCCAGCATCAGCCAACCCACAATCATAGCAAGCGTTAATTTCTTCACCATAGCTTCAGAATATTACCACCTTTAAGGGGAAACCAGAGCCTGAAACCGCCAGAGACTCCACCCATGGATGGAGTCTCTGGCAGGCTGTTACTGTTACGGAGTCGCATCCGGGAAGACCTGAGTGCGCAGCAGATGCAGCAGCGTCAGGATGTTCGCGTTGCGGGTGTTGGTCGCATAGGTGCCTACCGCATCCGAACTCAGGACGCCGGGGCCAGCCGGGGCCGTGGTCGGTGTGACATTGTTGCCTTCCAGCCCATTGCCCGGCAGTTCGGTATAGGCGCGCCACAGGTTGTAGACCGCCACCACCGTATTGTTGCTGGCTTCCACGTTCTGGGCCGCTTCTATCAGCGCATTGTTGATTGCCCGCACCTGATCGGCATTGTTGGGCACTGGCTGCACCGTAGAGACGATGGGAATCACCCCGTTGTTGATCAGGATTTGCAGCACCTGTTCCATATCAGCGCGGAAGGTTTCCGGATCAGTCGTGCCTACATCGTTCAGGCCGATGCTGACCAGGGCCACCGCCGGCTGGATCAGGCGCAGTTCACATTCAAGCGGTGTCTCACCGGGGTTGCAGTTCCCGCCGCTGCGGTTCGGGTCCAGCAGGTCGCGGATTCGCCAGCCAGCACCGGTTGCGGCACTGTCACGGTCAAAACTGCTGCGACCATCGCCCACGTCCACCTGGTTATACCACTCGATGATACTTTCCAGGTCGTCCGCGCCAGTATCCAGGCCGGGGTCCGCAAACGGGTCGAGGTAGCCGTTCTGAAGAGCCATGTCGCCACCGATGACGGCGAACACGCCTGCGCGTCTGCCCTGTGCCGCCCCGTTGTCAAAAATCGCGCGCAGCCGGTTACGCAGCTGCTGAACATCGCCTTCGGGGAATACCGGAAGCTGTTCAGCCAGGTTCGGCTCAGGCGGCGCTGTCACTTC
>CAZQIY010000013.1:0-24618 GCA_964593565.1 uncultured Anaerolineaceae bacterium
CACTACTTCGGCCTGTTCGCGCGGATAAACTCACGCGGGTCGATGTAGTGCCGGATCAGTTCCGAATAATTCCTGCCCGGCCAGTGCTGCGGCTGCGTTTCTAAAATCGTCGTCGGGCTAAGATCAAAATGCAGGTGATAGGCCCACTGGCCAAAGGCGTTGCCCACACTGGCAATCTGTTCGCCCCGCTTCACACGCTGGCCCACCTGCACGATCATGTTCTCGACATGCGCGTACCGGCCATACAGCACCTTGTTGTTGCTCGCCAGCGGGTCGTGCTTGATGATGATCACGTTGCCCCAGGTCGGCAGGCGGCTGGCAAACACCACCACCCCGCTCGCGGCGGCATACACCGGCGCGTGACGATCCGCATCAGCCGGCAGGTTCAGGTCCGCCCCCGTGTGATATGCTTCGCTGGGGGTGCCTACAAAATACAGGCGGCCAAATGGGCTGGCATCAATCCACGCCCCCGGCCACACCGTCTCAGACCGGCGTTCGGTCAGCGTACCCACCGGGGAGTCGTACCCATCGGCCAGGCCTTCTTCAATCGGGCCGCCTTCCAGCACTTCGCGCCAGCGTATGGCATCAAACGCGATTTCCCGATTATTTTCATATGTCAGGTCATTGAGGAACACCGCCCCGGCATTGATCGCGCTCTGCTCAAAATCGAACACCCCCAGCGTCACCCACTGGTTGTTAAAGCGCGACTGGTCCACCTCGACGACGGTTTCCGTCGGTGCGTTGCGCACCCCATGAATCTTGTAGCGTGCGCGCTGGGTGGTCGCGTGCCGGTTCGGCACAAAGGCGGCTACTTCATATTTTGTGGATTTCGACAGGCGCGGCGACCACTGCGCCCATACTGCGCTGCGCTGGGCACTGGTCGGCTTGTAATACACTGTCCAGCCCCACGTCCCGGTAAAGCTCCGGAACTCCGTCTGGCCCGTGTACGATCCTCGCGCGAAGCGGCTGTCATTGGGCCGGATCACGATCTCCTCGCCGTACTGCTCCGGTGGGACCGGGGGCGGCTCCGGCACGGGTGTACCGACGACAATCGGGCGGTTGACTCCGGGCCACTGCGCCGGCCCGATCACGCCCATACGCCACCAGCTCAGGCCGGGCGCGTGGTGACGCTGCACCGCCAGGTTATGGGCGGTCTGCATTTCCTGCACTGGCGAATCGCCCTGCAGCACCGGGATAATCGGGCGTCCATAATTCCCCCACACGTTGAACGCTTCCTGAAGCGCATCAGAAGGCGTGCGGCGGAATGTCACCCAGTACACCTGCGGATGCACGCTGTTGATATACGGAAACCATTCCTGCGGATAGATGCTGGCGAAATGATGCGCGCGCGGGTCTACCGACATCCCAATATGGAACGATCCTGGAATCTGCCTGCGGACGCGCAGCATATACGGGCGAATGCCATCGCGCCCGGCGGACCAGAATCCCTCGTAGGGTTCCACATCCAGAATCATGGAGCGCACGCCCGGACGCTGGCACGCGGCCACAATCAGGTCCGTCTCTGCGGCCACATCCAGCCCGCGCACCACACACCATGCGTGGAAATTCAGCCCATAGCGGCCCAGAATCTGCACCCACTGGTCAATGCTGGAAGGCCCATCAATCGCCAGAGCGCGTTTAGAATCCCAGTACCCCTGCCAGCGCGCGCCGGTACGAGGGGTATAATCGCTGGTTTTGACAAACACTTCGGTCACATGCGGCGCCATGCGCTTGATGGTCTGCGCTACTTCGTCAATCGTGTTTTCAGCCAGCACGTCGCCCTTCCAGTGCCACACCGCCACCTTTCCATCATAAGGCGTGGGCTGCGGGTTCGGGTCTGGTGGCTGAATATGCTCGAAGGTCACCACCCCGGTAGAAACCCATCCGGCCGTCTGGCCCTGTTCAGTCCATACCCAGCCAGTGGAGGTGCGCGTGTTGGGGTAATAAACGACGACGCTGTTATCATAAATATCGCCAATATCACGGTAATTTGTTCCCGGTCCCTGCCGCACATTGACATAAGCAGCGGTGGTATCAATGATAGCCGTTTGACCAGGGCCAGGGGACGAGGGCTTGGGAACCGGTGCCGGGAAGGGATTCATCGCAACCTTCTCCTTATACAACCAGGATAAACAGGGGCATAATTCCGTAGTATAGTTGGTTTTCCGTTAGACGCAAAACAGGGCAGCACACGCTGCCCCGCGTCTTTAAGAAAGGCTGTTCAGTTTCAGAAGAAATCAGCAAAAGGATATTCAGGATTGTGTTTTCAGTTGGCGCCCCTGCCAGCCGACCGGATACAGGGCGATATCCAGCGTTTTCCAGAACTGGCGGGCTTCAAAATCATTCAGGTTGACCCACCACGATTGTTCGCCAATCCAGCCCGTGACATCATAACCCCCATCATCGCGCCGTTCGACGGTCACATGGGTAGTAATGGTCGGCATATTCCCGCTGCGCAGGGGCGACGTGGCGGCCATGCCCGTCACCATCTCAGACTTCTCCGGGAACAGCAGGCCGGTCAGGTGATACCACAGCATCTGCGCCGCCCGCAGCGACAGCACCCGTGTCCAGCGGGTTTCGTTTTCGCCCATGCCCCCCACCACCAGCGAATCGCCGTTGGCCTTGCGGTGGACAAACAGATTTTTTGACAGACCATATTTATAGGTTGGTTGGTCAGCCATAATGCCAGCCTTTCCAGAAATTCGCCTGGTGTTCAGTCTTTATTCAAAAATCCACCTGTTCCGGAGTTATATTTATCAGCCATGCTTTAGGGCCAGAACCTGCAGGCACAACCTTTAATCATCCCCAGAGATGCAGTGTGACAATTAGTTGCCTTAATACTAACAATGAAACTTATATATTCCCTAAAAAACAGCGGGCATCTGTTTGTTGATTCAACAGGTTACAGGGTGAAATAAGTAAATTATAGAAGGCCTTTACAATCATCACAACAAATTGGGGAAGTTTCGTCACATTACCCGAACAAACCTGTTTTGAGCCTTGCAACACACCCTTCCGTTGGCTATACTTCCTCAATAAGCGGGGCGTGGCGCAGCCCGGTAGCGCGCTTGCATGGGGTGCAAGAGGTCATGGGTTCGAATCCCGTCGCCCCGACTGGTAAAGAACCACTTCATCCCGAAGTGGTTTTTTGTTCAAAATAGGCTGAGTGACGGTAGGCATTTTTGAACTTTGCTGGTATGTTCAAAGTAACATTTATAGATGTCTCTGTGTAGATGTCACTGCCTGTTCACATACTGTTTATCTTAACTGAAGGAGTAAAGTATGAAGAAACACGTTCTCGCAGTACTCGGGGCGGTGCTTCTGGTCGTACTGGTAGTACCGCTCTCTGCTCAGGACGGCCCGGAAGGCGGCGTCGTCATCTGGGGTAATCCTGGGGGCGATCCTACAGCACTCGACCCGCTGCTTTACAGCGATGCAACGGCTGGCGATATCCTGGGTTTCCTCTTCCCGGATTTTGTCGGTGTTGACCCGGCCACAGCTCAGTTTTCAGAAAATCAGCCTGGTGCCCTGGTTTCCACCTGGGAAGTTTCTGAAGATGGCACCGTCTACACCTTCCATCTGCGCGAAGACATGTTCTGGTCAGATGGCGAACAGATCACGGCTGACGATGTGCTGTTCAACTGGGACGCCGTCACCAGCGGTGAAATTGAATCGGTCAAATCCTTCTACCTCGACCAGGTTAATAGCGTAGAAAAAGTGGATGATTTCACCGTGCGTGTCACCTTTGCGGAACCGGACTGCGATGCCCTCTTCAATACCGGCCTGCTGGATCCGCCATATCCGTCACACATCGCTCCAGAAGATCTGTCCACCTTGCCGGATCAGCCCTTCAACCAGAATCCTTCCCCCAGCGCCGGCCCCTACGTGTTCGGTGAGATGCGCCCAGCAGAGGCAATCACTCTGCTTGCCAATCAGGAATATCAGGATGCTACACTCGGCTATGTCAACAACGAAGGCATCGTCATGCTGAGCGTGCCGAACCTCACCGTTGAGGTTGAGCGTTTCCTGGCTGGCGAACTGAGCGTCATCGACAGCCCGCAGGAATCGCGCCGCGCCGATATCTACGCAGCCGAAGAAGCCGGTCAGGTCACCAGCTACTCCTACCCTGGCGACTCCTGGGATTATGTGGCCTTCAACCTGGCCGATCCGGAAAATCCGCAGGATGGTCGCGATGCCGATGGCAACCCCATTGACCAGGGCATGCACCCCATCTTTGGCAATACCGAAGTTGGTCAGGACGTTCGCCGCGCGCTGAACCTGGCGCTGAACGTGGAAGACATCATCGAGCGCTCCACCTTTGGTGAAGGCACCCGCATGTCCTCCTACATTGTTCCGGCTTCCTGGGCCTTCGATGAAACACTCGAACCCGTGCCCTTCGATCCGGAAGAAGCGGCCCGCATGCTCGACGAAGCTGGCTGGCCAAACAGCGATCCGGATGATCCGACCAGCATTCGCGTCTGCGATGGCTGCGGCACCGCGCCGGATGGCACCGAATTCCGCTTCGATCTGATGACCAACGAAGAAAATGCACGTCGTACGGCCATCATCACCATCGCACAGGAAAACTGGGCGCAGATTGGTGTGCAGGCGGAAATTCAGACGCTTGAGTTCTACACCCTGCTGGACATCATGGATGCTCAGACCTGGGATGCCTACGTCCTCGGTTGGGTCAACGGCTACCCGGATCGCCCGGATGTCACCCAGATTCTGACCCCGGCTGGCGATGTCGTCGGTGGGTGCAGCAACTGTGGTTCCTATGACAGCGAGCGCCTGATTGAACTGAATCAGCAGGCTCGTCTGCTGCCCGGCTGCGATGTGGCAGAGCGTCAGGCGCTGTATGCCGAAGCTCAGCGCGTCGTTCAGGAAGAATCACCCTATATCTTCCTGTTCGTCCGCAACGGCATGTACGCGGCCCAGAACAACGTCGCAGGCTTCGATCCGTTCCCTGCTCAGATGTGGTGGAACGTCGATACCTGGGCAGTTCGCGCCCCGTAAAATCACACTTCTGCTTCAACTCAACCCCCTCAATACGAGATTGAGGGGGTTGTACCCTTAGGTTTAAACTATGGTCAAATACACGCTGCGACGTCTTCTTCAGGCAATTCCTACCCTTTTCGGCATCACGCTGCTCACCTACATGCTGATGCTGGCTGCACCGGGTGGCCCTGTGCGGGCGCTCACGTTCGGCCCTACTGTGACCCCCCAGCAGCGCGCCGAACTGGCTGCGCGGTTGGGTGCAAATGATCCTTTCGTCATTCAATACCTCAGATGGCTGCTGGGCGATGACTGGATGCGCTGGGACGAAGATGGTGACGGGATTGCAGATCACGCCTTTCTGATCCCGCTGGATGCTGATGGTGATGGCGAACCCGAACCGCCGGGCGACAGACTGGGTATTCTGCGTGGCGATTTTGGCCGCTCCTTCTATCAGGGCAGGCGCCAGGTGCTGGATATTATTCTGGAACGTGTGCCGGCCACACTGGAACTTGGGGTTGCTTCTCTGCTGGTTGGCCTGCTCGTCGGCATTCCAGTCGGCATTCTTGCAGCCATAAATCGGGGTGGTAAATTCGACAATATCACCCGGGTGATGGCCGTTGTGTTTAACGCCCTGCCGGTGTTCTGGCTCGGGCTGATGCTGCTGCTGGTTTTCGGTGGGAATGGGCTTAATCTATTGCCTATGGGGAACCGCTGCCGGCCTATTCTGCTGGGGGGGTGCCCGCCTGTGTGGGAAAGGCTTGAATACCTGATCCTGCCCACGTTTGTGATTGCTACAGGGGGCATCGCCGGATTTTCGCGCTTTATGCGCGCTTCGCTGCTCGATGTCAGCCATCAGGATTATATCCGCACCGCCAAAGCAAAAGGGCTGCCAGAGCGGGTGGTGTGGTTCAAACACGGGACCCGCAACGCCCTGATCCCCATCGCGACTTTCCTTGGCCCGGCCATCACCGGCGTGCTGGGGGGAGCAGCAATCACGGAAACGATTTTTGCATGGCCAGGATTGGGTCGTCTGGCTGTCAATTCAGTGACGCAGCAGGACTATCCTATCGTTATGGCAGTGGTGATGTTTGCTTCCGTAGCCACCATTCTCGGCTATCTCCTGTCCGACATCCTTTACGCCCTTATTGATCCCCGTATCCGGTTGCACTGATTTCAGGAGCGCTACCGATGGCTACACAGACTAAAGTAACCTCACTCAAAGAACAGGCTGCCGAAGAACGGTACGTCAGCCCTTCCCTGTTTCAACTGGCAGTACGGCGCCTGTGGCGCGATCGCCTGTCCATGATCGCTATTGGCATCCTGCTGACCCTGGCGATATTATCTTATGGCGCGCCTGTGATTATCCAGCTTCTGGGGGTCAACCCCAATTCAATCGCTTCTCCGTCGTTTCTGGCGCCCGGTGCGCCGGGGCACATCCTGGGGACAGACGACCTGGGGCGCGATCATCTGGCGCGTCTGCTGTATGCCGGGCAGGTTTCGCTGGCAATCGGCTTTTTAGCCGCGGTGCTCTCGTTGTTTATCGGGGTTTCCCTGGGCCTGGCTACCGGCTACTTTGGCGGCGTCGTCGATGATATTGTGATCTGGCTGATCACGACAATCAACTCCATTCCGTTCTTTTTCATTATCCTCATCATCGCCGCGATCCTCTCGCCCGGCCCTGTCACGCTGATTCTGGTGCTGGGGCTGCTGGGCTGGACAGGCACCACCCGGCTTGTACGCGGAGAAACGCTGTCGCTGCGAGAACGTGAATTTGTAGTCAGTGCCAGGGCCATTGGCGCCAAGCATGGCACCATCATGTTTTCGCACATCCTGCCCAACATGATTTCCATCATTCTGATCAACCTGGCCATTGATATTGGTGTGATTATCCTGGTCGAAGCCAGCCTGAGCTTCCTCGGGGTCGGAGTCAAACCACCCACGCCAACCTGGGGCAACATGCTGACAAATGCGCAGACATTCTTCACGCATGGCCCGCATCTGGTGTTCTGGCCCGGTTTTCTGATCTTCCTGACGGTGCTATGTCTGTATGTGCTGGGTGATGGCCTGCGCGATGCCTTTGACCCCACCACGACGGATTAACCCGAAGCTGGCACAGCAACACCTACAATCAGACCGGACTCATTCACTTTCCTGCTGCGCCTGAAGCTGCGTTTCCAGTCGGGCCATCAGCCCGTCGTGCGACGCAGAAACCTGATCCATCTGACGCAGCACATCCGCAGCGACACCATCCACCTGGCTGGCTTCGCCGTTGATGAACGCCTGAAAACCCTCAACAGCGTCGGTCATGGCCTCCAGAATCATGCGCTGCGTATTTTCCGCACAGTCCGGCGCGGCCACCTGCCCAAAATCTGCGCGCATCCGTGCCATATAAACCACATCTTCCACCATGCCTTCGACAGGCTTGCCCACCGCCTGTGATACCAGGTCTGCGAATTCCTGCGCATAGAACATCGAGGATTCAAGCCAGTTGGCAAGGTCGCGGCTGGTATCGCAGGTGCCTGAAAAAGTGGGGGTTGGTGGTGGAGAAACAGTCAGCGGAGGCACGGTGACAGCGGGCGCGCTGGCCCCTGGTCCGCATGATACCGCCAGCACCGCAAACAGCGCGCACAGACAGACAATTCGCCACATAAGCCCGACCTTCTTTGTGCAATCGTTATGTGTTGAGCGTAGCACGAGCATCAGTTGCGGTCAATTCGCGATCAGGGTAAATTGAAGGGAGGTATGCAACCCGCAAAGGAAAAACCTCATGCCCCAATTGCTCAGTCGGCGGGATGACGCCGGTTGGCTAACCCCCGCTATGGCAGATATCCTGATCCAGCGCAGCGCCCCCCCGCTTACAGAAGATGCCTTACGAGATCAGATTGCGGAAATTCAGCAGCGGCTGGCAGGCCTGGAAACACCCATTCGCATTGTCGATATACGGCCTTCGCCATCGCACATCCTCTATATCGCCCGCCCCGAACCGACCCGACGCGGTAATCGCAGGCCCGCCGCGCCCGCAGAAATCCGCCGCAACCTGGGCAAACTTGCAGAAGAGCATGAGGATTGGACCCTGGGTTTTATCTCGCAGATACCAGATGATCCCGAAGCGGTGGGAATCCTGCTGCGGGTGCCTCAGCATCAGCCAGTGCGCCTCCGTCAGGTCCTGCTGAGCAACACCTTTCAGCATCATCCCTCAACGCTGGCGACAGTGCTGGGCATCACACTGGACCAGCAGATTCTGGTGCGCGATCTGGCGGAGATGGGCCACCTGCTGGCGATTGGGTCGCAAAACACAGTCCGGCATCTCATCACAGAGATTCTGCTTACGCTGACCATGCTGAACACCCCGTCAGAACTGCGTGTTGCGCTGCTGGGGGCCAGCAGCACCGCCTACGAACAGATTATCAATATGCCACATGCGCTGGGCCGCCTGATCGACACGCCGGACAACGGCCAGCGGCTGCTGGATGGCATGGTGAAGGAAGTGCAGCGCCGGCATCAGTGGCTGGTCGAAACCCAGAGCGATACGCTGGATACCTATAACACGCAGCTCCGAAACCGGGGCGAAAATCCGCTGCCTGCTATCCTGATCGTGCTGTCCTCTCTGTCAGATGCATCATGGCAGGCCGCGCAGGAAAGCTGGGCCTCTGCGGTATATGATCTGATTATCAACGGGGCGCGGGTAGGCATCTATACCCTGCTGGTCGCCGAGCAGAGGGCCGATGTGCCGGAAATCATCGCCTCTGTGGTGGAACATCGCCTTGTGATGCGCTCCGCAGCGGATCAGGCCCTGCTGGAAAGTGTTCCGGGGCTTCATCCAACAGCGCTGCGATTTGTGGATGCAATGCTGGTCGAGGCGCGGGATCAGCAGGAGGAGGTGCTGCCAGTCGAACTGTGCACTGCTTACGACGAGGACATGCAGAATCTGGTCAGTTACTGGCGCCAGCTCGCTACCCAGCGCATCCGTGATCCGCGCACCCAGGACCGCACGGGCCTGACCGACCTGCTGCCAGAACTGGAAGGCAGCGGGTTAGGCACCACAGAAACCCCACAGCGCGCCACTGGCCTGCTGCCCACCCGAACCCGCGCCGGCATACTTGCCCGCGCCACCCAGGCCCTTTCCGGCCATAACGACGACAAGCTGCTGGTCCAGGCGATGACTCTGGCGGCCTATCTGGGCTGGCTGGGGGTTGGCCCGCTGCGCGATATTTTTGGGGTTTCCGGGGCAGAAGCCCAGACCATCCTCGTCTCGCTGCAAACCATGGGCGTGATCGAAGAAGGCGACGGCCCGATTTACCGTTTTTTGCGCCTGTCGGATAACCCCCTGGACCAGAACCCGGAGCAGGGCGACTAACTCAGCCTTCCACCGGCAGCACGGCGAACGTGCAGGAACTATAGCTGCTGCCTACAATGACTTCAAAATCGACTTCGCGGTTAGAATCCGGCTCCACGTGAATATTCTCCGGCCTGACGTTCAGAATGCGCGCGATTTCGGTGCGGCTGCTCCCCTTGGAACCGCCCTTATAGTCGATCAGCACCGTATCTGTATAATCTGTGCGATCCGCCGGGCCAGCAGCCACCGCGTTCAGGCCATCCCAGCCCAGACGCCCCGCAGCCACACGATCCCAGTTGGCATTGCTCGTGCCGTTGAGCACCCGCACCTGCGCGCCCTCCAGTTGAATCTGGCTGTCTGTGGGCGGCTGGTAAAAATCCTCCAGCAGCGGGCGCAGTTCCTCATACACCGGGAGCTGCACAAAATCGCCGCTGGGAGGCTGCCAGGGGGTGGTGTGATAGGTGCGGATCAGTGCGTAATTTTCAATCATGCCGGGCTGCAGGCTGAGCGCAAGCGGCGCCAGCCCCAGCGCATCTTCAAAACGCAGGTTGGTTTCCACAATCTGGCTGGACAGATTCCACAGGTCCAGCAGTTGGGCCGGGTTGCTGGTAAGCTGGCCGGAACTGAGCGCCTTGCGCCAGACCGCGCGCAGAATCTGCTGCTGGCGGCGCCCCCGGTCAAAATCATCGCTGTTGCTGCGCGACCGGGCATACCAGAGCGCTTCGGCACCACTGAGGGTATATTCACCCACATCCAGCACATAGTACCCTTCTTCATTGATGCGGCGCGCCGCCTGTGGCACTTCCGCCCCAATCAGCGGCAGGTCCTGCAGCGCACAATCCACCGCAACATCGACCCCGCCCACCAGGTCAATCGCCTCTTTAAAGCCGCTAAGGTCAATCAGCGCATAGTAATGCACATTGATGCCCAGGTTGTACAGAATGGTCTGGCGCACCAGTTCAAACGGCCCATCAACCCAGCCGCCATTTTCGCCCCGTGCCCAGGCCAGGTTTAGCCGCTGCATGCCCCATGCAGGCACATACACAAACAGATCACGCGGCAGGCTCAGCATGGCCACGGTGCCAGTCGTCCGGTTGATCGAGAGGATGATCATCGTATCCGTGCGCCGGAAACCATCGTTCGACAGTTCTTCGTCCGTGCCCAGCAAAAGAATATTCATCAGATCATATCCCTGCCGGTCAATCGGATCGACCCGGGGCGGGATAGCGGTTACATCGACCTGCCCCGCTTCAGGATCGCCCAGAAACAGCACAGTAGGCAGCGGGCGCGGCGTGACCGACTCTATAGACAGGGCCGGGTCAGACTGTGGCGCTGGCGTGGCCTGTGGCGCTTCCGCCGCGCTGGGGGTGTTGGTCGCAAAGCCAGGGGCCTGCTGCGGGTCAGCCGCAGGTGTATTCGTCGCAAACGACTCATCCTGCACCGCCCCGGCATTCAGAAAGGGCTGCGCGATGATACGAAATCCGCCCTGCTGCACAGAACCATCAGCGTGATAGGCCGTAATTGTCGGGGCAACCGCCGTGACCGTCTGCGCAAAACCGGGCTGACGCTGTTGATAGACCGACTGATCATTGAAGTACCGGACCACATGCTGCAGCAGGTTCAGGCCAACCCACAGAACAGCCAGCACCAGCAGCAGTGGTACCAGCCGAAAGGCCACAAAACCCAACCAGCGGCGCAGGCGCGAAGGTTTACGAGTCATAAGCACTCCGTGCATCTTCAAAACGGAGCAAGTGTAACCCAAACATGCAATTGATTCTATAGTGACTCAATCAGAACTGGGATGGTGCAGGGCGTCGTCGCAGGTGCGTCGGTGTTATCCACCACCGTCACCCGAATCCAGTACAGGCCCGGTTGATAGGCGCGTGTATCCAGAATGCCCAGCACGCCGTTGATGACTGGCCGCTGCGATCCGGAATAAAATTCGAAGCTGTCGGCCCCATCAGGGCGCACTTCCAGCCGGTAAGCCGCAAAGCTGGCTGCAGAAGCGGTCCCGCGCACAGTGACACTACCGCTGACCTGCTGGCCCGGGATCGGGCTGGTCACGACGGTGCCGGGGCTGGTGCATCCCTGCGCCACCAGTCTGCGCTCACCCTGCCCATCCGCTGCACTGGCGCCATCCGGCAGGCGCGGCACATACAGCGCATCCCCCGCCCGGATTTCATCTGTGCCCAGCAGACAGTTGGCCGCCCGCAGATCATCCAGCGCCGCCCCGGTGGCCTGCGCGATTGAAAACAGGGTGTTGCCCGGCTGAACGGTATACACCACCCACCCAAACGGCGCCACACAGAAACTGATATTGGGGGTTTCAGTCGGTGTCGGGGTGGGCGTGCGGGTCGCGGTGACTGTCGGTGTGCGGGTGAGCGTCGCTGAAGCCGTCATTGTCGGCGTGCGGGTGGGCGTATCGGTATCCGTAGGCGCAGGCGTAGCGGTTCGGGTCGCAGTCGGCACATCCGTATCTGAGGGTACAGGCGTGGCCGTGCGGGTCGCGGTGGGTGTATCGGTTGCTGTAGCGGTGGGCCTGCGCGTGGCAGTATGGGTGCGGCTGGGCTGTGGCGTGTCTGTATCTGTCGGGGTCCGGGTCGGGCTGCTGGCGACGGTGCGGGTGACAGTATGTGTATGTTCAGCGGCCATCTGTGCCGTGTTCGTCGGGTCAGGCACATCCTGCGCTGCGGATGCCTCGGCAGATGGTTCATCCTCAGCGACGGTGGGCGATGCTGTAGGGTCATCCCGCGCCACACGGGTAGGGTCCGGGCCGGCGTTGGAAAGCGAGAGGATGATGCCAAAAATCAGCGCGAATGCCAGCACCCCGACAGCGATGATGGCGACGATCACTTCATTGCCCAGGTCCCGCTGCATGAATTAACCTTCTACTTCCAGGCTGGTTTCTAAAGGCAGCACAAAGTTAAACTGGCTCCCGACACCCTCCTCAGTTTCCAGCCACAGCCGGCCACCATGCGCCTCTACCAGCGCTTTGGCAATCGACAACCCCACGCCGGTATCGCCCAGGCCCTGAATCAGGGGGTTATCTGCCTTGTATTTGCGGCTGAACACACGAGCCTGATCTTCCAGCGCGATGCCCCCGCCCCGATCTTCAACCGACACAAACAGGGCATCGACCACGTCGCTGGTCCCGTTCAGGTTGGTTGGCTGCAAGCGGGCGGTAATCAGCACTTCTGTGTTGGGTGGCGATGCGAGATAGGCGTTGGTCAGCAGCTGCCCGATGATCTGCCCGATAGCATCCTGATCCGCCGGGACCAGCGGGACATCATCACTCAGGTTCAGGTGCACGGTCAGCCCTTTCTCGCGGAACTGGTTGGCCGAGTTCATGATGGCGTCCTCAATCAGCCCCACCACATCCACTGGCTGGCGCTCCAGCACAAACTGGCCGGTATCCAGCGCCGTGATGCGCGTCAGATCATCCAGCATGGTGGTCAGGCGGGCGACGTTGGTTTCTACCCGGTGCAGGAACTTACGCTGCATTTCGCCCAGAATGCCCGCAGACTCTGACAGCAGCAGATCGATATAACCGACAATAGAGGTCATCGGGGTGCGCAGTTCCTGCACCAGCCCCAGAATCAGCGCGGGGTCGTTCAGCGGGGGCGCGGCCTGCGCTTCCGGTATACTGGCTTGCAGGTTCAGCATTTCAATACGATCTTCTGCGGCGGCCAGGGCGGTCTGTACCTGGTTCAGTTCACGTTCCAGCCGGCTGCGCTGCTCAGTCAGTTCCTCAATCATTCCGGTCAGCGACCCGACTCCATCTGTGCCCAACTGATGCAGTCGTTCCCGGTCCCCCTCGACACGTGCCAGCAGTTGATCGCGCTCGTTGACCAGTTTCTGGCGTTCTGCATGCAGGCGATCCACCGTTTTCATCAGATCACTGCGATCATCGGCAAACTGCTGCAGGCGCGCACGCAGTTGATTCTGTTCCTCGCGTGTTTCTTCCAGTTCCAGCCGGTAACCTTCGGCTTCTGCCAGCAGACGTGCCCGGTGTTCCTTGATCGAATCCAGCTTGGCCGCAGCTTCCTCTCGTTCCGTCCGCAGTTTCTCGCGCTGTTTAAGGGCGGCTTCGCGGTCTGCCGCCAGATGCGCAATCTCCTGCTGCAAATCCTCGATCTGCTTATCACGTTCGCGCTCGCGTTCAATCGCGGCTTCCAGTCTGGCGCGCTCGCGCAGCAGCGTATCGCGTTCAGCCTTGATGGCTTCATACTTTGCCTGAAGGCTGGCCCGCTGCTCGTGCAACTGCCCCACAAGCTGCGCCAGCCCGGCGGGGCCATTCTCGATGCCCAGCAGGTTAAGCTGTGCCTCAAGGTCCGCCAGCTTGGTCGTCAGGCGGTCCCGCTCGACCTGTAACTGCGCCTTGTCCTCCGTCATCCGCTGCAGCATCTGCTGGAAACTTTCCGGCATCAGCGGCTGCCCACCGGCGCGCAGTTCCGCCAGTTGTGTTTCCAGTTGATCGCGCTGCAGCACCAGATCATCACGTTCGCGCTGCAGCACCTCGAACAGCGTGTTATAGACATCGCTGTTATCGCCGCCAATAGCCCCCGCCAGGGCAGTTTCAGCCTCGCGCAGGCGGTTCAGCAGCACATCCCGCTCCTGCTGCAGGCGTTCCTGATCGTCGTGCAGGGCCACGATGCGCTGCGAAACAGATAACCCCTCCTGCGTGTCCCCCAGCAGGTCCATCATGCGCCCGCGCTCATAATCCAGTTCGATCTTGAGCTGGGTAATCTGCTGGGTCAGGGCGGTAATCTGCTCGCGCGAGGCTTCCAGGCTGGCCTGCATTTCCTGCCGCGCCGCCAGCACATCATCATCCCCCACTTCATCCAGGCTCACGCCCTGAATCATGGCTTCGATTGCGCGTTCTTCCGCCTTGCGCTGGGCTTCGCCAGCTTCAAAGCTGAGCGCCAGCAGCCCGCCAGAAATAAGCGCCACCCCCTTCAGCCGTTCACATTCCGCAGCCGTCAGTTCCCGGCCCGTATACGGCAGCGCCACCACCAGCACCCCGATCAGCGCCTCATCCTTGGTCAGCGGCTGGAAATAAGCCGGCCCGACCTGTCCGATATCAAGCCGGGTGAACAGGTCCTGGAGTTCTTCGGCGTTGCGGTCCGGGTACATGGGGCGCTGCGCCCGGCGCTCTATGGCATTGACCAGCGTGGGCTGATCATCCAGATTCAGCGACAGGGCGGAAATGTCGCGGCTCATCACCGCATCATAGGCATAGGCCACATCGGCATAATTCGCATCGTGCAGTGTCAGCAGCAAACCCACATCGGCCTTCAGGACTTCAAGCACCGTGTTTACAACCTGCCTGGGGATTTCTGCGGGCGATGGTTTTTCCAGGATCAGGCCCAGCGCGCGCAGAAGCTGCGCAGATTCACGCTCCATAGACCCGGGCGGCGGTGCTCCGTTGACAGGCAGGCCGGGCGGCGTTGATGTGGGCGTGGGAATATCAGAGGGAATCAGCGGCGCAGGCACAGGCTGACTGGCCATCAGGCGCTCCATGTTCAGGTGACTGACCACCAGACGGTAGATCACCGCTGGCACAATCGGCAGGCTTGCCAGAAAGGTCAGCCGCACCAGCCCGGCAGCATCGCCCAGAATATGCCCCTGCGCGATCTGCACCAGAGTCGCGCCATAGCCCAGCAGCAGCACCACAAAGAAAATCAGCTTCAGCGGCGCATCAGCCACCAGGCGGAAATAGCGCACCAGAAAAATAATGCCCACCAGCGCAATACTGGCCGGGATCAAAGTCCAGGCGACGCCAAAAATACTCAGGTTAAAATCTGTGGTTTGGGCCAGGTCCGGCCACTGCACGCCCGTCACCGTATAGGCCACGATCAGCAGGGCCACGCCCCCCAGCAGCACAATATTGGCCTGCCGCCCCCAGCCTTCATGATCCGCCGTGATAAAGGCCCAGCCAAACAGCAGAATCGTCACCGCCTGCGCCACATGTTCCAGCGGCGGCAGAATTACCTGAGAATCCTGCCCGGTCAACAGCGCAAACACCGCCCCGACCATCAGCAGCGCCCAGACAATCGTGGCGCCAATGCCCGCCAGCAGATAGCGTTCTGCGCCTCTGTCGCCCGGTGCGCGCAGCCGTCGTTCCAGCGCCATAAAGACCCCGGCCTCGATGATCAGCACCACACCGAGGAAAAACAGCAGATCGCCGGGCGAACGAACAAAAATATCTGTAAAATCTATGGATGCCTGCGCCAAGGTGCCCCGTCCTGAGAGACAGTCATTCGTTAAATTTAAGTATAGCATAATCAAACATTTGGTGACGTTTTGTTACAGTTAAGCCGACATTAGAGGACAATTTGCACAGGTTGACGTTCGCTGCCGCCTCCGCTAAACTGAGCAGTTGGGCACTGGCCCAGGTTGGTTTAACGGATATGGCATGGCAGAAAGCACTTTCTGGCGCAATGTGGCCACAATCATCCGGCGTGCACCCTGGTTAGCTTATGCAGGCCGCAGGCTCTGGCGCATTCGCCAGCCCCGCTTCACCGCTGGCGTGGTGGGGGTGGTGTTCAACCACAGCGGGCAGATTCTCCTGGTGGAGCATGTGTTTCATCCTCACTTTCCCTGGGGCCTGCCCGGTGGCTGGATAGATCGTCACGAAGATCCGGCCAGCACCATCCAGCGAGAGCTGCGGGAAGAACTGGAACTGGAGGTCGAGGTTGGCCCGCTGCTGCTGGCGAAAATTGAACTGGAACATCTCGACCTGGCTTATCTCTGTTACCCCCACAGCGAGATCGGCAGCCTGAGCGCGGAATTACTGAATTACGCCTGGATGGATGCTGCAAATCTGCCTCGCCTGCACAAATTTCATCATGCGGCTGTACAACAGGCTTTGACTACGCGGACACCGGTTGAATCATGACTTCTACATTAAGCGGTTTAGGCACACGAAGACGCCGGCGGCAGAGCTTCCCGATCCTGCCTATCCTGTCCAGCGCCATGCTGCTGGCAGCGGTGGGCCTGTTTATCTATCACCTGACCAGCTTTAGCCAGCAGCAGGATCGCCTGCCATCGGGCGTGAGCGTGGCGGGGGTGAACGTCGGCGGCATGCTGCCCGGCGAGGCTGTCGCCACCTGGGAGCGTGCATTTTCCCGACCGGTGACTCTGTGGTACGAAAGCAGCCCTATCCTGCTGGACCCGGCAGCGATTGGTTTCCGCAGCAACAACGAGGCCATGCAGGCCGCAGCGCGGTCTGCCAATGCCACCGGCGCCCAGAACTGGCTGCGCTTTTTTAACTATCTGCTGGGCCAGGAAGAACGCGCCACTGTTAATATCGAGCTTCAGGCCACTTATCAGTCGGCGCTGCTGGAGCAGTTCCTGCAGGAAATCAGCCTGCGTTACGACCGGCCCCCCGGCCAGGCCGCTTATGATCTGGAAACCCTGACCATCCGGCCCGGCCCCGGCGGCAGACAGCTTGATATTCGCCGCGCCCTGCCCCTCATTGATGCCGCCCTCCACGACCCGGTTGAACGTTCGGTGAGCCTGCCGTTTATTGACACCGGCACAACTTCGGTCAGAATAAATACGCTGGAAGACCTGATTATTGCCTACCTCGATTCTCAGGGCTTTATCTATGATGGTCAGACCACCGTCGCTTCCGTCTATATTATGGACCTGACAACCGGCGAGGAAATTAATCTGCTGGGCGATGTGTCCTTTTCGGCGGCCAGCACCATCAAATTGCCCATCCTGATCGACTATTTCCGCACGCTGGCGCTGGCCCCCACAGACGAAGAAGCCTTTCTGATGGCAAATTCGCTGCTGTGCAGCAACAACTCGTCGTCCAACCTTATCATGCAGATCATTGGCGGCGGGCAGGATATTTTCAGCGGCCTCGGCAGCGTCACTCAGACGGCCCAGTTTCTGGGCGCGCGCAATACCTATATCACCGCGCCATTTGTTCTGGGTGTCGAAGGCCAGCAGTTCGGGTCGATCCCTGCCCCGCCCACATCGCCCAACCCGAACTTCAACACCAGCCCAGACCCCTACAACCAGACCACAGCCGAAGACCTGGGGACGTTGTTCAGCCTGGTCTATGACTGTGCCAATTACGGTTCCGGTCTGATGGCCGCTTTCCCCAACGGCGAATATACGCAGAACGAGTGCCGCCAGATGCTGGAACTGATGAGCGGCAATCATCTGCTGCGCCTGCTTCAGGGGGGCATCCCGGAAGGCACGCGCATCTCTCATAAAAATGGCTGGCTGGATAACATGCATGGCGATGCCGGCATCGTGTTCCCGCCCAATGGCCGCGATTATGTGATTGCCGTGTTCCTGTGGGAAGACAGCGAGTTCTTCAGTTTTACGCGGGCCTGGCCGCTTATGGAGGGCATCTCGCGGGCTGCGTGGAATTATTTCAGCCCGGACACACCGCTGGTAGCGCCCCGTACAGATCTGCCGCAGGAAGGCGCCGCCGCCTGCGATGGCCCGGAGGGCTTTCTGCCGCCGTTTGGTCAGGTCAACCTGAACGACATTGATTCCTGGCGCCAGTCGCAGGCACAATAACCTGCCGCGCTACTGGTAACGGGCTACCGCCGCATCCAGCGACTCAAAAATGGTGAAGACCAGGTCGAATCCGATCAGCTTCAGGATTTCCAGCACCCCCGGCGGCATTTCAGCCAGGACCAGGTCGCCTTTGGCATCCCGTGCCCGCTTCCAGACGGAAACCAGCATTTTCAGGCCGCTGCTGGAAATATACTCCACCTGCCGCATATCCAGGATCAGGTGATAATGGCCTTTTTTCAGATGCCCCAGAAAAAGCTGTTCCAGTTGGTCGCTGACTACCGGATCAATGCGTCCGGCCAGCGTCACCACCTTTAACGTCTCGGTCACATCTCTGACTGTCATCTGTGGGTCACTTTCCGATGTTGTATACGGTGTCGCAGCACCTGGCAACCGCTTGGTCATGCGCAGGTGATTGCGCCCGTTCAGATATTCATAGGTTACTGCATCCATCAACTGCTTAATCAGGTAAACACCCCATCCCCCCACCTTGCGATGATCCAGCGGCGTTTCCGGGTCCGGGGGTGGCTGCTTCAGCGGGTCGAAGGGTGGCCCATCATCCATAACGGTGATGATAAACCCGGCGGCCTCCTGAATACACAAAATATCAATGACCTGGTCTGGCTGGCCCTGATAACTGTGCTCTACGATATTGGTACAGGCTTCGTCCACAGCAAGCTGGCAGCTATGCAGCGCCTTGCCTGACAGACCAACCTGCTGTGCGGCCTGCTTCACAAATGCTGTCGCTGCCGCGATTTCTTCCAGCCGGGCATGAATACGGAACTGATCCTGCCGCTTCATCATGCGTTAAAAGCTGCTGACAGCCTCTGCCTGATTCTCGAAAATCTGAAATATCGTGTTCAACCCGGAAAGCTCCAGCACATCATACACACGCTCCGTCACCTGGGCAATGCGCATATCGCCATCCCGGTTCCGCAGTTTCTTCAGCGCGGCGACCATTTCTCTCAGCCCCGCGCTGCTCATATAATCCACAGCGCCCAGGTCCAGCACAAGCTGATGCTGGCCATCATCGATCACGCCGGTCAGCACCTCGCCAAGCTCCCCGGCGTTTGAACTATCCACGCGACCCTGCACTTCGATCACAATCACATCGTTCTTATTGAGAACTCGCGTTTCCAGCACGTCGCTTCACTCCTGCAGCAGAGATCTTTTTCGGTTATTCAAGTATACCGTATTCTGCTGCTGCGGGTGTGATTGCCAGTCCATCAGACGCTGTTTAGGCGCTATAATGGACCCCATCAACAAATACGAAAAGAGGCAGGTGCTGTGAACGGTGGCGTTATTCTTCTTCTGACAGGGCTGTTCAGCGTGATCTTCCTGCTCATCCAGCGGACCGAAGCCAAACGCCGGCGAATTGCCCTGGTGCTGATGATCTTTGTCAGCCTGCTGACTCTGTACTGGGCCAATGTGCGCGCGCTGGGTCGCGAGCTTTTTATCGGGTTTGTGATCGCGCTGGTTCTGAACTTCCTGTTCTGGATGCTGATCGGGCGCTACAACCCCGTCGGCGACAGCGACAAAAGCATTCAGGTGCTGGGCATGGATGATTGAATCAAAAGCGCCGTCCCCAGAAGCGAACGGCGCTTAAAGTATTTCCTGTACAGCTTACACGGATACTGCGTCAGCCAATCACGTTCAGCGGGATGACATCGGCATTCTGCAGCACCAGCACGCTCACGCGGGCCGCAACAGTCTGCGCAAGCTGATGGAATGCCTGCCCTGCCGCGCTGTCCGGGTCATTAATCACAATCGGACGGCCATAATCCCCGCCTTCTCTGACAGAAGCCGCCAGCGGGACACGCCCCAGAAAGGTCAGGTTGCGCTGCTCGGCCAGTTTTTCGCCCCCGCCAGAACCAAAGAAGTCGCCCGCCATGTTTTCGACTACGCCAATGATCGGCACGTTCAACTGCTCGAACATCGCCACGCTGCGCAGCGCATCCGAAACAGCCACATCCTGCGGCTGGGTGACAATGATCGTCCCCGTCAGCGGGAACGACTGCGCCAGCGACAGCGGCGCGTCACCGGTGCCGGGCGGCAGGTCAACGACCATATAATCAAGGCTGCCCCATTCCACATCCGTGAAAAACTGGCGGATCGCGCTGTGCAGCATCGGCCCGCGCATGATCATGGGCTTGTCCGGCAGAGTCAGAAAGCCCGTGCTCATAATTTTGACACCATAGGCTTCCAGCGGGATCATCTTCTCGCCGGATACCTTCGGACGGCCATAGCCCAGGCCGGTCATGGTGGGGATGTTCGGGTTCAGAATATCGGCATCCAGCAGGCCCACACTGGCCCCGGCTTCTGCCAGCGCAACCGCCAGGTTGGTGGCCACCGTGCTCTTGCCGACTCCGCCTTTACCGCTGCCCACCGCGATGATGCTTTTCATAGGCACATCCAGGCGGCCATGAATACGCTGGTCTGTCGGAACCTGCGAATCCCACTTGATGTCTACCCGGCTGATCCCCGGCACTTTGTCCACCACCGCCGCATGGCAGCGTTCCTGAAACACGTGTTTCAGCGGACAGGCGGGGGTCGTCAGCACAATCGTAAATCTGGCGCTGTCGCCTTCAATCGTCAGGTCGCGCACCATATTCAACGAGACAATATCCTGATGCAGTTCCGGCTCAATCACCGTGCTCAGGGCGTCCATTACCTGTTGTTTAATATCACTCATGAAACTTCCACCGTTTCTACTGGATTTCAGCACCCAGTGCTGTTATCACTCAGTCAATAGAATAATTATAACAAATATCATAAAAATTAGTCAGTAACTTCTGTTGGACTAGAAAGGCCCGATCAACCGACCGGGCCTTTAGAATGAGCGTAAAAACGATCAGCCTTCGCCAGCCTCGCGGGCACGCTTACGGGCCAGGGCGGCTTCGCGCTTGGCCAGCCGTTCCGCCTTGGCTTTCTCCGCATCAGATTCCGCACTGGCTGCGGGAGCAGCCCCTGCCTGTGCCGGAGCGCCACCTGCCGGCTGCGCGGCGGCAGCCTCTGCGGCCTTCTTTGCAGCAGCAGCGGCCTTTGCCTTTTCCTTCTGCACATCCTTATGGTCCCATCCGCCGCGTGCTTCCATTTCCTCATAAGAGCGCGTCGGGGCGATATGCCTCCAGTAGCGGAATTCCTTCGACAGTGTCTCCTTGTCGAAGATATGGTTCGTCGTGCGGTCATAGCTGGACAGCTCGTAATCATGATCCATCTTGATCGCATCAAACGGGCAGAATTCCGCACAGTAACCGCAGTTCATGCACAGATCAATATCGATGAAAAAGGCCTCTGGTTCCGGTACGGGCCGCCCGGTGTTCGGGTCCTGCCCGCGCACAATCCAGATACACTGCGGCGGGCACACCTTGGCGCAGATACCACAGCTTGTACACCAGTCCTGCCCGGGCCGTTCCGGGTCGTCATAATCGTACACCACCAGAAACGGGATGAACCGGAAGCGTTCCGACATCGCGATTTTTTCATCGGGATACTGAATGGTAAACGCCCCTTCAGTTTTCGGCCCCTGGCGAATTTCAAAGTTATCCTGTCCGATATATTTACGCCCGGCATAGCGCAGATCATCAACGTAGGTGTTGATGAAGTGTCTGAATGTAATCCACAGACCTTTTGCAATTCCCTGTCCGTACATACGTTACCTTCCTAACGGTCTGTCTCGCCGAGAACGATGTCAATGCTGCCCAGGACCGTCACGACATCCGCGACCTTATAGCCCACGCACATCGGCCCCAGGGCAGTCAGGTTGATAAAACTTGGGGCGCGCACATGATAGCGCCAGGGATTCTGCGGGCCTTTTTCGTCGCCTTCAGAAACCACATAGAAGCCTAGCTCGCCTTTGGGGTTTTCGACCCGGCCATAGGCTTCGCCCACAGGCACACGCGGCGTGTGCCCCACTTTCGTCACCACTTCCTCGCCTTTGGTCTGCTCCAGGCGCGGCAGAATCTGCCGCAGGATGCGCAGGCTTTCGTGCATTTCCCAGACACGCACCATAAAGCGGTCGTAGATGTCGCCGTTCTTGCCTACCGGAATATCAAAATCCAGTTCCGGATAAATGCTGTAGGGGTCAGCCCGGCGCACATCATAGGCCACACCACTGCCGCGCAGCAGCGGCCCGCACGTGCTCAGGGCGATCGCTCTATCACGCGGCAGCACCCCAACACCGATGGTCCGGTCCCGCAGGATTTCATTACCGACCAGCAGCCGCTCATATTCCTCAAGGAAACGCGGCAGCCGTTCCATAATCATCTCTGTGAGATATTCCATCGTGTTAAAGTCGCGCACCTTGTCGTTGATCAGGCTGGCGATGCTCTGGATGCGTTCCGGCAGATCCATCGCCAGGCCGCCAAAGCGCATATAGTTACACATCAGGCGGCTGCCTGCTGTCGCCTCGAAGAAGTCGAGGATTTTCTCGCGTTCGTTGTTGGCATACAGCATCGGCGTAAAGAACGCGCCCAGGTCATTGAGCAAAAAGCCCAGCGACCACAGATGGTTGACAATGCGCGTCAGTTCCGCCATCAGCACACGGATACATTCCGTGCGGTAGGTCGGCGGCTGATAGCGTGTCCCCTGAGAGAGAAGCTGCTCAACCGCCATGACATAGCCAAAATTGTTACCCATGCTGGAAATGTAATCCAGCCGGTCCGTAAACGGAATATTGTGCAGGAAGGAGTTACGCTCGCCAATCTGCTCGTGGTTGCGGTGCAGATACCCCATCACCGGGTCGAGTGTTTCAATGGTCTCGCCGTTGAGCGTGACAATCATCCGGAACACACCATGCGTGCTGGGATGATGCGGCCCCATGTTGACCACCAGCCGGTCCGTGACCAGCCCATCGCGGTCTAACTGCTGCACATCCACCCCCAGCCCGATGCTGTCGTACAGCATCGCTTCAGAGGTGTCGCTCAGGCGGGAAAGATCGATGTCGTCCGGGTAGCGCACATTCTTACCGTAGACGTTGCGCTCTTCTGCCCGGTGCACCCATCCACTGGGCCAGCGGCTGTCGAAAGGTTTATGTTCCTGCTCGTAGTACGGCTCTTTCCAGTCCTTCCGCATCGGATACCCATCAAAGCCATCCCACAGCAGAATGCGCCGCATGTTCGGATGCCCGGGGAAGTTGATGCCGTACAGATCGTAAGCTTCACGCTCCTGGAAATCTGCCCCCGGCCAGACATTTATCAGCGATGGAATTTCCGCATTTTCACGGTCGGTCTGCGCCTTAAACACCAGCGCCGGGCCGCCTGTGGTGCGGTAGGCATGATAAACCATCTCCATGTGGTCAGAAATGCCCAGGTAATCTACCGCGGTCGCGCTGGAAAGATAATCGAATCCCAGCTCATCACGGATCGTCTGTGCGACCTCGGTAAGCTGGTTTTTGTCCACAATCACGCCGCCAAAACCCTGGCGCGTGTCATCCTGAACAACACCGGGGAATCTCTGCTTCAGCCAATCCAGCGTTTCGGGGATGTTCAGTTCTTTGGTTTCTGTAGGTTGCGGTGCTGCGATTGTCATAGCTTACTTCTCCGCTGCCGCCTCGCGCGCACGCTTGCGCGCCAACGCTTCTTCACGTTTTCTCATTCGTTCGGCTTTGGCCGGGTCCATCTCGGCATCCGCTGCCGGGGCTGCGGCGGCCTGCGCCGCGACCTTCTTCGGTGTGGCCTTCTTTTCCGGCAGCGCCGGCAGTTCGCGTACAGCAAACTGCTTGCCCTGGGCTGCCATTTCCGCCTGCCGGCGAATCAGGTCCATCTGGCGGGGGTCGATCACATCCGGCCCCAGAATCGGGATAGGGGCAGGTTCTGATGGCCCGACACCATACCAGGGCACATCGTCCAGGTTCGCCAGAGACTGCCCATCAATCTTCTTTTGCAGGGCGATCAGCCCAAACAGCAGCGCCTGTGGGGTTGGCGGGCAGCCGGGCACATACACATCCACCGGCAGATATTTGTCGATGCCGGAAACGACGTTGTACCCTTCCTTGAAGGGGCCGCCACCGCTGGCGCAGGCACCCATCGCCAGCACATAGCGCGGTTCCGGCATCTGGTTGTACAGCCGCACAATCGGGACGATCATCTTCTTCGTCACCGTGCCGCTGACAATCATCAGATCAGACTGGCGCGGGCTGCCGCGCATCACTTCCATGCCGAACCGCGACAGATCGAAGCGCGACGCCGCTGTGCCGATCATCTCAATCGCACAGCAGGCCAGCCCAAACAGCAGCGGCCACATCGACGAACGCCGGCTCCAGTTGTAGACTTTGCTTATACTCGTAATCGCGAGGTTGCCCTGCATTTCATCCGGAATCGGAAACTCCGTACTATGCAGCTCGCGCAGATCGAACTGACTCATGAAGGATTAACCTCCTCATACCACTCTCGCAAAATATCATTGAGTATGCCCTCGTTGGCGAGTTCGGGTTCGTCCACAAAATCGGGGAGCGCAATCACCCACCGATAGAGTTGATCTGTCCCTACCATTTCAACGTCTACTTCCGGGTATAGCTCAATCAGTTGTAAAACAATCTCGTATGAAGAATCCCAGTATAAAGGATTGCCCATCAAGATTACCGCACTTTGCGCCAATTGGCGACCATGTTCAGCCCTTTATACGGCATTATCATGGGTCTTTCAGACTTCGCCCAGGACCTCATCGGTGTCGATCTGTGCGCGCTGCAGCCTGCCGCTGTAATCGACATAGACCGACTTCCATTCCGTAAAGCTGTCCAGGCCAGC
>CAZQIY010000013.1:24718-50489 GCA_964593565.1 uncultured Anaerolineaceae bacterium
CGCGAAAGGCCGCGTTGACATTCTCGGTAAAGATGCTGCTGGACAGGCCATAGATTACACCGTTATTGACCTCGATGGCTTCTTCCAGCGTATCGACCTCGACAATCGACAGCACCGGCCCAAAAATCTCCTCCTGCTCGACGCGCATGCCACGCTGTACCCCATCGAACAGGGTCGGTTCAAAGAAGTAGCCTCTTTCCAGCGCCGCACGCTGGCCGCCTGCAACCACCTGAACGCCTTCCTGCCGGGCCACCTCCATATAACCTGCGACCTTGTCCAGCGCCTTCTGGTTGACCAGCGGCCCAACATCAGTGCTGTCGTTCAGGCCATCGCCCAGGGTCAGGCTGCGCGCTTTTTCTGCCAGCGCCTCGACCAGTCTCGGTTTAATGCCGCGCTGCACGATCAGGCGGCTGGTGGCGGTGCAGCGCTGCCCGGTCGTGCCAAAGGCGCTCCAGGTAATCGCCTGCAGGGCCAGGTCCAGGTTCGCGTCGTCCATCACGATAATCGCGTTTTTGCCGCCCATCTCCAGCGTCACTTTTTTGCCCAGCGACGCGGCTTTGGTATACACCTTCAGCCCGGTGGCCGTAGACCCGGTGAACGACACCACGCGCACATCCGGATGCGACACCAGCGCATCGCCGGTTTCGCCTGCCCCGGTCACCAGGTTCAGCACCCCCGGCGGCAGGCCAGCATCCTCAAACACCTTCACAAATGCCGCAGAGGTCGCCGGTGTATCCTCGCCCGGCTTCCAGACCACCACATTTCCAGCGATCAGCGCGGGCAGCATCTTCCAGCTTGGCACCGCCACCGGGAAGTTCCAGGGCGTTACCAGACCCACCACGCCGACAGAATCGCGAATCGCCATGCCAAATTTGTTGGGCATTTCCACAGGCGCGGTATAGCCCAGCAGACGCCGGCCTTCGCCGCCCATGTAATAGGCCATGTCGATGGCTTCCTGCACGTCACCCCGCGTTTCGGCCAGAATTTTGCCCATTTCGCGGGTCATCAGCCGGGACAGTTCCTCTTTGCGTTCTGTGAGTAACTGTGCAACCCGAAACAGAATTTCACCCCGGCGCGGCGCCGGAAGCAGACGCCAGTTTCGATAAGAATCCTTCGCCGCCTGTACCGCCGCCGCAACATCTTCTGCGCTGCTTTTGGGGGCACGGGCCAGTACTTCTTCGGTAGCCGGATTCAGGGAATCAAACCATTCGCGGGAGCGTGATTCGACCCATTCGCCACCGATGAAGTTGTTGACAACTTCAACCATAATTCTTTTCCAGTTAGTGTAATGAGAAGTGCACCAAGTATAGTTAACCGTCGCTTAATTGTCAAGAATTTCACAATTGACTCAGGTTAACTCCGATCTTGTCCCTGTTTAAGGCGCGCACCTTCAGAATCGACACGGGTATGCTGCGCACTGCTGCGGATACCACCCTCATCATACACAGTTTTCATGGCCGCTGCTACTACTTTTGCTGCATTTTCAGAGTCGCATACAGCACACAGAGTCGGCCCTGCCCCGCTGATGACCACAGCCGCAGCGCCGGCCCGCTTTGCCGCGTCGCGCACTTCCGCCAGATACGGCATCAGATGCGCCCGCGCCGGTTCGACCACGCCGTCCTTTTCCATAGCCGCGCCCATCGCCGCAATATCGCCCCGGTGCAGCGCATCCACCAACTGGGCCACCGCGCTGGTCTGGGCGACCATCTGGTGCAGCGTTATCGTCGCCGGCAGCACGGCCCGCGCCGCCGCTGTTGGCACATCCACCTGCGGCGATACAAGCGCCAGATGCAGCTTTTCCGGCACGGGCAGATGATAAATCTCTGATGCCTCTGTGCCCGTCACCAGCGTGATGCCGCCCAGCAGGCTTGGCCCGGCGTTGTCCGCATGATACCCGCTGACACGCGCCTCCCCTTCCAGACAGGCCGGCAGCAGGGCTTCCTTAGCAAGCGGCGACCCAAACAGCGCATTGACAGCCACCGCAGCGGCCACCGCGCTGGCGGCGCTGCTGCCCAGGCCGCTGTTGAGCGGCAGGCCCTTGTACAGCCGGATGCCTACGCCGGAGGTAGCCCCAATCGTTTGCAGTACCACACTGGCAGCGACAGTGGCGGTGTTTTTGTCGGCCTCACGTGGCAGGCGGCCACCATCACCCTCGACGGACAGCAGCGCCACGCCGGGCGCATCGCGCAGTTCCGCCTCTACCACATCCCCGGCCCCCTGCACCGCCAGGCCAAGAATATCAAAGCCAACCCCAATGTTGGCCACAGTTGCGGGCGCAAATGCTCTGGCAAAAGTCATAAGAGGTGGTTATCCTTAGTGCGGTATATCAGCTCAGCACAGACAATGGAGCACGCAATGCGGAGTATCTTACAATGCATGGATTGTGGTCGGCAATACCCGGTTGATGAGGTGGTCTACACCTGCGAAACCTGCGGCGGCCTGCTGGATGTTATCCATGACATGGACACCCTCAAAAAGACCGTTCTGCGTGCCACCTTTGATGAACGGCTCGGGTCTCTGGAACCGCCGTATAACAGCGGGGTCTGGCGCTTTAAGGAGCTGATCTACCCGGACATCGCCACAGATCAGATTGTCAGCCGCCCGGAAGGCAACACCAACCTGTACTATACGCCGCGCCTGGCACAATGGGCCGGGCTGGACACGCTCTATCTCAAACATGAGGGCGAAAACCCCACCGGCTCGTTCAAGGACCGGGGCATGACGGGCGGCGTCACCCAGGCGCGTTTGCTGGGGATGCAGCGCGTCGCCTGTGCGTCTACGGGCAACACGTCGGCGGCACTGGCCGCCTATGCCGCCTATGCCGGGCTGGAAGGCATCGTCTTTTTTGAAAACAAGGAAATCGCGCTGGGCAAACTGGCCCAGACGATTGCCTATGGCGCGACATGTATTCAGGTCTCGGCGGATTTTGACCGCAATCTGGAACTGGTGCGCGCTATCAGCGCCGAACTGGGTATTTATGTCCTCAATTCTGTCAACGCCTTCCGGCTGGAAGGCCAGAAAACCATCATCATCGAGGCCATCCAGCAGCTTCGCTGGCAGGTGCCGGACTGGATCGTCTGCCCTGGCGGCAACCTGGGCAACAGTTCCGCCTTTGGCAAAGCCCTGCACGAACTGTACGAACTGGGCCTCATCGACCACATGCCGCGCCTGGCGATTATCCAGGCGGAAGGGGCCAACCCGCTTTACCGGGCCTACAAAACCGGCTTCCAGCAGTTTGAAGCGATTCATGCCCAGACCATCGCCTCCGCCATCAAGATTGGCAACCCTGTCAATTACCCCAAGGCGGCCCGGTCCATCCAGTGGACAGATGGCGTGGTCGAGCAGGTCAGCGACCAGGAGATTATGGACGCCAAAGCCATGATCGACGCACAGGGCATCGGCTGCGAACCGGCGTCGGCCTGCTCATTGGCGGGGACGCGTAAGCTGGTGGAGATGGGCATCATCAAACCGCAGGAGAAGGTGCTGGGCATCCTGACCGGGAATATCCTTAAGGACCCGGATGCCACCATCAACTATCATCGCAACACACTGACCAACCTGCGCGCCACTTACCCGAACTATCTGCACCAGGCAGAACCCTCTGTCGAGGAAATCTCGCGCATCCTGACCGGAGAACACGCCCTGCCGGTGCCCTAACCAGCACCCAGGGCATCACCAAGTACTGTTAAACAGGTCAGAAACAGGCGACTATAACTTTTATTACAGGCATGGTATTGGCATGCCTGTTTCAATTTGTCCAGAAGTTGTAAAGAAACCGGGCGCAAAACCAAAAAATTTACGAAAAATCAATTCTTGGTCAAAAAATTGATTGACGACAACAAAAGCTCATGCTATGTTAATCATGTCGTACAAATCATTCATTATCTCAAGGAGCAATCATCATGCTGTACATGCCTCGCGAAGAAGGACAGGGTCTGGTTGAATATGCGCTTATTCTGGTGCTGGTCGCCGTCGTGGTGATCGTCATTCTGGCGCTGCTTGGCCCGGCCATCGGTGACATCTTCTCCGATCTGGTGAACGCGCTGTAGTTCACGCCGCACCGCAATTTAAAACGGGCGACCCATTGGGCTGCCCGTTTTGTTTTTCCCGGTCTCGTCGTGTACCAAATGTCTCAGATGCGCGCCAGCGCCTGATCCAGATCGCGGATGATGTCGTCTACATCTTCGATCCCCACAGAGAAGCGCACCAGATTATCCTTGATGCCCACCGCCAGCCGTTCCTCGCGGCTCTTTTCATAGTAGCTCATAATCGCGGGCTGCTCGATCAGGCTTTCGATGCCGCCCAGACTGGCCGCGATATAGGGAATTTCCAGGCCGTCGACAAAGCGGATAGTCGTATCCATGTCGCCCGCCACCTCAAAGCTGACGACACCGCCAAAGCCATCCATCTGGGCACGGGCGATGGCATGATCAGGATGCGACGGCAGGCCCGGATACCAGACGCGCTCGATCTTCGGGTGACTTTCCAGAAATTCCGCCACAGCCTGCGCGGTCTGGTTTTGCTGGCGCACCCGCACCCCCAGCGTCTTGATGCCGCGATCCAGCAGGAAGGCGTTCTGCGGGTCAATCACCCCGCCCAGAATGCCGCGCGCATCACGCAGCGCCGCGATCCGTTCCGTACTGCCAGCCACGACCCCCGCCAGCAGATCATTATGCCCCCCCAGGTACTTGGTGGCGCTGTGCAGCACCAGATCAACCCCCCAGTCCAGCGGGCGCTGGTTAATGGGCGTGGCAAAGGTGCTGTCGATAAGGGTGCGGACGCGATACTTGCGCCCCAGATCGACAATGCGTTCCAGGTCCGCGACACGAAGATAGGGGTTGGTGGGGCTTTCGGAGATGATAAAGCGGGTTTTTCTGGGGATGATGGCGTTCTCGATGGCTTCGTAATCGCCCACAGGCACGACAGAGGTTTCGATGCCCAGGCGCTTCAGCACGGTCTGACAGAATTGTCGCGTGCGTCTATAACAGTCATCCGTCATGATGATATGCGAGCCGGTAGGCAGCACAGACAGCAGCACAGAGGTCACAGCGTTCATGCCAGAGGCATACAGCAGCGCATCCTCGCCATTATCCAGGGCGGCCAGCTTATGTTCGACAGCGTTTACCGTGGGGTTGCCATAGCGGCCATATTCTTCCCGTTCGACGCCGTCGCCCCAGGTTCTGCGCTGCATAAAATCAATCAGCTCCTGGGTGTTGGCAAAGGTATAGGTCGCCGTCTGGACAATCGGCATGCTCAGCGAATGAAACGGTTTCTGGCGCTGGGTGCCGCCATGCACCGCCCGGGTGCTGCTGCCCGTTTCTGGCTGAGTCTTCGCCTCTTTCACCTCATCAACGTTATCCTCAATGTTGCGCAATGCCGCCATTCCTCTCACTCCTCCCATAAAAAAAACCCGGGGGAATTGGCCCGGGTTTTTCGCTCCATAACAAAAAAGACCTCGGCTGAAGTCTTTTTCTGAGTTCGGTAGTAGCGCCTGCTGCGCATACATTATCCGTCCTCATCTCCCAGAAGACCTGCGTCCTCTGCCGGAGTTGGCACCTTCCCGCGCTCGGGGGTTGCCGTGGCTTCGTAGGGCCGTTCCCTCCGCCACTCTGGATGAAGTCAATTGTTAATCTACTGCAAGCTTCTGATTGTTACACTCTAGCATAATCCTGCACGAATAGCAAGTCATTGGGTGACAAAAGCAGAAAGCCAGTATACTTAATACAGTATCTGCAGACAGGAGAGCGGATGACTTGGAGCATGAACTTAATATTATGATTATGAGCGGCGTTGATGACGGATCGCTGCTGCGCTGTAGTCTGGATCAGGGGGATGGACATCTCGAAGACAAAAACTGGGTGGTATCTATCGGACGGCACGATAACAACGACATCTGCCTGAGCAATGACACCTTTGTTTCCCGGCATCACGCCTGCATCTACTCTCAGGATCAGCAGTTCTGGATTGAAGACCAGGCCAGCACCAATGGCACCTATATCGAAACATCACCGTACCAGGACCTTCAGATCACCGAAAAAACGCCGCTGCAGCCCGGTCAGTTGTTCCGTGTTGGACGCACCTGGTTACGCATTGAAGCGGCAGAATAACCTATGCCTACCATTGGATTAAAGGAAATTCTGATCAGCGCCCGGCAGGAATCTCACCGGATGCAGCATTATTACATCGGGGTTGAGCACCTGTTTATCGCGCTGCTGGATATTCGCGGCGGTATGACGCGCAGCATTCTGGAAGAACAGGGCCTGACACCGGATTATGTGAGCGATGCCATCCGCCGCAAGATCGGCAAGGGCAGCCAGCGCCGCCTGTGGGCCGGCACACCTTCTACCCCACGCGCCAACATTATCCTCGATATTGCCAACGATCTGGCGCTGGAAGATGGCCGCAGCGATGTCAACGAGCGCGACCTGCTCACGGCGATCATCGAAGAAGATGACAACATGCCGGTGCGCATTCTGAAGGCGCTGGGGGTGGATATTGCCCATATGTACCGCATGGCCCGCACCCGCGCCTTAAACCGCAACTCGCAGCAGCCTTACATTACCATCGACTTTGCCCCCGGCTTTGACCAGAGCGCCCTGCTGACGGACGAGCACCTGCTCATCCTGCGGCGTATGTTTTATGGGCATGCCCGCATCCGCATCGAAAAACAACTGACCGGCGGCTATACCCGCGCGCTGGTGCTGGTGGTCACCCCGACCCATGCCGACGGACGCGAAGACGCCGCCGTCGTCGTCAAGTTCGATGATAAGGATCATGTGCTGGATGAAGCGCAGCGTTACGACGTTTATGTCAAGGGCAGCCTGCCCCCGCTGACAGCGCGCCTGGAAGACCGGCCCGTGACGCCGGAAGTGTCCAATCTGGCGGGATTATGCTATACCCTGATCGCCAAACCGGGGCAGCTCCCGCAGGACCTGCGCAGCGCCGCTGCGGAAATGGGCATTGATCGCGTGGGTTACTGGCTGCGCCAGCAGCTTTATGCCCAGTTCGGCCATACCTGGTGGCGGCAGCGCCGTCCCTTCCGGTTCCAGGTGTGGACGGAATACGACTGGCTGCTGCCCCCCATCCTGACGATGCAGCATATCCCTGACGACGAAAATCTGCCTCCCGATCAGGTGCTGCGCATTCCGGTAAGCCGCGCCCGCCTGGACAAAATTCAATCCGGCGACGTGGTCAGCATCGATAACTTCACCATCCACCGCATCCAGCAGGAGCAGAACACCCTTCTACTGGTGTGCGGGCGCGGCAACGAGGCCACCCGGCGCGCCTATCGAGTCGAACTGAACAACATCGACCTGGACGCGGTACTGCATTATCGCGGCGAGGTGGTGGAGCGCATCACCGGGCGGGTATGGAGCACGCGCCAGGAAGCATTCATGAATGCCGCCGATGTGCTGGAACCGCCGTTTGATCTGAACGCGCCCCAGTTTCATCTGCCGGGCGATCCGTCGCGCATCCTGCCGAATCCCCTGCTGCGCTATGAGGATGTACTCTATTTTTATGTCAACGGCTCCACCAGCAAGATTCACGGCGATCTGCACGCGGGCAATATTCTGGTTGGCCCCAACGACACGCCGTTTCTGATTGACTTTGAACACGCGCGCGATGGACACACCCTGTTCGACTGGGCCAACCTCGAAACCAGCCTGCTGACGGACCTGATCTCGCCAGTGGCCGGAGACACCTGGGAAGATATCTTCCTGCTGGTGGAGTATATGACAGCGCTCAACAACCGGACATCGCTGCCGCACACCAACCCGGACCTGACCCTGGCCTTCACCCCGCTGATCGCCGTGCGCGATATTGTGCAGACCTGCCTGGCACGGCCCAACCGCTGGAGCGAATATTACATCGCCCTGGCCTTCTGTGCCCTGCGTGCGCTGTGCTGGCAGACCCTGGGAATCGGCAGCCGCCGTCTGATGCTGGTGCTGGCGGCGCTGGCGCTGGACGAACTGTTTAACACACCCGGCAGCCTCAGCAGCGAGGATCATACCCCACCGGATGAACCTACGGAGTTATCGCAGCCTTAAAGGTGAGACAGCACCGTACTGGCAAATTCGTCCGTGCTGATATAACCGCCGCCGCGCGGGGCGATATCAGCCGTGCGCGCACCCTCGTTCAGCGTTTGCTCCACTGCCTGCTCCACCGCACGGGCTTCGTCTTCGAGCTGAAGGCTGTAGCGCAGCAGCAGCGCCGAACTCAGAATCGTGCCGGTGGGGTTGGCCTTGCCCTGCCCGGCGATATCCGGCGCGGAACCATGAATCGGCTCGTACAGGCCGAAGGTATCTGACCGCAGCGAGGCCGATGGCAGCATGCCCAGCGACCCGGCCAGCACCGACGCCTCATCGCTAAGAATATCGCCAAACATATTCCCGGCCAGAATCACATCAAACGACGCCGGGCGCGTCAGCAGGTGCATGGTGGCAGCATCCACCAGCAGATGCTCAAGCGCCACATCGCTGTAATCCTCATGCACTTCGACCACCGTGCGCCGCCACAGCCGCATCGCCGCCAGCACATTGGCCTTATCGACGGAGGTCACTTTTTTACGCCGCCCCTGTGCTGCGCGAAAGGCCACATCGGCCACCCGCTTGACTTCGTCGGTGCGGTAGAGCATGGTGTCGTAGGCGCTGTCACCGTCGCCCTGTTCCTGGCGCGCCCCAAAATAAATGCCGCCCGTCAGTTCGCGCACGAACAGCATATCGATGCCTTCCAGCAGATCACGGCGCAGCGGGGCATGTTCCGCCAGCATCGGGTAGGCTCGCACCGGGCGCAGGTTGGCAAACAGGCCAAAATGCTGCCGAATCTTTAACAGGCCCTGCTCCGGGCGCACCGGCGCCGCCGGGTTATCCCACTTTGGCCCACCAACCGCGCCCAGCAGAATGGCGTCGCATTGTTCGGCGGCGTTCAGGGTTTCATCCGGCAGCGCCGTGCCGGTCTTATCAATGGCGATGCCGCCCATCAGGCCTTCTTCAAAGGTGAAGTTGTGCCCGAATTTAGACGCCACTTTTTCCAGCACTGCCACCGCTTTGGCCGTCACTTCCGGGCCGATGCCATCGCCCGGCAGCAGCATGATTTTTGCATCCATCACAATTATCCTTTTTGAACATGAATATGATTTTGACCCACAGACAAGACTGAGGACACAGAGATTTTAACGTGCAATCCCTGTGTCCTCAGCAGTTGAATTACTTTGCCAGCACAACTTCACCAGCCGGTGCGGTCATACAGCGGCAGGGCGTTCGCTTACCTGGTGCTGATTGCACACACACAGGCCATACTCGACGCTGTCCACCAGCGCCAGCCAGCTTGCCTGGATGATGTTCGTCCCAGCCCCGACGGTGCTCCAGCGCTGGCTTCCATTCTGCGTATCAATCAGCACGCGGGTGATGGCCGCTGTGCCTTCCGCGCCATCCAGAATACGTACCTTGTAATCTGCAAGCTGGAAGTCCGCCAGTTGTGGATAGACCGGGATCAGTGCCTTGCGCAGCGCCAGATCCAGCGCGTTGACCGGGCCGTTGCCTTCGGCGGCAGTGTGAACGACATCGCCGTTCAGGTCAATTTTGACCATCGCTTCCGCCACCGTGCCCCGCCCGCGCCGTTCCTCCACAATCGTCGTAAAGTCGATCAGCGTAAACAGCGGGCGGTAATCTGGTCGGGCGCGGTACAGCCGCACCCCCACAGACGCCTCTGCGCCTTCAAACACAAAGCCCTGATTTTCCAGGTGCTTGATTTCTTCCAGCACCTGCACCGCCTCCTGGCTGCCAATATCCAGGCCCAGTTCCTCCGCTTTGCTCAGCAGATTGCCGCGCCCGGAAAGATCAGAGATCAGCACGCGCATCTCGTTGCCGACCATGGTCGGGTCAATATGCTGGTAGCTGTCCACGTTGCGGCGGATGGCGGCGACATGGATGCCGCCTTTGTGAGCGAACGCACTCTTGCCCACAAACGCCAGATGATCATCCGGTGCCAGGTTGACGATTTCCGCGACGGTGCGCGCCAGCTTGGTCAGGGTCCGCAGATTTTCCGGCGGCACACAATCATAGCCCATCTTCAACTGCAGATCCGGGATGATGCTGCACAGGTTGGCGTTGCCACAGCGTTCGCCATAGCCGTTGATTGTCCCCTGCACCTGCACCGCCCCGGCCTGCACCGCCGCCAGCGTGTTGGCAACGGCCAGTTCGCTGTCGTTATGGGTGTGAATGCCCAGCGGCATCTCCGGAAAAGCCTGTTTAACCATCTCGAAGTAGCGGGTGATTTCCCAGGGCAGCGAGCCGCCGTTGGTATCGCACATCACCACGCAGTCCGCGCCGCCCCGCACCGCCGCTGCGACGGTATCCATGCCATATTCCAGGTCCAGCTTGAGGCCGTCGAAGAAGTGTTCCGCATCATAGATCACTTCCTTGCCCAGGCTCTTGAGATAGCGCACCGTATCCTCGATCATCCGCAGATTTTCCTGCGGGGTGGTCTGCAGCACATCAGTGACGTGCAGCATGGACGTTTTGCCCACCAGCGTCACCACCTCTGTCTGTGCATCCACCAGCATCTGGATATTGGCGTCATCTTCCGGGCGGGTGTCCTTGCGGCAGGTGTAGCTAAAAGCGGCGATCTTCGCGTGCTTTAAGCGCAGCGTCTTCACCTGCTCGAAGTAGGTGGCATCCTTCGGATTAGAGCCTGGCCAGCCGCCCTCTATGTAGGCCACGCCCAGGTCGTCCAGCAGCTTCGTAATTCGTATCTTGTCTTCCACAGATAACGAAATACCTTCACGCTGAGTTCCGTCTCGCAGGGTCGTGTCATAGATGGCGACTGTTGGCATGATCCATTCCTTTCAATGAGGGTTATACGCCGGCAAGCGTGTTCACGCGCGCCGGATTCGATGCTTCATAGGTTACGGCATCGTCCTCCAGGCCCATCAGAAAGCCCAGTTGATCGACCCCGTTGAGCAGGCAGTAGCGCGAAAAACTGTCGATCGGGAAGTTCACCCCCCGGCCATCCGGCAGTGTCAGAGTCTGGGTTTCCAGATCAATCTGAACTTCGGTATTCGGGTCTTCTTCCGCCAGGCTGATGAGCTGCTGGTGAGTCTGCTCATCAACCGTGATCGGCAGCAGGCCGTTTTTAAGCGCATTGTTGCGGAAGATATCGGCAAAGTACGTGCTGACCACCGCCGTAAAACCCGCGCCCATCAGTGCCCAGGGGGCATGTTCGCGCGAACTGCCGCAGCCAAAGTTATGCCCGCCGATCAGCACGCTGGCGCTCTGGTGTTGCGGTTGATTAAGCACAAAGTCTGATTTCGGGCTGCCATCGGATTCATAACGCCAGTCCGAAAACAGGGCTTTACCCAGACCTTCCTTATCCGTCGTCTTCAGAAACCGCGCCGGGATAATCTGGTCGGTATCAATGTCGTTGATGGGCAGGGCGACTACCTTGCCCTTAAAGGTTTTAATCGGTTCCATCACGCTGGCTCCAGTACATACTCACGCGCATCGCTGATGACGCCGTTGATGGCGGTGACAGCAGCAGTCAGCGGGCTGGCCAAAAAGGTACGCCCGCCTTTGCCCTGCCGTCCTTCGAAGTTGCGGTTGCTGGTGCTGACGGCATACTGCCCGGGCCGCAGTTCGTCGCCGTTCATGGCGATGCACATCGAGCAGCCAGCTTCGCGCCATTCTGCGCCCGCTTCCCGGAAGATGCGATCCAGCCCTTCGGCTTCGGCCTGCCGCTTGACCTGCTGCGACCCCGGCACCACCATCATACGCACGCCTTCCGCCACCTTGCGCCCTTCGATAATGCGCGCCGCTTCGCGCAGGTCCGAAATGCGCGAGTTGGTGCAGCTTCCAAGGAACACCACATCCACCGGTTTGCCCAGCAGACGCTCTCCGGGCTGGAGGCCCATGTAGCGCAGGGCCTTATCCAGCGCCATTTTCTGAGATGGATCGCCCATCTGGTCCGGGTCCGGCACGGCATCCACCACGCGCATCCCCATACCCGGGTTGGTCCCATAGGTGATCATCGGCGTCAGTTGGTTGGCATCCAGCACCACTTCGCTGTCAAAGGTCGCGCCATCGTCTGTCGGGAGCTGCCGCCAGCCCGCCACCGCCTGATCCCAGTCTGCCCCTTTCGGCGCATACGGGCGGCCAGAAACATACTCAAAGGTGGTATCATCCGGCGCGACCATGCCGGCCCGCGCCCCGCCTTCAATCGACATATTGCAGATGGTCATGCGCCCGTCCATGCTGAGGCTGCGAATGGCCTCGCCCATGTACTCGAACACATAGCCAGTGCCGCCGCCCACCCCAATCTTCGCAATCACCGCCAGGATAATATCCTTGGCGGTCACGCCGGGCTGCAAACGACCTTCCACCCGCACGGCCATCGTCTTTGGCCTGTTCTGCAGCAAAGTCTGAGTCGCCAGGACGTGCCCGACTTCGCTGGTGCCAATACCAAAACCCAGCGCGCCAAACGCGCCATGCGTGCTGGTGTGGCTGTCGCCACAGACAATCGTCATGCCCGGTTGGGTCAGGCCCTGTTCCGGCCCGATCACATGGACAATGCCCTGGTTCTGCGTGCCAAGGTCATACAGCGGAATACCGAAATCGGCGCAGTTCTGCCGCATAACATCCAGTTGTTTAGCCGCCTGCATATCCAGAATCGGGATAATGCCGGCCGCGTTGCGCGGCGTCGTCGGCGTGCTGTGGTCCATCGTGCCCAGGGTTTTATCCGGGCGGCGCACTTTCAGCCCGCGTTCGCGCAGCATGGCAAAGGCCTGCGGCGATGTCACCTCGTGCACCAGATGCAGATCAATGTAGAGCACCGCAGGCGTATCTGCTGTCTGCGGTTTGACCAGGTGGTTGTCCCACACCTTTTCAAACAGGGTTCTGGGATTACCGTTCGTTACACCCATTGCTTCACTTCCTCAACTGAGACTCGTTGTCTGATTTTTTTCAGCTTACAGATTCACCGTTGCCACTTCGCCTTCTGGCGCGTGCCCACCGGCTCCTATCACGACCATCATCCGGTTGAGCGCCGCCAGATAGGCGCGCACGCTGGCGACAATAATGTCGTCATCCGCACCATAGCCCCCAAAGGAACGCGGGTCATCCTTTGGCGCAATGCGTACCGTGACTTCCCCTACCGCGTCGATCCCTTCCGTCACGCTGTGGACGCTGTATTCCAGCAGCACATTGGGCATCTGCACAATGGCATTCACCGCGCGGAACGAGGCATCCACCGGCCCGGTGCCCACTGCGGCATGTACCACGCGCTGGCCGTCGCCGTTTTCCAGCTTGACGGTGGCGGTGGGCATCCCCATCGTGCCGGACGTGACCTGAATATCCACCAGCTTAAAGTGTTCGCGCGGGGCCTGTACCTGATCCGCCACCAGCGCTTCCAGGTCCGCATCCGTGACGGTCTTCTTGGAATCCGCCAGGTCCTTAAAGCGCGCGAACACCGCCTGCAGTTCGTCTTCGCTTACCTCATAACCCAGTTCGCGCAGGCGGGCGCGCAGGGCATGGCGTCCGCTGTGCTTGCCCAGCACCAGATCACTGTGCGCCAGACCGACATCTTCCGGCCGCATAATCTCGTAGGTGCTGTGATGCTTGAGCACGCCGTCCTGATGAATGCCGGCTTCGTGCGCGAACGCATTTTTGCCGACAATCGCCTTGTTGGCCTGCACCGCCAGCCCGGTATAGTTGCTGACCATGCGGCTGGTTTTCATGATTTCGCGGGTGTTGATGCGCGTATCCACATGATAGAACTGCGGGCGCGTCCGAATCGCCATCGCGACTTCTTCCAGGCTGGTGTTGCCCGCCCGTTCGCCGATACCGTTGATGGTGACTTCGACCTGCCGCGCCCCGGCGGAAACCCCCGCCAGTGTGTTGGCAGTGGCCAGCCCCAGGTCATTGTGGCAGTGCACCGACCAGATCACGCCGCTGCCAGGGCCGCCGCCCGGCGTTTCTGCGATCAGCGTAGCGATGGTATCGTACCATTCCTGCGGCGTGACATAACCCACCGTATCGGGAATGTTGATGGTAGTCGCGCCGCATTCAATCGCCAGCGCGCAGACCTGGAACAGATAATCCATGTCTGTACGTCCGGCATCCATCGGGCTGAATTCCACATCATCGCACAGGCTGCGCGCCAGCGTCACCGCCATGCGGATTCGTTCCAGGCCCTCTTCGCGCGTCAGGCCAGTCTGGTATTTCAGATGAATATCTGACGTGCCCAGGAAGGTATGAATACGCGGTTTAGCAGCGTCCTTCACCCCTTCCCACGCGGCGTGAATATCTGATTCGACAGCGCGGGACAGCGCACAGATCACGGGGCCATCCGGCGTGCCGACTTCGCGGGCGATGCGCTGCACCGCCGCCAGGTCATCCGGCGATGCGGCCGGAAAACCTGCTTCGATAATATCCACGCCCAGGCGGGCGAGCTGCCGGGCCACTTCCAGCTTTTCGGCGCTGGTCAGGGTCGCGCCCGGGCTTTGCTCGCCATCGCGCAGGGTAGTATCAAAAATGCGGACAATATTGTCGTTCGTTACGTCGTTCATTGGGAGTGATCCTTTTCTGATCTACATGGTCGATAGTTGTCAGGCTGCTAAGGTCAGCAAGGCCATCTTCAGACATACCGATCACCCCCTTTCTGAACTACACCAGGGTCGTCATCCATGAATTTCAGGACTCCTGTTTGATTTTCTTGGCCTTCAGGAAGGTCATCATATCGCGCAGTTCTTCGCCCACCTGCTCGATCAGCAGATTGTGCTCGGTGTTGCGGCGCGCGTGGAATTTCGGCAGGCCGTTGCGGTTTTCCTCTACCCATTCGCGGGCAAACTTGCCGCTCTGAATATCATCCAGAACGCCATCCAGGTCTTCCTTCACCATGCCCTCAATGCGGTCGCCAATTTCGTAACCGCCATATTCTGCGGTGTCGCTCACGCTGTACCACATATAGCTGAGGCCGCCTTCGTACAGCAGGTCAACGATCAGCTTCAGTTCGTGCAGGCATTCAAAATAAGCCACTTCCGGCTGATACCCGGCCTTGACCAGAGTCTCGAAAGCGGCGCGGATCAGCCCGGTGACACCACCGCACAAAATCACCTGTTCCCCAAAGAGGTCTGTTTCAGTTTCTTCCTTAAAGGTCGTCTCGATCACGCCGGCGCGAGTGCAGCCAATGGCCCGGGCATAAGCCAGCGCCACAGCTTTGGCGTTGCCAGTAGCGTCCTGATGTACCGCGACCAGTCCGGGTACGCCTGCGCCTTCGGTAAACACCTCGCGCACACGATGCCCCGGCGCTTTCGGCGCGACCATCGCCACATCAATCGTTTCCGGCGCGTTGATCTCGCCAAAGTGAATGTTAAACCCATGCGCGAACATCAGCGTGCTGCCCGGTTTCAGGTTCGGCGCGATGGATTCCTCATACACCTCGGCCTGTTTGGTATCCGGGATCAGCACCATCACAATGTCCGCAGCTTTCGCCGCATCCGCCACAGACATCACCTGCAGGCCGTCGGCTTCGGCCTTGGCACGGCTTTTGCTGCCTTCGTGCAGGCCCACCACCACGTTAACGCCGCTGTCCTTGGCGTTCAGCGCGTGCGCGTGGCCCTGGCTGCCATACCCGATGACCGCAATCGTCTTGCCATCCAGCAGGCTAAGGTCAGCATCTTTGTCATAGTACAGTGTCGCCATGTGTATCTCTTCTCCGTGATTAGAGGGGCATTCACCGCGAACGCCCCGTTCGATAAAGTTAAACACCAAAACGCTGGTAACCGTTGGTTTTCTGCCGGGTGCGCACCGGCGGCTCGTAGGCGCTGTCCTGAATGCGGATGCCGCGCCCCATCGCCACCACGCCGGTACGTACCATTTCCACAATGCCGATCGGCTTCAGTTCCTCAATCAGCTTTTCGACAATATCTTCCTGCGACGCAATCTCCACGATGGCCACTTCCGGGCCAATATCGACAATACGGGCCGGGTAGCGCTCGCACAGGTCCGTCACAGTATTGCGCGAATCCGCCGTATCCGTGCGCACTTTGATCAGCGCCAGGTCACGGCTGACGTGCGGCTCTTGCGAAATGGCCCGCACCTCGATGACGTTGACCAGCTTGAGCAGATTGGCCGCGATCAGGTTGGGGTTGGCGTGTGCCGCATCCACCACAATGGTCATACGCGACACATGCGGGCGGTGGGTGCGCCCCACCGTCAGGCTGTCGATGTTGAAGTTGCGCCGGCGAAACAGGCTGGCGATCCGGTTCAGCACACCTGGCTTATTTTCCACCAGGGCCACCAGTGTATGTTTCTCGTGCTTTTCAGGAGCGTTTGAGTCAGTCATTTTGTTATCACCTCGCCCGGCTTGGGACGGCGTATCATATGATCCAGGTCTGCACCTGCCGGAACCATCGGGTACACAATTTCTTCCTTCTCGATCACATATTCGATCAGGGTCGGCCCTTTCACGCTGCGCGCAAAGGCCACAGATTCTTCAAGCTGGCTGCGGTGGGTCACACGCATGGAGGGAATGCCGAATGCCTCCGCCATCTTGCAGAAATCCGGGTTGAACATGGGGGTGGCATGATAACGCTCTTCATAGAAGAATTCCTGCCACTGCCGCACCATCCCCAGGAAGCCGTTGTTCAGGATGGCGATATTCACATCCACGTTTTCCTGTGCAGCCGTTGCCATCTCGCACATCGTCATCTGAAAACCACCATCGCCCACAATGGCCCACACTTCTTCATCGGGCCTGCCGAACTTGGCGCCAATGGCCGCTGGCACCCCAAAGCCCATCGTCCCCAGCCCACCGCTGGTGATCATGGTGGCCGGGCGCTGGTGCGGGTAATACTGCGCTTCCAGCATCTGATGCTGCCCCACATCCGTCACGGTGATCGCTTCGCCGCCGGTAAACCTCCACAGGTCGTTAATCACCTGCGCGCCCAGCAGTTTGTTGCCCGTGTCCTGGCGCAGAATATCGCGTTCGTCAGCATCTTCCTGCCAGTCGCGAATACGGGCAATCCAGTCAGGATGCTGCCTCACTTCGACATGCGGCAGAAGCTGCGCCAGCACCGTGCGCACATCCCCGGCAATGCCGACATCGACCTTCACATTCTTGTTGATCTCTGACGGGTCAATATCCACGTGAATCTTGCGGGCTTTGGTTGCATAATTCCGGAGATTGCCCGTCACGCGGTCATCAAAACGCATCCCCAGCGCGATCAGCAGGTCCGCTTCCTGAATGGCGAAATTGCAGGCCGCCGCGCCGTGCATACCCATCATGCCCAGCACCAGCGGATGATTTTCCGGCATAGCGCCCTTGCCCAGCAGGGTCAGCGCCACCGGGATGCCACCCTTTTCGCAAAGTTCGCGCAGGTGGTTCATCCCGCTGGACATCAGAACCCCGTGCCCCGCCAGGATCACGGGCCGTTCTGCCTGGCTGATCAGTTCCAGCGCCGCCGCGATCTGATCTTCAGCCGCCTGCATGGTGGGCTGATACCCCGGCAGGCGAATATCACCTTCCGGATACACAAACTCGGTTTTTTCGATCTGAACATCCTTGGGGATATCGATCAGCACCGGGCCGGGCCGCCCTGTCCGCGCGATGTAAAACGCTTCGCGGACGATATAGGCCAGTTCATCAACATCACTCACCAGATAATTATGCTTGGTCACCGGCAGCGATACACCCGTCATATCCGTTTCCTGAAAGGCGTCCGTGCCAATCGCCGCGCGCACCACCTGCCCCGTGATCGCCACCACTGGCGAAGAGTCCATCATCGCGGTGGCCAGGCCCGTCACCAGATTGGTGGCACCAGGGCCGCTGGTTGCAATGGCTACCCCAACCTTACCGGTAGCGCGTGCATAACCATCCGCCATATGCGACGCCCCCTGCTCGTGCCGTACCAGCACATGATGCAGTTGCGGATATTTGGTCATGGCGTCGTAGGTAGGCAGAATCGCGCCCCCAGGATAACCAAACATGACCTCCACACCTTCGCGCAGCAGACATTCCATCAGAATTTCAGATCCGGTGAGTTCCATTACTTAACCTTCCCTTCCTAATCGCCCGTTGCGGGTTCGGATTGCTTCACGTAAGTCAGCCAGCCATAACGATCAGGCTTCTGGCCAGAGGTAATCGCGAAAAATTCTTCCTGAACAGCGCGTGTGATTGGCCCGCGTCCGCCAGCCCCTACCGCGATCCGATCTACAGAGCGAACCGGCGTAATTTCGGCAGCGGTGCCCGTAAAAAAGATTTCGTCCGCCAGATAAAGCATGTCGCGGCTGATCGGCTCCGTGCGGATGGTATAGCCCATCTGCTGCAGGATCGTCAGCACACAGTCGCGGGTGATGCCCAGCAGAATGCTGGCCGCCGGGCCGGGTGTGTATACCACATCATTGATAATGACGAAGACATTTTCCCCGGCGCCCTCGCTCACGTAACCGTAAATATCCAGCGCCAGCCCTTCATTAAAGCCGTTATCGTGGGCTTCCATACTGACGAACTGGCTGTTGATATACTGCCCGCCAATCTTGGCAAGCGATGCTGCGGTATCCGGGGCCAGCCGCCGCCAGGAACTAACCTGAACATCGACACCTTTCTCAAGCGCCTCCTGCCCCAGGTAAGTCCCCCATTCCATCGTCATGATCATCACGTTGACCGGGTGCTTGCGTCCTTCCAGCCCCAGCGGCCCGGCCCCCCGGAACACCAGCGGGCGGATATAGCAGGCATCATGACCGTTGCGCGAGATAAGGTCGATGATCGCACGATTGATGTCGTCTTCACTGTACGGCATCTCGATCCGCGCCATCCGGGCGGAATGCGCCAGCCGCTTTGTGTGTTCCGGCATCCGGAAAACCGCCGGCCCCTGTGGGGTGCTGTAGGCCCGGATGCCTTCAAATACGCTGGAACCATAATGCAGCGCGTGGGTGGTGACATGTACTGTCGCATTTTCCCACTTTACAAACTCGCCATCCATCCAGATCCATTCAGCAGGCATAGGTATCTCTCCAGACATAAAAAATCAGCGCGCTTCTCTCAGGTTAAGCTGTTGAGATAAGCGCGCCACAGAAGGAACAACAGGGAGGCGGGCAGGCGGAATGCGCAGTCGCAGACGGGGCTGTGCGGCATGAGCCTGCCCGTGTCTGCATACTGTTTTGAGTTTGCGCCTGTCCAGCCATGACTTCGTCTCCTGAAATAAAAAAGCCCCCTGGCTTGGGGGCTGTGTTTCACGCACTATAGACCTTCGCCACCCAAGCCGTTATAACCCGCCAATAATAAGGACGAGTACGCTAACTACGAGGATGATGCTGATAAGGGTGACGCCGGATTTTGTGTTCATGAGTTCAGAATACAATTGAACTTAGCTTGTGTAAAGAGTAAACATCAATGCAGAAATAGTCAAGGAATTGGCATTAATTGTCACAAGTTCATGCAAAGTATCTGCCTGGGCTTGTGTCACCTGCACAAAGCACCCTGACTTTACCTGATTGCCTGCCCGCATTGTCTCTGCGGTGCCTGTGCCACCGGAACGCTTTTAACCCTTAGCGGAGTTTGGCAGCTATACCGCCGTGCTCCGGCTTTCCAGCCAGCGCCGCGCTTCCTCAATCTGCTGCCGGACAGCATCCGGCGCGGTGCCCCCTGGCGCCGCCCGCCGCGCCACCGCCGTGTCAAAATCAAACACCTCGCGCACATCCGCCTCAAACAATTCGGACAGCCCGCGCAGCGTTTCCAGCGGCACCTGCGACAGCCTGAGCTGCTGCGCGCCGGCTATCTGCACCACTTCCCCCACGATATGATGCGCCTGCCGGAAAGGCAGCCCTTTACGTACCAGATAATCCGCCAGTTCAGTCGCCAGCATTTCCTCGTCCAGCGCCGCCCGCATCCTTTCCGGGTTGACGCGCAGGGTGCGGATGATCGCCGTCACGACGGGCAGTACACGCCGGACGTTGTCCGCCGCGTCGAACAGGGCTTCCTTGTCTTCCTGCAGGTCCTTGTTATACGAACTTGGCAGCCCTTTCAGAATCGTCAGCAGGCCGGTCAGATGCCCGATCAACCGCCCTGCCTTGCCGCGTGCCAGCTCCATCGGGTCGGCGTTACGTTTCTGCGGCATCAGGCTGGACCCGGTGCTGTAGCGATCATTGAGCGTGATGTAGCCAAACAGCGGATTGCTGTAAATAATCACATCTTCCGCCAGGCGGCTGAGGTGCGTGCTCATAAGCGCCAGCGCGAACAGCACTTCAGCCACAAAATCGCGATCACTGACTCCATCAAGACTATTTTGACTATACGAATTAAAACCCAGTTCCTCGGCCATCTGCTGCCGGTTGACCGCCAGCGGCGTGCCAGAAAGCGCCCCGGACCCCAGCGGCATGACAGCAGTGCGCCGCCGCGCATCGGCCAGCCGTTCGCGGTCCCGCGCCAGCATCCAGAAGAAGCTCATTAACCAGTGCGCCAGCGTGATGGGCTGCGCGGGCTGCAGGTGGGTGTAGCCCGGCATCACCATATGCAGATGCTGCGCGGCCTGCTCGACCAGCGCCACCTGCAGCGCCTCGATCAGCGTGTCCACAGCGTCAATCGTGCCCAGCACCCACAGCCGGAAATCCGTCGCGATCTGATCGTTGCGGCTGCGCCCGGTATGCAGCTTGCCGCCCACCGGCCCCACCAGTTCAGTCAGCCGCCGTTCAACCGCCGTATGGATGTCCTCATCGCCGGGCATCAGTTCAAAGCTGCCGCTGTCAAATTCCTGCCGCACAGCTTCCAGCCCTGCGATGATCGTTGCGGCTTCCTCGTCCGTAATCACCCCACAGGCCGCAATCGCCCGCGCATAGACGATGCTGCCGGCAATGTCTTCCCGGTACATGCGCCGGTCAAAGCTGATGCTGTCGTTCAGGGCTTTCAGGTCATCATCGGTTGGTTCAGAAAAACGCCCACCCCACATTGGTTCCTCCACAAAGGCGATACGGGCGGCACAGACCTACTGGCCGCCCCGCCCTGTACGTCGTCTGTCAGATTAATCGCGCTTGAACTTGCTGTAATCCGGCTTGCGATACCGGCTCGCCCCGCCGCCATCAATGGCCAGCAGCGCTTCCACTTTCATCGGCAGCCCAAACAGGTTGATAAAGCCTTCGGCGTCCTTCTGGTTGTACACATCTTCCTCGCCAAACGAGGCGTAATCCTCGCGGTACAGGCTGAAGGGACTCTTGCGCCCGGCGATGATGATATTGCCTTTATACAGCTTCAGCCGCACAACGCCGGTCACCTGTTCCTGCGTGACCTGCACAAAGGCATCCAACGCCTCGCGCAGGCGGGTGTACCACAGGCCGTTATACACCAGTTCGGCATACTTCACCGCCACAAAGTCCTTATAGTGCAGCACGTGCTTATCCAGCGTGATGCTTTCCAGCGCCTGATGCGCCTTCAGCAGCAGGGTGCCGGCAGGGGTTTCGTACACGCCATGGCTTTTCATGCCAACCAGCCGGTTCTCGACAATATCCGCCCGGCCGATGGCGTGTTCGCCAGCCAGTTTGTTCAGGCGGGTGAACAGTTCCACAGCCGGCAGAGTCTCGCCGTCGATGCTGACCGGTACGCCGCGCTCGAACCCGATTTCGACATAGGCGGGCGCATCCGGCGCGTCTTCCGGGCTTTTGGTGATCTTGTACATGCGCTCTTCCGGCTCATTCCAGGGGTCCTCCAGCAGACCGCCTTCATGGCTGAGATGGAAGATGTTGCGGTCGCGGCTGTAGATATCCTTTTCCGTGTGCGCCACCGGCACGTTAAATTCCGCCGCATAGGCCAGCGCGTCCTGGCGGCTGCGGATTTCCCATTCGCGCCAGGGGGCGATCACCTTCAGCTTCGGGTTAAGCGCCATCACGGTCAGCTCGAAACGCACCTGATCGTTGCCCTTGCCGGTGCAGCCATGCGCAATCGCATCTGCGCCTTCCAGTTCGGCAATCTCCACCAGATGCTTGCCGATCAGCGGACGCGCGAACGACGTGCCCAGCAGGTAATCGCGTTCGTACACCGCCCCGGCCTGCATCGTCGGAAAGACAAAATCGGTCAGAAATTCCTCGCGCAGGTCACGGATATACAGCTTGCTCGCGCCGGATTTGATGGCTTTCTCCTCCAGCCCGGTCAGTTCTTCCTCCTGCCCCAGGTCCGCACAGAAACAGATTACCTCGCAGTTGCCGTAATTGTTGCGCAGCCAGGGCACAATTACGGATGTATCCAGCCCACCGCTGTAGGCCAGCACCACCTTTTTAACACTCTGTCGATCCGCCACAATTGCACCTCCATCATGGCATAAAAAAACCCCGAGAAGGTTCGGGGTTCGTGGCTCAACCAATCTGAAACAGTTCGCTTACACGCCTAAACCACCGAACCTGTAAATTGGGTACGGCGACGACGCTCACGGCGGGTAGTTGTGAACCATTTCGCAATCATAGCGCGTTAGTGTACCGCGCCCGCGTCCAATGTCAAGCAATTTGTGTGATAAGCTGTAAATGATCTATTTGGAATAGCGAACGTCTGTTCTGACAGGATAGAATGAACTTATGCGGACTGAGACCAAACCCACTAACCGCTGCCATGACCGCTGTATCCGGCAGGTTCAGGAGTACATCCGCGAGCATATGGACGAGCCGCTTCATCGGGACGTACTGGCACAGGTCGCAGGCTTTTCTGTGCCGCATCTGCACCGCATCTTCACCGCCACCACCGGCGAAAGCGTCGCCAGTTATGTCCGGCGTGTCCGCCTGGAACGCGCCGGCTATAAGCTGCGGATGGGCGCGGTGGATATTACCGAGGTAGCGCTGGCCGCCGGTTACGATACGCACGCCGCCTTCAGCAAGGCATTCCGGCAGCATTTTGGCATCAGCCCGCGTGAATTTCGTCAGCTTGACTGCCGCACGGCAACCGCATTTCTGAGAAAAGGGAAACCCACATGAAAATTTCGCTCAACAGTGTATCCATCGGTGATAATGATTATGACAAGGCACTGGCATTCTATACCGAAAAACTGGGGTTTGTGAAAAAGCGCGATATTCCGCTGGGGGGTGGCGCCCGCTGGCTGACTGTCGTTTCGCCAGAAGCCCCCAACGGTCCCGAACTGCTGCTGGAACCCAATGCGGAATACCCGGCGATGAAGGCGCTCAAGGAAGCCCTGGTGCAGGATGGCATCCCCTTTACCGCCTTTGAGGTGGACGACATTCACGCAGAATATGAACGCCTGAAGGGCCTGGGGGTGGCCTTCACCGTAGAGCCAACCAACACAGGTGATTCCACCTCCGCCGTCTTCGATGATACCTTCGGCAACCTGATTATGATCTATCAGATCACCAACCCAAACGTCTAGGGAAATGTACAGGCCGCTGCCCACCTTTACCGACAGCGGCCTTTTTATTTTCTATTCAGTCGCCGGGTGCCAGCCGCTTGCGCAGGAAGTAGCGAGTGTGGCCGGGCGGAAAATCTTCCAGTTCGCCAAACACCTCATACCCCAGCTTCAGATAAAACGGCAGCGCCTGGAAGCTGTGCGTATCCACAAAAGCGGAATGACACCCGCGCCGCAGCCCTTCCTGCTCTGCGGTGCGCATCAGGTCGGTGCCAAAGTCCTGCCCGCGCAGGTCCTCGTGCACCCACAGGGTGCTGATATAGAGCCAGTTCCACCACGATCCCCCCAGCAGGCCGCCCATCACCCGGCGCTCATTGTCGCGCACCAGCAGATGAAGCGACTGGTATTCATGGCCCCAGGCGGTTTTGATGGCGCTGCGGTTAAAACGATCCAGGCCGCCGCGTACGGTATCCAGGTCTTCCGGCGCCGGGGCATCTTCCAGAGTCACCACATAACGAGGTTTGCCCATCAGGCCCCCATATCCGGCACCATTGCCCGGTGACGTTCCACCAGCGCGCCCAGATGATAAATCAGGCGATCCACATGCTCCTGCGTGCTGTGCTTGCCCAGCACAAAACGCATCTGCCCCATCAGATGATCAGGGTCCACGCCCATCGCCACCAGCACATGACTCGGTTCCTGCTGGCCGGTGGTGCAGGCGCTGCCGCCGCTGGCCCCAATGCCAATTTCGCTCAGGTCCAGCAGGATCGAATCGCCGTTCAGCAGGCGCATGGTAAAGCTGCTGTGCCCTGGCAGGCGCTCCGTCGGGTGGCCGGTCAGGTTCGCTTCCGGGATTGTCTCCAGCACACGCCGGATCAGGTCATCGCGCAGCCCGGTCAGGCGCTGCACGGTGACTGCGCGTTCCGCCTCCGCCAGCCGCAGCGCTTCGGCCATGCCCATAATCAGCGGCACCGCCTCTGTCCCGCTGCGACGATGCGCCTGCTGCCCGCCGCCGACCATCTGCGGCAGCAGCGGCACGGCCCGCCGCACATACAGCAGCCCCACACCTTTTGGCCCATAAAACTTGTGCGCAGACAGGCTCAGCAGGTCCACATTCAGGGCCTTCACATCCAGCGGCAGCACGCCCGCCGCCTGCACGGCATCGGTATGGAACAGCACGCGCCGGTTCTTTTGTTTGATCGCCGCGCCAATGTCCGCAATCGGGTTGATGGTGCCGACTTCGTTGTTCGCGTAAATCACGCTGACCAGCACCGTATCCTCGCGCATGGCATCCACCACCTGCTGCGGCGTCACCCGGCCATAGGCATCCACCGGCAGGAAGGTTACATCAAAGCCATCGGCTTCCAGTTCCTTCGCGACATCCAGCACGGCATGATGCTCTGCGCTGGTGGTGATGATATGCTGGCCGCGCCCCCTGGCGCGCATGGCCCCGGCCACGCCCTTCAGCGCCAGATTATCGGATTCGGTGCCGCCGCTGGTAAAGACGATTTCCGATGGGCCGCTGGCCTGGCAGTTGAGCACCGCCGCAATCGTCGCCTGGGCCTGTTCCAGCGCCGCCTGGCCCGCCTTGCCCGCCTGATGCAGGCTGGACGGGTTGCCAAAGGTCTCTGTCCAGTAGGGCAGCATGGCCGCGACGACACGCGGGTCTGTGGGGGTGGTCGCGCTGTGATCCAGATAAATAAATTCTGCCATCGGGTTATCCTCTCATCTGTGCCGCCGGGGTGGGCAGCGGCTCAACCGCCAGGGAATCGGCGCGGTAATGCGCCCCCCGGCTGATCTTGTTGCGCGATGCCGCATAGGTCACCATGCGGGCCACCTGTACCGCGTTTCGCAGGCCGATCAGCGGGTCGTTCAGGCGGTTGGCGCGGTAAAAATCCTCGATTTCGTGCCACAGATGCCGCAGTTCCCGCTGTGCCCGTGCCAGACGCTCCTCGGTGCGCACCAGCCCGACATAATGCCACATCACGTTGCGGATCGTCGTCATATCGCCTTCCAGCAGCGCCGGGTCCGGGTCGCTGTCGCCCCGGTACACCCACCCTGGCACCCGCGCATCGTCAATCGGGTCACGCGGGTTGTCCAGAATATCCCGCGCCGCGCGGTCTCCCCACACCAGCCCTTCCAGCAGGCTGGTGCTCGCCAGCCGGTTCGCGCCGTGCAGGCCGGTGCAGCTTACTTCGCCGACCGCGTACAGCCCGTCAAAGTTCGTCCGGCCCCATTCATCCACCAGCACCCCACCGCAGGAATAATGCGCAGCCGGAACCACCGGAATCGGCTCGCTGGTGACATCGATGCCAAACCGGGCGCAGTTCTCCACAATCTGGGGGAAACGCTCGCGGATAAAGAATGCCGGGTGCTTGCTGGCGATATCGAGGTAAACATGCTCGTAGCCATTTTCCAGCATTTCCATATGGATCGCCCGCGCCA
>CAZQIY010000013.1:50589-88757 GCA_964593565.1 uncultured Anaerolineaceae bacterium
AGGTAAACATGCTCGTAGCCATTTTCCAGCATTTCCATATGGATCGCCCGCGCCACCACATCACGCGGGGCCAGGTCTTTCCAGTCCGGCGCGTAGCGGTGCATAAATGGCTCGCCATCCGGCGTCAGCAGCACGCCGCCTTCGCCGCGCACCGCCTCGCTGATCAGCAGATTGGGCGCGCCGCGCACGCTTAATGTCGTCGGGTGGAACTGGACATATTCCATGTTCAGGATATGTACGCCGGCCCGCGCCGCCATCGCCAGGCCGTCGCCGCGTGCCCCGCGCGGGTTGCTGGTATTGCGGAAAATCTGCCCCAGCCCGCCTGTCGCCAGCACGGTATATCCCGCCAGGATACGAATCACCTCGCCGGTTTCGCGATCCAGCGCGTACACGCCATGACAGGTGGTCGGCTCATAAACCGCCAGCGGGTCCAGCGCGTGATGCGGAAACGTGATGAGATCAACGGCGGTGTGCTGCAACAGCAAGCGGACGTTGGGCCGGGCCTCCAGCGTTTCCAGCATTTTGTCGGCAATCGCGGAACCGGTCATGTCGCCTACGTGGACAATCCGGCGGGTGCTGTGGGCCGCTTCCAGCCCGTACACCAGTTCGCCGTTAGGGTCACGATCAAACTGCACCCCACAGCGCTCCATCAGCACAGAGCGCACCAGGTCCGGCCCTTCCTCCGCCAGCAGCCGCGCCGCCTTTGGCGAGCTTAGCCCGGCCCCGGCGTTCAGAATATCCTCCACCAGCAGTTCGGGCGAATCATCCAGTCCGCGTGTGACGATGCCGCCCTGTGCCCAGCCCGTATTGCTGTTGGTGGCGACACGTGCGCGGGTGATGACAGTAATTTCATGGTCAGGGTCATCGCTCAGGCGCAGCGCCGCCGCCGCCCCGGCAATACCACAGCCGACAATGAGCGTATGAGTCTGGATGTATTTCATCGGTGTCCTTGCTATTTCGGGATGGAGAGCATGCGGTCCAGCGCGAGCTTGGCTTTCTGCTTCACGTCGTCCGGCACACTGATCGGGTTAATGACGCGGCCCTCAACCAGATTTTCCAGCACATTGGCCAGGTCCAGCGGGCTGATGCGATACATGGTGCTGCACAGGCAGGCGAACGGCGACAGGAGCTGCACCAGTTTATCTGGCTGCGCATCCTTCAGGCGGTTGACCATATGGATTTCTGTGCCGACAGCCCATTTTGTACCCGGTTCCGCCGCTTCGATTTTCTTAATGATATACGAGGTCGAACCGACATAATCGGCCTTATCGACCACTTCCATCATGCATTCCGGATGCACAATGATGTTGATGTCCGGGTGATGCTTGCGCCACAGGTCCACATGCTCTGGCCGGAACTGCTGATGCACGCTGCAATGGCCTTTCCACAGGATGATGCGCGCATTCAGAATCTGTTCGTCGGTCAGGCCGCCATAGGGCTGAAACGGGTCCCACAGCACCATCTGCTCCAGCGGGATGCCCATCGTCTTGCCGGTGTTGCGGCCCAGGTGCTGGTCCGGAAAGAAAAAGACCTTCTCGCGCTGGGCAAAGGCCCACTTCAGCGCGCCTTCGGCATTGGACGAGGTACACACTGTCCCGCCGCGCTCGCCCACAAACGCCTTCAGGTTGGCGGCGCTGTTCATGTAGGTGATCGGCATAATGTGCTGTCCGGGGTCATCCATCAGCACATCCTCAAGTTCGGCCCAGGCCGTCAGCACCTGTTCCAGGTTGGCCATATCCGCCATGCTGCACCCGGCCTTCATGTTGGGCAAAATCACCACCTGGTCATCGCGCCCCAGAATATCCGCGCTTTCCGCCATAAAATGCACCCCGGCGAACACGATATACTTCGCCTTCACCTTCGCGCCTTCCTGGCTGAGCTGGTAACTGTCGCCGGTAAAATCGGCAAACTGAACCACCTCATCGCGCTGGTAATGATGCCCCAGAATCACGACATCATCGCCCAGGATTTCCCGCGCCCGTTTGATGCGCTCGATAGCCGCCGCTTCCTGTTCGATCAGGGTTTCCTCTGCGGTACCGGCCGGTATCACCATATCGACTGCTGTCATTCGTTTTCTCCTGTCATTCCAATCGCATCGACAAATCCAGTGCCGGTGCCGAATGCGTAAGCGCACCCACACTGATAAAATTCACGCCTGTGGCGGCCACCGCTGCCACCCGTTCCAAAGACATATTCCCGGATGCCTCCAGCGGCACACGCCCCGCTGTCATGGTGACGGCCTGCCGCATCGTGGCCTCGTCCATGTTATCCAGCAGAATCTGGTCTACATCCAGCGCCAGCGCTTCCTCAAGCTGCGCCAGCGTATCCACCTCGACAATCACCGGCAGCCCTGCCGCCTGCGGATAGGCCCGCACCATCTCCACCGCCGCCGTGATGCCCCCGGCCGCCGCGATATGATTGTCCTTAATCATCACGGCATCGTACAGCCCTATCCGGTGATTCTGCCCGCCGCCCATGCGCACCGCGTATTTTTCCAGCAGCCGCCAGCCCGGTGTGGTCTTGCGCGTATCCAGAATCACAGCCTTCGTGCCGGCAGCGGCGTCGACAAACCGACGAGTTAGTGTAGAAATACCACTAAGTCGCTGTAAAAAATTAAGCGCTGTGCGCTCACCTGTCAGCAGCGACTGGGCGCTGCCCCGCAGTGTACAGACCACCGTCCCCGGCTGTACAGCGTCGCCATCGGCCACCTGCGGTTCAAACACCACCCCGGTGTCAATCCGGGCGAATACGGCCTGCGCGACTGGCAGCCCGGCGATCACCCCGCTGGCTTTGACGACGATCTGACCGTGTGTGGTTGCCTGCGCGATAATCGCCTGCGTGGTGACATCCCCCCGGTCAGCCAGGTCTTCTGCCAGCGCCATCTGCACCAGCACCTCAATGGATTCCTCTAAAGTCAACCTGTACCCCTTAGTGTATTTTCTACACTATCCCGGCCGATAAATATAGCGCGTCTGGCGCGCTGTACATCTAGACCATATTATGCCCGACCTTGCCGCTTGTCAATATCCCCAGATTCAGGTGGTATCCGCCAGCAGCCTGCCCACACGCTCCACACCAGCAGGCGATACAGGGGATAGTTTAACCGATGCAGTCGTGTTTTCCAGCGCAGACTTACGCGGTATTTAGCTGGCCTTCAGGCAGCCTGCGCACCGCCAGCACCACCATGATCAGCATAATAAAGGCCGCGACCCCAAACACCCCCCGGTATCCCAGCCAGATCGCCAGCCCGGACCCCGCCAGCGGCGCCACCGCCCGCGCCCCGGCCACAATCGAGTTATCCAGCCCATAGACCGCGCCTTCTTCGCCGGGGTCGGTATACTGGGCCAGCAGCGCGCTGGGCGCAGAAACCAGGCCGCCGGATGCCGCGCCTGTCAGGCTGTACAGCACAATCAACTGCCAGACTTCTGTGACAAAGGCCTGGGGCAGCAGAGTCAGCCCGGCGATAATCGCCGACCCGATTACGATCCTGCGATGGCCGATACGATCCCCCAGCCGGCCCAGGTAAATGGCAGTCGCGGTGGCCGCCGCAGAGCCAACGCCGATCATCAGGCCGGTCATCGTGCTCACGCCGCTGCTTTCTGCCAGCAGCGTCTGGATAAACAGCGGCGCAATCGGCGTAATCATCGAGCGCATCAACGCCGTCAGGAAGCGCAGCGCATAGGTCAGCGTCACGCCCTGCATCGAAAGCACATGCCGCCATTCCGCCACAAAGCGGTTGCGCCTGCCGGAGTCATGTTCTGCCGGTTCAAACTGTTCGTGAATGCCAAAATGCACCAGCAGGCCGCCAATGCCTAACAGCACAGCGGTAAAAATGTGCGGCATCCCATAGCCATAAGCATCTGCCAGCACGCCGCCCACCAGCGGCCCTAACGAGATACCGCTCCACAGGCCAACCTGCAAAATCCCCATGGCATAGCCTAAACGTTCACGGGGGGCACAGGCCGCCACCAGGGCATTCGTGGCGGATACAGTCCCGGTGACAAAGCCCTGAATCGTGCGCAGCAGCACCAGTTGTTCTGCCGATGTGACAAAGGCCATCAGGAACAGCAGGATCGTCCCGCCGAACATGGCCCGTTCCACCATCGGCTTGCGCCCGTACTGGTCTGCCAGCGCGCCCCAGATGGGCGAGGCGATCATCATGGTTATGGCCTGAGACGAGAACACCATCCCGGCCCAGAAATCCAGGCTGATACCGGTGGTGGTCCCCAGAGACTGCACGTACAGGGGCAGGAAAGGAAAGATGAGTGAGAAGCCCATCGAGGACATCAACTGCGCGAAGAAGGTGATGTACAGCGTGCGCTGCCATGGCTGGGAAATCGCGGAAAACATAGCGTATTTAATTTGCCTCCGGACACGGTTTAAACAGACAACAAAAAGGTCCGGCTGCCCTGTCTGACCGGCGGATAAGGTAAACGGTATACTATTGAACGTCTATGAAACAGGCTGAGCGACAGCATCCTTGAGCAGCGCGCCCAGCCGCTGCACCCCGGCCTCAATCATCTCCGGCTGTGCGTTAGAAAAATTCAGCCGGAAGGTGTTCTGTCCGCCGCCATCAATATGGAAATCTGCGCCGGGCACAAAGGCGACCTTGCGCTGCACTGCTTCGGCCAGCAGTACCGTTGTATCCACATGCGGCGGGGCCGTCACCAGCAGGAACAGGCCGCCATCCGGCCGCGACCAGGTCACTTCTGGCGGGAAATAGCGCGCCATCGCATCCAGCATCAGGTCACGGCGCGCCCGGTAAACCTCGCACAGATGCGCGATATGCTCGTCAATAAAGCCATCCCGCGCCACTTCATAGGCGATAAACTGGTCGAGCGTGCTGGTGTGCAGGTCTGCGGACTGCTTGGCCTGTACCAGCTTGTCGATCACGCTGGCGGGCGCCACCACATATCCGATGCGCAGCCCTGGTGCCAGCACCTTCGAGAACGTCCCGGCATAAATCACATGGCCATCCACCGCCCGCGCACCAAGATTTCTGGCATCCAGCGCCAGCAGCGACGGTCTGGGCTGGCCGCTGTAACACAGTTCCCCGTACGGGTTATCCTCCACCAGCGGAATCTGATAACGCGCCAGCAGCCGCACCAGCTTTTCGCGTCGTTCCACGCTCATCGTGGTGCCGCCCGGGTTCTGATAATTGGGCACCACATACAGCAGCCTGGGGTGCTGGTCTAACAGGGGTTCCAGCACATCCACATCCATGCCATCGGCATCCACTGGCGACGCCACATAACGCAGTTCATAAGGCCGCCACGCCATCAGCATGCCCAGGTAGGTCGGGTTTTCGACGATGACAGAATCACCCTCATTGATCAGCACGCGCCCGATCAGGTCCAGCGCCTGCTGCGACCCGGTGGTAATCAGCACATTTTCCGGGCTGACCGTCAGGTGGTCATCCGACAGCCGTTCCGCAATCAGCGCCCGCAGTTCCGGCATGCCTTCGGTGGTGCTGTACTGCAGCGCCGCCTGCCCCCGTTCCGAAAGCGCCGTATCCACCGCCTGCTGTACCCGTTCAATGGGGAATAATTCCGGCGCAGGCAGCCCGCCCGCAAACGAAATGACATCCGGCTGTGCGGTGAGCTTCAGAATTTCACGAATTGTGGAGCGTTTCATGTGGGCTGTACGGGCCGCAAAGCGCTGATCCCATTGCATGGCACAAATTCCATTCTAACTGCGGATGATCTTTTTCTGTTCTATCGGATATTAACCTCTCTGGCTATATCCACAAGGGCCAATCCGCGAAGCGACAGCCGCGTGCGCAGGTGCCTGTACATAAACAGCAGGCGCAGCGGCAGCCTGCCAAAGATCAGCCGCGTCCACAACCCGGCAGTACCGCCCTTGTGCCCCAGGGTAATCCGGTCGATCAGGGTCACACCCTCGGCGGTTTCCTGAAATATATGCTGATGTTCCCAGTACGCCAGCGGCCCGGCGATCATCCGGTCCACAAACGAGGTCGGTATTGGCCCTGGCTCGTGCCGGGCCAGCCAGTGTACCGGAACCGGCCCAAACCACAATCGAAATTCAAGTTCCCCTTCGGTCAGCGAGGTGCGATCATCGCGTAAAACCTGCACGAACATCAGCGGCGGCGGTGGGGTCAGCCGGGCCAGCACGTTCGCCTCATTATGGAACGCCATCACCTGCTCCACCCCGGCCCGCAGCCAGGAACGATGTTCAAAGACTGAGGTTTTCAAAAACCCACATCCATCGTGATCATATGCTCTGCTGCCATTGCGTACAGCAGGATATAGCACAGATATAAGTACAGCCTGAGACAGCGTTAAAGAAGTGCTGATCGATCCCGCGCATAGGATGCCGCGCCGATCAGGCAGACATCATCCCCCAGCCGGGCCACCTGAAGCAGATCATCGTGATAAAAGGTCGGGTCCACCACATAATCCACCATTACCCGCCGCGCCGGGTCCAGGATCAGATCGCCCAGGTTGGTCACCACGCTGCCGCCCAGCACAATCACCTGCGGGTTGATCATATGGGCCACGTTAATTAGCCCCAGGCCCAGCCACCACCCGGCCTCTGCGATGACCTGCTGCGCCAATGCATCGCCAGCCAGCGCCGCCTGCCCCACCACCTGCCCGGTGATTTCCGCCGCATCACGCAAAGCCGATGGCTCATCCCGTTCCAGCAGCCACTGGCGCGCCAGCCGCGCAATGCCCGGCCCGGAAGCGAAATCCTGCAAACTGTAGATGCGGCCATCCGGCCCGCGATATTTGGTATGCCCCGGTTCAATCGCCAGGCCATCCCTGCCAGTGAACAACCGGCCATCCACTACCAACCCGCCCCCAATGCCGGTGCTGATGGTCATGTAAACGGCCGGGTTGGCCCCCTGTGCCGCCCCCCGGTGATATTCCGCCAGCGCGCCCAGATTGGCGTCATTTTCCATGTACACCGGCGCATCGCCAAAAGCCCGGCTGACCATGTCCGCCAGCGGCACATCGTACCAGTCCGGCACCACCGCCGCATGACGGATCAGGCCGGTATAGGCCATGGGGCACGGCGCAGAAATCCCCACCGCCAGGGCCGTATCGTCCCACACCTGCCGCGCCACCGCTATAATGCGTTCGATCACGGCCTGCTGTGGTTCGTGGGCCTGCGTAGGCAGTTCGGCACGTGCCAGCAAATTCAGCTCATCATCAAAGCGGGCAGCACGCAGCCGCGTCCCCCCAAAATCAATCGCGACAATGGACATGCAGCAACCACCTTCAGTTATCTCCCGCGCAGGCAGTCCGGGCAGGCGTGCGCCTGCACCCTCATGCCGCATGAATCATAACGCAGGTTGTCGATTGTGAGGAAGTGTTGAAGAAGATTAACCGTACAGCAGTTCAAGCGCCTGACGGTCGATACTGCGGGTGGTAATGCCGGGCTGCTGCCGTTCCAGCAGGTCCAGCGCCTCTTCGATGCTGTAAACTTCATCGTCCAGCGCGGTCGAGGAAGTCGCGCGGTCAAAGACATCCACATAGGCGGTACTGGTAATCATGTGCCCGTAAAACACCTTGCCGCCCCAGTTCGGATGCTGGGCCAGGTCCTCCATGTAGAGCAGCGCCCCATTACTTAACAAGGCGCCATCGCTCAGATCATGGAGAAAATAGACGCGCCCACAGGCTTCATCCAGAAGCATTTCCGCCAGATCAAGAAAAATCTTTTCTGACAGCGCATCGGCGGGGCGCAGCCAGCGCACAAAAACGAGTTCGTCCGAAAGGCTGTACAGTTCAAAATCCATGTTATGCGCCTTGTAATATTTGCCTTGATTTCTTAATATATCGTATCAACAAACCAGGGCGGCAAGGCATAAGATGGCTGAAAATTCTATGAATTCAGATCATTTTCAGAAGTATTGCAACTTTTGGCAAACACCCACGTAAATATCATCAGAACAGAGCTTTGACAGAGGTTTAAGATGACTATGACTACCAACACTGCGGGTCGCAATGCAGCCGCTATCGGGCTGATTGGCCTGGGCGTGCTGTTCCTGGCGGCTCAGATCACAGGCTTCAGCTTTCTGAGCATGCTGTGGCCATTTTCGATCATTGTGCCGGGCGTTATATTTCTCTATTTCGCTTTCAGCAATGACCACAAAGCCGCCGGGCTGGCCGTGCCCGGCGCCATGATTACCGGCACCGGCGCAATCCTGTTTTACCAGAACCTGACCGGCCACTGGGAAAGCTGGGCCTACATCTGGGCGCTGTACCCGGTATTTCTGGGGCTGGCGCTGGTGTTTATCGGACGGCGCACCGCCAGCGAAAGCACAGAACGCACCGGCGATGCCTTTGTCAAATGGGGGCTGTTTGCCTTCATTGGGCTGTGGGCCCTGTTTGAACTGTTCATTTTTGGCGGCAGCAGCCCGCTTCTGTCCATGCTCATCCCGCTGATATTTATCGGGGCAGGCATCTATATGCTCACCCGGGGGCCGCGCACCAAATCGAAAACGACCTATTACAGCAACGGATACCGCAAGCGCAAATCCCCCAGCGAGGAACTGCAGGAAAAGATTGATGCCGCGCTGGCGGAGGATGACGACCTCATCTGACAGTCCTTAACCGGCAGGCAGCCGACAGCTTACCTGTTACCCCGTCACAGCAGCCGGTCTGCCCCCGCAGGCCGGTTGTTCTTTTCCCGGCAAAATATCATCCATTTCTCATCATCCAGCAGTACAATGCCCGGCGTGAACATGGATGAGGAATGTTATGCGCCGCACGTTACTGTTTCTGCTTTTTGTCCTCCTGCTCAACAGCATCACCACCGCACAGACCACCAAACCCATGCAGATGCCTGTTGCCGCGCCTGCCGGGCCATCGACCTGGCTGCTGGGCCAGCCCTATGGCAACACCACCGGCGCCTATAACAACGGGCGCGCCTGGTACAGCGCGGGCCAGGGCCTGCACTTTGGCATTGATCTGTCGATGCCCTGTGGGACAGAGCTGGTGGCGGTGGCGGATGCGGAAGTCGCTTTTGTGGATGATATGGGTTTTGGGTCCGCCCCACACAACCTGATCCTGCGGCATCCGGCGCTGGGCCTGACGACACTTTATGGCCATCTGCTGGAAACTCCGGCCCTCACGCCCGGCCAGTTCGTCCGCAAAGGGGAGGTCGTCGCGCTTTCCGGCGATCCGGACTCCACCTGCGAATCGCGCCCGCACCTGCATCTCGAAGTTCGCTCACTGGATTACCGCACCGCGCTCAACCCGGTGGATTACATCGACGCGCCCTGGCACATGCTGACGACCATCGGCTCGTTTGGGTCGTCGCTGTTCCAGCAGGATATGTTCAACGCGCGCCAGTGGATGCGCATCGACAACCAGCCGCAGGTAGGCTTTGGCGGGCGCATCCTCAACGAATATATCAGCACCTGGCCGCCGCCCCGGGGGCAGGATGCCCCACCCAACCCGCCGCTGCCGCGCGATCCTGCGCCCCTGCCGGCGGATGTCAGTTTTACCATGCACAAGCTGGGCTATGATGGCTGCTGTTTCGGCCCCTGGTGGCACCCATCAGACCCGGACCGCCTGTATGCTGTGGATGGTGTGCCCGGCGCGCCTGCTACCATTTTTGAGTGGACTCTCCACGATGGGATCGCCACCAACACACAGCACCAGGGGCCGCGCCCGCTGCTCTCGCCGGATGGCACGCATGAGGTGCTGTGGCAGGCAGACCAGGCCCTGATTCGCCGCCTGGCGGATGGCGCGGAATGGCCCGTCCAGACTGGCGGCGCGCTGCCAGCCATCAGCGCCGGCAGCAGCCACCTGTTCTGGGAAGCCCGCAGCGAGACTGTCCTGCCCGGCCAGCCCGACGCCATTACGGAGTTCTGGGTCAGTACCCTGACTGGCGAAAACCCGCGCCAGATACTGGCACAGCCCGGCGGATCCGCCCGCTGGCTGGATGACCACCGCCTGCTCGTCAGCACTCCACTGGAAGGGCGCCAGACCATGCTGTCTGTGTTCGACCTGCGCGACGACAGCAGCTATACCCTGGGCGTCTGGCCCTGGATGCGCGGGCTGGATATTGGCCCCGGCGGCGAACGCCTGCTGTTTTACCTGACACGCAACCCGGACCCGGCCCTGAACGGCGTCTACACCATCGAAACCCGGCCCGGTGCAGAAGCCCGCCAGTTAGACTGGTTTGGTGGGTGGCGCTGGCGCGATGCCAGCAGCGTCTACTACATCCCCTTCGACCCCACCACAGACCGCCAGTCGCTGGTGTATTACGACCTCCTCTCCGGCGAGAGCCGCCAGCTTATCGACGGCAGCACCCATGTTTTTGTAACCACCGGCGGCGACTGGGCCGTTTCTGCGGATGGTAAACGGGTGGTTTTTCTGAATGCGCCGGATAACAGCCTTTGGATATTCGAGGAAAACCCGGCCGAAAACCCCTAATATGTGGGCTACCAATTGAATACACACGCAACTCTAACTTTACACCTGCGTATACTGGGATAGCGTGTAGTTACACATACAGATAGGAGAAAATGTGATGAGGAGACTTTACGCGGTGTCAGCATTTGTCCTGATCTTGCTGTTGGCCCTCAGCGGCTCTGTGTTTGCCCAGTCTGATTTTGTCTTCTGTGGCGACCTTCCAGAGGAAGATTGTACCCTGCTGCAGGAATCGCAGGAAGCGATGGCAGCGCTTACGTCCGGCGTGTCACAGTTCGACCTTTTATTCTCGATCAGCAATGTCCCGGATATGCCGGTGGACACCCTCACCTTCAACGTGAATGGCGATATGGCCTATGAGGTGGACCCGGCGCTGGTGGAGCAGATGAAATCCCTGCAAACCGACCCCTCGCTGATGACGGGTGACCCGCAGGCAATGACCGGCGTCCTGGTCGATCTGATCAGCGGCACATCCGCAGACCTGAGCCTGACCGTGACCCTGCCGTCGCAGCTTGTCGAGATGATGTCGTCCGAAGAACAGGCTATCCCGGAAACTATCTCTGTGGACCTGCGCCTGGTCGATGGCTTTGCCTACGTGAACCTCGACGACCTGGCCACTACCATGCCGGATGCTGGCCTGCCCCCCGGCTGGATGGGTGTCAACCTGTCTGCCGTGATGGAAAGCGCCATGCAGATGCAGGAACAGAGCCTGGATGGTATGGGCGGCATGGGTGGCATGGACCCCGAGATGTTCGAATCCTATGCCGAAACTTTCCAGGACCCCTCGTTCCTGGATGAATTTATGTCGGTGGAACGGCTGGAAGATACAGAAGTCAACGGCCAGCCGGCGGCGGTCTTCCTCTACACCTTTGATTATGGCGCCTTCATCCAGAGCGAAGCCTTCCAGAGCATGATGCAGGCTCAGATGGAAGCCATGGGCGAGATGATGGACGAAGATATAGACGAAGCGGATCAGGCGGAAATACAGGAAGCCATGGACATGATGGAGACCATGTTTGAGGACCTGAACCTCACTGTGCGCGAAGTCATCGGCCTGAACGACAAATACAGCTACACGACGGAAGTCCACATGGACTGGGACATGGCAGAATTCATGGCGTCGGTAGAGCCTGATTCTGAAGGCCCGGCCCCGAACATGATCTTCAATATAACGATCAACAACACCGGGTTCGACAGCGCGCCGGAAATCACCGCGCCAGAAGATGCCAACATCTTCCCGCTGGAAGAAATGATGGCGCCGCCCGTGCCCTCCAACGATATGTAAGTGTCTCTTCCGGATACAGGATGAGAAAGCAGAAAGCATCGGCCCCGGCGGCCGATGTTTTCTTTTTGGTGGCCCAACGCTGCGTTATAATGAGTCTGATATTGGTCAGAAAGGTTACAACGGTCATGTTAGACGCCCAGGCAGTCGCCGCAGAAGGCCAACTGCTTTCTGAAGATACTATTCGCAGCACACTGGAACAGGGTTTGCGGGGGCGCTTCAGCGGCGCTCGGGTGCTGGCCCTCATTCCGGATCATACCCGCACGATTCCTCTGCCCCAGTTATTCCCCATGCTGGTGGATGCCCTGAGCGATGTAAAACAGCTTGATTTCATGGTGGCACTGGGCACACACCCGCCCCTCAGCGAGGAATCGCGCTGCCGGCTGGTGGGTATCACGCTGGAGGAACGCCGCACCCGCTATGCTCATATCGGCATCCTCAACCACGACTGGAACAACCCGGAAGTATTAGCCGAAATCGGCGTGATTACAAACGACCAGATGCGTGAAATCGCCGGGCCGGCCTGGCACCCGTCGCTGACAGGCGATGTGCCGGTCCAGATCAACCGCGCTGTGCTCGATTACGATCACATCCTCATCGTCGGCCCCAGCTTTCCGCACGAAGTCGTTGGTATTTCCGGCGGCGCCAAATATCTGTTCCCTGGCATCTGCGGCCCGGAGATGATCAACAAGTTCCACTGGCTGGGCGCGCTGATTACCACCATGAAGATTATCGGCGTGAAGGAAACGCCGGTGCGCGATGTCATCCACGCCGCCACCGCCTTTGTGCCCACGCCCATCACGCTGCTGTCGCTGGTCGTGGTGGGGGATGGTCTGGCCGGGATGTTCATCGGCAGCCATACAGAAGCCTGGGGCGCCGCTGCGGATCTTTCCCGCCAGCACCACATCCGCTGGCTGGAGCGTCCTTTCCAGCAGGTGCTTTCCTGGTGCCCGCCCATGTATGACGAACTGTGGACCGGCGGCAAAGCCATGTACAAGCTGGAACCCGCTGTGGCCGATGGCGGCGAACTGATTATTTATGCCCCGCATATGGATACAGTCAGCATCACGCATGGTAGCTATATTTATGATCTTGGCTATCATGTGCTGCCCTACTTCCTCAAGCAGTGGGACACCTATAAGCATTACCCCACCAGCGTGATCGCCCACAGCACCCACGTCAAAGGCATTGGCACTTACGAAGATGGCATCGAAACGCCGCGCATCCAGGTGACGCTGGCCTCGCGCATCCCCCCGGAAGACTGCCACAGGCTCAACCTGGGCTACCGCAACCCGGATGACATCAACCCCCAGGACTGGCAGAATCGCGAGGATGAAGGGGTGCTGTATGTGCCCAAAGCCGGCGAAACGTTGTACCGGGTGCGCGCATGATCGAAACACAACCGGCTTCCGCCCGCATCGATACACAGAACCTGCCCGGCCTGTCCATCATCATCCCGGCCTATAACGAGGAACATGGCCTGCCAGAAGTGCTCAGCCAGCTTCTGGCGCTGTTTGCGCATCATCCCGCCTGCGAAATCGTGGTGGTGGACGACGGCTCGACCGATGGTACCAGCCGCGTCGCGCAGGGGTTTGATCGCGTCCATGTCATCACCCACCGCGCCAACCGGGGTTATGGCGCAGCGCTCAAAAGCGGCATCCGCCATGCCAGCTATGATCTGATCTGCATCACGGATGCCGATGGCACCTACCCCAATGACCGCATCATTGATCTGGTCAATACCCTGGTGACAAAAGAATATGACATGGTGGTGGGGGCGCGTACGGGCGAACATGTTCATATTCCCTTTCAGCGCAAGCCCGCCAAATGGGCACTGAACAAACTGGCCAATTTTGTCGCGGGCGAACACATCCCGGACCTGAACAGCGGGCTGCGGGTGTTCCGCCGCGCCGTGGCCCTGCGCTTTTTCTCAATCCTGCCCGATGGCTTTTCGTTTACGACCACCATCACCCTGGGCATGCTCACCAACAATTATCTTGTGGATTATCTGCCCATCAACTACCATGCCCGCATCGGCACATCCAAAATCCGCCCGGTGCGCGATACGCTCAATTTCACCCAGCTTGTGCTGCGGATCGCGCTCTATTTCGCGCCGCTGCGCATTTTTATCCCGGTCAGCCTGTTTTTCCTGATCGCCGCTGTGGTATGGGCATTCTTCAGCTTTATTGTGTTTGAAGAACTGGCGGATGTCAGCACGGTGGTGCTGGTCATGGCCGGGATACAGATCGGCCTGCTGGGCCTTGTCGCAGAACTCATTAACCGCCGCGTTCCCAATCTCTACCGCGAAGACGATCCATCATGACCTCTGACACTACATGGCAAAAACTCCAGGAACGGGTGATACATCCCGGCCTGTGTACACACTGCGGCCTGTGCGCTGGCCTTTCTGGCGGCACCCTGCACATGGCAGAAACTCCTGACGGCCCCATTCCGCAGCCCACAGCAGGATCGACGCCGGTGCTGCCACCAGAAGCCTTCACCGCCTGCCCCGGCAAGGGGTTAAACTATCCCGACCTGAACGACTTTGTCTTTGGCGGCCAGCCAGACAACTGGCTGATGGGCCACTATCGCCAGCTTTGGGTGGGCTATTCTGCCGTGCCGGATGTGCGGCGGCAGGGCGCTTCGGGCGGCATCATCACCCAGACGCTGCTGTATCTGCTGCGTGAAGGACTGGTCGAGGGGGTGATTACCTCCCGGCAGGGCCAGCCTGCGCCCTGGCAGGCCGAAGCGATCATCGCCTGCACCGAAGACGATATTCTGTCCGCCAGCCAGAGCATTTACCAGCCGGTGCCGGTCAATGCCATTCTCAGCCAGGCTGCCGCGTTCGAGGGGCGTCTGGCCTATGTCGGCCTGCCGGATCAGGTGGCCGCGATTCGACGGCTTCAGCAGTTGGGGCACCCTGCGGCGCAGAAGATTGTCTACATTCTCGGCCCGTACACCGGCACCAACATGTACTTCGAGGCCATCCGCAGTTATCTGCGCTCCAACGGCGTCCACAATATCCACGAAATCACCCGCCTGCGCTACCGCGATGGCGAATGGCCCGGCTACCTTTCCATCCAGACCCGTTCTGGCCGGGAATTTCGCGCAGAGAAATTTTACTACAACTACCTGATCCCGTTTTATATTACGCGCAGCACCCTCTACAGCGTCGATTTCACCAACGAGCTGACCGATATTTCCGTAGGCGATGCCTGGAGTCCGCGCTACGAAGCGCTGCGGCAGGGCTATTCGGTGGTGGTCGCCCGTACGGAACGCGGCGAGCAGCTTCTGCGCGCCATGGAAGCCGCCGGGCTGGCCGTGCTGGAACCGGTGCAGCCGGACGACGCGATGGCGATGCACGGCCACATGCTGGATTTCAAAAAACGCGGTGCCTTCATCCGCATGGACTGGCGCCGGGCCGCTGGCAAACCCGTGCCGGATTATGGCTATCGCCCCCGGCACATTCCACTCTCGCGCAAACTGGTGGAATGCATCATTTCCGGCCTGTTTCTGGTCTGTGGCACGCCGCTGGCCCGGCGCATTGTCGAACATCTGCCGCTTGGGCTGATCGGCCCGCTGTTTAATACCGCCCGCAAAACCTGGAAGGACGCCTCCAGGCCTGTCAAACGGGCTGGCCTGCGCGACATCCGGTTTGAGACATGGCACGAGCAACCCCCGATGACGGACACGCAGGAATCAATTCTGACCAAAACCATCGCCGAAATCCAGCACTGGCTGCGCCCGCACTGGACCCTCGATGCAGTGGGGGAACACTGGGACCGCACCGAGGATTACGACGACATCAATGCCGAAACCTACTCCTATTTCCGCCGCTTTGTCGATGGCCTGCGCCTGAGCAATCTGCCTGAAAACGGCCACGTGCTGGATATCTGTGCGCGCACCGGCAACGGCACCCTGTACTTTCACCAGCACGGGCGGGTTGGCTCTGCGGTATGTGCGGATGTCTCCGAAAAAATGGGGGAAATCTGCCAGCAGCGCCTGCGCGAAGGCGGCTTCACCAACTTTGAGTGGGTGAAGTTCGACAGCTACCGCCTGCCGTTCCAGGACAGTGAATTTGACGCCATCCTGTGCTTTGAAACAGTAGAGCATCTGTCGATGCCGGAACTGCTGGTGCAGGAACTGGGCCGCGTCATCAAACCCGGCGGCACCATGATCCTGACCACGCCCAATGTGCTGTGGGAACCGGTGCACGCCCTGGCCGCCATCACCGGCTATCATCATTCAGAAGGCCCGCATCGCTTTGTTCGCTATGGGCGGCTGGTGCGCATGGTGCGCGAAGCAGGCTTCGAGATCGAAACGGCGGAAACGACGGTGCTGGTGCCCGGCGGGCCGCAAAAACTGGTTGATCTGGGGGAGAAGATCGAGGCGCGCACCCGCACCACCCTGATGCCCTGGCTTGGCCTGCGCCGCATCCTGATCTGCCGCAGGCGCTAGCGCCCCGGCAAAACCTATTTGGTACACGGCTCTGAACACCGTTATAATCGAATCTCATGGTAATAGTTTTTGGTTCTGGAATTCAATGCTCGAACTACCGCTCTTTCCCTTGAACACTGTACTTTTCCCGGCCACACTCATTCACCTGCACATCTTTGAGGATCGTTACAAGCAGATGATCAACCAGTGTCTGGACAGCAAACAGCCTTTCGGCGTGGTCTCCATTGCCGAAGGCCAGGAAGCCTATGGGCTGGCGCGCCCTTCAATCATCGGCTGCACCGCCCATATCGCCCGCATCCAGCCGCTGGAACATGGCCGCATGGAAATTACCGCCGTCGGCCTGGAACGTTTTGAAATCCAGTCACTGCACCACAACCGGCCCTATCTGGTCGGCAGTGTCGCGCTGTGCCCCATAGACCGCAGCCAGCCCCAGCTTCTGGCAGCAGCCGTCGATACCCTGCGCCCGCTGGTCACGCGCTATATCAGCCTGCTCTCGCTGTGCGACAGCGACTTCCGGCCGCCCAAGCTGCCGCCGGACCCGGTGGCGCTGGTCTATCTGGCAGCGTCGCTGCTCCAGCAGATTCCACTGGAACAGAAGCAGCGCGTGCTTAATATTGACGATGCGCTGAAGCTGGTCAGCCAGGTGCAGACGCTTTACCAGTTCGAAACAAAGCTGCTGGAAGCGATGATGAACCGGATCGATGCTCAGGATGATACCGACTTTCTGGATTCGATCTTCTCGGACAACTGAAACAGCAGATTATTATCGGTTTCCTCAACGATCAGGAGGAATGTATGAAACGGATTGCAGTTCTCACCAGCGGGGGCGATGCGCCCGGCATGAACGCCGCCATTCGATCCGTCGTTCGCACAGGCATCAGCCAGAACTGGGAAGTTTTTGGCGTCCGGCAGGGGTTCGCCGGTTCCATCACCGGGGATATTATCCCGCTGGGCGCGCGCGATGTCGGCGGCATTATCCAGCAGGGCGGCACCATTCTGGGCAGTGCCCGCTGCCCCGAATTCAAAACCCCGGAAGGCCGGATGCAGGCGCTGCGGATGCTGCACCAGCACAATATCGAAGCGCTGGTCGTGATCGGCGGCAATGGCTCTCAGACTGGTGCCTATGAACTGTTCAAGATGGGTTTTCCGGTGGTGGGGGTCGCCTCCACCATCGATAATGATCTGTATGGCTCAGAAATTACGCTCGGGGTTGATACCGCCCTGAATGTCGCGCTCGAAGCGATTGATCGCCTCAAGGTGACGGCATCCTCGCATCAGCGGGCCTTCCTCGTAGAAGTCATGGGGCGCGACTGTGGTTATCTGGCCCTGATGGCGGGCATCGCCGGCGGGGCAGAAGCCATCGTCATTCCCGAAGCGGAAATGTCACCCCATCTTGTGGCGGACGAAATCGAGGCGGCCTACGAACGCGGCAAGAAGCATGGCATCGTAGTCGTGGCGGAAGGGGCGCGCTACGACGCCGAAAAGCTGGAAGCCTACTTCAAGGAGAACGAGGAGCAGCTTGGCTTTGAACTGCGCGTGACCAGGCTGGGCCATGTGCAGCGCGGGGGCGAGCCGCTGGCGTTTGATCGCCTGCTCGGGACGCGCCTGGCCGCGGGGGCGGTTCAGGCCCTGGCCAGGGGCGAATATGGCGTCCTGGTGGGCCTCAACAAGGACAGGGTGACGACCACCCCGCTGGAAGAGATTGTCGGCAAGCACAAGCAGCTCGACCCGGAACTGATCAAGCTGGCCGGCATCCTGGCGAAATAGCCAGCCAGCTCTGCTAACAGACAACAGCACCGGTCATTCGTGGCCGAACTGCGCCGCATCCTCGGCCCGTGCCACCTGCCGCCCGGTTTCGACATTGACCCGCGTCAGCAGGAAGCCGCCCACCACAAAAAACGCGATCAGCGCCAGAATGGCCGGTCGACTGCTGCCAAAGGTCACCGCCGCCAGCGCGAAGATCAGCGGGCCGAGGAAGGCCGAAAATTTCTCCATCACCCCGAACAGGCCGAAAAATTCGCCGCTTTTCGAGGCGGGTGACATGGCCGCATACAGGCTGCGACTGAGGGCCTGGCTGCCGCCCTGTACCATCGCCACCATCCACGCCAGAAACCAGAATTCAATCGTCGAGCGCAGGATAAACCCCCACAGCGCAATCACGCTGTAGGTCAGCAGAGCCAGCAGGATGCTGCGTTTGGTGTCCATCGTCTCTGCCAGCCCGGCTACCAGCCGCCGCCCGATCAGCCACGCGAACAGCAGACCCACCACTTGCAGCGCGATAATCGCCCCTAAAATCACCGGCAGGCTGCTCTCGCTGACAGGCGCCAGCACTTCCAACTGCGCTACACTCATCACCGTCCCGCCGCTTTCGGGGTTCCTTTCGCCCGTATTCACCAGCCGCAGGGTGTGGATGCCGGGGTCGTCTGTGCTGATCGTCTGCGACACGGCATAACGCACCACCGGGCTGTAAGCATCGATCAGCAGCGGCACGCTTTCCCCTGCCGCATCCTCAACCATCAGCGGCGCATCATCCAGCATCACCGCCCAGATGCCATGCTCTGGCCCCTGGCTGTGCACCATCACCACATTCTGCCCGTTAAACTCAAGGACGATCTGCGCGCCTTCTTCCCGGCTGACGGCGTAAGGGACATCGGTCTCAAGCCCCAGTTCCGCCGCCGGGACGACGACTTCCTCCCAGTCACCTTCCAGCACCCCGCCCTCGTTGACCGCATAAACACCGCTGCCCACCGCGCCATCCACCGCCTCATAGGGCGGCAGCAGCAGCCCGGTCAGGTTCTGGGGCAGCGCCTGCGCCCCGATGATGCCCGCAATGGGCAGCGCCACCAGATTAAACAGGATAAATGCCAGAAAGAACGGGCGCCGGGGCCGGTTTCTGCTGGGCAGCGAGCCAAAAATCAGGCTGAAGGGGATGCCAACAAACTGCACCAGCAGCAGCGCCAGAATCAGTTCCGTCGCGTTAAAGCCCAGTTCCGTCCCGTAAATCGCCGCCACGCCGATAATCGTGCCAATCGCATCGTTGTAAATCAGAAAGGCGATCAGAAACTTGAACAGCTCCCGGTAACGCCGGATGCTCTTGATGGTCTCCCAGATGCGCTGGAAGCTGCTGGTCACCACGTTGACCCCTGCGGCCAGCCGGGCAGTCGCCGCCGGGGGTTCTGGCACGCGCAGGAAAATCGGGATCGAGAAGACAGCCCACCACAGCGCCACACTCAGAAACGACCAGCGCGCACCGGTTTCAAACCCGAGCACCGTAATCATCACCACGTTGATCGCCAGCAGCAGGCCGCCGCCCAGATAGCCCAGCGCATAGCCCCGGGTCGATACGGCATCCCGGTCTTCATCCCGTGCCACATGCGGCAGCAGCGCATCATAGAAGGTGTTGGCGCCGGTAAAGCCGATACGCGCGAAAATCATTAGCCCGGAAGCCAGCAGCCAGTCACCCGTGCCCACCAGCACCAGCGCCGCCGTGCCCAGCACCCCCAGCCCGACAAAGATCGACAGAAAGCGCTTTTTGCCGCGCATGATATCGGACATGGTGCCCAGAATCGGGGAGAGGATCGCCGTAATCAGCAGGGCGATGCTCAGCGTCAGGCTCCAGTACGAGGTTGCCAGCGTTTCGCTGGGCAGGTTGGCCCCCGCGACCTGGCTGTAATAGATGGGCAGCACCGCCGCCAGAATCGTGGTCGCAAAAGCGGAATTCGCCCAGTCGTACAGCGTCCAGGCACGGATGCGGCGATTATATTCGCGCTCATCAGTGGGATAGGCAGACATCATGGCCTCCGGTGGATAGGGGTGATTAAGGCAGAAACCCGGCTACGCGGCAGACTATACCGCAAATTGCAGCGGAAACGGTTAAATCTGTGGCAGCGCCCCCACATAACGCGCACGCGGGCGGATAAGCTGCCCGGCGGCGTATTGTTCCAGCGCGTGACCGATCCAGCCCACTGTGCGCCCCAGCGCAAACAGGGCCAGCGGCGCGCCCACCGGCAGGCGCAGCACCGCCGCCAGCACCGCCAGCCCAAAATCAATCGTCGGGCGTTCCCCTGTCAGTTCCAGCACCTGCCGGCAGATTGCGTCCGCCTGCACCACCGTTTCAGCCTGCGGGTACTGCGCCGCTGTCGTCTCCAGCAGCAGCCGGGCGCGCGGGTCACCCTCGGCATACAGCCGGTGACCAAACCCCGGCAGCGCGTCGCCCTGCTTCAGCCAGTTGACCAGCACCGGGCGCACCTGCCCGGCGTCGTTGATTTCGCGCAGCAGCCTGCTGACCTTTTCCGTCATGCCGCCGTGCTGAGTCCCCTGCAGCGCCGCCAGCCCGGCCGTCACCGCCGCATAGGGCGTAGACCCCGCCGACGCCACGCAGCGCGCCGTAAATGAGGATACATTCAGTTCATGATCTGCGCACAGGATCAGCGCCATATCGATCAGCCGCACCGCCGCCGCTTCATCCGGGCGCCACGCCCGCTGCAATGACGCAGCCACACCATCCCGGTCCACCGGTTGGCCCGCCGCCACCGCCGCCAGAAAGTACAGAATGCGCGCCCCGGTCAGAATTACACTTGCAGGCCGCAGATCATAGGCCGCCGGGTCCCGCAGCGCCGCCAGCGGCAGCAGCGCCTGCATTTGCTCAAACAGCGTGGCGTCATTCAGCAGGCCGGGCAGGCTGTCGCTCTCTGTCAGGGCCAGCGCAGGCAGCGTATCCGGCCACGCCACCGCCGCCGCGTCCAGTTCGCCAGTCCACAGCAGCGCCGCCACCGCCTCGATGCTGTGCTGCTGTGCCAGCGCCAGCGCATCCCGCCCCCGGTAGTACAGACATCCCTCCGCGATCAGCGTAAGCTGCGAATCCAGCAGCGGCGCACCCCAGTTCAACGCGGTTTCTGCGGCTTTTTCCGGGTTGCGGCGCTGTTCCTGCCGCTGCTTCAGCCGTTCCACATCCTCGCGATAGTAGCGCCGCCTGCGGGTGCTGCCGCCCGCCGCCTCAGACCGGATTAGCCCACGGCTGACATAGGCGTAAATCGTCGCGATGCTCACCCCCAGAGTATCCGCAGCTTCCCTCGCGCTCATGTAACGCTGCATCTGCACACCCCTGATATATTGATTGATTAATCAATGTTGACAACATAACCGCATCTGGTCTAGCATAACAGCAGGCCGCGGATTTCACAAAATAAGCCCTAGCCAGTTATATAGCTGTGAACACCGTGCCAATCGGAAAGAACGGAACGTGACCTTACCACGATTTGAAACACTGATTGAACAGCACCACGATGAAATTTTCTGTTACCTGTGGCAGATGCTGCGGGGCACCTCGCTGGATGCGCAGGATTTTGTACAGGAAACCTTCCTGCGCGCCTATCAGGCCTACCCCCGGCTGAGAGCCGACAGCAACTGCCGGGCGTGGCTGTATAAGATCGCCACCAACTGCGCCTATACCGCCTTAAAACGTGCCCGGCGCGAAGTGGCACTGGACGATACGCTGATGGCGGATGGGCTGCCGCCGCCGGAGGACACCGTCGCCCAGACCATGATTCTGGAAGCAGCCCACCTGCTCATTCAGGCGCTGCCCCTCAGGCAGCGTGCCGCCGTGGTCATGCGCCATGTGCAGGGGTTCGAATATCACGAAATCGCCCATGCTTTGAATTGTTCTGAAGAAAGTGCCCGCGCTCATGTGTCGCTGGCGGTGCGCCGCCTGCGCCAGGGGCTGGAAGCACAGGGGAAATAACGATGGCCGATAAAAATACACGTCCCGCCACACCGCCACAAGCCGCCGTCGATGAATCTCGCCGTCGTTTGAAGCTGTGGTTTGCCAGCGCCGCGCCGCTGATCCAGTGGGCCACGATGGACTCGCCGCTGGGCACGATCTATCTGGCCCGCAACGCCGCCGGGCTGTGCAGCCTCAACTTCGGAGTCAGCGAAACGACATTTCTCAATCATCTGGACCCGCTGGCGCGTACTGAACACGACCCGGATGCCCTCAGCGCAGCAATCACCCAGCTCAGCGAATATTTCGCCGGCAAACGCAGGCAGTTCGATGTGCCAGTGGATTTCAGCCAGATGACGCCTTTTCAGCAGAGCGTGCTGCATACCGTCGCCACTATTCCGCCCGGCACGGTCTGGACCTATGGGCAGATGGCACAGAACATCGGCAGGCCGCGTGCCAGCCGCGCCGTCGGCCAGGCCCTGGGCAACAATCCAATTCCGATCATCGTGCCCTGTCACCGGGTTGTCGGCAGCGATGGCAGCCTGACCGGCTACAGCGGCGGCGGCGGGATCGCCAGCAAAAAATGGCTGCTGCGGCTGGAAGGCGCGATGTAATAACCTGTTTTTCTCGTACTGGAGGGGCCGCTGCTGGCCCCTTGTCGATTTTAGCTGAAGGATGAACCGTCATGACAACTGCTTCACCAGATTTTGTCCCTGGCTTACAGGGCATCGTCGCCGCCCAGACTCGCCTGAGCAGCGTGGACGGCCAGCTTGGCGAACTCATTATCGCCGGGTTCCCGCTGGAGGAAATCGCCAGCCGGGCCACCTTTGAGGAAATGGTGTATCTGCTGTGGCACGATGCGCTGCCCACCGCCCCGCAGTTAGAGGATTTCCAGCAGCGGCTGGTGCCTTATCGGGCGCTGTCCGCGTTCACGCTGGATCTGCTGCGCGCAGCGGCGGCTCAGCAGGTGCCCGCTATGGACGCCCTGCGCATGGCCGCCAGCACAATCAGCCTGCGCACGCCCGATGAACCGGATGACGAACAGCGCGACGCGCTGGCGCTGGTCGCCCGCTTCCCCACCATCGTCGCGGCCTACTGGCGGCTGTTCAACGGGCAGGACCCCATCGCCCCGCGCACCGACCTGAGCCATGCCGCCAATTACCTGTACATGCTGACCGGCGAATCGCCCACTGCGGAGCATACCCGCGCCCTGGAAACCTACCTGAACACCGTTGTCGATCATGGCCTGAATGCTTCCACCTTTACCGCGCGCGTCATCATCTCCACCCAGTCGGATATGATCTCTGCGGTGGTGGGCGCGGTGGGCGCACTGAAAGGACCGCTGCATGGCGGCGCGCCCGGCCCGGCGCTGGATATGGTGTTTGAGATTGGCGAGGAAGCCAACGCAGAACCCTATCTGCGCGCCGTGCTGGAACGCGGCGAGCGATTGATGGGCTTCGGGCACCGGGTCTACAAGGTGCGCGACCCACGCGCCGAGGTGCTGTCGCAGGCGGCAGAGCAGCTTTATCTGGCGGGCGGTGATCTGCGGCTGTACCGGCTGGCCCGCCATGTAGAGCAGGTCGCCGTCGCCCTGCTGGAAGAATACAAGCCGGGGCGCAGCCTGAAAACCAACGTGGAATTTTATACCGCGCTGCTGCTGCACGGCCTCAGCCTGCCGACGGACCTCTTCAGCCCGACCTTTGCCATTAGCCGAGCGGCGGGGTGGATCGCCCACGCCTTCGAGCAGCAGGCCGCCGGGCGCATCATTCGCCCGCAGTCTGCCTATACGGGCGAACGCAGCCGCCGCTGGGTCCCGCTGGATTCCCGCTGACGCACCCTGCACAACATATTAAAAAGAGACTCTCCGGCGCGCTGCCAGAGAGTCTCTTTAGTTGCGCTACGTGTTCCTTATTGCGATGTCCACTGCCGGACGAAATCGGTCATCAGGCGCACGCCAAAACCGGTTGCGCCCTTGCCGGGCAGGTACGGATTATCCTGGCTGCCTCTCAGGCTTTCGATACCGGCCATACCTGCAATATCCAGGTGCGCCCAGGCGGGATAATCCACAAAATGCTTCAGGAAGGCGGCAGCCGTGGCCGCGCCCCCATAGCGCCCGCCGCTGTTTTTAATATCCGCCGTCTGCGACTCAATGGCCTTGTCATATTCCGGCCACAGCGGCAGCGGCCAGATTTTCTCTCCGGTGCGGTCTGCGGCGCTCATCAGCGCGTCGCGCAAGCTGTCATCACTGCTGAACAACCCGGCGGCCACCGTCCCCAGCGCCACCACACAGGCCCCGGTCAGGGTGGCGATATCCACCACCGCTGCTGGCTGATAGCGCGAGGCAAACACCAGCGCATCCGCCAGCAGCAGACGGCCTTCGGCATCGGTGCTGATCACCTCAATCGTGACGCCGTTGCTGGCGCGCAGCACATCCTGCGGGCGATAGGCCTTGCCGCTGACCATATTGTCCGCCGCCGGGATCAGCCCGACCACATGCAGCGGCACCTCCAGCGCCGCAATCGCCTGCATCGCGCCGATGACCGCGCCGCCGCCGCCCATATCGGCCTTCATGCCGACCATGCCATCCCGGTCCTTCAGGCTGTAGCCGCCGGTATCAAAGGTGACGCCCTTGCCCACCAGCACAATCGTATCCAGTTCGGCGGCTTTATCTGCGTTGTGCTCCATGATGATAAACCGGGGCGGGGTTTCGCTGCCCTGGGCCACGGCCAGCAGCGCCCCCATGCCCAGCGCTTCCATCTGCTTGCGCTCCAGCACTTCCACCCGCAGGCCAGCCGCCCGGCCCACCTCGCGCGCCGTATCCGCCATGTAGGCCGGGGTACACACATTCGGCGGCAGATTCACCAGATCACGAGTGAGCCGGGTGCCTTCCGCAATCGCCACCCCTGCCGCCACGCCCTGTTCAACGGCGGCGTCCTCGGCTTCAGCCGCCAGAATCAGCGTTTCCGGCAGGGCTTCCGGCGCATCGCTGGTCTTCTGCCCGTGATACTGATACAGGCCCAGCAGCGCCCCTTCCGCAGCCGCCTCGGCCACCTGCGCCGGGTTCAGATCAGACAGGGCATCGGACGCAGCCGCCACCGTCGCGGATTTCAGTTCGCGCGCCTTCTGTGCCCCCAGCGCCGCCGCGCGCCGCACCGCATCCGGCGTCAGGCTGTCCGCCGCGCCCAGCCCCACTGCAATCACACGCCGCGCGGAAATCGCCCCGCGCGGGTACAGCACCGCCACCTGCCCGGCCTTGCCTGTAAAATCGCCCGCCTCGACCAGCTCGCGCAGCGCCCCGCCCAGGGCCTCATCCACCGCCCGGACAGAATCCGAAAAATCCGCATCTTCAGCAACCCAGATCATAAGCGCATCCACGGCCTGGTCAACCAGCCGGCCCGCAGCCACTCTGATATCCATTATGATTGTCCTCTCTGTGGTTACAGCCTTTTGCCCGCCATTTTACCGCAGCGGCCTGATCTTTATGGGTCCATTCAGGGAAAAACACAACAACGTCGGGTTTCGACGTTGTTGCGCAGGAGGAAAGATGATCATGGAGATTTGTTGCTTAGCAACTGTCGCGTCGCTATCTATCTTTATCCTACGTTACTTCTCACAAAGAAGTATTAAGGTTTGCGCCCCAGTTTCAAAATGGCGGATCTCTGACAAATCGCTAACAATCGCTCTGCTGCTGAAACAAAAAGCGGCTGAATCCGGATTCAGCCGCTGTGTCGTGATCATCAGGTCAGGGTATGCAATCAGCAGCCAGCATCAGATAGCCTTATCGGCGTAGGTTTTAATCAGGCTGCGGCCGGTCATCTCCGGCGGCTTTTCCAGCCCCAGCAGATCAAGCACTGTGGGCGCCACATCCGCCAGAATGCCATAATTGTGCAGTTCGTAATAGCCCTGCCCCACCAAAAACAGCGACACCGGCCCGACGGTATGGTAGGTATGGGCCTGGCCCGTCGCCAGGTCAATCATACGCTCACAGTTACCATGATCAGCGGTGACAATCGCCACGCCGCCTTTGGCCAGCACCTTATCCACCAGCTTTCCGGCGCATTCGTCCACACATTCCACCGCTTTGATCGCCGCTTCCAGCGACCCGGTATGCCCCACCATATCCGGGTTGGCAAAGTTAATCAGCAGAAAATCGTCGTCGTGGGTGTCCAGCCGTTCCAGCGTCGCCGCCGTCAGTTCCGGCGCACTCATTTCCGGCTGAAGATCATAGGTGGCTACTTTGGGTGAGGGCACAATCCGGCGATCCTCGCCCGGCCAGGGTTCCTCAATCCGCCCGTTGAAGAAGAACGTCACATGCGGGTATTTTTCCGTCTCTGCAGAATGATACTGCTTCAGGCCGTGCCTGCTCAGCCATTCCGCCAGCGTGTTTTTCGGGTTTTCCACCGGGAACAGGATCGTCGCGGGCAGCCCTTCCATGTACTCCGTGAAGGTAATCGCCGTCAGGTTGTCCACCGGGTCAAAATAGGCGGCGCCGTCAAAATCGCGCCGGACAAACGCCTGCGCGATCTGCCGCATCCGGTCTGCACGAAAGTTATAAAAGATCAGTGCATCGCCCGGCTGCACCCGCAGGCTGTCATCCTCGCCGATCACCACCGGCATGATGAACTCATCTGTCACACCCTTCTGATAAGATTGCAGGATCGCTTCACGCGCGGTAGCGGCCCGTTCTCCCTGGCGCTTTACCATCGCGTCATAGGCTTTCTGCGTCCGCTCCCAGCGTTTATCCCGGTCCATCGCGTAATAGCGCCCGCTGACGGTGGCAATCTGCCCCACGCCCAGCGTGGCAATTTTCGCTTCCAGCGCTTCCAGAAAAACGATTCCGCTGTTGGGGGGCGTATCGCGCCCGTCCGTAATGACATGCACCACCGGGTTGACTCCCTGCTGCACAGCAGTCTCCAGCAGCGACTCCAGGTGCGACTGGTGGCTGTGCACCCCGCCCGGCCCCAGCAGGCCAATCAGATGCACCCTGTTCCCGGTCTGGCGGACGCGCTGGAAGGTCTGTACCAGGGCTGCGTTTTTCGCCAGCGACCCATCGCGGATGGCAATATCGATGCGGGTGATATCCTGATACACAATACGGCCCGCGCCCAGGTTAAGATGCCCCACTTCAGAATTGCCCATCTGATCCGGCACCAGGCCCACAAACTCGCCGGAGGTCTGCACCACAGATCGTTCCCGTGTTTGCAGCCAGCGGTCAAAATTGGGGGTATTGGCCAGGGCCACCGCGTTGCCTGCCTCCATCTCGCGTATTCCCCAACCATCCAGAATAATCAGCATTACTGGTTTGCGGCCCGCCATAGCATGCTCCTCAGCTTCGTGTGCGATACAAACAGTCGTTTGGCTTTATCCGCAGCCGCCCGGCTGATAACTCATAATCATCACATTTGTAACATGCCGTACCGGGGCGTCAAGCCCCACGCTTGATGATCGGATAGAGGAATGCTATACTGCTCTGGCTTTTGACTGGTTCGAGGAGTAACTTCTTTAATGGCTATTCAATCAGCCCTGCAAATTGCGGCGATTATTGTTTCTGTGTTACTGATTGTCCTGATTCTCCTTCAGGTAAAGGGCGGCGGCCTGGGCAGCCTGTTTGGTGGCGATGCCGGCATGGGCATCAGCCGCACCCGGCGCGGCCTGGAAAAAACACTGTATCAACTGACGATTGTCATGTCCGCGCTGTTCCTGGCAATCTCCATCGTCGCCGTGCTGGTCCTGCAGTAGCCAGGCCCGCATCCAGAGCCGAGAAGAATTATGCTGCGCGGTTTCCGCTGGCAGCTCATCGCCTTCATCGCGGCTGTTATGCTGTTTGTGGTGGCGCTGGCAAACCGGGCCACGCCGCCCGTTGTTCCGTCACAGACCGCTGTGCCGGCAGCTACCGCATCTCCTGAACCAACCACCGCACCCCCCCCAACCGCCAACCCGGGCACCCTCATCCAGCCGGAGCCACCCCAGGGGCAGATCAGCACCTTTACCGAGGGTCTGGTCGGGGCGGTGCAGCATCTCAACCCGCTGCTGGCCGATGCCCCGGAACGCAGCATCACCACCCTGATTTTTGAGGGCCTCACCCGCATCAACGCCTATGGCGAACCCGAACCGGCGCTGGCGGAAAGCTGGGTACTGTCGTCCGACGGCCTGGAATATGTCGTCACCCTGCGCGACGATGTGCTGTGGCAGGATGGCGTGCCTTTTACCGCCGCCGATGTCGATTTTACGATGGCGCTGCTGCGCGCACCGGATTTTCCCGGCAGCGCAGAAGTCAACGCCTTCTGGCAGACGGTGGAAACCGAAGTGCTGGGCGATCATCTGGTACGTTTCCGGCTCACACAGCCGCTGGGCAGCTTTCTGGATAAACTTCAGATTGGTCTGCTGCCCGCCCACGCCCTGGCAGGCTCGCCCGCCGGCCAGTTAGCGGCCCATCCCTTTAACCTGTCGCCTATCGGCACCGGCCCCTACCAACTGGAAGGCATCCTCACCGATGGCAGCACCATCCAGCAGGTCGATCTGCGGGCCGCGCCTGTGTATCGCCAGCGCCCGGAAGGGCAGACCGGTTATGCCATTGACCGGATACGCTTTCAGGTTTATTCCACCTTTGAAGACGCGCTGGCCTCTCTCGGCAGCGGCGAACTGGACGGCCTGGCCGCGCAAAGCCACGCAGAACGCGGCGCACTGCTGGCAACAGCGGACCCTCGCAGCTTTAACACCCATACCAGCCTGGAACCTGCCCTTGGCGTGCTGATCTTCAACTGGCAGCGCGACGAAACCCGTTTTTTCCGGGAGCAGCGCGTGCGGCTCGCGCTGGAAACCGGCATTGACCGCGCTTCCGTCATCGAGCGACACCTGCTCAATCGCGCAGTGCGTGCGGACAGCCCGCTGTGGCCCGGGTCCTGGGCCTATACGGCGGATTTGCAGTGGCCGCCGCACGACCTGAACACGGCGCGCTTCCTGCTGGAAACGGCCAATCTCCAGGTGAATGTCGCCACTGAGGCGGAAGAAACATCAGAAGCTGAGGGCGAAGAAGCCGAAGCCACCGCAGAACCCACCGCCTCGCCTTATCTGCTCAGCTTCAGTATCCTCGCGCCGGATGATGACCGGTTGGTCGCCATGCTTCAGGAACTGGCAGTACAGTGGTCGCAGCTCAATGTGAATGTGACCATCGAATCAGAGGAACCTGAGGCTTATCAGGCGCGCCTGGAAAGCGGCGATTTTGATGCGGCACTGGTGGAATTTTCCTTAGGCAGCAGCGCAGATCCGGATGTCTACGCCTTCTGGCACCAGGGCCAGTACCCCGACGGCCTCAACTTTGGTGGCTTGGATGATCCCACTATCAGCGAACTGCTGGAACGGGCGCGGCGCGACCCCAGCGGCATCAACCGGGCGGAGATTTACGACGAATTCCAGCGCGACTTCGTCGAACGTGCCATCGCCATCCCGATGTATTACCCGCTGTTCACCTATGTCACCACCGCGAATGTGGAAGGCGTCCAGTTTGGCTTCGTCGGCTCGCCTGTAGACCGTTTCCAGACGCTTCAGCAGTGGTCGATCAATAACGACTAAACCCCGGCCTTGCCGGCACGCCGCAGCGCCTAGAGCGTGCCTTCGCGGGCCAGAATCTCGCGCAGCAGGTCCTTACGGGCGCTGCCGCCCAGCGTTTCCAGCCGGCGCACCCCCAGCGGATCAATCGCCTCGCGCAGCAGGCGCAGCTCTTCCTCAGTCGGGGGGTCGGTCTCGCGCACGTCCGGCGCAATTTCCAGTTCAAAGCCTGTCTTGCTCTGGATACGCTCCACCGCCACGCCGGGATGATAGCTGATCAGGCGCATCCGCCCGTTGGCCCAGTCAAACTGCCCCAGATCGCTGATGAGATAATTCGGCCCACTGCCACGCCTGCGCCCCGGCACATGGCCCATCCCGCTGACAAAATCCAGCTTTTCCACAAACGTCACCCGCGAATGACGCGGCACATACAGATAGACATTTTTAGAATACGGCGTCACATCCGGGATGCCCCCCGTCCCTGGCAGGCGCATCCGGGGCCGCTGGTAATCCTTGCCAAACGCGATGTTATTAAAGCTGCCTGCCGCGTCAACCTGGGCCGGACGGAAAAACTCTTTGGGGTTATACCCGGGCAGCAGATCCGCCGCCGCTGCCGCAAAGCCGACATTCAGCAGCGCCTTGCCCAGCCATAAATCCTCGATGCGCCCCACCCCCAGCGGCGCCCATTCCTGACAGATCGACTGCCCGATGGCCGAAGCAAAGCACACATTGGGCGCATGGGTACACTGCGCCAAAATAAACCCGGCCATTACCAGCGGCGTGTTGATGCCCTGGGCCAGCACTTCGCCATCAACCACCTGGCGGGAAATACAAACAGAAATCAGTTCATCGATGCTGTAATCGCTCATGGGCTGCCTGTCTGCTGCCAAAGATAAGATGTGCTGCTGCGTCATTCTACGTCATTCATTCGCCATGCGCACGATGCGCGGCGTAAACCGTCCGACAATATCCACCAGATCGGCCTGGGCCGCCATCACCTCGTTGATCGCCTTATACGCCTGCGGAGATTCATCAATCCCGCCACCGATCAGCATTACATTCCGGTCCTTCAGGTAGCGGTCGCGCTCCGTTTTGGTGATCGTACGCTTGGCTTCCTTGCGGCCCAGCATACGGCCTGCACCGTGTGCTGCAGAACTGACCGCTTCGGTATTGCCCAGGCCCCGCACCACATAGCCGGGGTCAGCCATCGAGCCGGGAATTACCCCCAGCACGCCTTCCCCGGCGGGGGTCGCCCCCTTGCGATGCACAATCACTTCGCGTTCGCCCTGGGCAAACCCGGCAGGCGCAGGAATGCGCTCTTTCCAGGCAAAGTTATGATGATTCTCCACCACATACAGCGGCTTCAGCTTCATCGCCCTGGCGATCCGCTGGTGAATCACCTCATGATTGGCCGATGCGAAACGCCCCGCCAGTTCCATCGACAGCCAGTATTCCTGGCCTTCTTCAGAATCCAGCGCCAGCCACGCCAGATGCCGCACCGACGGATCAAGCTCCGGGTGCAGGCTCATGGCCAGTTTGGAGTAATGATTGGCGATTTTATACCCCACCCCGCGCGACCCGCTGTGCGACAGCAGCGCCAGGTAATCGCCAGCTTTAAGGCCAAGCCGCGAGTCATCTTCCGGTAGCGTGAAGGTCCCCCAGTTGACAAAGTGATTGCCGGTGCCGCTGGTGCCAAGCTGGCGGAAAGCCGTATCCTTCAGCGACGCCAGGTATTTAGTGGCGTCCCAGTCCGGGTCATCCAGCACCGCATGTTCGACCTGCTGCCTGGGGTCCCATTCGCCGCCCTTGCGCCCGATACCAAAGCGGGTTTGTTCCATCAGCGCTTTTTTGAACTGCTCAATCCGCTGGCCGATCACCCCGGAATTTTCATTGAAGATCGTCAGGCGCATCCGGCAGGCAATATCGACCCCCACCGCATACGGAATCACCACACCCTCAGTCGCCAATACGCCGCCAATCGGCAGGCCATAGCCCACATGCGCATCCGGCATCAACGCCCCGGTCACAGATACTGGCAGGCGCATGGCATGATCCATCTGTGCCAGGGCCTGTTCGTCAATCTGTGTTTTACCCCACACCTTATAAGGCAGTGGCTGTGTCCGTAAGGCTTCGCTTTGTGTCATGGCACCAACCCGGTAACAATAAGGTTCAAATCAGCTCAATACTCATCATAAAAGATCATATCCCGAAATACAAGGCACACCCCCACGCGCCGCCGCTGCCGATTCGCTGGACAGGTTGGAAATATGCTACAATGCGAAAAATTGCGGTGTTCAGACCTCACGAGGAGTACAGCGATGTCGATCATGACGGTTTTGAAGCAGGCCGACATCTTTTATGAACTGAGCAACACACAGCTTGAGCTGGTCGCTTCGATCTGCGATGAAAGACATTATCAGGCTGGCGATATGATCTTTGAAGAAAATTCCATCGGCTCAGAGCTTTATATCATTGCCAATGGCGAGGTTGAGATTCTTCTGAATCCGGCGCTGCTGGGCAAGGAAACCAAAAGCGGGCCAGAAGTCATCAGCACCCTGCGGCGCGGGCAGTCTTTTGGCGAAGTGGCGCTGGTGGATGAAGGGCTGCGATCTGCCGGGGCGCGGGTTTCCCTGCCAGAAACCCGCCTGGTGGTCATCCCGCGCGATAAGCTGATGCTGTTATGCGATACCTACCCGCATCTGGGCTACCGGCTCATGCGTAACCTGGCCGCAGACCTGGCCATGAAAATGCGCAGCACCGACCTGCTGGTGCGCGAACAGATGACCTGGGGCCGTTCCCCCGAATAAACATGCGCCTGCCATCCCTCTTGTGCTGCCGATGCCGCGCAGATTCTGATATACCTGCTCTCATAAGCTGCTAACAGCCATCTTACCACGCCGGTAATTTGACTCAGGCTGACAAACTCTTGGATAATGAGGGAAAGGGACTCAGGAGGATGATCATGTTAAGACCTGTGCTGGTCGGTGAATGGATGAGTCCCGCAGAAACCATCGCCCCCAACTCACCCTTCCGTCAGGCGCTTGCCATCATGGAGCGCAAAGAAGTTCGCTGTCTGGCCGTTGTCGATGAAGGCCAGTTAGTGGGCATCCTCACCTTTGGCGATCTGCGTCATGCCATGCCGCCAGACGAAACCACCCGGCGCATCTGGGACGTGAACCACACCTGGGATCAGATCACCGTCGCCCATCTGATGTGCTACAATGTGATTGCGATAGAACCCCACGAAACGCTGGAACACGCCGCCCGGCTGATGCTCAAATACAGGATCAGCCGCCTGCCCGTAATTGATCATCAGGGCCATCTGCTGGGCATGCTCACCTGCTACGATGTTTACCGCATGATGGTCGCCCTGCATGACCCAAAGCCAGAAACGCCGCTTCAGGAAGCCGCCCGCTCTGCCTGATACGCCTCAGCCTGTCCGTTTCATCGGCTGGCGAATCACGGTTTTCAGCTTATCCGGCGCGGTACGGCGCGGGTCGCCCAGGTAAATTTCATGATGCTTGCCCGTCGGTTCGCAGCCCTGTGCTTCAATATAGGCGTGCACACGGTCCAGGGTGGGCTTTTCTGCGCTGTAGGGGCCAATATGCATGATCTGGACCGACAGCCCTTCGTGGAAAGTTTCAAACCGGATATCGGGCAGAGCAGGTAAATCCTTCTTGCGGCCCAGGTCCGCCGCTGCCTCGCGCACCATTTCCGCCGTGATATGGTCTGGTTGCATAATCATCATCGTCCACAGCCACAGGTCCTTGTTGGCGGTAAAATCCAGCTCGCCATAGACGCTGCCCATCTCATCGGCCCACCACAGCCCTTCCAGCGGCATCACCGTATAATCGATGCCAGCCGCTTTTTTGCTGGCGAACTTGAGCGCATAGGACAGGCTGAACAGCGCCTCGACAGCCTGTGCATAACGCTCGGCGGTGTTGGGGTTGCCCTGCCCGTCAATCATCAGGAAATTCATCGGCGGCACATCAACTTCAACCACATCCTTAGCGGAGGGCTGGTACAGGTGCTTCAGCGTCTTTTTCAGGTCCAGCTTCTGACTGTCAACCATTTTATGATGCCCTCTGTCTGTTATGCTCGGGATGTGTTACCCCCGGATCAGCCGCACAAATTTACGCTTGCCCACCTGCAGCACCACAGGCAGCATCGCCAGCGTAACCGTCGCCTGCGGGTCCGTGACGGGCTGTTCGTTCAGCCGTACACCATTGCCCTGCATCAGCCGCTTGGCCTCGCCGCCGCTGCTGACCATCTCCAGCCGCCGCAGAATATCCAGCACGCGCTCATCAGCGGTCAGCGGTTCTTCGGGGATATCCTCCGGGATGCCGCCCCCGCTGCGGAACACATCATCCCAGCGTTTCTGCGCCGCTTCGGCATCTTCCGGGCTGAAAAAGATGCCGACAATCTCACGCGCCAGCCGCATCTTGACCTCGTTCGGATGCTGCGATCCATCTGTCAGGCCGCGTTCCAGGTCTTCTACCTCTTTTGGTGCCCAGCCCAGAATCAGCTTGTGGTAGATCGGCATCGCCTTGTCCGGCACGCTCATCACCTTGCCGAACATATCCCAGGGTTCGCTCATCAGCGGGATATGATTGCCCAGGCTCTTGCTCATCTTGATTTCGCCATCCGTGCCCGGCAGGCTTTCGCCCATAATGATGGCAACCTGCGGCTTTTGCCCCATCGCCTGCTGTAGTTTGCGCCCGGCGATCAGGATATTAAACAACTGATCCTGCCCGCCCACCTGCACATCCGCATCCTGGGCCACAGCGTCATAACCCTGCATCAGGCCGTAAAACAGCTCGTGCAGGTAAATCGGCTCTCCGGCGTCAATGCGCTTCTTGAAGTTCTCCCGCACCAGAAACTGCTGCACGGTAAAGTTGCTCGCCAGCCGGATAATATCGGCAAAATCCAGCGTGGCCAGCCATTCATCGTTATAACGAATCCGTGTCAGGTCACGGTCGAGGATTTTAAACGCCTGCTCGGCATAGGTTCTGGCATTTTCCAGCACCTGCTCGCGCGTGAGCTGGTTGCGGGCCTGCTCCTTATCGGAAGGGTCGCCAATCAGGCTGGTAAACGTGCCGACCAGAAACGTCACATCATGCCCAAATTCCTGGAACTGGCGCAGCTTGCGCATGGGAATGGTATGCCCCAGGTGCAGGTCCGCTGTACGAGGATCAAACCCGGCATACACACGCAGCGGACGGCCTTCCTTTTCCGCTTCGATCAGGCGTTCGCGCAGCTCCCTGCGCATCGCTTCTTTAGTCTCGGCGTCGCCATATTCCGCGCCGGACATCAACACCTCGACCTGTTCATCAATACTGACATCGGGTTTGTCTGCGGTTACCATCTGCTTTTGTCCTTACTCACGTGTGCTGCGCATCCTGAAACGTGGCGTAGTATAGCACACACACCCGCTCATGTTGAGTCGCCGTCAGGGTCACGTTTGAGGATAATGGCGCTCAGCGGCGGCAGAGTCAGCGTCAGGCTGTGCGCGAAGCCGTGCGACTCGCTGAATTCGGCATGCACCCCGCCATGATTGCCGACGTTATGCCCGCCGTAAAATTCCGAATCGCTGTTCAGCAGTTCGCGGTAAAGCCCGGCCTCCGGCACGCCGATTCGATAGCCAGTGCGCACCACCGGCGTAAAATTGCACATCACCACCAGAAAATCTGAGGGGTCTTTGGCGAACCGGATATAGCTCAGCACGCTGTTATCCGCATCGTTCGGCTCGATCCACCGGAAACCTTCCCAGCTAAAATCCTGTTCGTACAGCGCGGGCTGCTGCTGGTACAGGCGGTTGAGATCGCGCACCCAGGCCTTCACCCCCGCATGCGGCACATGCTCCAGCTTGTCCCAGTCCAGCGATCTTGTCTCGCTCCATTCCTGCCACTGGCCAAATTCCTGCCCCATAAACAGCAGCTTCTTGCCAGGATGCGTCCACTGATAGCCATACAGCAGGCGCAGCGAATCAAACTTCTGCATACCATACCCGCCCATCTTGGTCAGCATCGATCCCTTCAGATGCACCACCTCATCATGAGAAAGCGACAGCACAAAGTTCTCGCTGAAGGCGTACATGATGGAAAAGGTGATTCTGTTGTGCTCATAGCGGCGGTAGATCGGGTCCAGCTTGAAGTAATCCAGCGTATCGTGCATCCACCCCATGTTCCACTTAAAGGTGAACCCCAGCCCGCCCAGGTAAGTCGGGCGCGATACCATCGGCCACGACGTGGATTCTTCCGCCACCGTCACGGCGCCGGGGGCTTCTGCATGGACGACCTCATTAAACTGGCGCATAAAATCAATCGCTTCCAGGTTTTCATTGCCGCCATACTGGTTGGGGATCCACTCGCCATCGCTGCGCCCAAAGCTGAGATACAGCATCGACGACACAGCATCTACCCGCAGGCCGTCGATGTGATATTCGCGCAGCCAGAACAGCGCATTCGAGATCAGAAAATTGCGCACCTCGTTACGGCCATAATTAAAGATATAGGTTCCCCAGTCCGGGTGTTCGCCCCGCCGCGCATCCGCATGCGAATACAGGTGCGTGCCGTCAAAGTAGCTCAGCGCAAAGCCATCCTTCGGGAAATGCGCCGGCACCCAGTCCACAATGACGGCGATGTTGTTCTGATGGCAGGTATCCACAAAGTACATGAAGTCTTCTGGCGTGCCATAGCGGCTGGTAGGCGCATAATACCCCGTCACCTGATACCCCCACGACTCATCCAGCGGATGTTCGGCCACCGGCATCAGTTCGATATGCGTATAGCCCATGTCCTTCACATAACCCACCAGGCTGTCCGCCAGTTCCCGATACGTCAGAAACCCGCCCTGCGCATTGCGCCGCCACGACCCCAGATGCACCTCATAAACCGACATAGGCCGTTCCAACGGTGCATAAGCGGCGCGGGCCGTCATCCAGCCCTGATCCTGCCACTGGTACCGGTCCAGGTTGGCGACAACCGACCCGGTTTTAGGGCGCATTTCAGCATAAAAGCCATAGGGGTCTGTCTTCTGGCCATGATAATTCTGGTTGTGCGAGCGCAGGTCATATTTGTAGATGGCGCCCTCTTCCACCCCAGGGATAAACAATTCCCACAGGCCGCTTGTGCCGCGCATCTGCATTGGATGCTCTCGCTCATCCCAGCGGTTAAAATCACCAATCACACTTACGCGGTAGGCGTTTGGCGCCCACACCACAAAATTCACCCCCTGCACACCATCCACTTCGCGCAGGTGCGCGCCAAACTTCTCATAGCTGTACAGAAATCGACCTTCGCCAAACAGATACAGGTCATAATCCGTCAGCAGCGATTCGCGGAACCGGTACGGGTCCTGGAAGATTTCGGTGTGGCCCTCGTGGGTGGTGGCTTCGTAATGGTAGCGCAGCCCCGGCCACTTCCCCGCGATCTCTGTCTCGAAAAATCCCTCATCACGCAGCCGCGTCATCGCTGTGCGCTGGCCGCTGGTTTCGTCCACGACGAACAGTTCGCTGGCGGTAGGCCGAAATGCTCGTATTGAGATGCGTCCATCTTCTGTCGGATGTGGCCCCAGTACGTCGAACGGTGATCCGTTGTACGCACCTAACACTGCATTTACAACGTCAGCCTGTATTTCGACAACCATAGAATACGCTCCCTGGACAATACGAGGCGATAGAATCAATCGCCTCGATATTAACAGAAGTGAGCGCCCGTGTCACTCAGGGCACCTGTACCTCCGGGGCGCAGAGCTGCCCGGAAGGGGCGCATTCCAAAACCATTACGAAGCATCTTGCAACCGCAGATGCGCGCTTGTGAAGTGCCCCTATCGGGCATATAATTCGTTACAATCTCACCAAAACAACTTGATGAAGGACCATTACCGTAATGAAACCCATGACCAGCGCAGAAGTGCGCGCGGCATTTCTTGACTTTTTTGAAGAAATGGGACACCGGCCCGTGGCTTCCTCCTCGCTTGTGCCCGCCAACGACCCCACCCTGCTGTTTACCAATGCCGGGATGGTGCAGTTTAAGGATGTCTTTCTGGGCACGGAAAAACGCGACTATACCCGCGCCGCCACATCCCAGAAATGCCTGCGGGTGGCAGGCAAGCATAACGACCTGGAAGAAGTCGGCCCGTCGCCGCGCCACCACACCTTCTTTGAAATGCTGGGCAACTTCAGCTTTGGGGATTATTTCAAACTGGAAGCCATGCAGTTCGCCTGGGAACTGCTGACAAGGGTTTATGAACTTCCGGCAGACCGCCTCGCCGTCACCATTTACGAAAAGGACGACGAGAGCTATGACCTGTGGACAAAGGAAATTGGCATCAGCCCGAAGCGGATTGCCCGGCTCGGCCCCAAGGACAATTTCTGGCAGATGGCGGAAACCGGCCCCTGCGGCCCCAATACCGAAATTCACTGGGACAAGACCCCGGAACGCGGTGAGGACAGCATCATCGCCTCTTTAGAAGCGGACGATGGCCGCTTTATGGAAATCTGGAATCTGGTGTTCATGCAGTTCAACCGCACCCAGCCAGACCCGCAGCATACCGGCCAGTACGATGAGCCGCTGCCCAGGCCCGGTGTGGATACTGGCATGGGCCTGGAACGCCTGCTGGCGGTGCTTCAGGGCGTAGAGGCCAATTACGAAACTGATCTGTTTATGCCCATTATCGAGGCGGTGCAGCGTCTGACTGGCCACACCGATGCCGAACGCGACGCCAATATCGTGCCTTACCGCGTTATTGCCGACCATAT
>CAZQIY010000014.1:0-26279 GCA_964593565.1 uncultured Anaerolineaceae bacterium
GTGACTCCGGCAGGACTCGAACCTGCAACCAATTGATTAAGAGTCAACTGCTCTACCATTGAGCTACGGAGCCAAAGCTCAGGCACAACTATAGCAAAACCCCCGCCCCGAATCAATACTGAACCCCTGAATTTGTGGGGTTGGCCCCACTGCCCCCACAGCGCATAATTACCGGTACAGGCTGTATCGAAAGTATGTTTGCATTACGTTAACATCTGCTAAAAAGATTGTCACGACAAAGGCTTTGATGATACAATACAGGGTAATGAAAATGGTGCCTGGCCTATCTTTTAGTATATTTCCCACCCGGCCTGACAGTTCGATTACGCCAGACCGCGACCCGGACGCCGTGATGTGTGTCAGGTCTTTAGATGCTGTACACAGCAGGGAAGGGTAATCCTGCCATGAACTATCAAGCCTACAACGCACGCAATATCAAGCTCATTGACATCCCTACTGTGACGCGCCTGCTGGAAACCGGGGTGATGCTGGACAGCGAACAGGCGTTTACCTGTGGTTTCGACCAGAGCAGCGCGACGCTGATTTCTAATTTCCTGCTGCCACAGCGCGGCCTGCACAGCCTGCTGGCGCGCGTGGGTAAACAGACTGTCGTTGGGCAGTTTCGGCTGCGCCCGGACCGGAACCAGGCCCATATGGTGTATCTGGCACCGGGGCTGGACGATCAGCAGGATAACAGCGCCTGGCTGAATGTGCTGGATGCGATGGCCGCAGAAGCCGGACGGCGGCGCGCCTATACGCTGACTGCCGAAGTGGATGAACATCTCAGCCTGTTTGAAACCATGCGGATCGCCGGGTTTTCGATCTATGCCCGCCAGGAAATCTGGCAGCATGCGCCGGGCGAACTGCCGCAGCATCCGGTGGATAAAGTCGAACTGACAGAGGAAACGGATAACGACATACAGGGGATTCACAACCTGTATTGCAACATTGTGCCGCGCCTTGTACAACAGGTCGCGGCGCCACCCAGTCGCAGCAACGGCCTGGTCTATCGTAAGAATGAACGGGTCGAAGGCTATATCGCTGTTTCGGAGGGGCGGGCCGGCATCTACCTGATGCCCTACCTGCATCCGGATGTCTTTAGCGAGGCATCAGCGATTCTGGCGGCGGCTATCGAAAATGCGCGGCGTTCGCATGAACGTGTTCCGGTTTACGTTTCGGTGCGGCGCTATCAGGACTGGTTGGAAGATGCGCTGGTTGATCTGGGCTTTGAACCCTGGACACGCCAGGCGGTGATGGTGCGGCATATTACTGCCGGGGTGCGGCAGGCAGCCTTTGCGCCGCTGGCGAAACGACTTGAAGCTGTGCCCAGCCCGATCAAGCCGCCAACCGCAACCACCAAACCTGTCGTTGAAAAATACAATGAGGAGTAATCTTGCCCCTTATGGAACGTCGCATAACTGACGATCTCGATAAACTGCAACAGATATTACCTGCCGAACTGGAAGACGCGCTGGAGAAGCTCGGCAATACGGATAACCTGATCGAAATTGTGCTGGACCTGGGCCGTGTGCCCACTGCCCGCTATATCGATGGTGAGGTCGTTTTGCTGGATCGCGAAGTGACCCGCAACGATATTGACGTGGTAGATCGTAACGTCGGCGAATTCGATACAGATAACCGTGCCGGCATGGAACGCACGCTGCACCGCATTTCGGCCATTCGCAACCGCAAAGGCACGATTGTGGGCCTCACCTGTCGCGTGGGCCGTGCGGTCTATGGCACCATTGACATCATCCAGGACCTGATCGAATCCGGCCAGAGCCTGCTGATGCTGGGGCCGCCCGGGGTTGGCAAGACGACCATGCTGCGCGAAGCAGCACGCGTGCTGGCGGAATCGCGCCGTGTGGTGATTGTTGATACTTCTAACGAAATTGGCGGCGATGGCGATGTGCCTCATCCGGCAGTCGGCAAGGCGCGCCGCATGCAGGTTTCGCGCCCGGAACGCCAGCATGAAGTCATGATCGAGGCGGTGGAAAACCACAACCCGGAAGTCATCGTCATTGACGAGATTGGCCGCGAACTGGAAGCCATGGCCGCGCGCACGATTGCAGAGCGTGGTGTGCAGTTGATCGGCACCGCGCATGGTAATCAACTGGAAAACCTGATGCTCAACCCGACTCTGTCGGACCTGGTGGGCGGTATTCAGTCCGTTACGCTGTCGGATGACGAAGCCCGCCGCCGGGGCACACAGAAAACCGTGCTGGAACGTCGCGCCCCGCCGACCTTCGACGTGCTGATTGAAATTCAGACACGCGATCGGCTGGTGGTGCATGAAGATGTGGCCGCCGCCGTCGATGGCGTCCTGCGCGGTTATCCAATGCCGGTAGAGGTACGCACCCGCAACGAACGCGGCGAAATCAATATCGAAACGACACAGCCAGAAACCAGCCTGATTGCGGAACAGCAGCGGGCGGACAGCCGCCGGCGTGGGGCGCGGCGCGGGCGTGGCAGCGCCGAATATACCGGCACAACGCCACAATCTGCATCATCTACCCCCCGCACCAATGGCGGCACCAGCGGCGCTGCTCATGAAGTGCGCGTCTATGCCTATGGGGTGGCGCGAAACCGGCTGCAGCAGGCAGGCCGCCGGCTGCGCGTGCCCATCACGCTGACTGATGATTTCTCTCAGGCAGATGCGATTGTCACGCTAAAGAACTACTACCGCCGCCGTCCTAAACTCATCGTGGATGCAGAACGGCGCGGCACGCCCATTTATGTCCTGCGTGCCAATACCGTCACCCAGATGGAAAACTTCCTCAGCGATCTGTTCCAACTGGATACGGAGCCAAACTACAGCAACTTTGGCGATGCGATGGAAGAAACAGAACGGGCGATCATGCGTGTGCTGAACGGGGAAGATGTTGTGGACCTCGCGCCACAGTCTTCTGAAGTACGCCGTCGCCAGCACGAGATGGCCCACCGGGCACAGTTGATTTCGCGCAGCCTGGGCCGCGAACCCCTGCGGCACGTCCGCATCCTGCGTGAGGAGTAAGCATGTTCATTACCTTCGAGGGCCTGGATGGCAGCGGCAAAACCACCCAGGCCCGTTCAGCCGCGGCACATCTGCGCGAGGCCGGTTATGATGTGCTGCTGACCCGCGAACCGGGCGGCACGGTCATTGGCGATCAGATCCGCGCAGTGCTGCACGACCTGAACAACACCGCGATGCACCCCACGACGGAATTACTGCTGTACAACGCATCCCGCGCACAGCTAACAGCCGAAGTTTTGCGGCCTCATCTGGAAAATGGCGGTCTGGTGATCTGTGACCGCTTTTATGATTCCACCCTGGCCTATCAGGGGTATGGTCACCAGCTTGACCTGAATATCCTGCGGGCGGTGGTCACCTTTGCGACGGGCGGCCTGCGCCCGGACCTGACCCTGTTTCTGGATATTACGCCGGAAGAAGGGCTGGAACGACGCAGGCAGGCTTCGCTGTTCGGGGAAGAATGGAACCGGCTGGACGATATGGAACTGGCGTTTCATCAGCGCGTTTACGCGGGCTACCAGCAGCTTATGCGCGAAGAGCCTCAGCGCTGGGTACGCATCAGCGCCCTGCAAAGCATTGAACAGGTCCAGGCGGATATCCTCCGGCAGTTAGAATCGCGCCTTTCTCCTGTGCAGTAACTACAGCAAACTTATTCGTCTGCTGCGGCCTTGCGATCTTTGGTCACCTGCTCCGTCGCCCGGTCCCGCAGGTCCGCTTCGACCGATTCCGGCTTTTCCCCCTGCACCAGACGGTCTGTCACCTCATGATATTCCTTGTCACTGCTGGGCACCGCCGCGCCCACCTGCTGGAACATCTGGCCGATTTCACGCGAATCGCCCCCTTCCAGCACAGACAGCATCTCCTGCGAATCCATACGCCCATACTCGCGCGATGGCTTCGCAATGGCGACTCTGGTAATCAAACGGGTCAGGTCCGTGCTTTCGCAGTGCGGGCAGGCCGGCGTGGCTTCATCGTAGGCTTTAATGGTCTTGTAAGTGAGTGTCAGGCTGCGCCCACACTGATTACACCGAAAATCGTAACTTGGCATCCTGCCTCCCTGGTTAAAGTTAAACAGATTGTAGTGCCTTCAGGGACTTCATGCTGCCTGAGGCGCAGGCTGCCAGCGCAGCAGCAGTTGAGTCCCCTGGGCCGGGCTGCTTTCCACTTCAAGCGAAGCCCCAATCGCCTGCGCCCGTTCCTGCATGGAAATCAGACCAAAGCCTGAAGCCTGCTCATTCAGATCAAACCCGCGTCCATCATCCTCGACCCGCAGTTCGACGCCTGTCTCTGTGCTGCGCAGGTAAAGCCGGGCATGTCGCGCCCTGGAATGCTTGACCATGTTGTTCAGCGCTTCCTGGGCGATGCGGAACACCGCCAGATGCACATCCACTGGCGGTTGGTAGTCCCCTTCGACGGTAACGGCTACGGCAATCCGGCGCTTGGAATGCACCGCCACCGCTAACTGGTGTAAAAGATCGCTCAGCTTGTTTTTCTCCACCATCTCTGGCCGAAGTTCCATCAGCAGCATACGCAGTTCTGCGCTCGCGCTTCTGGTGAGCTGCTTCAGTTCTTCCAACTGCTCCAGCACCCTTTCTGGCTGGCGTTTCCACAGGCGCGGCAGCGCTTCTGCGGTCACATTGGCAGAAAACAGGGCCTGGCTGACGGCGTCGTGCAGGTCTCTGGCAATTCGCTGCCGTTCTTCGTGCACTGCCACCTGCTGCGCCTGTTCCGACAGGCGTTCACGCTCGACAGCAGCCCCGATGATGTTGGCCACCGATTGCAGAAAATAAATGTCATCCTGTGTAAAGGTGCGCCGCCGCGTCGAATGCACCCCAAGCACGCCAAAGGCTTTCTGATAGCCCTGAATCAGTACGCTCATCCCGCTGACGACGCCATGCTCGACCAGCAGCGGCGGATCATGAAAGCGGGTTTCGGTGCGCAGGTCATCCACAATCACCGGCCCGCTGGAGACCATCGCATAGCCGGCCTGCGATTGCAGCCCAGTGCTCAGTTTCGCCTGCCCGACCATCCCTGCTTTCCAGCCCACACCCGCCCGCATCAGCAGGCAGTCCTCATCTGTCAGCAGCTCCAGCAGCTTCACATACTCGACATCCAGCGTCTGGGCCAGCACGGTCACGGCCTCCTGCATCAGCGCGGGCAGGTCAGCATGGATCAGCGCATCCTGCCCAAGATCGGCCACAATAGCCTGTAACCGGACGCGGGTCTGCAAAGCTTCGCGCACCTGGCGTTCGGTGATATACAGCCGCCGTCCCTGCTCTACAAACCAGCTAATGGCAGCGGCCACCACCGCAAACACGGCCAGCAGCAGCGCTTCATCCCCCCGAATTTCCAGAAGCTGGAAGGGCGGCAGCAGAAACAGATCAATGACCAGCAGCGAAGCCGCCATCGCCAGGATGCCCGGGCCGGCCCCTCCATACCATGCCGCTGTGAGGACCGCCGCCACGAAGAACAGAAAGCGCGATGTATAGATCGATTCAAATTCCAGCAGAAAAGCGGTGCCTGCCCAGGCGATCAGCACAGCCACCAGCGCAAAACCATACGCCACAAGCGAAGAAGGTCTGGTGCTGCGGAATCGTACAGCAGCAATGGCCATCCACCAGGATCGGGAACGTTCCCAGGCCCTTACCATACAGCGGTTCATCATGTATTCATCTTCCTATCATCAGAAACAAAACTGCAACTCACTCGTCAGGGTTATAAAAACGTGTCAAAATCCGATAAACGCTGTACAACATGGGTTGAGATTATCTTGTCATCGGCGGGGGACCTGCTGCTGCGCAGCGCGTGCTGCGTCAGATATGGAGCTTACTGGGATGAGTTTCCATAATCATACATGCGGATAAGCAAATTTACAGCCGGAATGAGGCTGATCTTATGCAATGCCTACAGGATATTAATGTAAGGCAGGCTATACTGAACCGGAATACAAACACAGTAGAAAACGGACCTTATGCTCAACGACCCGCAGCCGCCGGATAAACGACGGCATCCACTGTACGAAGACCCGCACAAACAACACCCGCTCCAAGACGCGCCCTCTGCGCCACCCCAGCCCACCCCGCCGCAGCGGCAGCCCCGGCTGCGCATGCCCCCTCTGGTGCCGCCGCGCATGACTTACGTTCTGCTGGCCATCAACCTGCTGGTGTTTGTCGCCGGCATGCTGGCACCCCGGCTCGGCCTCCAGATGTTCGCACAGGGGGCCAGTCGCACTTATGAAGTGCTGGTGCTGGGCGAATATCACCGGCTGGTGACGGCCATGTTTCTGCACGGCGGGCTGGCGCACCTGTTTTTTAACATGTACGCGCTCTATATTATCGGGCGCGGCATCGAGCCGGTGTTTGGCAGCACCCGCTTTCTGATCATCTACCTGCTGGGTGGGCTGACCGGGTCGATCCTCAGCGTCATCATGGGCAACCCCAGCCCCATTCAAGGAGTCGCTTCGGTGGGCGCTTCTGGCGCTGTGTTCGCCCTGTTCGGCGCAGAGATGATCTACCTGTACCGCCATCGCGCCCTGATGGGCGAGCGCGGCATGCGCCAGCTTCGCAGCCTGCTGATGCTGCTGGGCATCAACCTGTTTATCGGGCTGGCAAGCTGGACCGAAGGCAGTCAGGTGCGTATCGACAACTGGGCGCACATGGGCGGGCTGGCGGGTGGCCTGCTGCTGACGTGGCTGGTGGGGCCGGCCTTCGCCGTCAGTTATGACCCGGCCCAGCCTGATCTGCTGATTGCGGAGGACAGCAACCCGCTGCAGCAGAAATACTGGACGGTGTCACTCTATGGCATTGGGCTGATCGCCATCCTGGCGGTTTTCAGCTTTCAGATGCGCTGATTCCCGCTGCGACAATTCATAGCGCAGCAGCGCGATCTGCTGGGCGATTTCCTTGTTTTCCTGCGTCAACCGGGTAATCACAATGGAAAAGTGCATCAGAATCGCCAGGATAAACAGAACCGCCACCACAAACAAGGCGCTGGGCGGGTAAAAAATGCCAATCGCGGCTGCCAGCACATCCAGCAGCGGGCGCGACAGGCTGAGGATCAGCAGCACGCTGGCGGTCATCAGCCACAGCAGCGAATATTCCTCGCGCAGGCGGCGTTCGCGCACCAGTTCCAGCACGAACAGCAGCACCGCCAGCGACCCCAGCACGCCCACAAGCATTGTTCTGTCAATCATGATCTGGAATCTCACCACCCCTGTAAAAGCGCAGCACCTGCCTCAGCACGAGGCGAACGCCGCATGCTGCGCAGATAAAAAAGCATCTTACCACAGGCGATGGTGCTTCGGGATGCTTACCTGCTGAACGCGCCGCACAGGGTCAGCAGATCGTGCTCCCCTTCGGCTTCGCACAGGGCATGAATCACCTCATCCGGCAGACGGAACCATTCACTGCTGACGCGATAATCCTGCAGGGCATCGTGGACGAGGCGTTCTGTTTTGCGGGCGAACATGGCCGGGACCGTGTGCAGCAGGGTTAAATCCAGCACACCGGGCACACTGAGCTGCCTGACCCGCCGGGCAGGGAAGCGTGATATACCGATTTTGTGAAAACCAAGCGACGATTCAGCCAGGTAGATATGCTGCCGGTACATGGCCGGTGGTTGGCCCATCATAAGAATCCAACCTCTAAAAACTGACCGTCAGAACCGTTTGATTCGAGTTTATATTGTAGCGCAAAAGGGCCTGTCTGGTAAGAGCAGACTTAAATCTGAGAGGGGAAATTACTCCTACTACATGCTTTCGCGGGCCAGGGCGGCCAGCGCCCCCAGCGGCAGCAGAATACAGCAGCACACCTGCAGCCACACCCCGCCAAAGCTGAAAATATTCCACACCCCACGCAGCAGCCCGAACAGCCCGTTAAGCAGGCCGCCGACAAAGCTGATGATCCCGCCACTGGTTTCCAACTGCTCCTGCGGGATGAGGTTGGGGTCTTCTGTGGGTGCCGGGCTGGCGGCCAGCCGGGCCTGCACCGTCGCCTCGACATCCGGCAGGGCGGTGGGCGGGGCGACTGCCGCCGTCTGGGTCATGCGTGCATCGACCTCCGCCACCACTGTCTGTTCGATCTGCGCCTGAGTCAGCGGGCCAGCAGGCGCGGGGCGCGTAAGCATGGCAAACCCCGCCAGTACAATCATGGCGCCGACAATCACAAAAAACGCGATTTTAAATACAGGCGACAGGTTTCTCATCACAGCATACTTTCGCCACCATCGACATTGATGGCCTGCCCGGTGATAAAGCTGGCTGCATCCGAACACAGAAACAGCGCGACAGCCGCGATCTCGTCATACTGGCCCCGGCGGTTCTGGGCATTGGTCACAGGCGCGGCATCCTCGCCATAGGGGTCCTGCAGGTTGCCGGGGCAGATGGCGTTGACACGAACGTTCATCGGGGCCAGTTCCCGCGCGAACTGCTTGGTCATGCCCACCATCCCGGCCTTGCTGGTGACATAGGCGATGCCCTGGGGCAGCGGGTCAGGATGCCCGGCGGTGGACGCTATATTGACGACCACCCCGCCCCCTTCATCGGCCATCACCCGCGTCAGAAGCTGGGTACAGAAGAACGCGCCAGTCAGGTTGACCTCCAGCACGCGCCGCCAGTCCCATTCATCCAGCCGCAGGGCCGGGACCGTCAGCGACTGTGCCCCGGCGGCATTGATGAGCATATGAATGCGTCCGAAATGATCGCGCGCGGTTTCAATCATCGAGCCGACCTGAAAGCGGTTGGTGACATCCGCCTGCCAAGGCAGGGCATGCCCCCCGGCGGCTTCAATTTCCGCAGCGACGGTGGCCACCCGGTCCGGGTTCAGGTCGTTGACGACGACGCTGGCGCCAGAAGCCGCAAAGGCGAGCGCAATGGCTCGCCCGACATCGGCTCCCGCCCCTGTCACCAGGACGGTATGCTGGCTTAAATCGACGTGGAAGGCTGGCACAAGTCTTGTAACCAGTCGCTGAGGACACTTCTGGCGGTGGGCGGCAGGCTGCGGCCTTCGATCAGCTTGCGATCCACATCGCCAGCGATCACATAGTATGACGCGCCATGCGCATAAGCCTGATTATGGGCGGCACAGGCAGCGCGGGCATACTGCTGCCAGGGATTCCAGTCCGATTCCGTCACCAGAATATGAAGCTGCGTATCGATGGCCAGTACGGCGTTTTCATCCAGCATATTGGAGGCAAGAATGACAGCATAGGGTGTCTGGATGCGGGCAAACAGGCCGTAAGCATTGCCCAGCAGGCCGGTTCCGGCGTCCTGTGCGAAGATCACCGCCCGACGATGATTGACGTTTGGCTGTTCCAGCGCGATTTCATAGGCATTCACCGCGTCCTGGGTGACCGAACCCTGCGTCCCGGCGCCGCTGCGGCCCGTGCCCCGCTTATCCCAGCGGAAAACCGCATAGCCGTTTTGCAGGCCGACTTCGGCAAAAGGCTTATACCAATCCCGGTTGTTATAACCGGCGTGGTGGAGAATAAACATCAGGGGGTACCCATCAGCGGGGGGCGGGCTGTCCGGATAATCGATCTGACCGGATAGCTCTACATGATCGCCGGCGAATACCAGTTCGGTGCTGTGTTGTATATAACTGCCTGCAACACGATTTGCTGTCATGGTTACTCCATACTGACGAACCCGAATCTCTATTGCGGAGACCATAAACAAGGTTTATCAGAATAAATCTAGTTGGATGGAGTGAGCGTCTGTAACAATCTGGCACCTAATATAACAGTCTATTTCCATTATTGCACATTTTTTTAACTTTGATAAGGTACTTCAGTGGGATCATCCGCCCCTGACGCATGAAAAATGTATAATTTTTCTCAAAGAAGTTGGTTATTCTGCTGGTACTGTGGTATGTTGACGACTTAGAACGTACGTGCTACTCTGTGAGATGCACGGAAGGTGAGGTTATGACGCTTGAATTTAAGGAACTGGTAGCACAGGTGGCGCGCATGGGGTCCATGCTGGAAAAGCTGGATTTTGACCTGGGCGAGCGCCTGCAGAAAGCCTATGAACGCTTTGAGAAAGCGTCTGATCTGGATGAGGTCTGGGAGCGCATCGAGTGGGTGCGCCAGTCCAGCGTCAGCGGGTATCGGGGGGCCGCGCCGCTGGATGTGCCCGGCGCAGAACCAATCAACCGGATTGTCCCCGCGCCGGAACCGCCGCCCAGCGCGACTCTGGTCGCGGCGGATGGGTCGCAGATTTACCCCAGCGAACGCAACCCGGTCCATTATTTCCTGCTCAACATGGGCGCGCTGGTTTATCATCATGGCAGCGAACGTACACCGGATCAGTTCAGTTCGCCGCGCCTGTACTTCCACAAGGATCATGTCCACGATCGTTACGGGCGTCTCATCGGCCATCGCACCGTCGATGACCGCCGCACCGTCGCGGAAATTCAGTATCTGGCAGAACACGCCTGGATGTATCGTGACGAAGCGCGCCCGCTGGTGGCCCTGTACGACAACCGCCTGATGTTCCACGCTGGCACGGATTCTCAGGAAAATGCCCAGTTCTTTAAGGATTATATGGGCGCGCTGGTGCATCTGCACGATGCCGGGTCGATCCTGGCCGGGTACATTGATAACCCGATGCGGGGCGAACGAGTCATCCGCCTGCTGTATCTGCTTGGCCTGGAAAGCGAGGCGGAACTGCACCAGCGCCAGCATGGCGCGCCCGCTGGCGATCTGGAAGGGCTGCGCGATGCCCAGTTCTTCCGCCTGATCCTGCAGCCGGGCGAACGCTCCGCCATTATGGTCCAGAATTCGCCGCGCAACCTGGAATTCCGTAAGCGCGGGATCAGTTACGAAATCGCCTTTTTTTATCTCAATGTAGGCAGCCCGTTTATGCCGCACGTGGTCCGGGTGGATATTCCTGTATGGGTGGCACGCGACCCCCAGGCGGTGCATGACCTGCACGGGCTGCTGCTGTCGCAGTGCCGCATGCAGGGCCGCAACCCCTACCCTTATGCCCTCACCCGCGCCCACGAACTGGCGGTGGTCAGCCGCGATGATGAACGCAAACTGGAAGAACTGATCAAGGCGCAGCTCCGGTTATCGACAGATATTCCAGTGGATGCGCTTTATTTTTCCGCCAAAACCCAGAGCAAGTACCTGCTTAGAGGGGACAGACGCCGCTTTGATACACGTTCAGTCAATCGAGGATAAAAGCCGTGGTCTCAGAAGAACAGAAGATTGTAGGCCGGGTGCTGCGCGCCAGCACCATCGGCTATGATTGTGGTACGCACAGCACCTTAATCGACAGCCAGCACGATTTCGGCGCGCTGGTCAAAGCGCCGGTGGCCAACAGCCCCGGCCTGTGGGTGTTCGGGCTGATCTTCGCTGTGGAGATTGAAAGCGACGAACTGATTACCGAGCTGGTGATGGCGGAGGGGGTGCACATCAACACCCTGCTGGATCATCGCAACAACCGTATGGTGCCCGTGACGATCCGGGTTCTGTGCACCGGCTTCAGCGATAACGGGCTGATCGTCCACAGCCTGCCGCCGCGCCCACCCCTCAGCCTGTCGGATGTGGTATCCTGCAACAGGGAGGAAGTGTGGGCCTTTAACCAGTCGTGCGATTATTTCCGCCTGGTGCTTAATGCGTCGGAAGTATCGTCCGATGAACTGCTGGCGGCGGCGCTGCGTTATGCCATGTGGTCCTTCCCGGAGGAACAACATACCAGTTTTATGGTGCGCTGTGGGCGGCACATCGCACGCCTGCTGTCGAACGATCTCAAGCGCCTGTCGCATATTCTGACCCTGATCAGGCCATGAAAGCCCTGCCATGAACGCTTACCCGCCGGAATGGCGCACCGGAGAAATTCAGGCACGTATTCGCCAGCAGGCGGGCTGTGCCTGCGAAATCTGCGGCCTTCAGTTTGACCCGGTTACGAATAAGGCGCTGCAGGCCCTGGACGAGGATAGCAGGCCGGTGGTCGGGCATGTGCATCATCTTGACCACAACCCGGCCAACTGCGCCGATGACAACCTGATCTTCCTGTGCCAGAACTGCCATATTCGGCTGCACGGCCAGGGCTGGAAACCCGGCGACCAGATGCCTGTAGGCTGGGGCAACGAACCGCCGCCCTGGGTGCTGCGGCGCGGGCTGGCGTATCGACCTAACCCGATTGTCGAATCGCTGCAGGAATCAGCACGGTATGCCACCCGCAAAGCGGACCGGGCGCAGTTTCTGGTTGGTCTGATCGAAAGCCAGGGCTGGATCAGCGGTGTGGGCGATCCGTTAACGGAGATGCGCGCACTGCTGAGGTCCGTGCTTGACGAATATGAAGTGCTGCTGAATCAACGAGCGCAGGTGGAGGAACGCGCCATCCGGGCAGAAGCGGCAGCATGGGCGGCGGCACATGGTTATCTTGCCTATGCCGAAGCGGTGACTCGTTCTGGCCTGGATGCGCTGGATTTTGAGGTGGCGCTGCAGCAGGGGCTTATCGAGCCGGAATCCTGCCCTTATGAGCAGTCATTTGTTCCGCAGTATTTTAATCCAGCCCGTATCTGCCTCGACGCGCCGACTCAGCAGGCGCTGCGGGCGAAGGTGCTGGTCACGCGGGAACAGGCGGTGGCGCTGCTGGGCGTTCCGGTGGCGGTGTTCGAGCGGCGGCGGCGCGAAGCTGGTTTTCGTCACGTGCCGGGGCGACAGGGGCACCATGAGCGCCTGTACCGCAAGGTTGATGTAGAGAAGTTAAGGCGCTAAAGCGGAATGATGGCTGTCCCGCACCTGCGCAGAAAGGGGGGCCATATGGGCGATGTCGATAAGCGAGGCCGGCTGGAAGCGCAGGCCTTTGATTATGATGTGATGAAGGATGGCCGGGTGTTCATCTACTGGGAGCGCAGGCACGTCACCACGCTGAAAGGCGAGAAGGCCCGTAAGTTTCTGGCGCAGATCGAAGGCGCGAACGAACACGAGGCGCAATTGGTGATGGCAAAAGTGACCGGCAACTTCAAGCGCGGCAACGAACGCGAAGGCAAACAACGTGGCCGGTGATATTTGTATTAAAACAGGTAAACTCAGGCTGGTTTACCCTTTATTGGTATTCAGGAGCACTTCATGACTCTACCGCAAAACCCTGGCAACCTCGATGAATGGTTCCCACGAGACCCGGCGGCGTACCAGCCCGATGTGGAACGGCTCGGCGTGGTCGTCGGCGGTTCGCTGAGCAAGGGCCTGGTGGTCAAGCTCGACCCGCTGGTGAATATCGAAGACCTGGCTGTGGGGCGTTACGTGGTGGTGCATGGCGTTTATAAACGCTTCTTCTGCATGATTAACGATGTCACGCTGGACAGCACCAACCCCTCAATCCAGAGCGACCCGCCCGATATTTCCGACCCGTTCATGGCCGCGGTCTATGGTGGCGGCGTGGCCTATGGCACGGTGCATGTCGCCCTGATGCTGTCGATTGAGCACGAAAACGCGCCCAAGCCGGTCAAGACGATTCCCAGCCATTTCATGCCGGTCTACAGCGCCTCCGAAACCGATGTGAACGATGTGTTCGGCAGCGAAGACGCCGTTCATTTTCATGTCGGCGCGCCGCTGGAACTGGAACATACCCAGATCAACCTGGACCTGAAGCGTCTGGTCGAGCGTTCTGTGGGTGTGTTCGGCAAAAGCGGCACCGGCAAGAGCTTTCTCACCCGCGTGCTGCTGGCGGGCCTCATCGCCAAGGAGATTGGCGTCAGCCTGATCTTTGACATGCACAACGACTATGGCTGGCAGATCACCAGCGAGAATGGTTACAGCGTCAAGGGACTCAAGCAGTTGTTCCCGTCCAAAGTCAGCATCCTGACGCTCGATGCCGAATCATCGCGGCGGCGCAACGCCAAATTCGATTTTGAGGTCAAGCTGGGCTACGACGAGATCGAGCCGCAGGACCTGGAACAGCTTCGCGTCACCATGAACTTTTCCGACGCCATGATCGACGCGATCCACACCCTCAGCAAGCGCTGGGGCAAAAGCTGGATTCGCCGCCTGCTGAAAGGCGACCCGGACGATATCGACGACATCGAAGCGAATACCACCATCGCCAGCGGCACGCTGGTGGCGGTGCAGCGCCGTCTGGAACGTTTCGAGCGCTGGGATTTTCTGATCGCGGAAACCCCTCCGGACAGCGTCAAGCAGATCATTGATATTCTGGTCGAACAGCAGAAAAGCGTGGTGCTGGAATTCGGGCGCTACGGCAACTCGCTGGATGCCTATATGCTGGTGGCCAACTACCTCACGCGCCGCATCCACGAAGCCTATGTCGAACGGGTGGAAAAAGCCCTGGGCGATGCCGCGCACGAACCGCCGCAGCTTCTGATTACCATCGAGGAGGCGCACAAGTTCCTTGATCCGAAGATCGCCAACCAGACCACCTTCGGCGTTATCGCGCGCGAGATGCGCAAGTACAACGTCACGCTGCTGGTGGTCGATCAGCGGCCCAGCGCCATCGACGAGGAAGTCATGAGCCAGATCGGCACCCGCGTCACGGCGCTGCTGGATAACGAACGCGATATCAACGCCGTGCTCAACGGCATCAGCGGCGCGGGCGGGCTGCGCGAAGTGCTGGCCCGGCTGGATACCAAGCAGCAGGCCATCATCATGGGGCATGCTGTCCCCATGCCGGTGGTGATCAAGCCGCGCACCTATGACGAAGCCTTTTACCAGTCGTTTGAAAATCTCTCTCCGGCAGGGACAGGCCGAGTGCGCAAGGCGCTGGGCAGCGGCGATGGCGAACGACGTATCCGGTAGCAGGGCCGGATTGACAGTAAGCCAGAAGCTAAGGGATGGCGTAAAATTATAGGGTGTTTCCATAGTTTCTGTGTACACTAAAGAAACAATGTCCCGTTTCTGATGGAATAAACAACGCCATGCCCTCTGCCGATCTGCCGGCTCATGTGAATACAATCAAAACCTGTCTGGAACGTGTGTGGCCGTCGATCCGCAAAGAAGGCAGTGACGAGCAGCGCCAGCTTCTGGGGGGGATGTATGACACCCTGACGCTGGCGGAGCGCCTGTATTATGAGGTGCCTGCTGGCAGCGACACCACCTGGGACCAGTGGCGGCATGATGTGATTCGCCCGCTCAGCCTGTGCATCAACTCGGCTGAACTGCTGCTGACGGATGAGGAAAATCCGCTGAATCCGCAGCAGCGCGACCTGCTTCAGACCGTGTTCGATGAAGCGCTGGCGCTCAGCACGCTCATTGACGAACTGTACGCCCAGCGCGCCCAGCCATAGAAGTAACCAGAACTGGGCGAGGCCACTTGACTGATCTGTTCGACTTTTCGACCTTCCCTACCCTCAAAACTGAGCGCCTGATTCTGCGCGAAATCACCAGCGATGATGCGCTGGCGGTATTCCAGCTGCGCAGCGATTATCAGGTGACACGCTATAACCTGGGCGCACCCTACACCCACATCAGCCAGGCGCGGCGGCTCGTCCGCCAGATTCGCGAGGATTATGCCAAACAGGACACGCTGCGCTGGGCCATCACCCTCCAGGGCGGCAGCGGGCGGCTGATTGGCATGTGCGGCTATAATTACTGGCACCGCAGGGACCGCCGCGCTTCTATCGGCTACGATCTGGCGCGGGCCTACTGGCAGCAGGGCATCATGACTGAGGCGCTGCGGGCCATGCTCCGCTTCGGCTTTACCCGTATGGACCTTAACCGTATCGAAGCCGACTGCACGGTAGAAAACGAAGCCTCGGCGCGGGTGCTGCTGCGGCTGGGTTTTCAGCCAGAAGGCGTGCAGCGCGACCAGTATTTTGAAGAAGGCCGCTTCTGGGATTTACGGCTGTTTGCCCTGTTACGCCGCGATTATGCGGGGTAAGATTAGGCCCATTCCTCAGTTTTAATTTAATCGCAGCAGAAAGCAGCTTTCATTGGGCGGAACGCTCCTCAATGCAGTGACAGTCGCTTTTGGTACAGTGGTTGGCCTGTTTATCGGCCAGCGCCTGACCGAAAAGATTCAGGAATCGGTCATCACCGGGCTGGGCTTCGTGACTCTGTTCGTGGGCTTCAGCAATGCCGCGCAGACCGGCAACGTCATCATCCCCCTGCTCAGCATCGTCATTGGCGCGATTATCGGCGAACTGCTTGATCTGTCCGGCGCGCTGGAACGATTCGCGGCGTGGCTGCAGCGGCGCTTTGCCGGGGGCGATTCGGCAGATGAGGATGCGCGGGGGCGCTTTATCACCGGCTTTGTGACGGCCAGCCTGGTCTTTTGCATCGGCCCACTGACCTTCGTCGGCTCGATTCAGGATGGCATGGGCCTGCCAATTGGCTTCCAGCAGTTGGCGATCAAAAGCGTGCTGGATATGTTCGCTGGCATGGCCTTCGCCGCCAGCCTGGGCATTGGAGTAGCCTTCAGCATTATCACGATTCTGGTGCTTCAGGGCGGGCTGGCGCTGCTGGGCAGCCTGGCCGGACAGGTGATGACCACGCCCATGATCGACGAAATGACGGCGGTGGGCGGCCTGCTGCTGATCGGGCTGGGGCTGACTCTGCTGGATATCAAGCGCCCGCGCATGGCCAATTTCCTGCCCGCGCTGATTATCGCGCCGCTGCTGGTCGCCATTGCCACCGCACTGGGAATCAACGTGTATCCGCTGTAGCTGCTTCTCGTCAGCCATCGTTTACGTTATGATGATCGTGGGGCAATCTCAAAAAAGATAGTCGCTGCTATCATGACTGATACACCATCACAGACCAATCTTCCGACCAAACCGCCGCTGGACCGCGAGACGCTGCGCGAAGTCAACGAACTGGCCCTGTGGGCCGGGCAGATGCTGCTGCAGCACGGCGCGGAAACAGAACGAATCGAGCGCTCTGTGCATCGCATCGGCACGGCGCTGGGCTGCGACTGGCTGGATGTGCTGGTATCGCCCAACGGCGTCATGGTGACAACCAGCAGCGGCGGCGAGTTTCGCACCCGGCTGCGGCGCGTGGTCCAGATTGGCGTCAACATGACCGTGCTGGATGAAATCAGCCACCTCACCCACCGCATCGAACGCGGTCAACTGCATCTGCCAGACGTGCGCCCGGAACTGGAACGCATCAGCCGCATGGGCAGCCAGTACAACCGCTGGCTGATCGCGCTGGTGGTCGGGCTGGCCTGTGCCGCCTTTAGCCAGCTTGCCGGGGGAGACACAGCCGCCTTTTTCATCACACTGGCGGCATCCGGCACCGCGATGGTGGCGCGGCAGGAAATGACGCGGCGTCACTTCAACCTGATTCTGACGGTGGCGGTGACGGCCTTTGTTGCCGGGCTGATCGCCAGTGCAGGCGCGGTGCTGCGGCTGACCGCCACGCCGGATGATGCCCTGGCGTCGTCGGTGCTGCTGCTGGTGCCCGGTGTGCCGCTGATCAACGCGGCGGAGGACCTCATCAAAGGTCACATGGTCACCGGCATCGTGCGCGGCCTGACCGGGGTGCTGATCTCGCTGGCAATCGCGCTGGGGCTGCTGCTGGCGATGCGCCTTATGGGGGCCGGGACCCTATGATTGAGTCTCTGCTGCGCGATATTTTCTGGTCCGGCGTGGCGGCGCTGGGGTTCGCCATCCTGTTCAATGTACCCCGCCGCACCCTGGTCGGCTGCATGCTGGTGGGGGCGACAGGGCACGGCCTGCGCACCCTGCTCATGAACGGCGGCGCGAGTCTCGAAGGAGCAACGCTGGTCAGCGCGACCTGTGTCGGCTTCCTCAGCGTCTATGCAGGACGTTACTGGCACACGCCGCCCACCCTCTTTGCTGTCTGCGGCGTGATACCAATGGTGCCGGGACAGTCCGCCTACAGCACCATGATCGCGCTGCTGCATCTGGCAGAACTGGGCCTCGATGCGCCGCAGTCCGTGCTGATGGAAGCCAGCGTGAACGCCGTCAGAACCGGGGTGATTCTGGGGGCGCTGGCGGTGGGCATCACCGCGCCCACCCTGCTGTTCCAGCGCAGCCGGCCCGTCACCTGAATTTAATGCGTCACCAGGTCCGGCGTCAGATGCGTGATCCGGTTCAGATAGCGCATAATCACAAACCCATCCGGGCGAATATCAATGCGGGTGATGCCGGTATTGTAGTGGTGATAATAAACGCCTGAAGTCGGCAGCTGGTTAAACAGCGACTTGATCAGCAGGTTGATGAACAGACCATGCGAGATCAGGGCGATCCGCTCATCGCTCTTTTTGCTGCGTTCCATCAGAATTTCAGTCACAGAAATGGCCCGCCCAATCGCCGCGCCCATTGTCTCCAGACTGCCAGCCCACCAGCCCTCATCGGTCAGGGTTTCGGGCAGCACATAATCCGGAAAATTTGCCAGAATCTCGCTGCGAGTTAGCCCCGGGTGCCCGATAGGCTGGCCGTCGTCGCCATCCAGGTACAGGCCGCCATGCTCATGGATTTCCACCCACACCTGCGGCTTTAGCCCCAGCGTTCTGGCGACGGGCTGCGCGGTTTGCAGAGCGCGCTGCATGGCGCTGCAATACACATGATCGAGGTTATAGCCACTGCGCTGTTCATGATCGGCTTCGGGGTGGCCCTGATCGCTCAGGTGAGCCGCCAGTGCTTCGGCCTGCCGCTGGCCAGTATCCGTCAGCAGGGGATCGTGGGTGCGCCCGATTTCTGTACCTAGCGCGTTGTTGGTGGATTGTCCGTGCCGGATAAGATAGAGTTCCATGTTATGCCTCACCTCCTCAAACCCCGGCATTGTAGCAGATATTCAGGCCGATTGGGCGTTTCAGATGCTTCAGAACGAGACTGTGCGGTATACTGTGGGGGTTGTGCGAGGCCAGAGAGAAAGCAGCAGAAATCATGACCGATCTTCAGCCGATCATCCAGGCGGCGCGGCAGGCGGCGGCGCTGTGCCGCGCGGTACAGGATAAGCATATCGCGCCCTACCAGCAGGGCATCCAGGAAACCATTGTCCACAAAGCCGGCACCGAACCCGTCACCATTGCAGACTATGGCGCTCAGGCGATAGTCTGCCGCGCCCTCAGCCAGCACTTCCCGGATGATGCCGTGATTGCCGAAGAAGGCAGCGCGCAGTTCCGCGAGCTGATCAGCGAGGCCGACCAGCAGGAAATCGTCAGTCTGATCAGCGGCGCGCTGGAAGAACCCGTCACGGTGGAACAGGTCATCGCATGGCTGGATTTTGGGCTGGACCGCGAGGCGGAACGCACCTGGGTCATTGACCCGATTGATGGCACCAAGGGGTTTATCGCCCTGCGGCAGTATGTGGTCGCCATCGGGCTGCTGGATGTCAGCAGGCAGGTCGTTGGAGGAGTCATGGCGGCTCCCGGTTATCTGAACGGCGGCGCGATCTTTTACACGGGCGATGGACAGGCGTTTGCAGAGCCGCTGACAGGCGGTGCGGCCCGCAGCATTCGGGCTTCAGAACGCACCGACCCGGCCGCGCTGATCGCCCTGGAGAGCTTCGAGAAATCGCACGCCAGCCAGGACCTGATGGCCCAACTGCGCGAGACGGCGGGCATCGGCGGGGCACAGGTAGAACGCATCGACAGCCAGGAAAAGTATGCCCGTGTCGCCGCTGGCGATGCTGATCTGTACCTGCGCCTGCCGCGCATCACCAGCACCCGCCCGCACATGACCTGGGATCATGCCGCCGGGACCGCGCTGGTGCAGGCCGCTGGCGGCGTCGTCAGCGATGTGGATGGCTCGCCGCTGGATTTTGCCCAGGGGCGCACGCTGGCGAAAAACCGGGGGATGATCGTCGCTAACCCGCGCATTCACCCCCGCCTGATCGAAGCGGCGCAGAAACTTCAGCTCGCCTGAATCGTGCATTGTGGCGAATCTTGCTATACTACATCCTAGCGCATGGTTGGGGCGCACCACCTGCGCCTGTTGCACGCCAATAGGCATTCACACCACCAGGAGGACATTATGCGCAGGACGGTATTCTGGTTCATGACAGGGCTGGCAGCATTAGGGCTGGCAGTCGGGCTGGTTGGCGCACAGCAGCCCACCGGCGCAGAAATTCTCGTGAACCGGGATGGTGTTAATGTACGCCTGTTTCCTGCCATTGGCGCAGAAGTGCTGGGGTTTGTCGATGCAGGCTGGCGCGCACCTGCCACCGGCCGCAGCCCGGATAACGAATGGATTCGCATCGACTTTAACGGCGAGGAAGGCTGGATCGGCTTTCCGGTGATTAACCTGTTTGGCGATATCAACGCCCTGCCGGTGGCCGACCCGCGCACGATCCCCTATGGCGGTTTTGAAAGTCCGCGTTCCGGCCTGACCAGCGCCACCAGCCCGATCAGCGGGCGGCTGGCCCAGAGCGGCCTGCGGGTGCGGGCTGGCCCAAGCCGCGCCTACCCGGTGCTGGCTAACGCGCCGCGCTATACGGTGTTCCCCCTGATGGGGCGCACCATCAACAACGCCTGGCTTCAGGTCAATTTTGAGGGCACGCTGGGCTGGGTGACCACGCCCTATGTGGAAATCCAGAACGGCGCCAGCATCATCAGCCTGCCGGTGGATGGCATCGTGGCGGATCAGCCGCCGCTGTCGGATGCCACCGCAGAGGATTTTGAGGCGACGCTGCGTTTTCTGCTGGATCGTATTGATCTGGCGCAGCCCTCGCTGGATGAGATTCGCGGCATCTGGACGACGGTTGCCCTGGGCGAACGCGCCGCCTGTGGGCCGTTCCCGGCGCGCCCGACCAACTACAACATTCCTAACCCGCTGCTGGCGGCCTTTTATCCCACCCTGGACCCGATCCAGCAGTTATTCAACGACGCCATGACCAACCTGCGCCTTGCGATTGATCTGTGGCTGGAAGCCTGTGGGCGTCCACAGCCGCCGCGCGCGCTGGTGGGTGTGCCGACAGTCAGCGGCGCGCTGGAGGCGGTCAACCTGGCCGACCAGCAGTTCGCAGAGCTGCGCCAGCGCATTAACGAGCTGCTGCCAGCGCCGCTGGAAATCGGGCCGGATCAGTGCCTGTTCACCTATCAGCGCGCCAGCGATGTGCTGCCGGTAGTTCCGATTGGCGAGATTATCCGCAGCACCTTTGACCCTGGCACGCCGGTCGTCGGTTTCTGTTTCGATGCCACCGCCGGGCAGTCGCTGCGTTTTGAATTCCTCCAGATTTCCGGCAATGCCACACCGCGCATTTCGGTTACCCTGTTCGATAACCCCACCGCGTTTATCGCCAACGGGGTGGCGGCAGGCGGCGAAGGCTATCTCAGCGTCGGCCCGGTCATTATCAGCACCACCGGGCGCCATCTGCTGGTGATCAGCCACGATGATGATTTCCTGACAGAGCCGCTGACCAGCGATTTCGCCGTGCTTATTTCGGATGTCACAGGGGCGACGCTGGCAGGGGCAACGCTGTTTATCGATGAGACGACCGGGCAGGTCACGCGGGGGGCGCCGCCGGTGGCCCCAGTCGCCCCGGTCCTGACGCCGCTGCCCTTCCCGACAACGACCGTGTTCTGTCCGTCGTTCGCGCTCACCTGCGAACAGCTTACATGCCAGCAGGCCTTCGCCTGTCTGGCGGCGGGCAACTTCGCGCTGGACCCGGACAACAACGGGGTGCCCTGCAGTTGTTAGCAAGGCCAGATACACAGTAACCAAAAAGGGGCATATCGTATGCCCCTTTTGTTTTAGATAGCCGGTGTGATGCGCTAGCGCAGCGCCGTCTGGCTGACCTCAAGCGCCAGCCGCAGCAGCATGATCACCGGTTCGCGCCACCAGGGGGTTTCGCCGGTGCGCACCAGTTCGCTGGCGATCAGCAGCCGCGCGCGGGCCGTCAGGTTCGGGTCATCCAGCACCGCCAGATTCTCGAATATCAGCGTACTGACATTCACCACCCGCGTCACAACGCTGATGGTGATCGTCTGCCCCACTTCCAGCGTGCCGATGGTAAAAGTCACCTGCTGGCCGCTGGAGGATACGCTGCCGGCGGAGGCGGAAACAGACACGATCTCCAGCCCGTTGGGGATGGTATCCGTCACGTTGACATCGGTCATCGGCTGGTCGCCGGGGTTGCTCAGGATAATCGTCCATGTCACCGTGTCGCCAAGCTGCGCTACCGGCGGGTTGACGCTCTTGCGCAGCGCCGGGGAGCCTTCCGGACTGCCGCCGTCGCCGCTGCCATCACCGCCGTCACCGCCGCCCGGATCTGATGGATCGCCACCAATGGTGACCCGATCCGTATCGGTCAGCGGCTCGTTCGTATCCTGCCGCCGCGCATCCACCGTAGCGATGTTCGTCAGCGGTATCTGCCCCGGCTGGATTGTCACCGGCGCGGAGGTGCCCGTCGCGGTATCGCCGGGGGCCAGCGTGGTCGGAGACACGGTAATCACCCCAAGCTGGTCATCCATCAACTGGTCGATAATCACTGTCACCGGGCCGGTGTTGGTGATTTCGTAGGTATAGACGACCGTATCGCCCACCTGCGCGTTCGGGTTATCGACCGATTTCACCAGGTTGATTCCGGCTGGCGGGACAACGTTGCTAAACCCAAAATCGAAGGTGTGATCGTTATCGCCCAGGTTGCCGGTTGTCAGCGTGATCTGTGGGAAGCCGTTGTTCAGTACAGCATCGGAGTCGCGCTGGTCCTGGTTTGCGTCCGCTTCCGTCACAAACCAGCCATCCAGCGGCCCGCCGGGGCCAAAATCCGAAGCGCGATCCATCCGCATGACGTAGTTGGTGTTCGGGTCGATGTCAAAATCACGGCTGCTGAAGATGAATTCGCCCTGGGCATTGGTAATCACCTCGCCGATCAGGGTGCCATCCTCTGTGTACAGACGCACAGCCACTCCCGGCACAGGAGCTTCACCGGGGTCCTGCACCCCATCATTATTAAGATCGAACCAGACACGGTTGCCAATTTCAATCGGCGCCGGGGGACAGAAGGCTTCCAGCCCGCCCAGGCCGTTGGCCTTGCCAAACACGCTGGGCGACCCGATCACCCCATCAAATACGCGGTAGGCGCGGGTGGTTTCGCCGGAAGTGTTATCGAACCAGCGCAGGCCGGCATCATGCAGCACTTCCGTCGTAGACCCAATCGGGATGGGGTCAAACACAGTGGCGACCAGCGTGGTCTGCCCAGGCACCTGAAGCATGCTGCCCAGGCCCAGTTCATCGTGCCAGCCTTCCAGATCATCCTGGAAATAGTATTCGCCCCCACCGGGGCCTTCCGCCAGGGCAGAACCAGCAGTCTGCTGGCCGCCACAGGCGCCATCCGATTCAAGCAGCCAGTTCCCGGCATTGTTGAGGCAGGCGCGCAGAATATCCCCGGCGTTAATGCCGATATATTCTGTACTGTCCCCTGCCACCGGGCTAAAGGCGTCGTTACCACTCATATCGCCCCAGCGGTCACGGATACCCAGGATCATGTCGCCGTTGTTATCAAACTCAATATCCGTCAGCCAGGGCTGCGGGTAGGTAATGGAATCAACGTCAAAGTAATCAAGCGGCCAGGTTGGCGGGTCAGTCTCCGGAATCCAGGGCAGCCATTCTGCCGGATGATCAGTTTCGCAGTCCGGGTCGGCTGAGTTGTTCACACACCGGCGCGAGTAATTCAGCGGAATATTCAGTTCCAGGCTGAATCCCCCGCCTGCCGGGTTGAAGCTGTAGACATAGGCCCTCAGGTTATTGACTGATGGCCCGGTACAGGTGACGCCCACATACACCAGCCCATCCTGAAACTCCACCGCGAAGGGGCGCGCATTGCCCGTCCCGGGGCAGCTGGGTGGCGAAAGCGGGATGGCGAAGCTATCAATATCGGTCGGGTCATCCAGCGCGATGGAATACAGGCGCCGGTCTCCCAGGTTGACGACCCACAGGGTATTGTCGTCATCCGAAACGGTCATATCCCCCAGGCCGGCCTTGCCTACCAGATTATAGGCCGCGCTGTCGATGCGCCAGGGTTCAGTGTGGAGGACGCCGCCAGGGTTTGCCGAGGGCAGGTTGACGAACAGCGACGGCGGAGCGCCGCCCGGGCCGGTATTCATCTGGTAGATCGCTCCTGGTCCATCCGGCCCCAGGTCTGTATGCCGCTTGAGATAGGCGCCGGCGTACAGCGTCCCGGTCTGCCGGCGATACGCCAGCCCATAGACAGAACCGATATCTACCGCTGCGGCAAGGTTGGTATGTGCCGGGCTGTCGAAACGCCCCAGCCCGCCGGGGGTGGTCAGGTCGGTGCTGCCGGATGTGTAGGGCATCGACACCACCACCGGGTCAAAGTTGCCAGCCGAAGCGCCAAAGGCAAAACAGCTTGTGGCGATTTCCGGTTCCAGGTCGCAGTGCTGGCCCGGGTTCGCCAGCGCGATATCTACCGCCGTAGCCCCCGGCGCACAGGTCACAAACGACACGCTGGTGCTGGACTGTGCCCCTGCCGGCCCGTAATACAGATAGGAAGGCAGGCCCGAAAATTCCAACCGGACTTCCACACCCTCAGGAAGCTGATCCAGGGTATAAGCGCCGGTTTCGTCGGTAGTGGCGGTATCCACCGCCGTGCCGTTGGCGTTAAACGCCGTAACCAGAACACTCTGCACACCGGGTTCTTCCGCGCCCTGCTGGCCATCCGCGTTAAAATCGCGATAGGCAACCCCACTGAGCGAACAGTTAGGCTGGAAAGCAGGTTCGGCAAGCGCGCTGCTGACCGGACTCAGGATCATCAGCGCCAGGGTGAGCAGACTTACAAGCGTAACAGGACGTTTGGTCATAGGTTAGTCTCTTTAATAGGGACAGACAGCAGCATTTCTATCATAACCTGAAAGCGCTAAAAATAGATTAAACAACAATCTCCACAACGAATAAATCCGCCGTACAAGGTTGTTACTGTTTTGTAATTGTACCGGAATGAGCCTGAAGTATGCAAAATATAACCGCGCAGCACGAAAACGCCGGGTTAAAATCGTGGATTTGGCGGTATAATCGGCCTATGGAAAACACCTATACACGCAAAGCGCCGCCGCTGTGCCGTAGCGGCAGCTAACTCGCACAGCTACAACTGAGCAGTGCACCAGGCCGCAGCCCGCATGGGTTGACGGCTGTTTTTGATTCCCCGCATTTTTATTATCCAGATCACCCAAAGGAACAACATCATGAAATTTGCTGCGCTTGCCACGCGCCGGATACGCCGGCTGCCGGTGGTCGTCCTTGTGCTGCTCGTGGTCGAGTACCTGGACGAATTTGTTTTTGGGGCACAGGAAGCCGCCCTGCCGCTGATCCGGACAGAGCTGGGCCTGAGCTATGAGCAGATCGGCCTGCTGCTGACCCTGCCCGGATTGATAGCGAACCTGCTGTTCGAGCCGATCATTGGCATTCTGGGCGATGTATGGCGGCGCCGGGTGCTGGTGCTGGGCGGCGGCATCGGTTTTCTGGTTGGCGTGCTGATGATCGCCGGCAGTCAGAATTATCTCGCGCTGATGCTGGCGATGATCCTGCTTTATCCCTCGTCTGGCGCGCTGGTGGGCCTGTCCCAATCCACCCTGATGGACCTGGCGCCGGACCGTCATGAGAAGAACATGGCGCGCTGGACCTTTGCCGGGTCTGTCGGCGTGGTGACCGGCGCGCTGGCTATCGGTACGCTGATTGCGATAGGGTTCGGCTGGCGGGATTTTTACGTACTGGCCGGCGCGCTGACTCTGTTTACCCTGATTTTGCTGTGGCGTATGCCTTTCCCGCGCAGCCTACCCGATGACGAAGCCGCAGAATCGGAGGTGAATCTGATCACGGGCCTGCGCAATGCCTGGCAGGCACTGCGACGGGGCGAGGTCGTGCGCTGGCTGCTGCTGCTGCAATTTTCGGATTTTATGCTGGATATCCTGCACGCCTACCTGGCGCTGTACTTTGTCGATGTCGCCGGGGTCGATGAAGCCCAGGCCAGTTTTGCCGTCGTTGTCTGGACAGCGGTGGGGCTGGTGGGCGACTTCGCCATGATTCCGCTGCTCAACCGGGTGCGCGGCATCACCTATTTGCGCTTCAGCGCGGCGCTGGAACTGGTCCTGTATACCGCGTTTCTGCTCGTGCCGGATCTCGTCCTCAAACTGATTCTGATCGGCCTCATCGGGTTCTTTAACGCGGGCTGGTATGCCATCCTGCAGGGCAACCTGTATACGGTCATGCCCGGCCAGAGCGGTACCGTCATGACGCTGGGCACGCTGTTCGGACTCATTGGCAGCATCACGCCGCTGGTGATCGGGCTGGTGGCGGGGCGCTTCGGGCTGGAGACAGCCATGCTTTTCCCGTTGGTGGGGTGTGTGGCGCTGCTGGTGGGTCTGCCGCGCCGCCCATCGTCAACCGGG
>CAZQIY010000014.1:26379-27822 GCA_964593565.1 uncultured Anaerolineaceae bacterium
TGATCCAGCCGCCGCAGGTGAGTCTGTAAACGCCGGAAGAACGCCTCGTAATCTCGCGTGGCGGGCGCTGTCCAGACGGTTTCGGCCAGCGCGGCAGCACGCGGATACGCCATATACTCAACGTGATCGCTGGTCGGGATATATTCCGTCCAGATGTTGCCCTGCCCGCCCAGCACATGATGATGTTTATCCAACGGGATACCCGCTGTCGGGTCGAAGGCATACACATGTTCCAGCGGCAGATGCCCGCCGATGGCCGGAGGCTCGTTCTCTGTGTCTTCAGACTGATAATAATCAAAATAACAGTGCGTATTGGGCGTCATCACCACATCATGCCCGGCGGTGGCCGCTTCGATGCCGCCTTTGGCGCCGCGCCAGCTCATGACGGTGGCGTTGGGTGCCAGGCCGCCTTCCAGAATTTCATCCCAGCCAATCAGGCGGCGCCCGCTGGCGTTCAGCACACGCTCGATGCGGCGGATGAAATAGCTTTGCAGTTCATGCTCGTCCTTCAGCCCTTCCTGCTGAATGCGCGCCTGGCATTTGGGGCATTCGCGCCAGCGCACCTTGGGGCATTCATCCCCGCCGATGTGGATAAATTCAGACGGGAACAACGCCAGCACTTCTTCCAGCACGTCTTCCAGAAAAGAGAAGGTTTCCTCATTACCAGCACAAAAGACATCTTCCTCGATACCCCAGAAGGTGCGCACTTTATAGCCTTCGCCAATGCAGCCCAGGTTCGGGTAGCTGGCGAGCGCGGCGACAGCATGCCCCGGCATTTCAATTTCCGGCACTACCGTAATAAAACGCTCGGCGGCATAGGCCACGACCTCGCGCACGTCCTCCTGCGTGTAAAAGCCGCCATAAGGCTGCCCATCCAACTGATGCCGGTTGGCAGGCAGCGGGGTCGCCTCGCGCTGCGATCCGATGGTCGTCAGGTTAGGATACTGCTTAATCTCGATGCGCCAGCCCTGATCTTCAGTCAGATGCCAGTGGAACACGTTCAGCTTGTGCAGGGCCATCAGGTCAAGGAATTTGCGGATAAACGCCACCGGGAAAAGATGCCGCCCCACATCCAGATGCATCCCGCGCCAGCGATACTGCGGCCAGTCCTCAATCTGCACAGCAGGCACCACCCAGGCGATGCGATCTGTCGGCGCAGCGCTTTCGGCCTCCACAGGCAGCATCTGGCGCAGCGTCTGCACGCCGTAGAACAGGCCGGCGGCGGCCTGTGCCCGAATGTCGATATGTTCCGGGGTGACGCGCAGCATATAGCCTTCGTCGCCCAGGTCGTCGGGCGCGCCCGTCAGGCTGAGCAGAATCGTACCTGGCGCTGGTGCGCTGTCATCCGGCACGGTTTCCACAGCGCCCACCGGCAGATGCAGCCAGTCCGCCAGAAACCGGGCCACAGAGTCCGCCTGTGCCGGGGCCAGGATGCGGGTTTCA
>CAZQIY010000014.1:27922-85354 GCA_964593565.1 uncultured Anaerolineaceae bacterium
TCGAGCTGCGCCAGCGCCAGGTTATAGCGCGCCGTCGCAGTGATGTCATCGCCACAGGCCACCAGCGCATCCCCTTCCCACTGCAACCAGCGCCATGTACGCGGCTGCTGCCGGATCATCACCAGCGCTTCATCCGTGCAGCCCTGCCCCAGCAGCAGGTTCAGGTAACGCTCTGTCAGGCGTTCCTGCTCCGGCCAGCGTTCGCAGGCCTGCGCCAGCACTTCCCGCGCCCGGTCACGCTGCCCGATCTGTTCCCACAGCGCGGCCTGCTGCATCACGTCTTCCGGGGTTGGCTCTGTCAGGTGATCAAAATCAGCCAGCGCCTGACGCAGACCGGCCTCATCGCCCAGATGACGCAGCACGCCAATGCGCGTACGCCGCGCCTGGTCATCGGCAGGCTGCGCCACAAGATGCTGGTTCAGCGCGTCCAGGGCATCGGCCAGTTCGCCTGCCTGCAAAAACGCCAGCGCCAGATCAAAAGCGGAATAGGACATGAACAGGAGTTAGCGGCTGTACACCGGAAAAAGATCAGGTTTCATCGCCCGGCAGGCCAAAGACATAGGCGCGCTTACGGGCATCCATCGCAATGCCCAGTGTGGTTTCGCGGCGGGTGCGCCAGGTCACAAAAATATCCTTGACGAAGCTGCCCATCAGGGCATAGGCCAGCAGTGTAAAATCAGTATCTTCGATGGTCGAATCCTGCCGGGGCCAGCCATAGCCCCAGGCAAACCAGGAGCCGCTGGACAAAATGATGAAGTCGTAAAAGGATTCTTCAGCGGGGTCGTTGCCAATAAATACGGCGATGCGGCCGCAAATCTGTTTGAAGGCAGCCCCGGAAATCTGCGCTTCGTCCTTAAAGTTAGGGCGTGCCGCGCCGATCAGCGGCACAAAAATGATGCCCCAGTCTTCGACAGGCACATGCAGCGCCCGCCGCCCACCGCCTGCTGGATGGTCGACAAGCCGGGGTTCGCCCAGTTCAGTCAGGCCGCGCTCGCGCATCTCCGCCACCACTGCCTGAATAGCGTTGAACAGACGATCCGCAAATGTTTTGGTTAAGGCATTGACATGTTCGCGCTGTTTGCGCCGCTCCAGCAGCACCTGCTCAAGCTCTTCAACAGCGCGTTCAAGCTCATTTTTCTCACGATCCTCCAGACCAAAATCCGTCATCGTGCGCATTCCTCGTCAAACCAGCACCGGCATAAGCTTTAGTTTGATGGTGAAGCAGCTCCCCTGGCCTGGCTCGCTTTTGACGCTGATTTCGCCGCCGTGCAGTTCGATAATTTCCCTGGCAATGCTTAACCCCAGGCCTGTCCCTTTGACCTTATCGTTTACCCGCACGAAGGGTTCAAAAATCTGCTCCAGGTGTTCCGGGGCGATACCAACACCACTATCCTGCACCATGATGATGGCATTGTCTTTGTCTGTTGTCAACCGTACCAGCACCTCACCCCCGGCAGGCGTATAGGTGAGGGCATTGGTCACCAGGTTGGTCATCACCTGCGCCAGCCGTTCGACATCGCCGTTGACATGCTGCGGAATGCGGGTCAGTTCAATTTTCAGGGTGATATTCTGGGCCTGCGCCTCGGCATACTGCACGCGCACCACATCGCTTAAAAGCTGCTGAAGCTCTACCTGCCGGCATTCCAGACGGATCAGGCCGCGTTCAAAGCGCGACATATCCAGCAGATCCTCCACCAGACGCCGCATCCGCCGCGCCACCTCGCCCAGCACTTCCATATGCTCCTGCAGCTCCTGCGGCTGATTTTTCATCAGATACAGGCGAGTCAGAATGTTGGTGATCGGCGTGCGCAGTTCGTGTGAAGCCACCGCGATAAAATTGGCCTTTTCCTCTTCGAGGCGTTTTTCCTGGCTGATGTCGCGCACCACCGTCACGGTATGCAACATCTCATCATCCGGCGACCCGCTGAGCGATACCGTCACACCTGCTTCGAACTGGGTGCCATCCTTGCGCCTCAACGTCGTTTCATCGCGCCAGATGCCATGCTCCCGCAGCATGTGGTAGGCATCGCGCCATTTCTGGCTGTCCAGCACGTCCGGCTCGATGAGGGTGATGGAATTGCCCACCAGTTCCTCCGGCGTGTACCCGGTCATGGCAGCAAAGGCCGAATTAATGTAACCAATATGGTGACTCTGGGCATAGACAATGCCTTCGCCCGTCGATTCAAGAATGGCCTGCAACTGGTTCCGTTCCAGCTTTAATTGTTCGGTGCGCTGGGCGACCCGCCGTTCCAGTTCGCTGGCATAACGCTGCACCGCATCGAACAGGCGGGCATTGCGGATGGCGATGCTGGCATGATGGGCGAAGGTGGCCAGCCGTTCGGCCTGCTGGCGGGTAAAACTGCCTTTGGTGGCGCTGTTGAGGGTGAGGTATCCGATTACCTGCCCTTCATCGAGGATGGGCACACCTAAAAATGAATGAATCCAGGCCGATTGTTTCAGTTCTACCCAGCCAGTGCAGGTCTGTGTGTCTCCAATCGCCAGCGGCAGCGCGTTCTCGTGCATCCAGCGCAGGGTGGGCGTACTGGCGATATCAAAGGTGGCGGTAGGCACCCGGATTTCCCGGCCCAGTTCGCTGGATCGCTGGTTGCGCACAATGCGCGCCTGCCCGGCCTCAATCAGCATAATCGTGCCGGTATCATAGGGCACCACCCGCGCCACATTCGCCAGAATACGATCCAGCACCTCGTCAAAATCCAGGGTGGAATTAAGCGCGGCGGTGGTATCGCGCAGGGCTTCTGCCAGCACCCGCTGTTCACGCTCCGCCTGCTCGATCTGCCGCTGCTCCTGCATGTTATATACGACCACGATGGCAAATTCGCGCCCGGCGCTGTTTGTCATCACGTTCACATCCAGCACCACATCAATGATGGCATTATCATGGCAGCGGTACTGGTAGGGAAGGCTGCGGATTTTGCCCACGCGCCACAACTGCGGCAGATCGTGCTGCACCAGCACAGAGGCGGACCCGGCCGTCATGAACGCGCTGAGGGGCCTGCCGATCATCATCTCGCGGGTGTAGCCCAGGTCGGCAGAACAGCGCGGGTTGGCGTCGCGGATGATGCCTTCGCGGTCAATCAGGTGCATCATGACCGGCGCATCCTGGCAGACACGATCCAGATTAAGCTCGCTGGCCTGCACATAGGCCTGCCGGACCGCTTCCCGCAGATTCTGCTCCCATCCCGGCCCCGGCACCAGGTAATCTGTCGCCCCGGCCTTCACCGCGCGCACCGCCCCGGCGGCATCGCCATCGACAGCGATCAGAATCACAGGGGCATGAAGCCGGGCCACCGCAAAGGCCGCCGGCGGGTCCGGGCTGTCTGCCTCAAAAGCCACCAGCGCCACATCGAACGCACCAGAGGCCAGGGCTTCTGAAAAATCTGTGAGGCTTTCGGCGGTTGTCACCGCTGCTGCATCTGCAAGAATGGCGCAAACGGTTTCTTCGTGCTGCAAAGTTTCATCAAAAAGAAGCGCCTGTATCATAAAATTCATTTTCTGCTCCGGCCTGGTGGCAGAGGAATCTGGTGAAGTTACCGGTAACACCTCTTGTATTGTAACGAAAAAGTTTTATTGTGTTCCTTGAAATTATAGTTTATTAAGGTCAGAAGCGCAGGTAAGTCGCTGTAGTACAGCAGGCTGAACTGCCGTTATAATGCCTGGCCATGAAAAAACGACCATTCCTCACCCTTATCATTGTCGTGCTGGTTTTCATCGCGCTGCTGGCGCTCGACCTGGCCAGCCAGGGCCTGGCATGGCGCGTGTTCTGGAACCTGACCGGCGAAGAAGCGCCGCTGGCCCAGATGCGCGGCATGGTGGAATGGGCCGGGAATTTCACCCGCGCCCAGCCCCGCACCGCGCCGATGGTCGCTATCGACCACACCTACGAGACTCCCTATGGCATCAACGTGTTTCTGCAGGAGGAGGTCGAGCCGGAGAAGCGCGAGCGCATCCTGCAGATGATTACCGAGGCCGGGTTCACCTGGATTCGTCAGCAGTTCCCCTGGGAAGACATCGAGATTCACGGGCGCGGCGACTTTGAGGACCGGCGCAACGTCGAAGCGGTTGGCGTGATTTCGGCCTGGGACAAGTACGATCATATTGTAGACCTGGCCGAGCAGTACAATGTGCAGATTTTCGCCCGGCTGGATAACCCGCCGGCGTGGTCGCGCAGCAACCCGGACGCGGGTGATTTCGCCCCGCCAGACGACCTTCAGGATTTTGTCAGTTACGCCACCGCTGTTGCCCAGCGCTATCAGGGCCGCATCCGGTACTATCAGGTCTGGAACGAGCCGAACATCTACCCGGAATGGGGCAATCAGGATGTCAGCCCGGAAGCCTATACCGACCTGCTGTGCCGCACCTATGATGCCCTCAAGGCGGTAGACCCGGATAACGTGGTTATCAGCGGCGCGCTGGCGGCCACCGTCTCCCTGACCGGGCGCGACCTGAGCGACACGGTTTATCTTCAGCGCATGTACGATGCAGGCGCGGCCGACTGCTTCGATATTCTGGCGGTGCAGGGCTATGGCTTCAACAGCGGGCCAACCGACCGCCGGATGCGCCCGACAACCATTAACTTTGCCCACAACCTCTACATCCGCGACATCATAGTTGCCAATGGCGACGCCCACACGCCCATCTGGATCACCGAGGCGGCCTGGAACCCGCAGCCGCGCGATCCGTCCGTCGTCACATCGCTGTATGGCAATTACGGCATCGTCACGCCGGAACAGGCAGCGCGTTATATGCCGCTGGCGTACCAGCGGGCGCAGGAAGAATGGCCCTGGGTCGGGACGATCTTTTACTGGTTCTTCAAACGTCCCGGTGATACCGAAATCAACCAGAGCTGGTATTACTTCCGCATGGTGGAGCCGGATTTCACCCCGCTGCCTGTGTACGACAGCATGAAGCAGTACATCACCACGCAGGAACCGGTGCTGCATCCCGGCGTGCATCAGGCTGAGCATTGGGCCATTACGCTGCCGGCGGATGCCGCGCTGGTCAGCGCGGATGGCGCGGCGTTCGGGCAGGCGGTGCGCACCCACCAGATCAGCTTTACCCGCTACAGCCATCATGACGTGATGCTGCGCTGGCGGCCAGAAGGGGACATGCCCACTGAGGACCTGTTCAACACCCACCTGGACGCCGAGGGCTGGTACATCACGCGGATGCCAGCGCCGGAGCCTTTCCCGCTGGGCCACACCGTCCCGACGCAGTTAGGCGACGACACCACCCCGCCCATGCTGGTCGATTCGCTGACGGTGATGGACCGCACCTATGAGCGCCTGTTCGGGCCGGCGGCGGCGCTGGGCATCGGCCTGGGGGTGCTGGCGCTGGTGATCACCCGCGCCCTGTGGGAAAGACGGCAGCGGTTATGAGTCAGCACGCAGCAGCAGCAATGCCAGGTGAAAAGCAGCCTTTCCCTGCGCCCCATTGCGTCCTCTGCGTCATTGCATCACTGCTTTTGCTGCTGCTGGCCTTTGCGCTGCGTTTTCATCTGCTGGATAACCAGTCGCTGTGGAACGATGAGGGCAACAGCTATGTGCAGGCCACCCGCCCGCTGACCGAGATTCCGTTCCATGCCGCGCGCGATATTCACCCACCGGGCTATTACTGGCTGCTGCACCTGTGGCACCTCATCACCGGAGACAGCGAGTTCGCGCTGCGCAGCCTGTCGGCCTTTGCCAGCGTGCTGACCGTCGCATTCACGTTTGCGCTGGGGCGGCGGTTGTATGGGCCGGTGGCGGGCCTGTCTGCTGCGCTGTTCGTGGCGCTGAACACCTTCCAGATTCATTATGCCCAGGAAGCGCGCATGTATGCCCTGCTGGCGCTGTGGGGCGCGGCGGGCCTGTGGGCGCTGGTGGGATTTATCACCGCCCCACCCTCGCGCAGCACCCGTTATCTGGGGGCGCTGGCGCTTATCAACGCGGCCGGGTTGTGGACTCAGTACGCCTACCCGTTCATCATGCTGGCGCAGGGCGTGGTGTTTGTGGCATGGTGGGCACAGCGCCGGGCCGAAATGCGCGCCCTGGCGGTGTACATCCTCGCCAACCTGCTGACTCTGCTGCTGTATCTGCCGTGGCTGCCCAGCGCGCTCCACAGCCTGACGACATGGCCCAATACGGGCCAGCCTGTGGCGCTCAATCAGGCGCTCAGCGTGATTCTGGGCTGGTTCACCCTGGGCATAACCGCCAGCGTGACCGATGCAAGCTGGGTGGCGGTGGGCCTGTTTCTGCTGATGTTTGGCCTGCGCACCCCAAACGCCACACGCGGCCTGTGGCGGGTGATTCTGCCGGTGGTGTGGGCGGCGCTGCCGGTGATTCTGTTTCTGCTGCTGGGCATGTTCCGCGAAGGCAACCTCAAGCTGCTGCTGCCAGCGCAGGCGGGCTTTGCGCTGTGGATGGGACGCGGCGCGGCGGTGCTGTGGCATCTCCTGCGCTCCGGTGATCCTGCACCGCTGCGCTGGCTGATGCGCGCGGCGGCGCTGGTGGGGGTGCTGGGGCTGGCTGTCAACCTGGGGCGCGGGCTGGAACCGCTGTACCACCACCCGGATTTTCAGCGCGACGATTACCGCAGCATTGCGGCGGCCATCCACGCTGCGCTGCGCCCGGGCGATGCCATCATCCTGAATGCGCCCAACCAGGCCGAAGTTTTCCATTACTACTACGACGGCGGCGCGCCGGTCTATCCGCTGCCACCGGGCCTGGGCGGCAGCAGCCCGGAAACGCAGGCGGCGGTGCAGCAGGTGATCGACACGCACCAGCGTATTTTTGTCGTCTTCTGGGGCGATGCCGAACGCGACCCGGAGCGCGTGGTCGAAACCACGCTCAACGCGCAGGCTTACGAAGCCGGCAGCCAGTGGTATGGCGATGTGCGCCTTGTCCGCTATGTGACCCCGGCCACGTTCGATCTCGTCCATGAAAGCGGCGCGCAGTTTGGCGATTCGATCACGCTGGAAAGCTACGCGCTCAGCACAGATACCCTCAGCCCGGGCGATGCGCTTCAGGTGCGGCTGGACTGGCAGACCCGTGCCCCGCTGGATGTGCGTTACAAGGTGTTTGTCCAGCTTCTGGATGAGGCCGGACAGCTTGTGGCCCAGCGCGACAGCGAACCCGGCGGCGGCCTGAGCCTGACCACCACCTGGCAGCCCGGCGAGACCATCACCGACCGGCATGCATTAATCATTCCCGATAATTTATCACCTGCTTATTACATGCTCATCATCGGTCTGTATGATATAAACGACCCACAGCAGCGGCTCGTCACAGGGGATGCGGATCACCTGATCCTGAGCCAGATCAGCATCAGAGAATCATAGGTTGAGGAGAGGAAACCATGCGCGTGATTATTACGGGCGGCACCGGGCAGCTTGGGCAGCATCTGGCCAATCATCTGGCGACAGACGGCCATGAGGTAATTGTCCTCAGCCGCAGCCCGGCCCTCGCGAAAGGGCTGGCGCCCAGTGTGCGCATCGAAGGCTGGGACGCAAAGACGCCCAAAGGCTGGGGCCACCTGGTCAACGGCGCGGATGCCATCGTTAATCTGGCGGCGGCCAGCCTGGCGGGGGAAAACTTTTTCCCGGCCCGCTGGACCGATGAACGCAAAAAGCTGATCCTCGACAGCCGCCTCAACGCTGGCCAGGCGATTGTGGCCGCAGTGGACGAGGCCGACAACAAGCCAGGGGTAGTCATTCAGGCGTCTGCTGTGGGTTATTATGGCCCCCAGCCCGGCAGTGTGGAACTCGCTGAAGAAACGCCGCCGGGGCAGGACTGGCTGGCGAAAGTGTGCCAGCAGTGGGAAGCCTCTACCGAAGCCGTCGAAGCGATGGGGGTGCGCCGCGCCACCATCCGCACTGGCATGGTCCTCAGCTTTGAGGCAGGCGCTTTGCAGCGTTTCGCCCTGCCGTTCCGCTTGTTCGTGGGCGGGCCGTTTGGCAGCGGCAAACAGGTTTATTCGTGGATTCACCCGGCGGACGAAACCGGCGCGATCCGCTTCCTGATCACTCAACCGGATGCGCGCGGCCCCTTCAACCTGACCGCGCCCCACCCGCTGACCAATGCCGAATTCAGCCGCGTGCTGGGCCGGGTCATGGGCCGCCCGTCCCTGATTCCAGTGCCGGCGTTCGCCTTCAGAACCATGTTTGGTGAGGTTGCTACGGTGGTGGTGGAGGGACAGCGCGTGCTGCCCAAACGCCTGCTGGAACTGGGCTATCAGTTTCAGTTCCCACAGCTTGAAGATGCCCTGCGCGATCTGTATCAGAAAGAGGTGGCGGCGCCCGGCCGTTGATTCTGCATCAGGCAATCGGTGGGATCGGGTATACCGTTCGCATAATACTATTCTAACGCTCCAATGCTAAACTTAAGACAGAACGTTATATTGAGGCAACGGAGTGTAACTATGGACCGCAAGCTTCCTCTGATTCTGCTGCTGTTGCTTCTGACGCTGGGCGTGCTGGCCGCCGCACCGGCAGCGGCGCAGTCCGGCGTGACCTGGACCGGCAGCTATTACGATACCGCCTATCTGACCGGCGGTGCGGTATTTACACGTCAGGACAATGCCATTGCCTTTGACTGGGGCACAGGCTCGCCCGATTCCCGCCTCGGCAATGATAACTTCAGCGTGCGCTGGGGGACGGATGTTTACCTGCCCGCCGGGACCTATCGCTTCTGGGCGCTGGCAGATGATAATGTGCGGGTGAATATCGACTTCGCCTTCTCCCCACAGATCGACACCTGGAACACCAGCACCGTTAACCAAACCGTCAGCGCCGATGTTACCCTGTCGGAAGGTACGCATCATATTCAGGTGGATTATCGCGAACTGACCGGCAACGCCCGTGTCTATGTGACCTGGGCCAACCTGGCAACCAACCCCTCCGGCCCGAATTTCCCGGCCCCGGCCCCACAGCCAATTCCGGTTTCTTCCGGCCCCTGGACAGCCCAGTATTACAGCAACCAGTCGCTCAGCGGCAACCCGACCGTCATTGTGTCTGAAAACAACCCGTCGCACGATTGGGGGACCGGAGCGCCCTTCAGCAACATGCCCGCCGACAACTTCTCGGCGCGCTGGTCCAGCCTGCAAACCCTCAACGGCGGCACTTACCGGATCGCGGTACGGTCCGATGATGGCGTGCGCGTGTACGTCAACGGCCAGCGTCTGATTGACGAATGGCATGGTGCCACCGGCCAGACCTACATCGCAGATATTAGCCTGCCCTTCGGCCAGCACAACTTCATGATCGAGTATTACGAAAGCGGCGGACGCGCTTTTCTGGATTACAGCCTGGCGCTGACCAGCGCGGCCGCGCCGCCCACTGTTCCGCCGCCTGTGATCTCTCCGCCAGTGACCTCTCCGCCCGGTAACGTGGGTTTTGGTAACTGGCTGGTGACTTACTTCAATAACCGGCAGCTTTCCGGCACACCATCGGCTATCCTGAGCGTACCCTCGCCGACCAACAACTGGGGGACAGGTTCGCCAGTGCCCAGCGTCGCGCCGGATAACTTCTCTGCGCGCTGGACCACCACGCAGACTCTGGCCGCAGGCACCTATCGCGTTACGGCGCGGGCCGATGATGGCGTGCGGGTATTTATCAACGGCATTCCTGTGATTAACGAGTGGCACGAAGCCAGCGGCCAGACCTACACCGGCGATATCAACCTACCGGCAGGCACCCACAGCTTCAGCGTGGAATACTACGAGGCAACCGGGCAGGCCTTCCTGGACTTCAGTTTTGGCCCAGCCAGCGCCGCCCCACAACCGCCCAGCCAGGGCGGCGGCACAGGCAGCGCCAGCGGTACCGCTACGGTGAACGCCTTCCGCCTGAATGTGCGCCAGCAGCCGACCACCACCAGCACGATTATCGCCAAGATCAACCGGGGCGAAAGCTACCCGATCATTGGCTGCAACACAGACCAGAGCTGGTGGCAGATCAACATCAACGGCACGCCGGGCTGGGTCTTTGCCAACTTCGTCAACGTCGCAAACGCCAACTGCGTCCCTTCGGCCGGTGACGCAAGCCCACAGCAGCCCACCACCGGCTATACGGTGACCGCGTTTACCAATGTCAACATCCGCAGCCAGCCGACGACCAACAGCGCCATTCTGGGCACGCTGCGCAGCGGGCAGTCCGCCCAGGTGGTGGGGCGCAACAGCGCCGGGACCTGGTGGCAGATCAACGTAAACAACAGCGTTGGCTGGGTCAGTGCGGCCTATGCCCGCATCCAGCCCGGCGCAGACACCGGCCAGATTCCTGTGCGCTAGCACACCTGTATCGTCAAGGTATAGACAGGGGATGTCGATGGATGGCATCCCCTGTTGTTTTTGTTCTGGCTAGCGCGCATTCGGGCCGATCAGTGGGCCGCCCAGGGTGAGTATCGGCTGGTTGAGCGGCGTCTGCCACTGGCTCCAGCCATCGCCGCGATAGAAATAATCATCGCTGGGCGGAAAACGACTGATCAGCCGGTCACGCATGGCAGGGGTCATCAGCAGCAGCGGGTTGATAATCCAGCGGTCGCGGTAGCGAATTTCCAGATGCAGATGATTCTGCCCGCCAAATTCAATCTCACCCATGACGGTATCCGGCCCGATGGAGTCGCCAACGCGGTACAGGCGCGGGTTGGTCAGGTGACCATAGATAATGGTGTAATCGCCCACCTTCACCCACAAGCCGTGAGGGCGCGTGCTGTTACGGTCGTGAAACTTAAACGTGCCTTCTACCCCGGCATACACCGGCACGTTGCGCTCGCGGGAATTGCCAAAATCCAGCCCGCCATGCAGGCCCTGTGCATATTTGTACCACGTCAGCCCCTGCCGCCAGATGCGCCACGCATAGACATTGTTGCCAAAGTACTGCCACCACAGGATTTTCTCAAAATCGACGGGCAGCCGCTGGAACAGGCCATCGCGCAGCGGCAGCATTTCTGTAGTTGGGGGATCGTTGGTGCGCGGCGCGGGAATATCCACCGCTACACTGGGATCGAACAGGAAAATTTCGCTGCTGGCCAGGCTGCGTTCCGCGCTCCAGCCATCGTTATGCCGCCACCAGACATAGCCATCGACCTCGCAGCGCGAACTACTGTCTACCTCCAGCACCGCGCCCGGTTCCAGCCACTTCACCATCGCGCCGCGCAGGTTGCAGTCCGCCCGCACCCGCACCTTGACACTGCCCACTCTGAACTTTTTCAGGGGCGGTGGCGGCTGGGCTTCGCCGGCATCCGGGGCAGCAGGCGCAGGAGCCGGGGCCGGAGCAGGCACAGCTTCGGCAGGCGGCGGCGCTGGCGCAGCGACCGGTACAGGCGGCACGTCGATAAGAAAGACCGCCTCGCCGCTGGTGGTGCGTTCCGCGCTCCAGCCATCGGCATGTTCCCACCAGACATAGCCATCCGCCTCGCGGCGGGACCCGGCATCGACCTCGACGATTTCACCAGGCTGAATCCAGCGCACCGTCGCCCCGCGCAGATGCGGATCGCTGCGGACGCGCACCTGTGCCCCGGCAGCGCGAAACAGTTTTTTATCCGGCGCGCTGGGTGTGGGGGCGGCGGTCACCTCAAACAGATAAACCGCGTTACCCCGGCTGTTGCGTTCCGCGCTCCAGCCCGCCGCGTGCTGCCACCAGATATAGCCGTCCAGTTCCCGGCGCGATTCCGCCTCGACTTCCACCTGTGTGCCGGGGTCCAGCCAGCCCACTGTCTGCCCCTGCAGGCCAGGTTCCCGGCGCACCCGCACCTGATTCGGCCCTACCTGAAAAATCCTTTTCTCTGACATAATAAAATCCTCACCGCTGTTTAATTTAAATGTTTTCAGTCTATTATAGGCCCAAAGCCGCGCCACGGGGGGCCTGCCAGCAAAGACTGCTCTGGGAAACGACTCGCTTCTAAGCTACCATATTTCCATGCATCACGAACCATCCCCACCCAACCTGTGGCAGTCCCGGGCGCCGCTGCATCTGGCGTGGCAGACTCCCTGGCGTGCTATCAACGAGCTGGAGCGCCTGCTGCTGATGCCGCTGGCCCGGCTTCAGTTCGCGCTGGTGGGGGTGGGCTGGGGCGTGGGCTGGCGGCTGTACGGCCTGCCGATCATCCAGAAACACCGGGAAAGCACGCTGACTATTGGCCCGCGTCTGTCGCTGCGCTCGACGGTGCGCAGCAACCCCCTGGGCGCAGATCATCCAGTCATCCTCAGCACGCGGCGGCCCGGCGCAGTGCTGCAGATCGGCGCGGATTTTGGCATGACAGGCGGCAGCATCGTGGCGGAGGAGCGCATCATCATCGGCAATCGAGTCACCATAGGGGCCAACTGCATCATTACGGACAGCGATTTTCACCCGCTGGGCGCCCGGCATCGCTACCAGAATCCGCTGGATGGCGCGACGGCCCCGGTCATTATTGAGGATGATGTTTTTATCGGTATGCGCTGCCTGATTCTGAAAGGCGTCACGCTCGGCGCGGGCAGCGTCATCGGCGCGGGCAGCGTGGTCACCCGGGATGTTCCGCCTGGGGTGATCGCCGCTGGCAGCCCCGCCAGAATCGTGCGGGAATTACGCGATGCAGAGTAGTCGTCCCCCGGAACGCAACTGGATACTTTCGCGGGTGGCACACGGGCTGCTGTGGCTGTTCGGCTGGCAGGCAGAAGGCGCGGCCCCCAACCTGCCCAAATTCGTCGTGGTGGCAGCGCCCCACACCAGCAACTGGGACGGGCTGTTTATGTTTATCGCGGCCTGGGCCTACCGTATAAAACTGTACTGGATGGGCAAGCATTCGCTGTTCTGGCCGCCGCTGGGCTGGCTGCTGCACTGGCTGGGCGGCATCCCGATTGATCGCAGCGCGCCGCAGGGGGCCGTACAGCAGATGACTCAGGCCTTTCAGCAGCATGACCGCATGATTCTGCTGCTGACTCCGGAGGGCACCCGGCGCAAAACCGAACGCTGGAAAACCGGCTTTTATTACATCGCGCAGGGCGCGCAGGTGCCCATCGTGCTGGCCTATATCGACTATGCGCGTAAGGTCATCGGCTTTGGGCCAGTCATGATCCCCAGCGGCGACCTGGAAGCCGATATGCAGGTGATCCACCAGTTTTATGCCGATAAAACCGCCCGTTACCCGGAAAAGCGGACTCTGCCGCTGGGCAACCCGCCCGAACCGGATCATTAAAAACCGACGGACACATCAGCAGAAAACGAGATGACCGAACCAACCTACGAACAGAAACTGGCCGCCGAAGCTGAGCTGTGGGGCCGCGATGCCGAAGCAAAGGCACAGGAAGTGCCGCCGGACTGGCGCTATCATCGCCACCTGCGCCACAACATCATCTACCATACCGCCGATATTGACGCCTTCCTCGCGCATCTGCGCCCCGGCATGACCGCCCTGGAACTGGGCTGCGGCTCTGGCTGGCTGACTCTGGCGATGGCGCAGCACGGCGCGGCAGCCACCGGCCTCGATATCAGCGAGCAGGCCCTTAACGTCGCCCGCGCCTATTACGACTCCATCCGCGACACCGTGCCCGGCAGTGTAGAGTACCGGGCCGCAGACCTCAACGCGGTAGAGCTGCCTGCGGCGCATTATGACGTGATCGCCGTCAGGGGGACACTGCATCACCTGCTGCACATGGAGCATGTCATCCGGCAGATGCAGCAGGCGCTGAAGCCGGGCGGCCTGCTGTGGGTATCCGATTCGCATGGGGAAGAAGCCATGTCTACGGCGCTGGTCGCCAGCGGGCTGATGTTCGTGCTGCCAACTGTCGTCAGCTATCGCGACAAAATCAGCGGGCTGATTCGCTTCGGCACGCGGGCGCCCTCACGCATCAAAGCCAGCATCGAGGCCGAAGGGCTTTCGCCATTTGAGGGCGCAGGCCGCGAACATGACTGGCTCCAGCTTATCGCGGCGCATTTTGAGATTGAACAGATCATCCCGGCCCCGGCGGTCACGGGGTACATCACCCACCAGGTCAGTCTGCCAGACCAGGCGGCGCTGCCGCTGCTGCGGCTGTTGTGCCGGGTGGATCGACTGCTGGTGAGACTGAAGCTGCTGCGCCCCACCGGGCTGGTGGTGTATGCGCGCAAACGCGCCTGACAGCCCCTAAGCCGCGCCGCGTTCAGGATTGGTCGGCCTTGTCGCCCAGCAGGCGCCGGCGCCGTTCCTCCAGCGCTGCCGCCGGGTCATAGGCGGCATTGCGGCGGGCCACTTCTTCTTCCAGCCGGCGGGCCTGCGTCAGAATTTCGTCCTCGCTTTTAATGTCGAAATCGTCCACCTGCGGCGCTTTTTGCGGCGCAGTTTCCGTGTCCACATCCTCAAGGCGCTGTTTGATCGCCGCCGCGCGAGCGCTGATCTCGTCCTGAGCATCCACTTCCGCCACCTGAGACTGCGGCTTCTCCTCAGTGGCTGCGGCCTGGGCCGGGGCACGCCGGATTGCCTGCTTCAATACGGTCAGCAGGTTGACGTTGGTGGACATGCGGCCCAGCGCCACCCCGACAACCAGCGCGATAGTGATCGGGATAATCTGATTCAGCAATGTGCTGACAAACCCCAGCGCCAGCAGTACGGCAATCACCGCGACCAGAAGCACCAGCACATTACGCAGGCTGATATTGTTCATCATCAAAACCTCTCTAACTTCCGCGCCATTATATCGGTTTTTGGCGCTGCCATGCAGGCCCGGAACAAATAAGAGCGGCCGGGGCCGCCCTTATCCGGGACTGTATGCTTATACGGAAAATGCAGGTCAGTGGTTGTTGGCCTGCCGAAGCTGCGCGTCCATCACTGCCACCGCCGTCATAGAAACAATGTCGTTTACGTCGTCACCCGCCTGCAGCACATGCACCGGCGCGCCCATCCCCAGCAGAATCGGCCCGATGGCTTCCGCGTCAGTCAGCCGGTCCAGCAGCTTGTAAGCGATGTTGGCAGAGCCAAGGTCCGGGAAAACCAGCACGTTGGCATCCTTCACCTGGCTGAACGGATAGCGTTCCTCGATGATTTCCGGCACAACCGCCGTATCAGCCTGCATTTCGCCATCAATGACGATGTCCGGGCGTTTCTGGGTCACCAGTTGCACGGCATCGCGTACTTTGATCGACAGGTCGTGCGGCGTGCTGCCAAAGTTGGAAAAGGACAGCATCGCTACACGCGGGTCCATATCCAGCGAACGGGCAAAATCCGCCGCGAGGATGGCAATTTCAGCCAGAGTTTCCGCATCCGGGTCGATATTCACCGTCGCGTCTGTGAACAGATAGGTGCGGTTACGAACAATCATCAGGTAGCAGCCGCTGGCGATTTTGGCGCCGGGGCGCGTGCCGAACACCTGCAATGCCGGGCGCATCACTTCCGGATACTCCTGTGTCAGGCCGCTGATGAAGGCATCCGCATCGCCCTGCCGGACCATCATCAGCCCGTACAGGTTGCGGTTGCGGATCAGCGTGCGGGCGCGGGTCAGAGTCACGCCTTTACGACGGCGCAGCCCTACCAGCGATTCCACATAATCCTCTTTCAGGTCCGGCGTGACGATCTGCGGGTCAAAATGCAGGCCAAGCTGGTCGATCACCGCCCGAATTTCCTGTTCATCGCCCAGCAGCACCGGTGTGGCGATGCGCTCCTCCTGCACCTGGTAAGCAGCACGGATAATGCGCGGATGCTCCCCTTCGCCATAGACTACCCGTTTATGGCTGCCCCTGCGGGCCTTGTTCATGATGCTGACGCGCATGGTTTCGCCCAGGCCCTGCCGCCGGATCAGTTCCATACGGTATTCCTCAAGGTCAATCGTGCGCCGGGCCACACCGCTTTCCATGGCGGCGCGAGCCACTGCCGGGGCCACCCACAGCAGCACACGCGGGTCCAGCGGCTTGGGGATCAGATAATCCCGGCCAAACCGCAGCGATGTCAGCCCATAGGCGCTCAGCACGCTGTCCGGCACATCCTCGCGCGCCAGTTCTGCCAGCGCATGCGCCGCCGCCATTTTCATTTCCTCGTTGATCTGGCGGGCATAGACATCCAGCGCGCCCCGGAACAGGAACGGAAAGCCCAGCACGTTGTTGACCTGGTTGGGGTAATCGCTGCGGCCCGTGCCGACAATCGCATCCGGCCGCACCGCCAGCGCATCCTCCGGCAGAATCTCCGGGTCCGGGTTGGCCAGCGCCAGAATGATGGGATTCTCCGCCATCTGCTGCACCATCTCCGGCTTGAGGATGCCCCCGGCAGACAGCCCCAGGAATACATCCGCCCCCACAACGGCATCTTCCAGCGTGCGGGCGTCTGTAGGCACCGCAAAGTTGAGCTTCCACTGGTTCATACCGTCCTCGCGCCCGGCATAAATCACCCCGCGCGAATCGACCATGAGGATGTTTTCGCGCCGGATGCCCAGCTTCACATAAAAATCGCCGGTGGCGATGGCGCTGGCCCCCGCGCCGGAAATCACTACCTTCATATCGGCCATGTTCTTGCCGACCAGTTCCACCGCGTTGATGAGAGCCGCGCCGGAAATGATGGCTGTGCCATGCTGGTCATCATGAAAAACGGGGATGTCCAGTTCTTCCTTCAGGCGCGTCTCGATTTCAAACGCTTCCGGCGCTTTGATATCTTCCAGGTTGATGCCGCCAAAAGTCGGGGCCATCGCCCGCACCGCCGCGATCACTTCGTCTGCGGTGGTGGCGTTTAACTCAATATCGAACACATCAATATCCGCAAACCGCTTGAACAGCACCCCTTTCCCCTCCATGACGGCTTTGGAGGGAAGCGGCCCCCGGTTGCCCAGGCCAAGGATGGCGGTACCATTAGAGACCACCGCGACAAGGTTGGCTTTGGCGGTCAGTTCGTAGGCGGCCAGAGGTTCCCGGGCAATTTCGAGCACTGCCTCGGCTACACCCGGCGAATACGCCAGCGAAAGATCGCGCTGGCTGGCAAGCGGTTTGGTCGCCCGCACTTCGATTTTCCCTGCCCGCCCCTGGCGATGATATTCCAGCACATCTTGCTTGGTAATTGCCATAAAAAAAGCTCCTTTTGAATAGGCCGCACGGCGGAAATGATGAGTCCCGGCGCAGCAGCATAACGCCCGCGCCCATCCGGTCCTGCCAGCAGGAGGGTTAAACACCCACCCTTTTATTGTACCTGTGCCTTAAGATTCGTGAAAAACGAAAATAATCTGAATTTTTCGCTGCAATAGGCCTTGAGTACTGGCCAAATGGTCGATAATCCATTAGGATGTAGCCATGAATTAATCTTTTGGCAATCATCAGGTTTCAAACGCGAGGTAATGTTCATGTCCTACTTTACATCTGCTGACTACGACGCTCTGACCGCCACCAACCCACAGGCATCCTGCCACGAAGTACGCGAGAAGTTCCTGAACCTGCACTTTGCCCTGCGCGATAAAATGCGCCTGCAGGACTGGGACCTGCACCCCCACAGTCAAAAATCACAGATCGTCTCGCACGTGACATCGGCCACCACTGCCGAACTGGATACCACCCTGACACTGGCTTATTTCCGCCCGGTCGAACAGGCCAAAGTGGTCGAAAGCCTGATGGGCCTGGATCATATGAGCGGCGCGACAGACATTCAGCCCTACCGCCATCCCGCCATCGAGGTTCGCCTGTCGCCTCAGCAGTTTGTCGTCGAACTGGTTGTTTCGCCCATGGCATGGTGGGATCAGCGCAACTTCATCGGCAAAATTGAGCTTCAGCGCCACCAGGACGCCCTGCGTCACCTGCTGTACCGGCTGGACGGCGATTATCGGTTCGGCTTCTGGGGCGGCGAAGAACTGGGCGACATGCACCTGACCACCTGGCAGCTGCTGCATGGCCGCGTGCTGGGCGAATGGATGGACACCTTTGCCGACGGCCAGGACTGGCTGCGTCTGGGGGTGTGGTACGAGCCGGAAAATTCGCGTCTTTCTGAAAACCATATTGTGCACGAAGTCACCACCCGCATTGGCGAGCTGTACAACGTGTATGAATTCCTGCTGTGGACCAGCAACAACAATTATCACGACTTTTATCATAAACGGGACAAATACGGGCGCCGCCTGTACGCCTGATCCTGTTCTCATTACCGGCTGTACTGGCGCAGCACTTATCGCGGCGGGCAGCCTGCCACAAACGCATTCATTCAGCAAAATCGTGGGCTTATGCTCACGATTTTGTGTTTCATATTACAATCGATACAGAACGACTGAATAATAAGTGCACATATCCTTAAAGCCCGGACAGCAGTTGTTGATCTTACCGGGAAATGGATTAGACTCACCATGATTCACTGGATCAGCATCCGGGTTCAACCTGAAAGCACCGGGCACAGTTTCCCCTGGCCATCCGGTGCCTGCATCAGGTACTCGGTTTTTCTTATTCTGGAAGTACAGGTAAAAGAAGCAGGAAGCACGGGGGGAAACCACTATGACCAATCAAACTGAAGGCGGACAGCAGCCAAACCGTGAACAACTGCTGCAGATGGCGATCACCACCGCAAGGGCAGGCAACAGAGAAGGCGCGCGAATGATGCTGCGGCAGGTGCTGAGCGAAGACCGCCGCAACGAACGCGCCATGATGTGGATGGCAAAAATTGCCCGGACAGAAAAAGAGCGGCGGCAGTGGCTGGAACGGGTGCTGAATATCAACCCGGATAACGATCAGGCCAAAGCCCAGATCAAGCGGATGGATTACCAGGCCAGCGCCCAGCAGAACCGTATCCTGCTGATCTTTGGCGTGGTGGCCGGGGTGCTGTTCGTCCTGCTGCTGGTGGTGTTCGCGGCATTGATCCTTAGCTAGCATCCACAGGCCTTTTAAATTAAGATACAATAGAGAAGCACCAGCGGACACCGTCCCGAATTCACCGGTTCGATTAAGCAAACCTGGAGCAAGTCTTTTGGCGAATCAGGATGACCTTCAACAGACACTAAGAATGGGAATCGAAGCGGCACGGCGTGGGGACAAGGCTTCTGCGCAGGTGCTGCTGCAGCAGGTCGTCAATGCAGACCCCAACAATGAATTGGCCTGGATGTGGCTGGCTTCCGCCGTTGACAGCCTGGAGGAACGGCGCGCCTGTTTGCAGCGCGCCTTGCAGATCAACCCGGATAACGCCCGCGCCCGCGAAGCATTGCAGCGCCTTCAGCCAGACAGCCCGCGTGCTGTATCAGACACCCCCCGCCCGCGCCGCCCCCGGCCGACAGCGCCGCCAGCAGAACGCAGCGGCCCCAGCCCGGTGGCGATTCTGGTTGGGGTGGTGGTGGCCCTGGCGGCCATTACCGCGCTGATCTTCGCGATTGTCTCTTCCCAGCAGCCCCCTCCGCTGGATACCGACGCCCTGGCCGCCGCACTCAGCCCGAGCGTTACTTCCAGCCCGGACCCGGAGTCCTTCACAGCGACTCCCTCGCCATTTATGGTGATCGTCACCCCGAATATCACCCTGCCGCCGACTTTTACCCCCACCTTTACGCCCACCGCCTCCGAAACACCGCTGCCTTCGCCCACCACGATTCCGATGTCAGCCTTTACGCTGCTGTATACCAGCCTGGACCCGGGCGATGTCGTCCCGGCCCTGTACCGGGCCGCCGGGGATGGCAGCGACGAGCAATTGCTGGCTACCGGCATTTATGATGTCGCCATTGACCCCAGCGGGGAGCGCGTGGCCTTCGTGCGCGAAGTTGCGGAAGTGGAGGAAACGGTCGAGGCGGTTATCGAAGACGAAGAAGGCCCGATCAGTGTCATCGAGAGCGAAACCCGCATCATCACAGAATTGTTTATCGCCCCTGTGGATGATATCAATGCCGCCGTGCAGATCACAGATTTCGGCAGTACGATTTCCAGCCCGACCTGGGCGCCCAACGGCATTCAACTGGCGTTCGTCAGCGATTACGATGGCGATGAGGAGATCTGGACCATAACCGATGATGGCGAAAATGCGATTCAGGTCACGGATAACGAGAGCGTGGATCGTGACCCGGCGTGGTCGCCGGATGGTACGCAGATTGTCTTTGTTTCAGATCAGGACAGCCCTGGCCTGACTCGTCTGTACAGCATGACCCCGGAAGGCGAGAATATCACCCGGCTGAACAGCCTTGGCGGCAATACCTACCAGCCTGCCTGGTCACCGGATGGCACGCAGCTTGTCTTCGTCAACGACAGCGGCGGCGATGGTGATATCTATATTTCGGACGCCCAGGGGCAAAGTTCGCTGCTGCTGACCATTGACGATGCCGGCGCGGAAGATCGCAGACCCGCCTTCACGCCGGACAGCCAGTGGGTGGCGTTTATCTCGAATCGAGGGTCAGATAACTTTCAGACGTATGTTACTGATTTACAGGGCACAATGATAACCCGGATTACAGAAAATGAGCGTGACGATCAGGAGCTGGGATTCCGGCCAGAACTCATCTTCCGTCTGCGCACGAATTGATGGAAAGGACACGGTGTGAGTGAGGAGCAGCAGATTAAACAACTCCTGCGCGAAGGGGTAGAAGCAGCCCGCGCCGGCGATAAGGCAACCGCCCGCGACCGCTTTCAGCAGGTCACGGAACTGGATGAAAACAACGAACGCGCCTGGCTGTATCTGGCCCAGGTGGTGGAAACTGAGGAAGAACGGCGGGTCTGCCTGAATAATGTGCTGGTGATTAACCCGGACAACGAAAAAGCCCGCCAGGCGATGGACCGGCTGACCAGCAGGCAGCGCGACCAGCAGGCGCAAGATGAGGTCGTGCCGGGCATTTCCCGGCGCCAGCTGCTGCTGATCGGCGGTGGCGGCGCGCTGGTCGTGGTGCTGGTCCTGGGTCTGTTCCTCATTACGTCGATGAACCGGCGCAACCAGGAAGCCGCCGCAGCCCAGAGCATGACGCAGACGATGCAGGCCATGACCAGCGAGGCATCCACTGCTGTGGCCCAGCAGACCGCCGATTATGAAACCCAGGTCGCGCTGGTAGGGACCGAGACCCCCACCCCGCGCGCCAATGTCCTGCCCACGCTGATTCCACCCACAGAGACGCCAACAGCCACCCCGACTCCGCTTTTGCTGCCTCCCCCCGGGCCAGAGGTGGCCGGGCGGATTGTGGCGTGGGGCGGGCCGGATGTCCTCAGCAATGGCGCGCTGGAGCCACGTGCCTATATGCTGGGCGGTGGTGGAGAATACAGCGTGATCGGGAACGAACTGGGCCGTGACGTACGCTTTGGCGGCAGCGGTGACCGGATCATCTACAGCCGTTATTATTCCGCCACATTTGATTTTGGGCTGGAAGCCATCAACATTAACGGCACACAGCAGCAGGCGATCCGGGCGACAACCGGCCTGCTGGAAGCGCAGCAGCCAGATTACTGCCGGGTGGGCAACCGGGTGGTCTTTGTCGCCGTGCCAGAGCAGCGCCCTCTGGGCGATAATATTCAGTTTGATGTGGAACCGCCGACGCAGGTGTTTATCATCGACCTGGACCTGATCGGCCAGGGCGGTACCCCGCCGCCAAACGCCACGATTCGCCTGACCAACGACGGAGCACGCTACAGCTATCCCGCCTTTTCGCCGGATTGTTCACAGGTGGCGGTGGTGCGCGACGATTTTAACAGCGCGCAGGCCGGGGCCGATGTGGTCGTGCTGGATGTCAACAGCATTGGCACAGTGACCAATGTGACGACTGACCTGAGCACCTTTGAGGAATCTTCGCCGCGCTGGTCTGCGGATGGCACGCAGTTGGTGTTTGCCGCCGCCCCGGCAACCAACCCTGGCAACCATGATATTGTAGTCGCCAATGCCAACGGTTCCGGCGCGCCCCAGGTGCCTATCCGTCACGAAGCGGATGACGTCCTGCCTGTGTTCAGCCCGGATGGCGGGTATATAGCCTTTTCCAGCAACCGGCAGGGGGCCTATAATATCTTTATCTATCGCCTGTCAGATGGTGAAATCTTCCAGCTGACGAACGATGAGGATGCGGTGTTTGTTGGCGGGTGGTGGCAGTAACGCCAGCACCCGCTGGTCTCTGTAAACAAGTGATGTTGTATGGATGGTAATGGAAGCCAGCGTCGATTTTGAACGACTGATGCAGGAAGGGCGGATCGCGCTCAACCGGGGTGAACGTGATCTGGCTCATGAATTATGGCGCGAAGCCGCCCTGGTAGACCCTTACAACGAACAGGTGTGGCTGGCGCTGCTGGATGTGCTGGATTCGCCGGAAGACCGGCGCGTCTGCCTGCAGAATATTCTTGAAATTAACCCCCTCAACGTTCAGGCGCGGCGGATGCTGCGCGCCTATGAGGCGGTTGACCAGCGCCGGCACAAACTGAAGCGCGAACGGTCTCATCGTTTCAGCCTGCTGCGACAGCAGCGCCGGGGGCTGATTTTGCGGGCCTTGCTGCTAGGCATCGTCCTGGGGTTGTCCGGCCTGTTCTTCGCGGTGGTTCTCAGCATTCTGATCTATGCTACCTGAGTCGCGTGTGACAGCGACCTGAAGATCGCCGGACAGATGATTCAGGTTGGCGGCTACGGTTTCGACCATGCGCGTGCTGGCCAGGTTCTGCTGGGTAATGCGCTCGATACGCTCCATCGTGATAGCAATTTCTTCCAGGTCATCCATCTGCTGGCGGATAACGTCATAAATCGCCTTGACTGACCTGAACGACTGGCTGACGCTGACCGACAGCCGCTGCATAATATCGTCGGCCTCGCGCGTCATCGAGATGCCGTTATCTACCCCCCGCATGCCTGTCTGGGTGGCTTCTACCGTCTGTTTCATGGCCTGCTGAATCTCGCCCAGGATGGCCCGCACCTGCTGCGCCGCAGAGGTGGACTGCTGCGACAGCGTGCGCACTTCATCCGCCACCACCGCGAACCCGCGCCCGTGCACGCCTGCCCGCGCCGCCTCAATCGACGCATTCAGCGCCAGCAGGTTGGACTGCGTGGCGATTTCGCTGACGGAAAGGATAATTTCATCAATGCGCTGGGTCAGTTCGCCCAGCCGCACAATCGTCTCTGCGATGTGCGCCACCTGCACCCGCACCGCCTCGATCCCGGTAATGGCTTCCCCGATAGACGCCTGCCCCTTGCTGGAAAATTCCGCTGTCTGCCCTGCCATCAGCGTGACGGAACGGGCCTGCTCCTGAATTTCTTCGGACAATTTGAGGAAGGTATCCAGCCGCTGATTCGTCAGGCCAATCGCCTCTGCCTGTTCAGACGCGCCCTCCGCCAGCTGCATCACCACCTGATTAATGGCATCCGTTGCGCGGGCCAGCCCATCCGCTGTGACGTGAATCTGCATGGCGATCTGCGATAGCTCCGCCCTGGGGACCTGTACCGGCGCCTGTGGCAGGGCAGATTCTGGCGCATCTGTGGGCCGCAGCCAGGCCAGCGCCGCCGCCTGCCCGCCCACCAGCAGCCCCAGGCCCAGAATCACATGCTCGACGGTCAGTTCCGGGTAGGGCACGCCCCAGCGCAGCGCAAACGCTACCAGCGCAGCGATCACATGGCCCCCGGCCAGCAGCAGCGCCCGCTGCCAGGCCCGGAAAGCGACCAGCGCCACCAGCAGCACCGCGACCCCGGTCAGCATCATCCACCATGCGGCATGAGTCGTAAAGAACAGTAGGCCAAAGCCGGTGATGATGGTCAGCAGCACCTGCACCGCCACCTCCCACTGCACCCCCAGGCGCTGTCGCCCGGCAAACATCGCCCCCAGCCCGACCAGCAGATAGGCCAGCGCCAGCAGCAGTTTGTGCGATGCAGGCACCGCCAGCGCCGCGACCAGCAGGATCAGCCCGGTGCCCGCGCTGAGGATTCCGGCCTGAGACAGATAAGCATAGCGGCTGAGATTAAACCCGTTGTGCATGATATTTTCCAGAATGCCTTGTATCTTTAGCATAATGCCGGGCAGGCATGCAGACAAGCACAGAACCTTAAGGATTCTTAATCTGCGGGGGATGGAAGGCGTGGTGGACGGCGCGTAACCGGCAGCTAGCGTTCGCTTGGGTCCGCGACCCCGTTCTGTTCCTCGTCCTGGTCGTCCGCAAAGGCGGTGAAGCGCATAAAAGCGCGTTCCTGGGGCGTCATATCCACCGGGTAATCATTCTCGTCATAGGCTTCCATGATACGATAGCCTTCTTTGATGTAGCCCCGGATGGTGTGCAGGCTGATTCCCATCTCATCCGCCGCCAGGTGCGCCGGCATTCCCTCGACCACACACAGACGAATAGCCTGCCGGATACGATCCGTCAGTTCCGGATAATCCCGCTGTTCCGGCAGCCGCCGGGCACGAAAGATGCGCGGATGAAACAGCCCTTCGCAGGCTTTTGCTGCCGTAATGGTGATAATAAAATCGTGCCGCATGGCATAGACAATGGCCCAGGCGATCTGAAGGCGCACGTCCTGCTTCAGCAGGAAGCCCCCGGCCCCGGCATCTGCGGCCGCTTCCACAAGGTCCGCACTGACCACCCGCCCCAGACACAGCACTTTAACCCCGTCGATTCGCTCGCACAGGCGTTTAATCGTCTCGGACAGGCCCGCCGGCCTGCTCAGCCAGTGGTCAGAATCGAGGATCACCACATCCGGCAGTTCGGCAATCGACGTGCGGTTGATGAAATCCCACATTTCCTCCGGGCTTTCCGACATATGAATCACCCGTGTGCGGCGATCCCACGCCAGATAGCTGTTGACAGCCTGCATGGCGTAAAAGTCAGTATCCATAATGAGGACCTTCAGATTGATGTTTGTAATGTCGGATGGTGGCATGAGTCCCCCTGACCCAATCCGGACACCGGACAACAATGGATTGTCAGCATCGCAACGTGCGAGGATGTACTCATTATAACCACTTTTTAGGCAGTCATCCGGAATCTGTCGGATCAATCTGCCGCCAGTCCGGGGGTAGGTGGCGCAGCCGCCAGCGCCAGCCCGCCGGATATCCGGCCATTTTGGCAATATCGCCCACCACACGGATCACCGGCACCAGCAGCACCGCGCGCAGCCAGTCCAGCGGCGACACCTGCGGCAGCGTGCGCAGCACCCCCGGCAGACGGCGGTACGGCTGGTACAGATACCACTGCACCCCCGGCAGATACAGCAGCCACAGCAGCGGATGCACCAGCGCGCCCAGCAGCAAAATCAGCGGCGCGGCGACGAAATAGGTGCCATAACGAATCGCGTGGCGTTTGCGCCACAGATCGGCTTTGCCGTCGCCGCGCGCGTACAGATAATACTGCTTGTAGAAAGCCCGCAGCGACCCGCGCGGCCGAAAATACACCAGCGCATCCGGCATGAACACAAACGATCCATACAACTGCTTCAGGCGCAGATCAAGGATCAGGTCCTCGCCGTAATCCAGCCATTCCGGGTATCCCCCAACTGCTGCCCAGGCCGTCCGGCGAAAAGCGACGCTGCGGCTGCTGGGCAAAAAGCTGGCGGCATCAATCTCATCGACCAGCGGCAGCACCGTCGCGCCCATCGCCGCCTCGAAGACGGTTTGCGGGTCCGCCCGAAAAAAGCCGCCAACGGTCTGGCAGTCAGGGTCATCCAGCAGCGGCTGAGTCAGGCGTTCCAGCCAGCGATCTGTCAGCCGCACCCCCGCATCCGTCACCGCAATAATCTCTCCCTGCGCCGCCGCGATGGCCTGGTTGCGTCCCCGGCTGATGTTGCAGTCCGGCTCGACCATCACACATAACGGCAGCTCGCTGGCATACCCCAGGATAAACGCCACTGTGTTATCCTGGCTGCCGCCATCCACAATGATAATCTCATCTGGCTGGCGCGTCTGGCACATGAGCGACTGCATCAGCGGATGAATGCTGTCGCCTTCGTTGAGAACGGTCATAATCAGGGAGATGGTCACTGGCCCTGTTCCTCGACATAAATCCGAATCTTCTTCACCAGCATCTCGTAGCGGGTGTGGGTGCGGTTGGTCACGGCAATCACCGGCACAGCGCCCTCGCCCGCCAGCAGCCCGGCAATGCGATACTGCACCGGCAGGCGCGGGATCACCAGCATCAGGCCCTCCGCAGGCTGGTAGCTGGCCCGCCCCACCACATACTTTCGCGAAACTTCGGCATCTGGCGGCGGCAGCAGCGGATACGGTTTGATGGCTTCAATCTCCGGCCAGGGCACAAACTGCGATTTCCACAGGCGCGGCTGCACCGTCAGTCCTTCCGGCGCCACCGTCACGGCAGGTGTGGCCGCTGTCAGCAGCAGGACGAACGGCGCCAGCAGCAGCGTAAAAACCGCCGTGATGGCGAAAATGGGTGCCCCCAGCAGCACCAGCACGACCTGCAGCGGCACACTGAGCAGGATAATCAGCAGCAGCGCCGCTGCGCCGGCCTGCATCAGGCGATCCAGCCAGGGGTTAGGGTGACTATGTGTATTAGCCATGACAGCGGTTAAGTTCCTGACAACCTGCGTCCTGAATCAGGCGCATCAGTACGGACGCTGGTAGCCATATTCCGGCACTTCGTCCGGGTTGGCGGTGCGGTAGGTTAAGGTAGAAACCGAAGCCGTCGCCGGGTAAGGCTCTGGCAGGCCAAGCTCCATAAAATTGCTTTTCTGCCCGGCGCTTGGCACCACCCCCTTGATAAACAGGAACACAAAGGCAATCACGTCGCCATGCGTCACCGCCGCGATTTCGCGCCCGGCATAATCCTGGCGCATCTGCGCGATAAAGTTATGAGTCCGGTCCAGAATGTGCGAGGGCTGCTCATATTCCTCCGCGATGCCGGTATACAGGTCCCAGCCCAGCGTCGCCAGTTCTGTCAGCGGGCGGCCAGCATAAGGGGTGTGGATTTCATCGACGCGTTCATCCGTTTGCAGGCCAAGCTGCGGGTGATGCTGGAGGATAAACCCGGCGGTTTCCTGGGCGCGCTGCTGTGGGCTGCTAAAGACTGCCGCCAGCGGCCTGCTGCTCAGGTACTGCCCGGCCGCCTGGGCCTGGCTTTGCCCGTTATCGCTCAGGCGAAAGTTGGGCAGCCGCGCATACAGCACCTGCTGGGGGTTATGCACTTCGCCATGCCGCACAAGATGAATGATGGTAGGTTGCCGCATTAAAACTGCTCCTGTCGTTGACGTAACAGAGAGATTATAGTGCTGGCAGGCAGAAAAGTCAGCGCCCGCATGTCTGTGGCTGCAAATCGCTGCTGATGCTTGCCTTTCCGCCAGAAATCCACCACAATGGTAGCCAACAATCCTTAATGCGATATCAGATACTGATGTTAGAAACTGGAGACAGATATTATGTTAGAACAGTTTGCGCGAGTAGCAAAACCGGTGCTGGATGTGCCGTTTATCCGGCGGACACGCCGCAATCATGGGCTGGAACATGCCACCGTTCATCTGCTGTCGCGCAGGTTCCGGGGCACGCCGCTGATGGGCCGCAGTTCTGACCAGGGCTTTGTGCTGTTTGCGGATGTTCCCGAAAACGAAGTCGAAAGCGCCGTGCGCGAAGCGCTGAACCGTATGCGACGCGGCGAACATGACCTGGCAGTACATCCGGGCTGTGGCACCAGCCGCCTGACCTCCGGCATCATGACCAGCCTGGCCGCCATTGCCGCCGCCAGCGGGGTCAGCCGGCGCAGCGCCTTCAACCGCCTGCCCTATATGATGGTGCTGATGATGCTGGCGGTGCTGGTGGCGGAACCGCTGGGGCTGGGGCTGCAAAAATACTTCACGACAGAGGGCGACCCGGGCGATATGGAAGTGCTGTCGATCACGCACCGCCGTTCGCGCATGCCGCTGACCTTCCAGCCGATCACCCTGTACACGATTCGCACCCGTTCATCTTAAGCCGCCATGACCACCCGAACATTTTATATCCTGCATGGCACGGATGACCTGCGCCTGGAAGAAGAGGTAAAGCGCTTCCGGGCGCAGATGGGTGATTCGGCCAATGCGGAAATGAACATCGCCGAATTTGACGGCCAGACCGCCAGCACCGCAGAGATTCTCAACGCCGCAACCTCGTTCCCCTTTCTGGCGGACAAGCGGCTGATTATCGTGCGCGGGCTGATTGGCTGGATCACGCGCAAGGGCGCGGGCGAAACTGGCAAGCAGGCCGTCGAGCGACTGCTGAACGAACTGCCGCAGCTTCCGGAATGGTCGCGGCTGGTGTTTGTAGAGCGCGATACGCTGTCCGCCACTAACAAACTGGTCAAACTGGCGCAGCAGGACCCGGCAGGCTACGAAAAAGCCTTCAACGCCCCCAAGGACAGCACCGCCTGGATTATCCAGCGGGCACGCGAGGCCTACGAAGCCGAGATCGAACCGCGCGCGGCCCAGGCGCTGGCCAGCGTCACCGGTGATGACCTGCGCCGCGCCGATCATGAACTGGTCAAGCTGGTCAGCTATGTCAACGGTGAGCGCCCCATCAGCGAGGCGGACGTGGCCGAACTGACGCCGTATGTGCCGGAAGCCAACATCTTCGCGATGGTCGATGCGCTGGCCACAGGCAAGGGCGATGCGGCCATGGCGCTGATGCATCGTCTGCTGGAAGACAGCCCGCGCGATGAAGGCTTCGGCCTGTACGCCATGATCGTGCGCCAGTTCCGCCTGCTGCTGATCGCCAAGGAACATCTGATGCTGCATGGCAGCCGCCAGGGCCTGCCAGAAGCGCTGGGGACCAATTCCCGCTTTGTGGCGGATAAAGCCGCCGATCAGTCGCGCAGCTTTACGCTGGAACAGCTTGAGGAAATCTACCGCACCCTGCAGGATTACGACCTGAAGATGAAGACCGGGCGCATCGACCCGCAGCTTGCGCTTGATCTGCTGGTCGCGGGCCTGTCGCGCCAGCCTGCCCCCTAAGCCTGTTCTGTGGGCAGTGCCTTACGCCATTTTGATTCCTTGTCGAACAGGTTGTGCACATCTTCAAAGCCATGTCTGCGCAGCAGGCTGGCGGCAATCTGTGCCCGGTAGCCGCTGGAACAATGCACGATAATCTGGCGGTCACGCGGCAGTTCGTCCAGCGCATCCGGCAGGTGGCCAAGCGGGATATGCTTCGCGCCACGAATACGAAACGAGTCATATTCTGATTTGCCGCGCACATCGAGGATCAGCGCATGATCATGCTGCACGCGCTGCGCCGCTTCGTCCGCCGTAATCAGCGACAGCGTTTCCACCGGCCCGGCGACCACCTCCGGCAGCGCATAGCCGGGCGTATCATCGACCCCCACCGCGCGCAGGCCGTTCAGGGCGCGTTCCAGCGCCTCCTCTGAGGGCACGATGAAATACAGCGGCCGGGTGTAATCCACAAACCAGCCGATATAGGTCGGGAAGCTGCCGCCGTTGATGGGAATGTTGATCGTCCCCGGCAGATGTTCCGCCGCAAACGCCGGGATACTGCGAAAGTCAATCACCTGCGCGCCATCCTGCAGCACCGCCTGCATCTGCGCGGCGGTCATGCGTTCCGGCGGGGCTACATCGCGCAGCAGCGCCGGGCCAGCCTTGTTCACCTGCTTCATGCGGGCAAAGTAGCGCGGTACTTCCGGCTGACCATCCAGCAGCCAGGCCACAAACGCCGCCTCATCCCCAAACTGAAAAGCCGGGTTAAAGCGTTTTTCATAGCCCAGCGTGGTCGAAGGCACTGCCCCCAGCGCCTTGCCACAGGCGCTGCCCGCGCCATGCCCCGGCCATATTTGCAGGTAATCCGGCAGTTGGCGGAAACGCTGCACACTGTGGAACTGCTGGCGCGCCCCGGCCTCCTGCGTCCCGGCAAACCCCGCCGCCAGTTCCAGCAGGTCCGGGCGGCCCACATCCCCTACAAACAGAAAATCGCCGGTGAATACCCCCATCGGCGCATCGGCCCCGGCGGTATCAGTAATCATAAAGCTGAGATGTTCCGGCGTGTGGCCGGGGGTGTGCAGCGCCTCTATGCGCACATTGCCCACCATCCACTGCGCGCCATCGTGCAGCAGAGTCGCATCGTCAGACTCGGCAAAGGCATATTTCCAGTCCGCATCACCCATATCGCTCAGGTACAGACGCGCGCCGGTATGGTGCGCCAGTTCGCGGCTGCCGCTGGTGTAATCTGCATGGATGTGGGTTTCGGTCACATGGCGAATCTTCAGGCCATCGGCTTTGGCCGCTTGCAGATAGGGGGTGATATCACGGGCCGGGTCAATCACGACTGCCTCGCCATTGACCGCACAGCCTACCATATACGATGCCTGCGCTAATGTTTTGTCGTAGAAATACTTCAGAATCATGGTTATCCTGTCCTGCCTGTGTCTATGTGCAGCACGGATTAAACAGCGTTGGATGATGATCCGGCGCACACGTAAGATACTTTGCGGCTCTGTCGGCTGGGCGGTTACGAAGCCCCGCGCACCACCTCGATGGTGATTTCCGCATTGGCCTGGTTGCCCACCGCATCGAACGCCACCACGCCAAAGCGCTCTACCCCCACGCGGGTGATGTCCCACTCAAAGCCGTAGGGCCATTCGGCATCCGTGCCGATAAATTCGCCGTTGTAATAGAACTCGACGCGCTCAATCGCCAGGTTATCTGCCACTTCAGCATCCAGGCTGATCACCTGATCGTTCGGCCAGCGATAGACAGGCTGCGAGGTGGTCAGCGTCACCACCGGCGGCTGATTATCTACCGTCACCTGACGCACGTCGGTTTCCAGCGTGTTATCGTTCAGCACCACCGTCAGGCGCAGACTGTACAGCCCATCCAGGCCGCTGGTATCCCACAGCCCCAGCGAAGCGCCGCGTGTATAGTCGGTCTGCTGCGGCCCAATCTGAATCCACTGTGCCGGGTTGAGGCCCTGCCCGTAGGCCAGTTGGTAGAACTGCATGTTGGTGGGGTCCAGGCTGCCGCGTATATCGACAGTGCCGCCCACATAGGCGAACGGCGCTGGCTGTAACAGGCTGGCAGCGCCCAGCAGTTCCGGGCGGCTGACAGTATCGTATTCTGTCGGCGGCAGCGGCTGATTATTCGCCTCCCACCAGTCCATCGCCTCTGGCGGGGGCACAAAATAGACTCGCTCGCTGCGCAGCCCGGCGGGAGTATTGACCGTCGCAAGCTGGTTGGTCTGGCTGTTGATGTCAAAGGCCTGCCAGTAGGTATCCACCCGCGAGGGCTGAATATTGCGGATGAAAATCTCGCGCCGGGTGGGGCATACATCGTTGGGCAGCAGGCCGGATCGTTCGCAGATCACCAGTTCGGTCACGGCTTCCGGGCGCGTCCAGTCTTCAATGGGCAGCGCATCACGGTTATAGACATAATCCATCACGGCGCGCCACACCGGCGCGGAACCATCCGTGTTCAGCGGATTCAGGCTCATGCCCGCCTCGTCGTCGCGGCCCAGATGCACGCCGGCCACCAGCCGGGTGGTATAGCCCAGGGTCCACGCATCGCGCCGGTCACCCGTCAGGCCGTTGACAACAGCGGTCGGGCGGCTCGCATCCAGCACATTCACCCGGTTCTGCCCCAGGACGCGGCTGCGCGTGGGCTGGTCCGCCAGAATATGATTGACCAGATAGCCCAGTTCCTCCGGGAAAAGTTCAGTACAGTTCGGCGCAGCGGCACAGTCCGGTTCATAGGTGCTGCCGGCATATTCCCACAGCACACTGCCCTCAGCATCCTCGATGCGCAGCACGGCCACCGGGTCGCGCCCGCGATAATTGCGCGCCACCGGCTCCACCTGAATACCGCGCATCTCGCCCATAGCCGACAGCACCGAATAAGCATAGGCCATATCCAGCACCGAAACCTGCCCGCCGCGTTCCAGCAGCGACAGATCATGGCGGGCGTTTTCATCCAGGCTGTTGAGTCCCAGCAGGTGCGCCCGGCCCAGAATGTTATCGAGGCGCTTCTCATTGGCGACCTGCACCGCCGGGGGCAGCAGCCAGGCGCTCATGGCCTCGCGCAGGTTGACCGGCCCGCGAAACTGGCCGTCAGGGTTGGCCGGGGTATAGATCAGCCCTTCCGCCGCGCCGGGCAGCGGCCGGGGAATATCAAACACCATCTCTGCCGGGGTTTCGCCCGTGCGGAAGCCCTCAAAATAAACAAAAGGCTGGAGCATCAGGCCGGGCTGGTAGGCATGTTCCGCCACCGGGCCGACAATGCTCCTGATCTCGCCCGTCTGCACATCCAGAATCACCAGCGCGCCAGTGGTCGGCGGATTTTCCAGCGTCACCGCGTCCAGCGGCGGCAGATAAAAGGCGCTGCTGCACGAGTCGCCCTCCAGCGTCTGCTGTGGGCTGGTATCCCCGGCCAGCCGCCGCAGATGAGTCCGCAGCGCGCATTCTGCCTGATAATACAGATCAAGGTCCAGCGTGGTGGTAATGCGCAGGCTGCCGCGCGATACCAGCCGCGCGCCATCGTACCCCAGCGAATCCAGAATATCCTTGGCCTGGCGCCGGGCATACAGGGCAAAATGCGGCGCCACTTCCGGGATTTGCCCCCCGGCTTCCAGCACCGGCGTATGGGTGGTAACGGCAAAATCATACTGTTCGCTGGTGATCTTGCCAGCCTGCAGCAGCGCCCGCAGCACATCGTCCTGCCGCCCGCGCGCCGCCACCTCGTTATCAATCGGGTTATACTGCGGGGCCAGCGGCAGGGCCGTCAGCAGCGCCGCTTCATCCAGCGTCAGGTCCACCGCGCTTTTGCCCAGGTACACCTGGGCCGCCGCCTCGATACCATAGGCTTCGTTGCCATAAAAATTCGTATTCAGGTGCCATTCGAGGATGTCTTCGTGGCTGTAGCGCCGGTTGATTTCCGCCACCAGCGCGATTTCGCGTTCCCGGTCCGCCACGCTGGCGACATCGCCCGGCGGCGCGATGGCATTGCGCACCAGCCGCCCGGTCAGCGTGCCGTCGATAGGCAGCGGCCCGTTCAGCATGTTCTGCCACAGCTTTACCGACACCGCCGGCAGGCTGAGCCGGGACCGCGTCAGAAAATCCTCATCCTCCATCAGCAGCGTGGCATCCACCAGATAGGGCGGCAGCGATTCCAGCGCGATCCATGAGCGTTCGTCGCCCAGCGGGTCCTGCACGGAAAACAGCAGGGTCTGGCCGCTGCGGTCATAAAGCTGCGTCGGGCCGATCATCGGGTCCAGATAGAGGGTATCTGTCGGGCTGGGCAGGTCACGCACGGCCTGCGTATACATGATGGCCGCGCCCCCGGCCAGGGCTGCGCCCGGCAGCACCACGAACAGCAGGATTAGCCCGGCGATGATGCTGACCCACAACCGTGTCTGCTGCTGCTGTGCCCGGCGGCGGTCTTCGCGCCTGCGCCGTCTTTGAAGTATCTGGGTTGCTGATGCCAAGTTCTGACCTCGTCCAGCCTGTGGTATCGTGCCTCCAGTATAGTCCAGGTTGCCCGGCCCGACCAGATAGCCCTGTTCCCTCACAGCGCGATGTTTCCGCCAGCAAAGGTGCCCTTTCGTCAGGAGCAGCATGTGGCTGGTGGCGCGGCACACTGCTGACCAAATGTCGTAAAAAAGTAGAAATTATAGTGTCCGAAATGTTGGCGTTAATGTTCTCTATGGTGTATGATCGTTACAAAATCGCTGATATTGTTAAAGGGAGAAGACCTTGATGAATAAAACCAAAGTTCTGGTTGTTGAGGATGACGCGAACATCAGCAAACTCATCAGCGATTACCTGTCTGCGCATGGTTACGATGTTGCCTCGTTTCTCGATGGCCCGGATGCGCTTAAATATGTGAAGCAGGAAGGCCTGCCGCATATTGCGCTTATTGATCTGGCGCTGCCCACCATTCATGGGTTTGAACTGAGCACCAAGCTGAAATCAATGGGCGATGTGCCGATCATCTTTGTAACTTCCACCAGCGACACAGAGACGATTGTGCAGGGGCTAAAGCGCTATGCCGATGATTTTATCGTCAAGCCATTTGACCTGCGCGAACTGGAAGCCCGCGTCCAGACCGTGCTTTCGCGCATGCCCAGCCTGGATTACGCCAGCCAGCCAGTGATCCGGGTGGATGATAATTTAAGCATCGACTTTGCCCACAACCGCATTACCGTAGGCGGCAAACATTACAGCCTGACTCCTACCGAATCCATCCTGCTGCATGTGCTGCTGCGCAACGCCGGGCGCGTGGTCGAAAATCGCCTGCTGATCGCCCGGGTGTGGCCCTCTGAAGATGTGTATGAAGATACGCTGCGGGTGCATATGCACCGCCTGCGCCGCAAGCTGGAATCTGATTCGCATCACCCGCTGTATATTCGCACAGAGCGCGGCATAGGGTACATGTTCACCATTCGCCCACAGGAGACACAACCCGCCAACGTAGAAAACAATCCGTAAACTTCAGCTATGTCGGCGTCACCTTCAACACGACAAACCAGCCCAACCGAAACCCTGCATTACATCATCCGGCTGATCGTCACCGAAGTTCAGGCGGATTATATCTGCATATTTGGCTACCGCCCGGAAGCCGCACAGCTCTACCGGCTGGCGGATGATCCGCCGGACCGGGTGACCCCACAGGACCGGTCCGCGATCCAGCGCAGCATGAGCGCCCTGCTGGCCCAGCAGCCAGAAGCCCCGCAGCTTCTGACAGACTCAGACCTCATCGACAGCGGATTTGCTTCCGGGCTGGCTATTCCGCTAAGGGCGCAGGATCAGATCATCGGGGTGCTGGTACTGTGCGCCACCGCGCCGGATTTTTACCGCGCGGATGCGGCCGATGGCCTGGTGATGCCCATCAGCATGGTGCGCGTCGTGCTGGAAAACCTGTACCTGTACGATGCGCTGGCCCAGAATATCATTATTTCGCAGCTCATGACGCTGACAGCCCAGACCATTGTCGATCATCCGTCGCCGCAGCAGATTATCGACGTGCTGCGCGAACGCCTTTTTGATTCGCATATTACAAGCTGTGCCCTGCTGCTGTATGGCCCGGTCAGCGAAGACCGCCCCAACGGCCCGTTTGATTACCTGGAAATGGCCGGCACGTGGTCAAAACGCCGGGGCAGCGGCATCGCCCTGGGTACAAAAATCTATCTGCGGGATTATCCGGAATATCTGCGCCGGATAGACAGGCGCGAAACGCTGGTGCTGCACAGCAGAGACCTGCCGGAATTCGTCGCCCGGCTGGACCCGTTTGTGCGTTCCATCCTGCGGGCAGAACGCATCCGCGCTCTGACTCTGCTGCCGCTGCACGCCGGCAAGCGCAAGATCGGGGTGCTGCTGATCGGTGCGGACCGGCCCCACGTGTTCGCGCGGCAGGAACAGCAGAATTATCAGATGGTGGCGGAATTTCTGGGCATCAGCGCCATGTCGCAGATTTTACAGCAGCAGCAGAATCTTGTGCAGCAGGGCCGCGCCGCTCTGCTGGATGCGGTGACGGACGGCGTGGTGATGGTGCTGCCGGTGGCGGCGGGCGCGCGTGTCCTGACGGTCAACAAGCTGTTTACCAGCCTGTTTGGGGTCACAGAGCCAGCGGCCCAGGGCCTGATGCTGCCGGACCTGCTGGACAGAATGCAGATTTCCGAAGCCGTGCGGCAGGAACTGCGGCGAGTCTGGCTGAGCGTTCCGGTGCGCGATCCGTCTACCCTGCGCGGCGAATTTCATACCGTCCACAACGAAGGTTACGCGCTGGATATTGAGTGGTACAGCGCGCCAGTGTACCAGGGGTCGCGGGTGCTGGGGCGCATTTATATCTTCCATGATGTCACCGCAGAACGCACAGCGGTCCGGGTGCGCTCCGCCTTTTTGTCCCGCGTCTCGCATGAGCTGCGCACACCGCTGACCTCGATTCATGGCTTTGCCGAATTTATTCTGGAGGTGGCGGGGGACGAACTGCCGCCGCTGGCCCGTGAATATGTCGAGATTATCCTGAACAGTGCCAAGCACCTGCGGACTGTGTTTACCGACATGATCGAACTGACCCGCGCCGATGCCGGGGAAACCCGGCTGCATATGCAGCAGGCACACCTGCCGGATGTCATTATCAATGTGGTGGCGCAGCTTGAGTTCCAGTACAAAAAGCGCCAGCAGACCATCATCATGGAACTGGATGATGATCTGCCGCCGGTCAGCATGGATGTGGATCGCATTATTCAGGTCGTCACCAATCTTATCAGCAACGCCATCAAGTTTTCGCCGGAAAGCAGCACCCTGCGCGTGATTACCCAGCACATCACCAGCGCACAGGAACTCCCGCCGTCCGCGCCGCAGGACATGCTGCTGCCCGCGATTCTGGTGTGCGTGGTCGATGAGGGCAGCGGCCTTTCCAGGGAAGACCTGGAACAGATTTTTGTGCCCTTTTTCCGCACCCAATGGGCGCGCCAGCATCAGATCGAGGGGACCGGGCTGGGGCTGGCGGTGTCGCGCAGTATCATCGAACTGCACCGGGGCAGCATCTGGGCGGCGGCCAACACCCCGGATGCACCCGGCGGCCGCTTTTTCTTCAGCCTGCCCACCGCCTGATCCATTATTCCTTCGCCGGGCCGTTTGTGGCGTAACCGCCCGCTGGCTGGTAAGCCCGGAAATAATCAATCACGAACTTCTTCGGGTACGGATCATCCGGGTTATAAGGCCCTGTCCAGGCATCCGCAAATGGTAGTTCGTACAGGCTCAGCATAAACTGCATCGGATACTGCGGCGACTGGTGAATGGTGCGTATTCTGATGCCGTCGATGTAAAAATCCACATGCGCTGGCGTCCACTCCACCGCGTAGAGGTGATAACAGGTCGTGTCAATGCTGAATGCCTCGTCATAGAACTCATCCCGGATGGCGGGGTCGCCCCAGGGATGCACGCCATAACGCACCCGCGATGACTCTGCGCCAGCGTGGATGCCCAGCAGTTCAAACACCGCGATTTCTGCTGATCTTTCCGGGGCGTCCTCATAGCCGATCATCCACAGGGCGGCATGATTGGCGCTGGTGTTTACCCCTTTTGCGCGAATTTCAAAGTAGCCATAGCGGGGCGTATAGGTGCGGGTGGCAGGCTGTGCTTCTCGCACGATACAGGCCTCGCTGAAGCGATGCTGCCCCACCATGCTGCCCACCGGCCCGGAAAAAACCCCGGTCTGGATGGACGAGCACCGGACTTCGCCATCAAATTCAGGGCACCAGGGCGCCTGATCGCGGGTGATCTGCAAAACCAGATTGCCCTCCTCAAAGGTGTACTGCGGTGCCGCCTGTGCCCGCGAACTCCACTGCGGCAGGTAAAACGGCAGCCATTTCTGCGAGTCAAGCTGCGGCCCATCAAATTCATCATGAAATTCAAGCACATAGCCCGGTTTCCCCGGCGGGCTGGCCGGAAAATCACCGGCAGAGAAGGTATCTGTCATACAAACCTCGCGGTGTGATGATGCCCAAAAAAGACAGCATACCTGAAAATACCTGCCCCTGCACAGACACGAAATTCGTGATTTTTTCAGCGTATCTCTACGCTTTATCGCGGTAGACCGGACCTATAATAATTTCAGGTTGAGTCACTGTTGTTAAGGAAAAGGGAAGTTCATGATTGCAACACGAGAGATTGGCCCCCGCCTTCAGACCGCCGCCCCGGATTTCTGCGTGCTTAACCATAAAAACCGGGCGGTATCGCTGGATGAACTGATGGGAAATCGCGGGCTGGCGCTGGGCTTTACCGGGGATATCTGGCAGCCTGCCAGTGTGCGCCGTGTGCTGTGGTTCCAGCACCATTATGCACAGTTACAAAAGCTGGAGGTCAACATGGCCCTGCTGATCTGTGACAAACCGCACGTGCTTTACGGCTTTTCGATGAGTTCGCTAACCCCGGTGGAATTCCCGCTGCTCTCGGATATCGACCACACCGTTCATATGCTGTACAACATGTGCGGCTATGCCGGGCTGGTCGTCATGGACAACACCTTCAGCCTGCGCGACAAGTGGATCATGCCGGATGAGCGCGTATGGCCCAAACCCCACGAACTGATGACCGTGCTTAAAATGCTCTGATTAAGCCGGAATGCAGAACGCAGCCCTGTTACTGGCAAGCCTCAGGCGACATTGACCCCCTGTGCTGGCTATGATAGAGTTGCGTCTACATCCGCCTGCTATATAGCCAGACATCCATGAAATTCCTGGTTTCTCAACTGCTGCACTTCCTGAGGGGTGGCTCCAGCCAAGTTAATTTCAAAGGGCTGCTCCGCTTCCTGGCGTTCCTTGCCGGGCTGATCATCGTCTACAGCATCCTCTTTCATTACATTATGGCCTATGAGGGCCGCACGGAAAGCTGGCTGACTGGCCTGTACTGGACTCTGACGGTGATGTCTACGCTGGGCTTTGGCGACATTACCTTTCATTCAGACCTGGGCAGGCTGTTCTCTACCGTCGTCCTCATGAGCGGGATTATCTTTCTGCTGGTGCTGCTGCCGTTCACCTTTATCGAATTTTTCTATGCGCCCTGGATGAAGGCGCAGCAGGAAGCCCGCGCCCCCACCCGCCTGCCCGAAAAAGTCAAAGGGCATGTCATCCTCATCAACTATGATGCGGTCATAAAAACGCTGATCGACAAACTGCGGCAGTACCACTATCCCTATGTGCTGCTCGTGCCGGAACTGACCGAGGCGCTGCGCCTGCATGATCTGGGTTACAAGGTCATGCTGGGCGACCTGGACAACCCGCACACCTACGAACTTGCCCGGGCAGATCAGGCGCTGCTGGTGGCCTCGACGGCCAGCGACCAGATTAACGCCAATGTTGCCGCCACCACGCGCGAAATTACGGAGACTGTGCCCATTATCGTGACAGCCAACAAGCCGGCTTCTGTGGATATTCTGGAACTGGCGGGCTGCTCGTATGTGCTGCAGTTGGGCAACATGATGGGGCAGGCACTGGCGCGGCGGGTGTATGATGGCAAAACCCGCGCCCACAGCATCGGCCAGTTTGGCGAGCTGGTTATCGCGGAGGCCATTGTGCGCGATACCACTTTGATAGGCAAAACCCTGCGCGAAAGCCGCCTGCGGGAACTGACCGGCGTCAATGTGCTGGGCATCTGGCGGCGCGGCAGCTTCCAGGTCGCCGGGCCGGATACCTGCATCAGCGCCAATACCGTGCTGGTCATGGCCGGGTCCGAAGCACAGATCGCCCGTTATAACGACAGTTTCCCGAAGATCGATCTACCCGCAGCCCCCATCCTCATCATCGGCGGTGGGCGGGTCGGCAAGGCTACCGCAAAAGCCCTGAACGCGCGCGGACTGGATTATCGCATTGTGGAGAAATCGCCGGAGCGAATTGTCAGAAACGGCAAGTATGTGTTGGGCGACAGCGCCGAACTGGAAGTGCTGGAAGAAGCCGGCATCCGCGAAACACCGACGGTCATCATCACCACGCACGACGATGATATGAATATTTACCTGACGATCTACTGCCGCCGCCTGCGCCCGGATACCCAGATCATCAGCCGGGCCGGCCTGGAACGGAACGTCGCCACACTGCACCGGGCAGGCGCAGATTTTGTCATGTCCTATGCCTCGACAGGCGCCAACGCTATCATGAACCTGCTTGGCCGCAGTAACATCCTGATGGTGACTGAAGGGCTGGATATTTTTGAGGTCGATATTCCGGAGTCGCTGGTGGGCAAGTCTGTAGCCGAAGCCGATATTCGCAGAAAAACCGGCTGTACCGTCATCGCGCTGCACCTTGATAACCAGATACAACTGATCTCCGACCCGCACCAGCCGCTGCCAGCCAACGCCAGAATCGTCCTGATTGGTGTGCCAGAAGCTGAAAAAAGCTTCCTGGATATGTACAAAACATAGTCCCGGCATCCGGATATCCACTTTCTGGACGATTGTTTTTCTGTATGACCCCTACCCCGGACAGGCTTTCTTTGATTCGGCCCCTGTTCGCGCTAAACTGAAAGTGTTCATCCAAACAGGAGTGGCAAATGTGGATGTAGTTCTGGAGCAGGATATTTCAGCCTTCTGGACCATACTGTTTGATATTCTGGGTGATGTTGAAAAACGGCTGGCCGGGCACATGGCCGAGCATGACCTGACACCGCCGCAGTTTTTCGTGCTCAAAACGCTGATCGAACACGGGGGGTCCTGCCCTATCGGCCAGATCGCCCGCGAACATCACCTCACCAATGCCACCATGACGGGCCTGGTCAAGCGCCTGGAAGCCATGAATCCGCCGCTGGTGCTGCGCGAACGCAGCGCCGACGACGCCCGTTCGGTCAATGTGGTGCTGACTGAAGAGGGCCAGGCCCGCTTCGACGCCGTCAAAACTGCTGTTTTTGACCAGCTCAAGCTGATTCTCAGTCTGATCAGCCAGGAGGAACGGCAGGCGCTGCTCCATTTTCTGTCGCGTTATGTTGAAGTCGTGGCACAAATCTTTCCGACGGCGCGCGCGGGCAGCGCCCGATAATCTGACTCTGATGAGATTTCCGGTAGAATAAAAAAACCGGGCCGAACAGATTAAACCAGCAAGATATTTTTTAAAGAGATTATGATCAGAGAGCAGCAACTGTTGGCTTAGACGAAGCGAAAATCTCATGGCGAACCAGTTTATTCACGCTCACCTGCGCAACTTACCGCTGCTGGCGCGTGTGCCGCCAACGCAGTTGGACCATGTCGCGAATGCGGTAGAGGTGCTGCAATTGCAGCCCAACATGCTCGTTTTCCGGCAGGGGCAGCCAGCGCAGGGCCTATACCTGATGGTTGATGGCCACGCCGTGCTGTTCAGCGGGACATCCGGATCAGAACGGATGCTGGGCGAAGTCAACGCCAATCAGTATGTTGGCGAAGCCGCCCTGTTCCAGAACGGCACAGAACGCATGACCATGCGCGTGACCGCCCCCAGCGTGCTGTTGTTTCTGTCCCGGCTGAAGTTCCATCAACTGCTGCTGGAACACCCGGAACTGCGCCAGCATATCACCAGCCAGTATGCCCACCTGAATGTGCAGACAGATTCCGAAGAGGCGTTTGCCGGTCAGCGCCCCGGCGAGGCACTGCTGCTGTTTCAGCGGCGGCACCCCTGGGCTTTCGCCCGCAACAGCATCCTGCCCCTGCTCATCGGCCTGCTGCTGATCGCCATCGCCTTTATACTGGGGCAAACCGGCCTGACCCTGCCCATGCTGGTGCTGGCCATTATCGTCCCGGGGGCGTGGATCTATTACGCCTATATCGAATGGCAGAACGATTACCTTATTATCACGGACCAGCGCGTGATTCATCATCAGCGCACTATCCTTGCCCTGACGAACAGCATCCACGAAGTGCTGATCAGCAGTGTGCAGGAAGTCAACTTTCATATACCTGCTGCCGATTTCTTCGCCCGCATGTTTAATTTCGGCACCATCTTTATCCGCACCCCGGGCGAAACCGGCAACCTGGAACTGACGCTGATGCCCAACCCGAAGCGTATCCAGGAAGTGCTGATTAATGACCTGAAGGTCCACAAGGAAGTTGCCGAGCAGCAGGACCGGGCCGCAATCGGCGCCGCGATTGATGAAATCCTCAAGCCTGATGGCGGGGGGCAGTACGAAACCGAGGCGTCCGAAGGCGAAACAGGCGTCCGAAAACGCGCTATCGAACCCGGTGGCCTTTTCAGTACACGTTACGTGGATGGCAACGGCGACATCATTTACCGCAAGCATCTTTCCGTGTGGATGGGGCATGTCCTGTCGCCCTCGCTCATGATGATCGCAGGGCTGGTCGTCTTTATCATCGCGTTTCTGGGGCCAGACCCGCTGCGCGGACTCGAAGTTCTGGCAGGCATGTTCCTGGTGCTGGTGGGCGCGGCATGGTTCTACCTGTCAGACTGGGACTGGCGCAACGATATGCTCATCATTAGCGACAGCACCGCCCGGCTCATCCACCGCCGCCCGCTGTGGCTGGAAGATATCAGCGAGCAGGTGCTGCTGGCGCGGGTTGATGATGTGACGGTGATTCGCAACGGCCTGCTCAATACTCTGCTGAACCGGGGGGACCTGAGAATCTCCCTTATTGGCGACGATACGCCCAAGGAATTTAACAGTGTGGGCAGCCCGGAACATGTCAAAAACCAGATTTTTGAACGCCGCGCCGGGCTTCAGCTGCGCCAGCAGGAACAGGAACTTTCGCAGCAGCGGCAGGAAATCGCCCGTTATCTGGATGTGTATCACGAGCGTATGCGGGCGATGTATCCGAACCCGCCCTATGCCCAGCAGAACCAGCCCCCGTCTGCTGGCTATCCGCCGCCCACCATGCCGCCGCAGTCTCCTCAGTCTCCTCAACCCTCCCAGGAGCCGCCAATGCCGCCACCACCGCCGCCACCCGGACGTCAGGGGCCGCGCCCGCCGCGCATCCCGCGCACGCGCGATGACCAGTCGAGTTGAGGCGATTCTTATATGCTTCTGGCTTGACGCTGTGCCGGTGGGTGACTATCATCGACAGGAGTAAATTTTTCTGCGGTGCTCCGCAGTTTTCAGCAGATCAGGTGACAGGTAAAAAGAAATGGCCATCCTGAATATTATCCAGCCGGATAACCCTATTCTTCGCAAAAAAGCAGTTAAAGTGCAGAGCTTCGACAGCAAATTCCAGGCTCTGGTTGATGACATGGTCGAAACCATGATCGAGGCACCGGGGGTCGGGTTAGCCGCGCCGCAGGTCGCCGTCAGCCAGCGCCTGATCGTCGTGCGGTTGCAGGATGATGAAGAGAGCAAAAAGGAATTTGGCGACCAGGCCGGGATGCTGTATGTGGTTGCCAACCCGGAAATTATCAAGACCAGCAAAGAGATGGTCGAAGGCATCGAAGGCTGCCTGTCGATTCCCGGTTATGCGGGCCGTGTCGAGCGCCATGAGAAGGTGACAGTCAAAGGGCTGGATCGTCATGGAAAGCCGATTCGCATCAAGGCCGAAGGCTGGCTGGCGCGGGTGTTCCAGCACGAAATTGACCACCTGGACGGGCAGCTCTATATCGATATTGCCAGCGAAGTCTGGAAAGCGGACCCTGATGATATCGAGGAGGCACAGGCAAGCTGATGATGCGCAGGCTGATTGGCCTGGGTCTGCTGGTCCCTGGTTGGCTGCTGCTGTTTCTGACCCTGACCATCCTGACTGAATTCATCCTTGTGCCCTGGGATACTGCCATCGAACGCCCGGAGGTGGGCACATGGCAGCGCACGCTGAATGACTTTTTTGAAACATCGCCGGGGCAGTGGAGCATCAGCGTGCCGCTGACAGGTTGGAGTATCCTGCTTGGTGTGGGCGTGCTGCGCCGCAAACCAGAAGCAGGCTGGCGGCTGGCAGTCGTGAACCTGATCTGTGTGGCCGTGCTGTGGGGCGCTTTTCTGCTGGCGGCGATGCTCAACAACTGGTTGTACCCTTACCCGCCGGTGCTTTATGACCCCACTTATCACGGTTATTATCGTTCGATTGTGCCAGGGCTGGCGGTGCTGGGGGTGTGTGCCCTGTGGCTGTTATGGCAGCGGCGGGCTACCGCACAGGCTAGCCGCCATCCGGCCTCTCCCTAGCGCCATCATCCCCAAAGAAGGCCAGCCACTCGTCAACCTCATCCTCCGACAACCGGACATCGGCCTGCTCTCCGGCATCAATCACAGGCTTTGGTGGCGATTTCATCAGCAGCGCAAAGTCCGGGCTGGTCATCACCTGCATTTTGCGCAGGCGGGCGGCTTCCTGCACATCCTGATCAGATGAAACGACGGTCCAGTTGCGAGGGTCCTTAATTTTGCCAATGCGTTCGATCATCACCCGGTCTGCGCTGGAACGCTGAGAGGCAAAGACCACCTGCACCGCCCGGGTCGACATGCGCGACTTGCCCCCCGGCAGGCCGTAATCAAAAATCACGACACAGCGTTTTCCGGTGCGGGCGGCAAAACTGATCAACTGCTGAACCAGCAGCGCTTCGTCATTCGGGTCATCGAGGGAAATATCGGGCAACTGGCCGATGAGGTTATGCCCGTCAATCAGATATGGCATGATATTCGGCCCCAGAAACGGAATGCCACAGTATACCACACCGATCCTCAAATGGCCTGCTTTGCGGGGCAGTATCCCTTGTTCGGATAGTAAAGCATTGGTATATTCATCATCGTGGTCTGAAAAATGTCTATCCAGAAAGGATACTCGCAATGCCTGTACGTCAAGCAGAAGCGGTTTGGAATGGTACGCTGCAGGAAGGCAACGGCAGCATGAAGATGGCAAGCGGCGCTTACGAAGGGCAGTATTCGTTCAGCTCACGCTTTGAGGAAGGCACGGGCACCAACCCGGAAGAACTGATCGCCGCCGCCCATGCCGGGTGTTACTCGATGGCGCTCAGCGGGGCGCTGGGCCGCGCCGGGTTCTCGCCGAAAAGCGTCAGCACGACCGCCAAGGTACACATCAACAAAAAGCCAGAAGGCGGCTTCATCATCAACAAGATCGAACTGGAAACCGAAGCCGAAGTGCCGGAGATTGACGACGCCAAATTCCAGGAAATCGCCAACTCGACCAAAAGCGGCTGCCCGGTTTCTGTCGCCCTGGGCGCGGTGGAGCATATCACCGTTACGGCCAGACTGATCCAGTAATTCTGTCGATTTTGTGTCACAATCAGAGCGCTTCGGTTTGCGGAGCGCTCATTTTTTCGTTTTATACTTTACCAGCACTGTGATTACCGGAGTTTTTCTTGTCTCTCACACTTGCCATTGATGTCGGATCGTCGTCGGTGCGAGCGATGCTGTTTGATGCCCAGGGCCAGGCGCTTGATGCTGTATTTGTACAGGTGCTCTACAGCGCCACCATCACGCCGGATGGCGGGTCCATGATCGACCCAGCACAGATGACGCATCTGATCTTTGAATGTATTGACACCGCCCTGCAGCAGGCTGGCCCGCTGGCGGAGCAGATCGAGCGGGTCGCGATGGATACCCTGGTGGGCAACCTGATGGGCATCGATGCCGCAGGCCAGCCCATAACCCCAATCTATACCTGGGCGGATACACGCGGCGGCGACCTGGGCGACAGCCTCAGCCTGGATGTGGCGGATTACACCCGGCGCACTGGCTGCCGCATTCATGCCAGCTACTGGCCGATCCGCCTGTTATGGCTGCATCAGGCACACCCGGACTGGTGCGCGCGCGTGCGTTACTGGATGTCGCTGGGGGAATATGTGCTGTATCGCATTTTTGGCCAGCGGCGCATCAGCCTCAGCACCGCCTCCTGGAGCGGCCTGCTCAACCGCCACGACCTGACCTGGGACGCGCCCATGCTGCGCCACCTGCCCATTACGCCGGATCAGCTTTCCGAAATTTCCAATACACCATTTCAGGGCCTCAGCGGAGAATGGGCACAACGCTGGCCCGCGCTGCAGGATGCACTGTGGCATCCGTCGGTTGGCGATGGTGCATCCTCCAATATCGGCGGCGGATGCACCCGGCCGGGCTGTGTGGCGCTGTCGCTGGGCACCAGCGGCGCGATGCGGGTGGTGGTGCCCGGCACACCCACAGAAACCCCGGACGGCCTGTTTGTGTATCGCATCGACGAAAATCATTCCCTGGTCGGCGGCGCCCTCAGCAATGCAGGTAATCTGTATGCATGGATGCAGCGCGTGCTGCAGGTGGGCGACGGAGCAGACCTTCAGCGTGTGGTGGCCAGCCTGCCGCCGGATAGTCACGGACTGACGATTCTGCCGTTTCTGGCAGGCGAGCGCGCCCCGGGCTGGAACCCGCAGGCGCAGGCCGTCTTTATGGGCATGACCTTCGATACCCGCCCGGAACATCTGGTGCGTGCCGCGCTCGAAGCGGTGGCCTACCGCTTTTACCAGATTTTGCGCCGCTTACAGCCGCTGCTGCCCGACGATGTGATGTTTATCGCCAATGGGGCCGGGCTGGTCAATTCGCCGGTGTGGATGCAGATCATGGCGGATGTGCTGGGCGCGCCGGTCTATGCCAGCGCCCAGGCCGAAGCGACCATACGCGGCACCGCGATCCTGGCGATGGGCTGCGACCTGCCGCCCCAGCTTGGGCATGGCTGCAACCCGGATATGAACAATCACGCGATTTACCAACAGGCTGCCGAACGCCAGCAGGCCCTGTACCACAGGCTGCTGGGGCAATAAAAAAGCCCCTGATGCAGGGGCCGGAGTTGTTCATCTGTTACGACAGTGCGTGCCAGCACGCACCACTGCCAGCGCAGTTTCAGTGATAATGACGCGGGATGCGTTCCTGCCAGCGTCTGTAGAGGTCTGCCCGCAGATCATAGGCCAGCCGTTCGCCGTCCTGATGAGCTTTGATGATGTGCAGGTAAAGCGCCTTCTCTTCCATATACATCTTGGTGCAGACAGGGCACACGTGCAGGTCTTCAATGTGTTCGGCGGGGTCTTCTACAAACATGGACTATCCTCAATTTCGACTGCCAGGCCAGTGTTCGGATCAGCAATCCGGCGCTATCACAGGTCGTTTGATTGCTTTCCTACTGCTATCGTAAGTCAGGATACATTGCAGCGCGTTAATTTTTGCATTTCTTTATAATAAATTCACATCGTCTTGCGGAAATTTTCATAAGCTGGCAAGATAGAACCATGTTGGAACTTGAATTTCTCCAGAGTCTGCCTATAGAGGTTCGTAACACGGTCCTCCGTGTGTTACTGGCCTTCCTGGCCCTGTTACTCATCTGGCTGATGCGGCGGGTGCTGACCAAGGCAATCCTGCTGCCGTTCCAGCGGCTGGTGGTCGAACGCACCGAAACGCGCGTCGATGATATGCTGCTCTCGATTGCCATCACCCCGGTGCGTCTGCTTGTCGTCGCGGTGGGCATCGCCATTGCCGGGCAAATTCTGGCCGCAGACACCGCCACGATTACCTTTGTGGGGCATCTGTCGCGCACATTCGTGCTGCTGGCGCTCTTCGTGGGTCTGTACAGCGCCGTAGACCTTATCACCGCCTCGTCAGTCCACCTGCGCTATGTGACCGGCATCTCGCTCAACGACCAGTTAATCCCCTTTTTCCGCACCGGCATCAAGATCATCATTGTGGCCATTGCCATTGTGGTGCTGCTGCAGGAATGGGAATACAACGTCAGCGGGCTGATCGCCGGGCTGGGGCTGGGGGGGCTGGCCTTCTCGCTGGCCGCACAGGACACCGTATCCAACCTGTTTGCCTTTACCACCATCGTCAGCGACCGGCCCTTTGTCGTGGGCGAATTTATCAAAACGCCGGATGTCGAGGGCACTGTCGATCAGGTCGGCATGCGCAATGTCCGCATCCGTCAGCCAGACCAGGCTTATGTAACGATTCCCAATTCCAAGCTCACCGCCGCCCCAATCACCAACTGGTCACGGCTGCAAAAACGCTGGATTAATTTCAAGCTGCGTGTCAGCTACAGCGCCACCAGCGCCGATATCCGCCATCTGGTAGATCGCATTCGGGAGATGCTGAAAGCTCAGCCGCTGGTAGACCCCGAGTCCATCGTGGTGCTGTTTACAGATTTTGGCGATAGTTCGCTGGATGTGCTGGTGCGCTGCTATGTGATGGAAGCCAATTGGGTCAAATTCCATGAACACAAGCAGGAAATCAACCTGCAGATCATGGACATTGTTGAAGACCTGGGCCTCAGCATCGCCTTCCCCAGCCAGTCGCTGTACATCGAAAATATCCCCCGCTTCGCCCTGGATGGCAGCGACAGGCGGCCGCCAGAAAAACAGACGCTGGATGAGGGGGACGAGGACAAAGCGGATACGCTGCCTCTGCCAGAGGAGCGGGCGTCGTATCCCGGCACGTCCGAAGGCGAGGTGGACGACGGGGACGCCAAAGGTTAGAAATCAGCCTGCCTGATTATTCTGCAAACTGTACCGCAAAGGTTTTGGCGCCACTTTCCACAAAGCGCACCAACTGCTCAGCTTCTGCGGCCAGCGCGTCGCGCTGCCGTTGAGTCAGCGGCGCGAATGGCTCCATTGTCAGGGTGGCGGTGCCGCGCTTTTTCTCGATCTTCCACGCGCCATGTACAAAGCCATCCACCAGAAACGTGGAGCGCACCCGCAGCCCCGGCAGAAACACCTGCGAACGATATTCATCCGCGATGATGCGCGTCCGGTCCTTGTGCGACAGCAGCAGGTTGTCGTATTCCGGCAGGAATCGTACCGGCGCAGCAGAGTCCGCCGCTGGCAGCGGCAGGTCCGGCACGTCGTACAGTTCGCGGCCTCGTTCGTCGTGGTAAATGCGCAGCTCCGGCTTCAGCGCCTCGACGGCCTCCTTAAGCGCCAGCCCGGACCATGTCTGCATGTCGGTCGCTGTCGCCGGGCCAAACGCCGCCAGATAGCGGAAAATCAGGCTGCGAACGTCCTCCCCCGCCGGGATTTCCTGCCCCAGCCAGTCTTCCGCCAGCACGAATTTGGGCTTACCGGGGTAGCTCCACCCCTTGCTGACCGGCTCCTGAATCATCGGCAGATGTGTCCGCACGCCGTAACGCATCGCCCCTACATCGGCATCCGGTTTCCATGCTTCCAGCATCGCGCTGATCTCGGCAAAGGTGCGCGGTGCTTCGGCAATGTACTGGCGCGCCACGGCCAGCACGTCATCCAGCGCGAAGTTCTGGCCGCGCCGTTTGGCGATGGATTCGAACGCCTGGGTCAGCACCGGCTGAAGGGTGCCCTGCAGCCGCAGGTAATCCTCCGCCGTGACCAGATGCAGCGTCGCCCGCATCAGCGTCGCCTTGACGACCTGGCGCGTCTCGATCAGATGGGCCAGGTCGTCGCGCTGGAAATCGCGCAGGCGGGTCCACAGGCCAATATATGGCGATACGGCAAGCTGTGCCTGCAGGCCAACCAACTGCTCGATGGCCGCCGGAACTGGCAGCGCGGCACGTTCCAGCAGCATCTGGCGCGCCAGTGTGGCCCGGTTCAGTTCGCGCAGAGTCAGTGTGGTTTCGCTCATCTGGCCTCCTGTGTGGTCTGTGACTTAGCCGAGTCAGGTCCGCGTGCCGACCAGCAGCGCCCCCGGAATACTGAAGGTGTAATCCGGCTGAATCTGAAATGCCTCGCGGATTTCAGCAGCAGCGCCCTCGTACAGGGCCTTCAGCGCGGCCACATGCACCGGCGGCGTGCCGATGCGCCGCACCCAGTCATCAAACGCCAGCGGCAGCAGCCACATATACACTACTTCGCAGGCAAACCCCGCCCCCACGAACATCGCCTGCCATTGGGGGATGCTGTGATCGCGCACATGCGATGGGTCGCGCAGCAGTTCCAGAGTCTGCAAAAAGGTATCCTGGGCCGGGTCGTCCGCCGCGACGATATCACTCAGGATAAAGCGTCCGCCCGGCTGCAACACACGGGCGATTTCCTGCAGCGCGGTGGCGGGGTGCGGCCAGTGATGCGCACTGTAACGGGACACCACCAGATCAAAGGTGGCATCGTCGAAGGGCAGGGTTTCCACATCGCCCTGCCGGGTGGTGATGTTGGTCAGACCGCGTTCTGCCGCCAGCCGGTTGACCTGTTCCAGCATGGTATCGGTCAGGTCGAAGGCCGTCACCTGCCCGGCATAGGGCGCGATGGCTGCTGCGGTGTGTCCCGCGCCACAACCCGCATCCAGCGCATGGGCGGCAGGCTGCGCCTGTACCAGTTGAGCGATGCGCTGCAGGTCCTCGCCGGCGGCATGCACCGCGCTCTTGCGGTAATTTTCTGCGGCCTGACGGAACTGATCCTGCACCGATTGTTTGATGTCTGTCATGAATGAAGGCTCCTGCGTGAAAGTGTAAAGGATGGCTGCCGGGCACAAACCCGGCTGGCCTGCTGCGTTAAGGATTTTGCGACGGCTGCACCACCAGCGCAAGGGCGAAGCCGTCGTATCCTTTGCCGCCGACAGTCTGCATGGCGCTGGTCACAAGGTTAGGATTGGCAGCCATCTCCGCCAGCGCCCGGCGAATCCCCTGCACATCCGGGTTCGGGTTGTTGGGGTCGGTCACGGCGCCGCCGCGCACCACATTATCCACCATAATCAGGCTGCCGGGGGCTGTCATGCGCAGCGCCCAGTTCAGATAATCCGGCGTGCTGGCCTTGTCCGCGTCGATAAACACCAGATCAAACGGCCCGGCCTGCTCCGCATGCAGTTGGGCCAGGCTGTCGCGCGCTGGTCCCACCCGCACCTCGACACAATCCGCCAGCCCGGCCCGCGTCAGGTTGGCCCGTGCCACCTCCGCATGTTTCGGGTTAAGTTCCAGCGTAATCAGGCGGCCGCCCGGCTGAAGCGCCCGGGCCAGCCAGATGGTGCTGTAGCCGCCCAGCGTCCCGATTTCCAGCACCCTGCTTACCCGATGTGACCGGGCCAGCAGATGCAGCAGCTTGCCCTGGTTCGGGCTGACATTGATGGCGGGCATTCCCGCGTCGGTGGTGGCCTGCAGCGCAGCATCCAGCGCCGGGTCTGGTGGCGCAAACAATCCGGTAAAATAATCGTCAACGTTGGTCCACTGGTCGGTCATGGGTTTCTCCTGTTCCCGTCGCGTCATCCACCATAATAACCTGTCCATCGGCCGCGCGCAGCAGACGATCCCGCAGCGTGATTCCCAGCCCGGCTGGCTCAAACGCCCGCGCCAGAATCACATCGACGCCCCGGCTGTCCAGCTCACGCAGGGCCGCAAACAGGCGGTGCGCAATCTGTGCCGGGTCCTGTCCCAGCGCGACAGCCTCCAGCGGCATATCTTCCAGCAGCGCCCGTTCATCATCCGGCAGCAGCACCCCCACGCGCTGTCCGGCGCTTAGTCGTTCCTGCGCGGCCTGCCGCATCTGAGGAATCACCGCCGCCAGCGGGCCATCAAACAGCAGCACTTCGGCCTGTGGGGAATAGTGGCGGGTGAACATCCCCGGCGAGGCAGGCCGGGCCTGGCTGTCGTCCATATTCACAGCACCGCCCAGCGACTGAACCCCCGGCAGATAAGCCCGCAGCGCCTCCAGCGTCACCCCACCCGGACGCAGCACCACCGGCGGGGTCGTCGTCAGGTCCAGCACCGTCGATTCCACCCCGATAGGCGTCTGGCCGCCATCCAGCACAATATCAACATGCCCGGCCAGGTCTGCCAGCACATGCTGCGCGGTGGTCGCGCTGGGGCGGGTAAAGCGGTTGGCGCTGGGGGCCACCACCGGCAGCCCTGCCGCAGCGATCAGCGCCTGGGCGACAGGATGCGCAGGCAGGCGCACCGCCACAGTCTCGCGCCCGGATGATACTTCCTCCGGGATGGCCGCCAGACGCCGCAGCACGAGAGTCAGCGGGCCGGGCCAGAAGGCCGCCGCCAGTTCGTGCGCCAGCGTGGGGATATCCACCGCTACCCGGGTCATCTGCTCCACCGTCGCGATATGAACGATCAGCGGGTTGTTGGCGGGGCGGCCCTTGGCGTGGTAAATGCGCCGGATCGCTTCGGCATCCAGCGCGCTGGCCCCCAGCCCATAGACCGTTTCCGTCGGGAAAGCGACCAGCCCGCCAGCGCGCAGCACTGCTGCGGCCTGGGCGATAGCCTGTGGGTCTGGCTGCCGGGCATCCACCGGAATCACGCGGGTTTCGGCAGTATAGTTCATGGCGTTCCTCTCTGGCTGGCCTGCTGCCGGGCAGCGTCTAACGGACCGCATGCGGCCCTCAGACCAATTTCAAACGAATCAAACCAAAGGTTCATAGCACCCATAGGATAACTAACAAAAATCCGACTTTATAATGAGGGAAACTTGAACGTTTATCAATGGACAAGCGCACAATGTCAGCCAGAACAGGCTCCAACTACCCTGATATTCTGGGGGCGATTACCGGCAAACCGCGCTGCAACGTAAACATCGTCCAGCTGGCCCTGGCTGTACGCCCGCGTATGGTACGGGCAGGATCGCCATTTGAAGTTATTCTGCTGTTACAGAATGCTTCTGATGCTGACGTTGATGTGACCGTCACCTTGCGCCTGCCAGACCGGGACGCAAAGAAGCAGAAAGCCCCTTTTACCTCATCGCACACGCGGCTGCTGGTCGGCCTGCGCCCGGCCGAAGTGGGATACGTCACCCTGCCGGTGATGTGTGCCCCCACGACGACCCCCTACGAAACCTACAAGGTCAGTGTCAGGGTTCAGGTCAAACCGCTGACGAAGCCTCAGCGCATCCGGCACCCGGAGGGCGGGGGCAGAATCACCGGCCTGAACGAGCGCCTGCGCGCCATCATCATGGACCTGCGCAAGCTCAACTTTTCTGTAGAGAAACAGTTTGGGCTGGGTGATACGCTGGAGGTCTCTTTTGGCGTGCTGCCAGAAGAACCGGAAATCGTCCAGCTTACTCGCGCCGGTTGGATCAGCCTGTGGACTATCGCCGATCATACCGATTATGCCGAGGCGTTCGCCACCTTCTCCCCCATGCTGGCAGAATTTGTGCTGCCGCTGCTTCAGCCTAAAAAGACCGTCCCCCTGCTGCAGGAAGTGACCGAAGCCTATTTTGAAAACGCAGGCTACCGGCTGAAGCCTATCGAGGCGCTGCTGATCGCCAAGATGCTGGCCCAGGTGCTGCAGTTGGCGCACCCCACCAGCCATGTGCATGATTATGGCGCCGACCCGATCTACAACGTTGAACGCACCATCAAGGTACAGGCGCTCAGCGGAAAACCTGTCCGGCTGCCCTACTGGTGTGCCGGCATGCTGCAGGTGATTTCCACGAACCGAGAAGCGCTGTACCAGCCTGTCGAGGTCATCAGCCAGATGCTCTACGATCATCTCGTGCGCGATGCCGTGCCGCTGGCGATCCAGATGATCCAGCAGGTGACCGGCTTTGAACTGGGGACGCCGGACGAAGCCCGGTCCTATGCGGATCGCATCGTGCGCCTGCTGCACGAACACAAGGGCATCAACTTTGATTATGCCTATGTGCCGCTGGTGCTGGGCGGCCTGATCGTCAACAATCAGGTGGCCGGCCCCAACGAACGGCTGGACGACATCATGCACCAGATTCACCAGGCCCTGCGCGAGCGCCGCCGGGAGAAAAACGAGCAGAATGCCGCCATCTTTAAGCTGACAGACGAGCTGATTGAAATTTGCGCCCAGCAGTTCAAGGTGATGTAACAGCGCGTTTACTTCCAGTCTGTAGTATACTCTGGAAGTATGAGCAGAGATGTTTATCCGGACGTGCTGGGTTACCTGACTGGCGGTGTACGCGCCCTCTTTAATGGCGTCCAGGCGGCGCTGGCCATCAGCCCGCAGGACGTGCGGGCCGGGAGGCCTTTTCATGTGCTGCTGCTGGCCCAGAACGCCACTGATGTTCCTGTCGACCTGAATGCCACCCTGAACCTGCCCACCACATTTTTGCGCCGCAAAACCGGCCGTTTCGCCGCCCCAAAGGATGCCCACAGTGTGCAGCTTCGGCCAGGCGAAGCGGGCTACCTGCTGATGCCTGTCAACAGCCACCCGGAAGCGGCCTCAGGCGATCATTACAAACTGGGCGTGACGCTCAGAACACAGCCCCAGGACCAGCCGCGCCAGGTGCGTTCCGAAATCGGCGGCCGGCTGTTCGACCCGCAGCGTCTGCCGGAAAAACGACGCGCCACGCTGGAAAAGCTGCGTCAGCTTGAATATGTGGCGACGAAACGTCTGGGCCGCGAAGAACTCGAAGCGTCGTTCCGCGTGATTGCAGGGTCGAAGATCCAGACAGAAGCCACCACCCAGGGCGGCTGGTTCAGTCTGTGGACTCTGGCGGAAGATGGCACCCCGGCCATGCTGCTGAGCCAGTATGGCACGCTGCTGCGGCGGGTTGTCTTTCCAAAACTCAAAAAATCAGTTATGTTCGAGCCACTGCGCAAAACCACCGAAGATCGCTTTCGCAAGGCGGGCTATGCACTCAAACCGCTGGAAGCGGTGTATATCGCAAAGCTGTTAACACTGGTGGTGCATATGACTGATCCTGATGAGAATGCCTTCGACTACCTGGGCAGTCAGCGTTTTAACGTGACGGCGCTGCTGCAGCACGACCTGACCGATACGCTGCGCCTGCCCCGCTGGTTTGAAGGGCTGGTACGCGGCATCGCCCACGACGAAACCACGGCCGCAAACCCGGCAGCATACATCTGTAACCGCCTGTATGATCTCCTGTTACGAGACAGCATCTTTTTCGCCTTCGATCTGATCCGCACCACCACCGGCGAGGACATGGGCAGCGAAGAGGAAATACGCGACTATGCGACCAGCTTCCTGCAGCGGTTGAACACCCAGGACAGTATGGATTTTGCGCACGTCTATCTGCCGCTGATGATGGGCGGAATTATCCTGTTTGATCAGGTAGTGGCCCCGGATGAACTGCTGGAGGAGACCCTGCGCGGCATGAGCGAAGTGCTGGCCATGCGCGACGCAGAATGGTCTGACGAAAACGATCTGATTTTCCTGATGACGAAAGAGTTGGTAAATCGTTCTTCGCGGTTATTCGGATTTCAAATATGACCGACATTCGTTTTGATCCTATTTATCCTGACGTTCTGGGTGCCATCACGGGTGGCAAGCGCATTAGCATAGACCAGCTTCAGTGCGCGCTGGGCATCTTCCCGGAAGGCACCTACCTCAACCAGCCGGTCGAAGTGATCCTGATTCTGCAAAACATGGTCGATCAGCCCATGCAGCTCAAGGTCGGTTTTCAGACCCCTACGCAGGATCGTAAGGGCCGTCCGGTGGTGATGGACATCCCAAACAAAACCATCTCCTTAAATCTTGAACCGGGAGAAGTGGGCGTGCTGCATACGCCGCTGGTCCCACGCCCGCCCACCCAGCCGGGCAATCGTTTTCCGGTGCGGGTAGCGGTGCGCTATCGCACCCCTGGTGCTGGCCGGCGCGTTCGTCCGTTTTCCGGCGGGCCGCCCCCCAGCATTCTGGGCATTTCGCCATTCAAGCTGCAGGTACTGCGTGATGTGAAGTTCTCCGCAGAAACCTGGCACCATTCGACAGATATTCTGACGACCTATTTTGATATTGCGCCCAAAATCATGCCGGATATCCAGCGTGACCTGAGAGCGCGCTACGAATCGTTATGGACTCATGAAGAAGTGGCAGAAACCCGCGAACTGGCCCTGGCAAAGATTGAGGATGCGCGCCGGGTAGCCAACCAGCTTACCCGCACCCGCGTTTATCTGGCGCTGCAGGAAGCCATTGAGGAACGCTTCGCAGAGCGCGGCCTGCCGCTGCACCCCGGCGAGGTGATGGCGATTGCCAAGATGATGACCTATACGCTGGATGAAGGGCTGGAACTCGAACCCGGCTTCAGCGTCGAGGAAAGCCAGTGGTTCAAGACCCTGTGCCAGGTGCTGGCTTATGACGAAAATCTGGAAGACCTGCACAAAGGCGATCTGGCCACGCAGTATCTGTTCGAGGCGGCGCTGTTCGATGCCATCATGCTGGGCTTCGGCGTGATCGAGCCGCGTGTGGATGAAGACCTGGGTGATTTCGCGGAGCGAGTCGGTTATGCCAACCGCGTCGTAGGCTGGCTGGCCGGGCGTGGAGAGCCGGACCTGAGCTATGTCTATCTGCCGCTGATTATGGGGGCGGTTCTGGTAAATGAACTGACGAACGTTAAACCAGAAAATCCCTGGACGCTGATTGACCTGCTGCGCGAGGCGCTGCGGGGCCGCAGGCGGCTGTTTACCGGCGAAAAAGTCACCATCTTTAACATGACGGCGGATCTGCTGGATGTGGGCGAAGAGATGCTGCGCCGGTCGCGCATTTCCCGCCCCTGATTCTTGCTTTTTGCTTATACTGTGCCAACATAGTTTTTATGCTTCATCCAGTAAATTAGGATAATGAGAGGGCATATGCCCTTATGGCGATTGGGTGTGCCGGGCAAATCCGGTACAATCATCTTCACCCCAAATGTACAGCAAGTATATTGTTTTAAGTGAGGTACATTCACATGATGCGTTTTGACCGGTTTACGGAACGCGCGCAGGATGCGGCATCGCGCGCGTACGAGATTCTACAGCGTTACGGTCATAACCAGGTGGATACGGAGCATATTCTGTTGGCGCTGCTGGAGCAGACCGATGGGGTGATTCCGCAGATCCTTGAACGCATGAGTGTTGATGTCGGTCTTATCCGGTCCCGACTGGATGAGATTTTACGCGCCAGCCCCAAAGCGGCCATCTATGGCGGTGGCACCGGGCAGGTGTTCATCACACCCCGCGTGAAACGGATTATCGACCTGGCGAACGAAGAAGCCAATCATCTGCACGATGAATACATTTCGACAGAGCATATCTTCCTGGCGATCCTCAAGGAACGCAACACGGCAGTCGCAAAAATCCTGGCCGATTACAACATCACCCGCGACCGTGTGTACGATGCCATCAAGGACGTGCGCGGCGGCCAGCGCGTGACAGACCCGCAGGCCGAAACCCGCTATCGCACACTGGAAAAATACAGCCGCGACCTGACCCGCATGGCATCTGAAGGCAAGCTGGACCCGGTGATCGGGCGCGACGCGGAAATTCTGCGTGTGATCCAGATTCTGAGCCGGCGCACCAAAAACAACCCGGTGCTGATCGGCGAGGCCGGGGTGGGTAAAACCGCCATTGTCGAAGGGCTGGCACAGAAGATTGTTTCTGCGGATGTGCCGGAGATTCTGCTGGGTAAGCGTGTGGTCAGCCTGGACCTGAGTGGTATGCTGGCTGGCAGCCGCTTCCGTGGCGAGTTTGAAGAACGCCTGAAAGCGACGATTGAAGAGATTCAGCGTTCCGAAGGCGAGATTATCCTGTTTATCGATGAGCTGCATCAGGTGGTAGGCGCGGGCGCAGCCCAGGGCGCGCTGGATGCCGGGAATATGATGAAACCGGCCCTGGCACGCGGCGAGTTGAACGCCATTGGCGCAACCACCCTGGACGAATACCGCCAGTATATCGAGAAGGACAGCGCGCTGGACCGCCGGTTCGCGCCCGTGTTTGTCGATGAGCCAGGTGTGGACGACACCATCGACATGCTGTATGGCCTGCGCGACCGTTACGAGGCTCATCATAAAGTCAGCATCTCTGATGAAGCCATTGTCGCAGCGGCCCGCCTGTCAGATAGGTATGTGACAGACCGCAGGCTGCCGGATAAGGCCATTGACCTGCTGGACGAGGCAGCGGCCAAGCTGCGCGTGGCGCTGTATTCGCTGCCGGATGAACTGAAGGGCATGAAGGACGAGATCGGGCGGCTGACTGCGGACGAAGAAGCCGCCAGCCTGGCGCGCGATTACGAAACAGCAGCCGAATTCAAGATGCGCCGCCTGCAGATGGAGCATGATTTCGAGCAGCACCGCATCAACTGGCAGCAGGAAAAATCGCTGGATGAAGTCGTGGATGGCGAGGATATCGCCGCTGTCGTGGCCCAGTGGACCGGCATCCCGGTGAACCAGATGCTGGAAACTGAGAGCGAAAAACTGCTGCGCATGGAAGAAGCGCTGCATCATCGCATCATCGGCCAGGACGAAGCCGTGTCTGCCATTTCTGATGCCATCCGCCGTTCGCGCAGCGGACTCAAGGACCCCAAACGGCCCATCGGTTCGTTTATCTTCCTGGGGGCCAGCGGCGTGGGTAAAACCGAACTGGCCAAGGCGCTGGCGGAATTCCTGTTTGATGATGAAGAAGCGCTGGTGCGCATCGAC